>NZ_QCWL01000008.1:0-8895 GCF_003064505.1 Geobacillus sp. LYN3 | reverse complement strand
AGGCGATTCATCTCCCACTTACTCCGCTTCGCTTCGTTGAAGTGGGAGTCTTCTCGCCTAATTAAGATAAATCCCACGCCAAACAAACATAGCAACAGTACAATCCGCCATGCTATAATAATGTAGATATAAAGAATGAACGGAAAACGGGGGCTTTCTTCGGGAACCCATGATGCACAATGGACGGAAAGGACGGACTGATATGTTGCAGACCGCAATCTCCAAACCTCTGTTGCAAAAAGCCGCTGCCGACTTGCAGCGGGAATGGCCGTTTTCTCTCTTCCAACATGTCATCCAAAAAGGGCGGGAATTGTCACGGCAAGGGTTGGTGTATAACGTCACGGTCATAGACAGCGATTTTATCGAAGGAAAAGTCATCGACACCGCCATTCATGACGTGACGCTTGATTTGTCGGACATCTCCCTCCACAGCTGCACATGCGGGGCGGAAGATCTTTGTCCGCACGTACTGGCGCTGTTCTTTTACGTGTACGGAAATGTATTTGACAACGGCGAGTTGTTGCGGCAATGGAAACAAGGAAAGAAAAAACCGAACCGGAAAGCGGCATCGGTCCAAACACCGTCTGAACCAAACACAGCGGAATCGGTCGCCCAATGGCGGAAGCAGTTCGCCGACCTATTGGACGAGTGGAGCGCCCGCCACCGCCGCCGCAATGATTGGCCGTACCGCTTGTCCCATCAACTGTTTCCGCGACTCGTCAAAAACAGCCCGAAACACAGCGCTGTCCGTTTGTTGCATCGCTTTCATGCGGCCTTGTTTTTGCTTGACCATTTGTTCGAATACGGACGCGAACGCGGTTGGGACCGTGGGCTGTTGTTCGGATCATACGAGCAGTTTTCGTGGCAACAAGACGTCGATTATATCGCCGACGAATGGTTCGAAACGTTGGAACGGTTTCCGTCCGAACTGCTGCCCCCGTCTGTTGAAACGCACATCGAACAGACGATCCCGTATGTACGGGAGTTGTTGCTGCGGTGGGGAAAGGCGTCCCCTTCACTCGTCTACAGCCTATACACAACCGCTTGGGAGCTGCTGTTCACGAAAGAAGCGCAGCGCCGGCAAGAGAAAGAAACGCTGATCCGCCTGGCAACGGAAAAACAGTCAACCACTCTGTTGCTAGCTGCCGCCCATCTCGCCTTTTTACTCGGCGAAGATGACGAAGCGCTCGCCATCTACCGCCAACATCCCAAGGAAGCGGCTCCGTTTTTTATCGATTGGATGGAGCGGTTCGCATCCTCGCATTCGCCGGAACGTTTCGCATCATTTTGGGCGAAAGGAAAGCAAGAGCTTGCCTTCTACATATCCGCTCTTCCAGAGATGGAGCGGTCGCCGTTTGTCAACGAAATCGGTCGGCTGTACGAATCATACGCTCGCCAACACAACAAATGGGACGACTATGAGAAGCTGTTGGCCGCATGCTTCCCATACAGCGCGAACCGCTACGTTCATTGGCTGCTCGATCAAAGGCGCTACCATGATGTAGTCGACTTATACTTATGGGTGGACGCCACCGCCCATGACATTGATCCAACATTTCTCGCCATGCTGCAAAAACAAAACCCGGCGCTCGTCTTGCCATTGTATCACCGAGCGGTCATGCGTTTTGTCGAGGCGAAAAACCGCGCAAGCTATCGCGTCGCCGTGCAATATTTAAAAAAATTGCGTGCGTGCTACCGATCGTTGAAACGAATGAACGACTGGCAGATGTATCTTGAACAGCTGTTAGCCAAAACAGCGCGCATGCGCGCGTTTCATGAAGAAGTGGAGAAAGGAAAATTGCTTCTATGATGGAACAAGCGTTGCAGACGATCACCCTTTCATGTGAATGGAGCGAAGAAGGACGATGCTTCTGGCTCAGCGGCCCGGACCGTGTTTCGAGCTGGGCGCCGCTTGTGTTCGCCTGGCATGAAGAAACCTTTTACGGCACCTTGCTCGATATCGACCATGACGGTGAAAACGGGATCGTGCGGCTGTCGCCGTGGCAGGCGCTCACCCTGTTCGCTTTGCGTCCGCACTCACGCTTTTCCGCCATTGAATGGGCAGACGAGTTCACCGCCCGATTGGAAGAGTGGGCGAAGCACATTTGGAACGGTTTGCGCGAACGCCGCTTCCTTCCAGATGCTTCCTTATGGAAAAGCACAGGCGGCGCATGGAGCGAAGCAGGACGCACCCGCTGGCGCGGCGCGGATGACGATCCCGATCCGTTCGTCGCCACATGGCGGTCGCTTGCGGTAGCCGACTGGCTCTCACGCGACCCGGAACTTCGCGGCATTTGGGGCGAAATCGTTCGCACTTATCCATTGATCGCCTCCCCCAGCGGCCAATGGACCGGAACGGAAGACGACTGGCTCGAACAAATCGGATGGCTCGGCGACCGGCCGCCGTTTGTCGTCGGACTGCGCCTTGTCGAGCCGTCCGAGGAAGGCGACGTATGGACGCTTGAAGCGGTGTTCATCGCCGTCGACGACAGCGTCATCGCCTCTGCCCGTGATATTCCGCGCGCCTGGCGCCCATATGAATCATCGATCCAGCGCGCCATTCGCCGCATTTGCGCGATCGTGCCGTGGCTTGACGCCGGGGAGGGTCTGCGGACGGAACTGTCTAATGAAGAAGCGTGGCGTTTTTTGTCCGAAGACAGCTTAAAGCTCACCGAAGCGGGCGTACGCCTCTTGCTTCCCGACTGGTGGCACGACATCCGCCAGGCGCAGCTGTCGATCAAAGCGAAACTGTCGCCTTCCGTCAACGCCGAATCACTGTTCGGCCTTGAGCGGCTCGCGGACTTTGACTGGAGGGTGGCGACCAACGGGATTGAGCTGACAGAAGAGGAGTTTACCGCTTTGGCGGAACAAAAGCGGCGCCTCATCCGCCTGCGCGGCCAATGGCTCATTCTCGATCCCGCCCTTGTCCGCCGCGCACAGGCGCTCATGGAAAAGGCGAAAAAAGAAGGCGTGCCGATCCACGATATCGTGGCGCAAACGCTGCTTTCGGAAGCAGAGGAGCGCGAAGAGGCAGCGGACGAATCGATCCCGATCCACATTGACGTCCACGACCAATTCCGGGCGTTTATCCGCCAGCTCCAGCAGCTTGATGGATTGCCGAAAGCGAATGTGCCGCCGTCTTTTCACGGCACGCTCCGCCCGTATCAGCAGCGCGGCGTCGACTGGCTCGTCTTTTTGCGCCGATTCGGCTTTGGCGCCTGCTTGGCCGATGACATGGGGCTTGGCAAAACGGTGCAGCTGCTTGCTTATTTGGCGCACGTCAAAGAAATCGAACGCCCGGACACGCCGGCGTTGCTCATTTGTCCGACCAGCGTGATCGGCAACTGGCAAAAGGAATGCGCCCGCTTCACCCCAGACTTGCGCGTCTACGTGCACCATGGACCGAACCGGGCGAAAAACGATGCGTTCGTGCAAACGGCAGGCGAGGCCGACCTCGTCATTACGTCTTACAACCTTGCTCATTTGGACCAAGACGATTTAAAACAGATTCATTGGCATGCGATTTGCCTTGATGAAGCGCAAAACATTAAAAACGCGCAAACAAAACAAGCGCGCGCCATCCGCCGCTTGAGCGGAAAACATAAAATCGCCTTATCCGGCACGCCGGTTGAAAACCGTCTCGGCGAACTTTGGAGCATCTTCCACTTCCTCAACCCTGGCTATCTCGGCAGCCGTGCGGAGTTTGAGCGGCGCTTTGCCGGGCCGATTGAAAAAGAAGGAGATGCCCGCAAAAAAGCGGCGCTGCAGGCGCTCATCCGCCCATTTCTCTTGCGGCGGACGAAAACGGATGAAGCGGTTGCGCTCAACTTGCCGGATAAGCTCGAACAAAAAGAGTATTGCCCGCTCACGGCCGAGCAAGCAGCGCTGTACGAGCAGCTCGTCAACGATACGCTTGAGCGCGCCAAAAATGCCAGTCCGTTTGCGCGGCGCGGCTTGATTTTGCAAATGCTAAACGGTGTGAAGCAAATTTGCGACCATCCGGCGCTTTATTTAAAAGAACGCCGGCCGCGCCAACTCGTCGAGCGGTCGCATAAACTTGAAAAACTCGTCGAACTCATCGAGCAAATTCGCGCCAACGACGAATCGTGCCTCATCTTCACGCAATACGTGCGAATGGGCGAGATGATCCAACAGCTGCTTTCCGACCTGTTTGATGAGCGGGTGTTGTTTTTGCACGGAGGCGTCCCGAAACAAACGCGCGATCGAATGGTCGAAGAGTTTCAAGCACGAAAAGCGCCGATTTTCCTTTTGTCGCTCAAAGCAGGCGGCACCGGGCTCAACTTAACAGCTGCCAACCATGTCATCCATTTCGACCGTTGGTGGAACCCGGCGGTGGAAAACCAGGCGACCGACCGCGCCTACCGCATCGGACAGACGAAATTCGTCCACGTCCATAAATTGATCACCGTCGGGACAATCGAAGAAAAAATCGACGAGATGCTCGAACAAAAACAAGCGCTCGCCGACATCATCACCGAAGGCGAGGCATGGATCACCGAACTGTCCGATGACGAACTGCGCGACTTGCTCGCCTTATCGGCCGCAGCGAAAGGAGGCGCTTGAGCATGGCGGAAGAAAAACGAAAGCGCAAGAAAAAAACGGCGGAAAACCCGTGGGAAAAGCTGCTGAAGCGGATGGAAGAGAAAATGAAGGAGCGGGAAAAGCGGCAAAAACAACCGTAAAGGACATCACGCGGGCGATGAACATCCTGTTGGACACAGAAAAAACTTCATCAACAAGTGTTGTTCTTTGTCCAGCCATGAAAAGGATCATCCAGGCACGTGTGTTCATCGAAACATCTCATGGGCAACGTTTTGCCCTTCACCCGGGCATGAACATGAATCATCAAGGCACGCGCATTTTCACGGAAAGGTCCATGGGCAGCACGCTTTGCCCTCCACCCGGGGATGAAAATCACGCGCCAGTCCTGCATTTTCACGAAAACAGCGTGGGATTGATCCCACGCTGTTCGCTTTCAAGCCATCCTCTCAGCACCTTGTCAACGAAACAATTCGGGCATGTCGATTGCAAGCCCCGGAAAATACACGGAGCGAACCGTTCCCGTTTTCACTTGAACATCCGCCTGCTCATACAGCCGTTCCTCATTGAGCACATACACCGTCACCGAACAAGTCACGTTTATGTCAAACCGAAGCCCTTCGCACAAGGCAAGAAACCGGCCAAATGTGAAAAAGGACCGGCCGCCAACCTTCCCCATTCATAGAGAAGGTCTGTCGCACCGATCCTTTCGCTAAACGGAAGCATACATCCGATCAAGCTCTTGCGCTTCGTATTTCACAAACGGGTCGATGAGCGAAATTTTTTGCGCCTCGGCGTCGCTCACGCCGGCGTACAGCTCAGCCGTGCCGTCGCCTTTGCGGATGAGTCCGCCGCTAAAGACAACGTTCGCCAAATCCGGCCGTTTCGCCGGACCATCCAAAAAGTGGGAGCGAAGCGCAAGCAATTCCAGCTCTGAACGCTCCATCGTCTCCGGGTTCAACACGAACACCATCGGGTAGTAATGGCGGTTGCCGTGCTCGTCAAAGCAAGCGATATGGCCAAGCGCCCCCACAAGCCCGTTCGCCAGCAAATGCGCCTCATTCACGCCGCCCCATTCTTCATCCGTAAATTGGGCGTCCAAAATCGGCGCGGCCTCAATCACGTCCGGCGTCAACTCATCGAGCGAGAAAATGCGGGTGAACCCGATTTTCCCGCGTCCGCCTTTTTCCCCTTGCGGCCGGGTGAACACGCCGATCGAGCCATCTTTCAGCTCGACAAGGCGAATGTCTTTCATTCCGTCCGGCCCTTCGGCGAACTTTTTCAAACTGCAGATATTGCGGCCGCGGTAAAAGACCGTCCGCCAGCTCAGCTCGCCGTCAAACACCGGATGCGGAAACGTCTCCACGCCGCCGAACACCAACTGACCGTGAATGCGCGCCACAAACGGATCCTGCAAGGCGAACACCGGCGCCCCGTCACGAGGAACCCAGACGCCGTCGCGCTCGACGAAAAAGTACACTTCCGATTGCTCGCTGTCGCGCGCCTCGACGCGCCCAGCGATCACCCATTCTCCTTCATCCACAAACGGTGCGGAAATATTATAAACGTCCCGGTCCCCGACACCCGCAAAGCGGAGTTTTTCCGGCTCAAACGGCTGTGGGGCCGAACGAAATTCATCCACTAACACTTGACATGTCTTTAATGTTGGCAATGAGAATAACATGATTCATCCCTCCGGATGGCGCCAAAAACGCCCGCATTGGCATTTTTGGCTGTTTTTCCTGATCGCGGTTCGAACAGGAAACCCCACTCCCTTTCACACCGGCTTCGTCATTCGGACATCAACGATGATGCCACCTCCTGTCGGCCGGATGAGAAAGTCAATGAAACTCATTCATTCGTGTGTTCTTATTATAATATGATATGAGAAAGAAGGAAACACGTTATTCATTGCCAAAAAAGCAGGGCCAAGACGAAGTCAAGGCCCTTTTTCTCCCTTTATTGGCGCTGTTGGACAAAACGGATGAATGCTTGATCAATATCCACCACCACAAACTCTACATCCTCGACCGGACCCAACACCTCGACAAACAACTGCGCCACGTTTTCTTTGTCAAGCCTTCCGACGCCTGTCCCTAGCGCTGGCAACGCCACCTTCTTGATTCCGTTCTCCCGACAGTGCGCGACGAGCCGCTCGAGACACGCCCGAACGATGTCATACGACGTCGCCCCTGCAGGCTGCTTCATCGTCACTAAGTGAAGGTCCCCACGAAACGGCAGCGAGCCTGCTCCTGTCACGTACAAATCGCCGGGCTTAGGGTCTTGCGCTTGACAGACGCGGATCGCTTCCTCCTTGATCACACGTCCCCCCCGCCCGACGGATCGCCGCTGCCACGCCGCCGCCCATCGTGCATATGGTATAACAGAGAGGAGAGGAGACCCATGTTCCCACGCTACCGCCAAAAGACGATCCGAGCCAGGACTGGGGTGGCGGTTCTCACTGCCGTCGCCGTGTTGGTGGCGATCTTGTCTCTGTTTCTTTCGAACGAACGGAACGAGGCAAAGGAAATCGTTGACACGTTTTACCGCTACGAGCAGGCAGGGGATTTTGGCAGCTCTTGGGAGCTGTTTCACCCGCTTATGAAAAAGAAATTCCCAAAAGACGTCTACATCCAGCGCCGCGCCCACGTCTTTATGCAAGACTTCGGCGTCGAGACGTTCGACTACCGCATCGATGAGGTGGAAAAACTGTCGTCATGGTCGATGTCTGATGAGAACAAACCGCTTCACGACGTGTATCGCGTCCGCGTCATTCAGACGTTCCATAGCGCTTTTGGCGTGTTCGAAATCCATCAAGACGTCTTCGTCGCCAAAGAAAAAGGGGAAAAGAACATTTTGTTCCCTTACCGCCCGTAACCCCCAACATCGATGCGGCCCCGATATCGACCGGGCGCCGCTTTCACCGCTCCTTCCATTCCTCGATGATCTCAAGCGTCCGATTAATGCCGACATTGTATATCAACAGCTTAAGCAAGTTTTCCCGCTCCTCTTTCGTAAAAAAGAGATCGCCGTCAATGATCTCAAGCGGGACAGGGGAGAGCTCGGCATACAGCTCATAATCAACCTTCTGTCCTTCCGGTTTTAGGACAAACGTTCTCATTCGCGCCATCCTCCTTTTTCACCTACACGTTTTGACAAGAAACACCCGTTAGGCAACGCTCCCTGTCAAGTATAGACTAACGCACAGCGCGTTCATACGGCATTGGCGGCCGCATGCCATGCGCATGAGACTCTCTTCCCATTTGAGCAACCTTATTCGAATCTTCTCATACACTAATGTATCATCAATCGGAGCTATTTTCTCCATCCAGCGAAAAAAAGGAGCGAAATGCCATGTACAAACATATCGTCAAACACGGGGAAACGATCGCCTCCATCGCCCGCGACTACCGCACATCTGTTGAGGCGCTCCTTCGCGCCAATGGTTTGACCGCCGCGTCCGTCATCTTTCCCGGGCAGGAGATCGTCATCCCCCACCTTCCGCCGAAAGGATCGATTCCCTACACGATCCACATCTCGATCAGCCGCCGCCAGCTGACGTTAAAACACCGGGGACGAACGATCCGCACGTATCCGATCGGCGTCGGCAAAATGGTCACCGCCACGCCTGTCGGCGATTTTGTCATCGTCAACCGCCAGCCGAACCCGGGCGGTCCGTTCGGCGCCATGTGGCTCAGCTTATCCAAAGTCCATTACGGCATCCACGGCACGAACGACCCGTCCTCGATCGGCAAATACGTATCCAAAGGCTGCATCCGCATGCACAACAAAGACGTGCTCGAATTCGCCTCCATCGTTCCGAACGGAACGGAAGTGTTTATCCGGCCGTGAAGGCAAAACAGCGTCATTCATCCGTCTGTTCTGAGTCACAACCCGTTTTATTTTTCAAGAAGATGTCATTCACTCCCACCGAACGAACACCGTGTTTCCGCTCACGATGGCAGCTGACAATCGATCGGGCAAGTAGTATAATTAGGTCAAAAGCGAATGGAGTGAAGACGATGCCAGGCGGGATCTCGCATCACGCCAAAGACATTTTGTTCAAGTCGCTGAGCGCATTGTACCAAAACCAAGCCCTCGATGTATACGGACTTCACGGACTCCCACGGATCAAAGCACTGCTTCCAAACGAATTTCCGTCTGTACGGGCGGATGAACGGCGCGCCGACACCGTGTTTCTTCTCGAAGACGATTCCATTTTGCTTCTGGAGTACGAAAGCAATGAACGATTTCTCGACAACCATTTAACATCTTTCCGAAAGAAGTCTCCCACTTCTAAACGAAGTGAAAGTGGGAGATGAATTTCGGTTAGGT
>NZ_QCWL01000007.1:15044-15694 GCF_003064505.1 Geobacillus sp. LYN3 | reverse complement strand
TCGCCTGTTCCCACGCGTCTTGGTCGAATTCGACGTCAAGGTGCAAGAAATACAGCGTCTCCACCTCGGGTTCCGCCCCTTTTTTCGGCCGTCCGCGCCGTTTTTTCAGGCGTACGATCTCTTCGACCGCGGCCTCAACCCGATGAAACCGGGGGCGAAGGGACGCCTTGAGGGACGCCAAGGCTTGTTCGGCATCTTCCCGGCAGGAGAAGGGGTGACGCTCCCAACGGGCTTGTTCCTCGCGAAGAAGCTCCGCTTCTTTGGTTCGTTCTTTTTCAAGCGTCTTTCCTTTTCGCTGGTCGAGCGCGCTCGATTCAACAACGATCAGCCGAACGGGGTGGCCTTCATACGTCGAGGCCGTTTCCCATACCCGGTACGTGGCGCCGTTTCTCTCCGCCAACGTAAAGGGATCGCTCCACGTCGTGTCCTCAGCATCCGCTTCGGCCAGCGCGGTTTTCACGATCCGGAGCGACGAAGGGCCTCTGGTGATCAAAAAGGCGTTGGCCGCTTTGGTTTGCGCCAGGGTCTCTTTCGTCATCGCGGCGGAATCGGCCACGTAAATCCATTCGTCTTCGATTTTGGCCTGCTTCAGCTGTTCATGGACACGAGACAGCACCTCGGGATTCCATGTTTTATCGGGCAGGTTGCCA
>NZ_QCWL01000007.1:0-15034 GCF_003064505.1 Geobacillus sp. LYN3 | reverse complement strand
GTAAAACGGGATGCCGTCCTCGTTGCCGACCAGTCCGAAACCGATCTGTTTTTGCCAACGATGATGGCGGTTGTAGCCATGTGTGATTTGTAAGGCCTCTAACGAGGCCGATTCATACGCGCCGTAAACGGTCTTGTCCGTCGTATCGGCGTGGAAGGCTCGGAGGGAAAGGCCTTCTTTTCGATAAATATGAATCAAGCAAGTGCTGATGACGTTGTGAATGCCAGCCTCATACAGGCGATCGAGATGACGGGCCAACGCATCGTCGTTCAACCAGGAAGGATGGAGATCGGGACGGATGAGTTTCTCACAATCGACCTCCTGAGCCCAATGTTCCAAGTGAACAAGGGCTTGCCGGCCGTCAAACACATTGTAGAGGATGGCCTGAACGGCATCGCTGACTCGCGTTTGGCACTGCGGATCGACGGGCACGAGATGGTCAATCAATTGAGGCAGACCCAGTTTCTTGAATAGGGCACTTATTATATTCAAATAAGAATTGCGATAGACCTTTTTGACTTGAACGTTCATAAGAGAAAAACTCCTTTACGTTCCTTGTGTGTCAAGGATTCATTCGACATCGGAACGAAAAAATCCTCCCGATTTTCGTCGAGAGGGTGCGAAATGTGAGTGATAATGCATGTATGGAAAGTTTTTTCTCTTATCTCAAGCCGGAGATTCAAAAAGAGTTACAGACAGTGCAAAGCATAGAAGATGCAAAACAACTGATCCATGATTACATTCGTTACGATAATCACCGACGGATACAAGGTGTCTTAGATTATCAAACACCCGTTCAATATGCAAAGGCCGGTTAAAAGCGAGCACAAGTGGGCTACATTTTCTCCTTCGCGTCTTACCTGCCTCTTCTCAGAATTCCGAAGGACTATCAAGTGCTTTCCTTGGCAGGTTCTCGGGGGGCTGAAACACTTGGAAAAGACGAGAAAAGAAAAGGAATCAGAGATAAACAGCTCTGATTCCTTCGCATTAACTCAATTTATAGTATCTACTTTTCGGACCCGTGATGTAGTGCACAAGCACCTATCCATTTATTGATTTGCAAGCACTCCATAAGGAGTTACGTTGTCACTAGGCTTCAACCTTAAGATTTCTCCAGAGTTACTGGATAGCTACCAAGCATCTTGGCACTTACTCAGGTTGTACTTTTACCAACAAGCACCCTTCAGCTCTAGGCGCAAAAAAGAAAGACCTCACAGAGATTTCTCCCTATGAGGCCTTTCGACATTTTTCGGGCGGTGACAGGCACCTATCCCAATTGATTATTTGCAGCTCATTCAACCGGTCGGGTATTTTGAACGTCATGATTTGGCCATCGGAGATATTACCAAGCAATTAAAAAATATCGCAAAAGAATATCATGTCCCGGTTATCTTGTTATCACAGCTTAATCGTGGAGTGGAGTCACGCGCCGATAAACGGCCGATGATGTCAGATATTCGTGACTCAGGAAGTGTCGAACAAGATGCGGATATTATTATCAGCTTGTACCGTGACGATTACTACAATCAGCCATCCAATCCTAACAGTACAAGTATCGTTGAACTAAACGTTTTGAAAAACCGCAATGGCCAAACCGGCAAAGTCGAAGCAGCCTTTCAAAAAGAATATGGCTTATTTTTGAATCTTATGAAGCACAGTGATGTGCAAATCCGACTTTAAGAAAATGATAGAAAACCGTGATGTCTAGGACAACGTGTCCTAGACATGAATAAAAAATTACCTTGCTCCATGTTCGTGTCAAAAGAAATTGATTATTTAAGATTGGGCGGATAATGAAAAAACAGGAGAGCAAGTTGCACCATATTCAACATGCTCTCCTTTTTATTTTTGAATCGCCTATTTATTGATGTTCCCGCTGCATTAATGATTTTATCACGCAATACCACTTGTTTTCCTTGTTACTCTAATCGAGCAATGCTTATCATTTCACCTTCCTCTGGCCAAACAACGCGATTATTCTCATCATACCTCAGCCCATTGACGAACGGGAAAATGTAAAGCTTTTCACCTTCTAACAGTGTCTCTACATATTGCTCTTTCACAATTTCGCATGCCTCTTCAAGCGAGAAAGCCTTAATGATTTTCTCTTTTACATCCATTTCTTTTTTTGATCGAATGACATAAAATTTCTTCACTCTAGAATCCCCGCTTTCCAATCATTGATATGAATAAAAATAAAAAACCATCAGCTTCATGCTACTTATTATATAGCATTCAACCGATGGATTTTTCACTATGCCATCATGACCGAAAAGGCCTCTTTTTATATTTTCCTCTTCAACAAATAATAAGTACAAAATAGCAATCTTTTAAATATTGTACTCCTCACCCTCCGCCATTTTAACCAAATTTTTTCGATAAAAAGGCTATCTCTTATGTATTTACTTTTGTTCTTCTATGCCTTTAAGAATTAGTAGCTTGATTTCGTCTAACAATGGATCAGAGTAAAGACCTTTAATTTCTTCTAACCTCTTGGCTTTCTCGTTCCAAATGGCAAACGAATCAAAAAACCATTCATTCTTGGATAGTAGCGGTCTTTTTAAGCGAATACGAGAATCATATACAAAAGGGAAGGAATGAAAGGAGGCCTTAACTTCCATGAATTGATACAAAGTTTTCTTTACTACATCCTTTTCAATAAAAATACGTTCTAACTCCACTCTATCGATCATGTGAGATCACCCACTTCATGATTTATTCGTTTCACCGCTTTCTGCTGTTCCCATCACATAGTGTTTGCTACTTCTAAGAAACCATCGACTTTTTCTGTTTCGACACTAAATTCAGACAACAATTCCGCTATCTCTTTTACTCGATACAGAGAATGCTTTCTGTCCCCCTTCCCTGACCCGTTTTCCCCTCTTTTCCAATTATTCTCCATAAATTATGGAAAACCCTCCCATTGACTATCCTATAAATAGAAAAAATTAGAATCATCAGCGGCTTCTTTGTTGCCGTAGCCATTATTCTGTTTAGAATACTCTCATTACAAATATAGCTACAAATACTTTTCGTTTTAGTTAGAGCATGTATCTAATACAATTATTTAAAAATGAAAATGATTAAGAATGTGATTAGACTTGGTATATCACTTCGCGCGACGATCGCTACTATCAATTTGCCGGATGGGATGATTAAATAATTATAGATGAGGCAAAAACATAATAAAACCAACCAATCGATCCGACAGCATTAATAAAATTAAGTATAGAGGTGTATTCAGATGAATGTCTTACTGAGGATTGATGCCCAAACCAAGCAATGCATCGAAGACTTCAATAAACTTATAAAAAAACAAGAGCATTTAATCGAACAATTAAATCAGTTAATCAAAGAAAAAGAAGAACACACAATACCTCTAGCAACAACCGTTAGAAAATTAATCGAACACGGTCTAAGCAGAGATGAAATTCTAGATATAACGAATATTTCATCAGAAAAATTTGATCACATTGTTTCTAAAGATAGACGCTGCCAACTACCGCACACTTATTTAAACGATGAAGAATCGAAAGAATTTGAGAGACTGCTTGAGGATATTCATAAGTCAAAGGATATATATGAACTAATAGATGCAGAAAAAGAAAGAGAAAGGATCAAGTTCATCCATGGCGTCCTGCTTCGGTATCAGAAGGAGATGGATCTATTATCCCCACAAGAAAACGAAGATAGCAACGAAAAGATGATGAAATACTTGGAAAGAGCGGTTAAAAGCGAACAAGCTAAAAGTGCTTATTCTTCACTGGTCCGTATTTTTGGAAACGAAATAAAACGGAAAAGAGAAGAGGTTTTGATTAAAGTCTCAGATGACTAGATATCATCCATTTCAAGGTAAAGCCATTGTCGCTTGGCCTTTTTTCTTTTTAATCAAAGAAAAGGAAGAAAAAAGAAAAGCCCCGCAGAGATTTCTCTCTGCAGAGCTTTTCGACATACTTTGATGATCTCAAACAGTGAAAGACATCTATCTAATTAAATCCTTACTTTTTATTTCCTCATATAATTTTTGCGGGTCTATTGATGTAATATTATTGTCACTCTTCATGTTTGCCTCAATTTTTGCTTTTTCCCATTCACTTTTAAATAAAACTTGAACCTTTAACTCTAATTCTTTTACTAACGATTTGTTTTGAGGGTCTGCCATAATTTCTTCCATAATTTTTAATAACCCATTATCATAATCATCTTTTGGATTTAAGTTAAATTTTATTTCTGTATAAGTCAATTCTCTAGGTTGATCATTAGTAGGATGAATGAATTGAACAAATAATTTTTTCATTCTTTCTCTCCATTTTTGTCTATCTTCTGTCACGTATTTTAATTTTAAATTTCGCTCATTATTCATATAAGTAACAATCCCAGATATAATAGCAGAAACCACAGAACTTGCAAGCAAAGTAATTAAGAACTCTTTCATTTTCCTTCCCCTCGTTTCTGTCACTGAACAATATAATTAATCTCGAGTGATGACAGACACCGTTCCCCATGACGATTGTAGCATGTTTCCGTTTCCAATTCTATCAAAACACAAAGCAGAGAACAGCTCACTGTGAAAGTGATCTACTCACTTTTCTTTTATTCTACAAATCTTCGATAATTTTCGGGGAGTGACAGGCTTGAACCAGAAGGGAGAGATTACAATGGAGCAAGAGATTAAAATAGAAGTCATTGAGTGGTTTTCTGCTCCAATAGTTTCTTTTTGAAACCATGCATATTGCTTACCTGTAGCATTAACCCTACATTATTATCGTAAATCCTTATCACGAATCAACCAACCGATCCAGCAGCATATTAATAAAATTAAGTATAGAGGTGTATTTCAGATGAATGTTTTACCCAGAATTGATGCCCAAACCAAGCAATGCATCGGAGACTTCAATAACCTTATAAAAAAACAAGAGCATTTAATGGAACAATTAAATCAGTTAATAAAAGAAAAAGAAGAACACACGATACCTCTAGTACCCACCATTCAAAAATTAATCGAACACGGTCTAAGCCGAGATGAAATTCTAGATATAACGAATATTTCATCAGAAGAATTTGATCGCATTGTTTCTAAAGATAGACGCTGCCAACTGCCGTATATATATTTAACCGACGTAGAATCAAAAGAATTTGACAGACTGCTTGAAGATATTCATCAATCAAAAGAAGATATATATGAACTAATCGATGCAGAAAAAGAAAGAGAAAGGATCAAGTTCATCCATGGCGTCTTGCTCCGATATCAGAAGGAGATGGATCTATTATCCCCACAAGAAAACGAAGATAGCGGCGAAAAGATAATGAAATACTTGGAAAGAGCGGTTAAAAACGAACAGGCCAAAAGTGCTTACTATTCATTGGTTCGTATCTTTGGAAACGAAATAAAACGGAAAAGAGAAGAGGTTTTGATTAAAGTCTCAGATGACTAGATATCATCCATTTCAGGGGAAAGCCATTGTCGCCGTGCCTTTTTTCTTTTTAATCGAAGAAAAGGAAGGAAAAAGAAAAGCCCGCAGAGATTCCTCTCCGCGAGACCTTACGTTGATCAACTTACTCTAATGTTATATTTGCCACGTTCTTTCCGGCACGAACAGCCTGTACGTTTACTTTCATATCTTTATACTCTTCTTTTAGCTCTTTTGCGTATTTTTCTGCTAATTTCTTTGCATCAGTATCACTCACTTTTTTATCTAACACAAGAGTACCAAATGCCATATCGTTTTGCGTGTACACTTGACCATTAAGTACGCCCTCTTCTTCTTTCACTTTCTCCGTTAGCTCTTTATTTTGCTTCGGCTCACTTGTTTTTTCTTCTTTTACCGTTGTTTCTTCCTTCTTTGGCTCATTCGCTTTGTTTTCTTCATTTGCTGAACAACCAACTGCCAACACCAACACTAGAAATAGGCTAATCCATATCTTTAGTTTCATGACTTAACCTCCTATTCATCATCTTTACCCACTCCATCATTATACCATTTAATTTAATAAAATGTGTCTAAGCAAAAGAAGTCTTGCAGAAATTGCACTCTACAAAACTTTTTCGAATATCCATATGACAAACTTCAGCGATAATAGATACCTATCCTCTGCTCATAAAAAGTAAAAGGGCTACCGCTTGAATACGGTAGCCCTTTTACTTTATTTCTTTAAAGAGATGAAGATATGACATCAACACCTCTAATTATTATATTTACTGACGTACTGTTACACCAGAAGTACGAGCAACTTGTGTATTATTGCTTGCATCTGATACCTTAGCAAACGCAGTACCTAATACTTTATCTGGACCAGCTGATGCAGCAGTTAAACCTGTAGTTAAAGCTGCACCACCGATTTTTAATGTTACTGTATTTCCAGATACAGTAGCAGTTACAACTGAGTTAGTAGCACCAGTAGCATAAACTACAGATTTAGCAGCACCTGAATTATCTTTCGCTCCAAGTAAAGCATTTAGATCAGCTGCTGACAACTGAATACCAGCTGTACTTGCATCTGTATCTAAACTTGGATCAAGTGTAACATTTTCAGAGAAAGTTAATAGCAATGTGTCATTTACTTCATCCCATACATTAGTTGTAGACGTACCAGCAACTGTAATTACAGCATCAGTAATAACTGGACCAGCACCGTCAGCAGCAGTTACTTTGATAGTTGAATCATAACCAGCATTACCTGCTAAGTCCTCAACAGAACCAACAAGTTTCACTTCTGGTTTAGCATCTGTGTCAGCAATTCCTGACTCTTGTAGAGCTAATATTACTGTTGGACCGCTTACAGATACAACGTCTTTAACCACATAACCTTCTACTGAGAAGTCAGAAGCTTGAACTGAACCTGCTTTTACTGGCTCAGACATAGTAACTACCAATCGATCGATTTGACCATCATGATCAGTATCAGCAGTTTTAGCAGATTCAATTTCTGCTGTAAGAGCATCTTTGAATGTTGTAATAGCTGTAAGATTAGCGTTAGGTACTCCGAACGCATTAGTTAAATTAGCAATACCTGTAGCATCTGTATTAAATGTAGCAGCATTTGTTTCGTTTTCAGTTGAAGTATAAGTAACTACTGTAACTGTTGCAGTTCCATCAGTGTTATTTACATACGTAGCTGATTTTACTGCCTTATCATCATCAACTGCAATTTTATCTTTATCGATTCTAGACAATTGCTGATTAACTTTGAATGTAATTTTGTTTTTACCAGCTGCTGTTACATCTGAAATGTCTGCATTCGTAATAGCTGTTGTTGTTTTTGGAGCAATAGAAATTGTTGTTCCAAATCCACCAATTTTGTTGCCAGCTACGTCTCTCACTGAACCGCTAACACCAATTGTTTTGCCAGCAACTGTTGTTCCAGCTGGGAATTTGATATCTACTCGTGTGCTATCTACATACTTAGAAATTGTTGTTCCAGCAGGAAGCTCTTTTCCATCAAATAAGTAGTTAGCCACATTTAATATATCTGCTTCATTCATTGGTTCAGAGAATGTTACACGTACTGTTTGCGAATCAATCTCTACCGCAGATTTTACAGTTGGCGCTTTTACGTCACCTACTGTAAATGTTTTTGTAACTTTATCAAGTGTATTCTTAATAACAGCTTGGTCTTTTACATCTTTGATTTCTAAGGTGTAAGTACCAGCATCTAATGTACCAACTGCTAACTCAACTACGCTATTAGAATTAGCAGCGAATGTTGGGTTACCAAAGCTTACTACCTTACCATCTTTATCACGTAAGATGTAGTTTGCACGAGCAGATGCACCCGTAGCAGTAGCAGGATCTACATCTTCAGAGAACTTAACAATAACTTTTCCTTCTTTTGAATCATAAGTTACGTCTTTTACTTCAGGTTTTGTTGTATCTAATGCTGTTGTTACCTCTAAAGTTGTAGGTTGTAGAACGTTACCAAAGAAGTCTCTGATTTTCGCTGAATCAGCTGTACCATCCGCATAAGTAATGTATAATTTTGCAGTTCCCGGTGGGAATGGTTTATCGAATTTTACTTTATATTCAGTATCAGAAATCTTTGTAACGCGTTCAGAATCGTTACCTTTTACTTCGTTAGTTCCATCATTGTAGTTGTAAGTTTGACGAATTAATGTAGAAGCATTAGTAAAGTTTTCTACTGGACGATCAAATTTTAATGTTACAGAGTAAGCTGTAGATTCTTTTACAGTTACTACTGGAGCTGCTGAAATAGTTGAATATGTGAATGTTTTATCTGTTTTTGCAATGAATAAGCCTGCATAGTCAGTTCCGCCTTCAACAGTAAGCTTGTGTTCGCCAGTAGTTAATGTACCTGTTGTTACGATAGCTTTGCTGTCTCCAGCTGTAAATGATATTACACTGCTTACGTTTCCATCGTCTACTTTAATTGTTGGAGCTGTTTTTAAAGGCTCACTGAAGTTCACTTCTAATTTGTTAGTTCCTACTACTTTTACATCCGTTACAGTTGGAACAGTTACGTCCAAAGCAGTAACTTCTTTAGTAGTTTTTGCAAATGCTTCGCCAGATGTAGTTTTTACACCATCTAACTCAACAGCTAATTTGTCACCTTGCTTAACTTCTGCTAAAGATGTGATTGTTACTGTTTTTCCATCTTCAGATACAGTTAATGTATAGTCTTTGTCTGTTCCAAATTCTTTTTGTGAACCATTGATGAAGTATTTAACAGTTCCACCAGTGATTGTGTTTTTGTCAACTGGTTTGTTGAATGTTACTTTTACTTCACGAAGGTTAATCGCACTTACACTTCATCAACGTTCCCATTATTTACATATATGATTTTATTGAGTCTATAACCCTTGATATAATGCAAAATTCAAGGATGTTATTAAATTTGCTATTCCCATAATTTTTTGGAATAGAAAGAAAGAACTAAGCAAGCAAATTAAAAAGCAACTTCCCGAAAATAGAAATGAGGGTTTTAAGAAAATAATTAGTTGGGGATTTTTATAATGTAAAAGTCTTTAGAAGATTTATTTCATCTTATGTCAAGTTTTTTGAAGTTTACATCAAGTTTCCTTTATTTTTTGTCAAGCTCGAAATTATCTAATCCTCTAAATTAAAGACAATCCTTGAATTTCCCTGACAAGTTTTTTCTTCCCCGCGTCAAGTTCCCCAGATTTCACGTCAAGCTCATTTTATTTCTTATCAAGCTAAGATAGCATNGACAAGTTCTTTCTTCCCCGCGTCAAGTTCCCCAGATTTCACGTCAAGCTCATTTTATTTCTTATCAAGCTAGATAGCATCTAAACCCTTCTATTCAAGACAATCCTTGAATTCCCTTGACAAGCTCTTTCTTCCCCGCGTCAAGTTCTCCAGATTTCACGTCAAGCTCATTTTATTTCTTATCAAGCTAAGATAGCATCTAAACCCTTCTATTCAAGACAATCCTTGAATTCCCTTGACAAGTTCTTTCTTCCCCGCGTCAAGTTCTCCAGATTTCACGTCAAGCTCAATTTTATTTCTTATCAAGCTAGAGGGAATTTTAATCATTTTTTTAGGTAACTCTTGCATGGTTCAAATTCTTCATATCTCGTGTCAAATACACCGAATTCCACCATAAAGTTTCTTTATTTTCCACAATTTAGAGAGTATATGAAGCAGTTTCATGTCTATATCCTTTAGAAAACAGCCTATTCACCTTTATAATAAGTTGATCAGAGTCTAAATCAGTCTTCCCACATTTTTTATTTAGGTCTATGTATTATCCCTTTAGCCTTTCTTAATCCCAACAAAAAATGAGCCTAACAAACCCGTGTTAGACTCATTTATCAGCTGTTCCAGACTCATCTTCAGTATTTAATATATAATGTAAATTTGGATCATAATTAGAGGTAGCAATTTTTTTAATAAGTTTCTTTTCCTCTAATTTTTTAAGGATTTTTCGAGCATATTGAAGACTTTTTCCAAGAGCATCCGCTAGTTGTCTCGTTTTTAGTTTATCTTTTGCATATGCAATTTCCAATGCTACTTTTTCATCATCGGTTAAACTTTTCCAACTTCTATTGATAATTGATGAAATTCTTTCTTCTCTGCGTTGTCTTCGCATTAATATGTTATTTTTTAAAGTTAGGATGACAGATGAATTAGTTTCAATATATACTGGAGGATCTAAAAAGAATTGTTCCATATCACGATAAATCCGTTTGACGCCCTCGTTCAGTTCTCGTACCCATCCAAACTCCGTCAATGCTCTAGCGATTTTTGGATTTCTTGAATACCTTGTATATTTTATATTTTCTACATTCACAATATTAGGGAGACGACCGGGACTGTGTATTTCAAGTCGGTCATCGAACATAAAGACTTTGATATCATCCCCATGTATGTTATAAGCTCGATGGGTAATAGCGTTTATGACTCCTTCTTGCCATGCAAAAGGCGGATATTCCGGAACGGTAATAAACTGTCCAGTATTTTTGTCAAGTGCAGTAAACTCCCTTAATTGTGTATCAATAAACTTTTTTGATTCCTCAATTAACTTAGGTATTGGACCCTCGAAAACCTTTTGTTTAGAGATGTTCATTGAAGTTCCAACATCTGCTTTCGTCCCATCATAACGGAAAAACCTTAACCTTGCACTAGGAATAAATGCTGTAGGATACTTCGCAAACATTAATACACCCGCTACGGTTAATTTTATCTGTCCATTCACTCTTCGTAAAAAACCTCTTGCCAAAAGGAGTTCCTCAAATGATCCATTAAAATCAAGTATTTTTTTGTACTTATCTAATACTTCTTTATCAAGGTCATCTAATGTGCATCCCTCAACAATCTGTTCTTCATAAAGACGACTACCCTTATCATATTCCAAATCTAACCTTTGTTCATGATTAAGTTTTATGGTTTCATCGCCAACCCTTAAAAAGACTTCATCAGCCTCTGTTTTATGAACTTTGTCTACACTAGGCTCTATATGTAATAAAATAATTTCATCTTCTTTCCCATTGTCTTTTTTAACTGGAATATTCTCATATTTATAATTTACAGATGGAATACATTTTTGAAATCCACATTGGATGATATCATTCACCTTTGTATTCCCTTGAGAAAGTACTCCTTGAATTTTTCCATCCTCAATTCCAACGACTATTAATCCCCCATTAGCATTGGCAAATCCCACAATTGCTTCAGCTAATTTGTTAATTTTGATACTTGCCGACTTGCGATCAAAAAATTGATTCTCTTTCTCATTTAATAAAAAGTCAAGAGTTATTTTACTGTTGTATTTAGAAATCTTCACCGTTTTCCCTCCTTCCAGTTTTCGCAAGGGGTTTTTTCTTTTAACTGTTACCTTATATCATTATTATTATGCATTATTCCTTCATTGTCCTGTAATTACCTGTAATTAATCAAAAAAATTCATGAAACTACATATTTCTAAACGCTTTTACTTTTTCTCCCTGCAGAAAATTAACACAAATACCAGTTGTTTACATACTTCCATGTCGTGCAAACTGTCCAATTCACTCAGTGTTCCAGTGCTAAGTTTTTGATTTCAAACTACAGCAATACACCTATCCATCCCCTCAAAAAATCCCTTGGATAATTTCTCCCTTCAAGGAACCAGTTCAATCATATAGGAGTATTACGATGACATAAACTCGAACATGCGGGTATTTCTAGGTAGTATAAATAATCTCTCTTCTAAAGGTTTAATCGGAGCATAACTTATACTACATCCATGGGAAAATATACGGGATGGATGTATATCATTCTTCCTGTAAATTAAGATATACAAATTTCATATATTAGTCCTCCCTCTATAAATGTTGATATATCAACGGTTGTAGCCGTTTCAGGGGTGTCAAAAAAATATTTTTCGACAAAGTTTCTAACATTATTTCTTAAATATGTGTATATCTTACATTGACTGGGTACGCTTCGCGGTCACTACTGGTTAAATTTGGTTGTAGTGGGGGAAGCGTATGGGATGCACCGTGGATCTCTGCATCGCTGATGATGACGAACCCTCCCATGTCTCTTGGCATCCTTGCGCCTACATTCCTTCGTTCGGTCTAGTCATCAGGCAGAGGCCGGCTAAGCTCCTTTAGGGACTCAAGGTCGAATGGATGATATCGCGCCAGCTTCTCCGTGTCATCCTTGTTGTCTAGGGAATCGAGACTATAGGCATCAAGCAGCCGTTTCGAGGCCAAAGATGTCCTGCATCATTCGCTTCGCATCGAACGCTTGGTGCTTCGTACATACAGCGTGCAATACCTTCAATAATTTTCCGCATAACACCACAATCGATTGCTTCTTCCGCAACGGATTATCAGGACGTGTCGTGTAATAGTCGTGCAGCTGCCGAAACGCTTCGTTGTGACGGATCATCGGCATCATCACGCGGAAGAGGAGGGCGCGCAACCGCCTTCTTCCACGCTTCGAGATCCGTTTTTGCCCTTTGTGTTGGCCGGAGGAATGTTCCCGCAGCGTCAGGCCCGCTAATTGGATAAGCTGCCGCGGATCCTGATAATGGGAGAAACTCCCGATCTCTGATAACAGTTCTACGATGGTCGCATCGCCTAAGCCCGGAACGGTCTTCAATCATTCGTACTCGATCGATGTCTGTACGAGTTCGATCAGCTGCTCTGTCAGTGCCTCGATTTCTTCTTCCAGTTGGCGGTACCGGCGGACAAGCGTGGCGATTTCAATACGGGCCATCTGTTGTCCTTCCGTTACGCCAATGGAGTGTTGGGCCAATTCCATCAACTTCTTCGCTTTCGGTTTTTGTGGCGATTGTAATCCCTCACTTTGCCGGTAAAGGGCCAGCACCTCTTCTAGTTCTTTTCCTGCCAGATCACTCGGAAATGGCGTATATTCCAGCACCGCGAGCGCCATTTTCCCAAATGACGGGAAGACTTGGGAAAACTCCGGAAAATATCGATCAAGCCAGCGAATCATTTGATTTCGAATCGCTCCCTGTTCTTCCACCAATTTGGAGCGAAATGTCGCTCCCACGCGCAGCTCCGCCTCCATCCCTTTCAGAATACGCGGATAGCTGAATCGGCCGTCTTTCACTAACCGGGCAATGACGAGCGCGTCTTTCGCATCATGCTTGGTTGGAAGGTTGTCGTCCAGCTCTTTGGATCGCTTCACGTGCATCGGGTTTGTCATGACGAGAGGAATGCCCTTCTCGTCAAGAAAGTAAGCGAGATTGAGCCAATAATGTCCCGTTGGCTCGATGCCAACGATCACCTCGGTTTTTTCAAATTCCTTCATGGCTTCCACGATGCACTGGTACAACCATTCCAATCCTTCTCTCGATTGCAGAACGGGAAACGGCTTTTTTAACACCCTCCCTCGCTCATCCACAAAGCAGGCGTAATGCTTCTTTTTCGCGATATCCATGCCAACAACCAGCGTTTGATCGGTGACTTGATTAATCTTCTTGTTTGAGATAGAATTCATGTATAGTCCTCCTTGGTATCCAAATTAGGGGTCAATTCATCCGATTGACACCCCCGAATCATACCAAGAGGGCTTTTTTTATTCAAGTCCCCGAAAAAACTTCTAACAGGAATGCTCCTACTTATAATCCGCAGCATGTGTCTAATGCATATTTTAGTAAAAAAGCAACCTATATACATTTTCCACTACCTAATCCGAAGAGTCTTCTTATTTAATGTTTCTTTTGTGAAATGATTATCTCTATTGTTTTTTCTTGTAGTCCGAATTGTTGGCTTATTTCAGCTATACTTATATTATTCTCAAATAATTTAATAATCTTCTGGGCAACTAGTGATTCCCTCTTTCTTCGATTAATATTATTTCTTTTTAAAATACGATAAACTTCAGTTGAACTTATTCCTAGTTCATTACCAATTCTTGTCCCACCCATTTTATGCATTACATACATTTGTATGACTTTTTTCTCTAGTATTGATTTTTCCAATTTCCTGTGCCGTTTCATACTTATTTCTCCTTATTTGTACACTTCTGAAAGTTTTTTTCGTTTATCTACTTTAAAAAGCTGGCTTCCATCACTATATAAAATATTTTCGAGTGATTTTAAATTATTTTTACCTCGAACATAAACCCTAAATAACCATGTTTCATTTGGCTTCTCAAGATTTAATATTGGATGAAGATCGAAGTTTTGGAGAATATCATATAAAGATAGTGCAAAGGATTCGCTAGCAGTAACAATACCCGCCTCTCTTTTTGAAAAGTGACCATCTCCATCAAAATTCCCTCTCAACATCGAAGGTACAAGTTCTTCTGGTATTGGTGGAAATTCTAAAGTTTTAGATTTATTAGGGTGAAGCTTGAACTTTTCAATTAACGATTTAACCATTTTCTTACTTCTAACAATTAATACTGATGTATTATTTACACCCTTATATATGATATCTGAATTCGCTCCCATTTCCTTCGCTATCTTCTCTAATAATTCATAATCTTTTTGGATTATGGAGAAACCTAAAAGATCTTTATGTATCGTTCCATCTGTTTGGATTAGACCAACAATATAAATGACATTTGGACTTATTCTGTCAAAAAACTGCTCATCTATAATATGTTTTCTAGGTTGTTCTCTTATGGAAACTCCTTTCTCTCTTAAAATACGCAACACTGAATCACCAGATATATTAAATTTTTTGCCAATCTTAACCGCAGATACTGTGGGGGAACTATTGTACAAATCGACTATATTATTTATTTCTTCATTTGAAAGGTTTATTTTAGGATTTCTATCTGGGGTAACACCATTTTTTTTAAGAATCCTATATATTGAGCTTTTGTCTCTGTATTTAGAATTTCTAACAATTTCCTCTATAGGCATTCCGGCCTTATAAAAGTTGATAATTTCTTCATTAGTTAAAAACTCCTTCATGGCCTGCACCTTCCCTAGACTATTATTCTTTATATTCATTATTATCCAAGTAATTGCTTTGTTATACGTCTACTTATTAAACTAAAATAATAAGAGCCGTGCTATTAATCGGTACCGTCAAGAATTTTGTGTAATGAAAGATAGATAGGGTATCTCTGAATGGATTTGGAATAGATAAGGA
>NZ_QCWL01000006.1:8076-10314 GCF_003064505.1 Geobacillus sp. LYN3 | reverse complement strand
GAAGCAGTCAAACTTCTTTGGAAGCCCCCACTTCAAATTTTCGCTAGAAAATTAAGTGGGGGTAGTTCACTCCTAATTTTCTCTCTGTTATGATACAATGAACATAACGGCAAGGCCGAATCGAAGGAAAGTGGGTGACGATATGACGGTGTCGCGGAATGCCCTTTGTCCGTGCGGCAGCGGGAAAAAGTACAAGCATTGTTGCGGAAAAAAAGAGGCGGTTTCGATTTCGTCATTGATTGACCGCGAGTTGATCGAATGCATGAATGATATGCGCCAGTTTGTTTTACAGCGGTATGAGAGGGAGGTGGAAGAGCTTTTAGACCAGTTCCCGCTTGATGAGATGCCGGAGGAACTCGAGCTTGGCGTGCAGATCATGGCGGTGAACTGGATGTTGTTTTGTTGGCCGCTTGATGAAACAGGACAAACGATCTTTTCTGCTTACCGGAAAAGCCGTCATTGGGAGCGGTGGCGCCCGTCCGTTCAGGCTCACATCGAGAGGTGGGAAGGAGCCGTTCCGTCGCTTGGCGAGTTCATCGGCTATGAGGACGACAATCGCCCCGTTGTCCGGGATTTGTTGACGGGAGAGGAAAAGATCGTTCATTTATTGACTTCCGATCAATGGCCGAGCGTGATCGAAACAGGAGATGTGGTGTTCGGCTTCCTTGTGCCGTACCAAGACGTGTTCACGTGTTTCACAGCGGTGTTTCCGCTCCCGGCGTCAGGGAAAGATCGATTGCTTCGGGCGATTCAACAAGAAGGGGAGTGGAGCGGTCAGCCATCGGCTTTATGGATGCGCGATCGGTTCGTCGCTGTGCTTTCCGATGTGCTCTTGGAGTGGCTTTGGCAGTTCGCCAAACAGTTCAAATGGGATGATCCGAAACAAGCGGCCGTCATTCGCGAGCTCGATGAAAACGAGCCGGAGGCGCCAGCGGCGCTGCTCAATCAAGCGTTCGCCATATGGGCGATCTATTGCGGAAAAACATCCCGCCTCCCTTATTCGGTCCCCGTCTACGCGGCGGCGCTCCGCTATGTGGCTGGGCATTTGATGAAGGCGGAAGGATCGGAGGTGGAAGACATCGCCGATCGGTATGACGTGATGCCAGAAGATGTGCGATCGGCGGCGTTGGATTTTTTCCTGATGGCTGTTGATGATGAAGACGACGAGGAATGGCTCGATGACTGGGAGGAAGACTGGTTCGAAGAGGAAGGGGATGAGCTTGATGCGCGCATCAATGAATGGATCGATGACATCGATCTGATGTTGATGCGTGAAGGATGGGACGAGAAGCGAGTCAACCGTCATATTGACCGCGCCATCCGTTCGTGGCGGAATGAAGGCCTGCTTGAGGAAGTGAATGAAAAAGAATTGCGTAAAGAACTCCGCGATGTAGCGTGGGAGATCTTCACCGATCGGGGATTCATCTAGAAGCTGGCAGAAAAACGGGCGCTGCGCGCAAGTCAGCGGCATTTCGTCAGAAAGGAAAGCCGGTTCCACAAGGGCTCTCTCATTCAAACATCATTGGGCTCAACCCAAGCCCTCTATAAGTAGAAACAGGGAATGGAATGCGTTCCATTCGTGAAACTCCAAAAAAAGCGGCGGGGAACGATCGGTTTTGACCGAATCCATAATGGATTGGGAAAAATGGCTTTGTGCGCGATTCCGACAGTTTTTAACATAAATCAGCCAGAAGTCCCCCACCTCTACAGGTGGGGGATGAATGGCGTTCGGTTTTTCTGTTTTTCTCTTTCTTCCTGAATCCGTGACAGAAGTGTATCAAAAATGTTGGAAAACCCAATCATGCCAAAGTATCAACTCAATTCCGAATGTTCACCTATTAGGTGAAGAAGCCCGAGTGCAATATTTGTTGATTGATCAAGTTTTCTTGGCAGTTTGAACGCGTCTTTATCACGGATTCAGGTTTCTTCTTTGGATGGCAATAGAATACAATAAACATAGGAGGTGAAACCATGTATCGAACGCTGAAAACCCGTTTTCGGGCAAAGAAAGAAGTTATCCAAAAACTATTTGAATGCAATCGTATCTCCGCAGAAGTTTGGAACGAATGCCTTCGTTTGGCAAAAGAACATCATTTGGAAACAGGAAAATGGATAACCAAAACGGAACTGCAAAAAGCAACAAAAGGTCGTTTTTCTATCCACAGCCAAAGCATCCAGGCGGTTGTGCATAAATATATCTTTGCCCGTGATGGGGCAAAAGAAGCACGGAAAAAAGGA
>NZ_QCWL01000006.1:0-8066 GCF_003064505.1 Geobacillus sp. LYN3 | reverse complement strand
CACGAAATGGGCAAAAGATGGGTTTGTTTTGCATGAAGACGGAACGTTGGAACTGTCGCTAGGAATTTGGAATCGAAAACGACAATCTCCTTTGGTGGTGAAAATCGACAAAGAGAAACTTCCAAACGGAAAAGTCAAAGAAATCGAGTTGGTCTATGACCGTGGTTTGTGGCTTTGTTTATCGTATGAAGATGGGAAAAAACCAAAAGAAAATCCATGTAAAAACCGTGTTGCTATTGACCCAGGGGAAATTCACACCATCGCAGCCATTTGTGAAAATGGGGAAAGCCTCATTATCACGGGAAGAAAAATAAGAAGCATTCATCGGTTGAGAAACAAGAAATTAAAAGAACTGCAAAAACTCATGAGCAGATGCAAAAAAGGCTCCAAACAATGGAAAAAGTACAATCGGGCGAAACAATATGTACTTTCGAAATCAGAGGCACAACTAAAGGATGCACTGCACAAAACCACGAGACAATTTGTTCGTTGGTGTTTGGAAAACCAAGTGAAAGAAGTCGTCATTGGAGATATCGAAGGAATCCAACGGAATACGAAAAAGAAACGAAACAAAAAGACCAATCAGAAATTATCCAATTGGTCGTTTGGAAAATTATTTGATTATCTCAAATACAAATTGAATGCCGAAGGAATTCAAATCGAGAAAAAAGATGAAAGTTATACCTCGCAAACATGCCCTGTTTGCGGGAAGAAAAATAAATCTTCTTCTAGAAATTATACATGTCAATGCGGGTACAAACGACACCGTGATATCCATGGGGCAATGAATTTATTTGCCAAAGTATATTATGGTGAAATCCGCCCATTGGAATTTACGGTCAAACCGTTTACGTATCGACGGATTGCTTAGGTATGAAGTCGTAGATGGCGAGTTCCCGCCCTTGAGTATCATGGATACTCATGTTGCCTGTGGCTCCCAACGGGACGGGTGCCAGGTGTTGCCTGCAGATAGGCTGCCAACCAGCCTATCATGCATCCACCTCCGAAGGGGAAACAGGAAACCCCCACTTCGATAAGTGGGGGAGGTTCATTATCTTGGTCGCCGTTTTGGAAAGGAATGATTAGAAGGGAGGATTTTGCATGGCAATCGGCCGAAATGACCCGTGCCCGTGCGGAAGCGGGAAAAAGTATAAGAAGTGCTGCATGAACAAACAGCAGGAGCGTGAAATCAAGCGAGTGCGGCAGCGCCGCTTTTTTGACCAAAAATATGAGCTGTCGCAAATGGTGCAGCGGTTTTTGGATGAATCGCTGTCTTATGATGAACGCGAAGCGGTCAACCGTACATTTCGCCGAATGATCGAACAAAAGGATCATCGTGAAGAGTTGAAGGTGTTTGAGACGCTTTGGCGTTTTTTCCTCCATCGTTATCCGAATGGATTGCGCGGCGTTGAATGGTTTCAACAGGAAAAAGGGCGTCGTCTGTCTCCGGAGCTCAAGGAAATGTTGGACCGCTGGGTTCGGCTTGTGCCGCGCCTTGTGCAATTTGTCGATTTGCATGATGAAGGAGGAGTGGCGGTCGACCGGTTGACGGGCGAGAAACTTCTCATGCCGTATTGCGAGACATTGGAGGTTGTGCGCCCTTGGGGCGGCATGTTTGCCTTTTTGGAGCCCTTTGACGGCGGCTATTACGTTTGCGGTGTATCATCGATTGTGGATCCGAAGGGCGTGGAACGGGCGGAAGAGAACATTCGCGTCTTGTTGACGCAAACCGATTGGCCGTATGAAAAGGTAGCCGTTGAACATTTTCTCGATATCGTCGATGCAGGCTATCCTCCGAGGGCGGACGATGTGCAAGAGGAGCGCACGCGATGGACGTATGAATACGAATGCCAGGAAGCCGCTGAGGCGATGAGGAAGCTTGCTTCGATCGGACGCGCTCACATTGATCATGACGATGGGGAGAAAGTGGAAGGTTCATGGTGCACCAATGTGTACCATTATGTCGGAGTGATTTCCCCCAAGCCGATTCATGTGTTTGAATTAGGCGGGTCATTATCCGCACATCGGTCGCGTCTCGTGTTGTCTACCGAGGAGGAAGGGACGGCCGAACAGCTCGTGTCGCTGCTGCAGGCGTTTGGGTATTCCCCAAAAGAACGAAAACGGGGGACAGAAGCCGTTTTGCGCCGAAAAGGGATCGAAAACGTTTCGCTTCATATTGATTCAGACCCAGACTCTCCCCCTTGGGTGGCAACGATGGCCGGATTGGATGTTCAAATGGAAAAAGCCCTTCACATCCCGCTTGAGAAATGGAATGGAAAAACCCCTCACGAAATGGCGCGCGAGGGGCGTGTGCAGGAAGTGGATGAGTGGCTGAAAGAGTATGAATTCCATTTGTTTAACATGCAAGAACGAGCCAATTTGCCGGTGCTCATCGGAGTGAATTCCATTCGCTCCCGTTATGGATTGCCCCCATCTCCGTTTAGCTCATCACATCGTCTTTCGGACTTATGGAAAATGAAATGGATGGGGCCGGAAAGAATCGAGACATTGTTGATCCGCGCGGAATGGGAAGGGATGTATTTTGCCGATGACGCATTGGCGTTTTATAACGAAGTCATCGTGAGCGAAGAAAAAGAAGCCAAAGAGGCGTGTTGGGCCGTGGTTTTGCTCGTGTGTGAATATATGACCGAGCGGACGTTTTCATCGTGGGAGGACGTAGGAGAAGAAGACTGGAAACAATGCATCGTCGATCAAATCCCGTCAAGATGGAGTTCGTTTTCATGGGAAGTGGTGAGCCGAGCGCTCGATATGTTGCTTGAGTGGGCCGATTGGCTGGACCGCCGTTATGGAACGAATCATCGAACTGTTATTGGTGCCGTGCTGGAAGAGGTCAGAAGCGAATTGGAACATTGCTTTGCTTTGCTGGATAAATGGAGGGGCGAGAACGGAAAGGGGGATGAGGAACTGATGGCTTGGCAGCTTGCTCGTTTGTTTGGTTTGCCTATTTCCCTTTCCGTCGGTTTCTCGTTTTTCCGCGTCAAGCGTGTGGAACAGGGGAAGGCGGTGCTGGATTGGCTTGCCCATAACCGAACGGTGACATGGGACATTCCGAAGCGGGCAGAGCCGCATCTGTTGCCGGGCATGTATATCGTCGCCGCGACCGATCGCAACGGCAAGCTGGACGATCTTGCCCGCGTATATCCGCCGTCTTTCTCTCCGTACGTAGAGTCGTGGCTTCAGGCGCTGCAAGAGTGGCCAGACAAGGTGGAGAAAGAACGGGCTGCGTTTCAAGAGCGCCTGCTTGCCTCGTTGTCCCGTTTGCTTCGCCGGCCGTAGGCGTCCCGATGAATGACGGGGCGCTTGTTTCTCTCGGCTCGGCCTCTATGATTCTCCATTATGCAGGCAAGCCCAATGGTAAGAGTCATTCATATTCTATTCTTAGGATTTTGGGCCATCACCATAACGTGTGCTTGATTGAGAAGCAGGGTTTTTCTCGTTTTACCGAGAAACGGATGAGGACGCGAATGATCCAAGAATCCTACACCTTTAGGAGTGCGGAGTGTCAACCGGCATGAAAATCATGGATTGGCTGATTTCTCCTTGGAGAAGGAAATATGGCATGTTTTGAAAAAGCCAAGGGCACCTTTTGGTGAAGAACCAGGATTTTGGTTAGGCATAAAAAATGGAATGCGAATCGATGTTCTCGACATGAGCGGCGGAAGTCCCAAAGTGCTTGCGATATGTGTTGCTGAAAGCAGTTCCATCACACGTTGATCGTGAATGTCTCCCCAAAGTGTTTAGCTGGCCCGAGCGTTAGCGTAGAGGGGGAGAACGTTCAATGACTATGATACAAAGAAAGTAGGTAGCTATATGGTGAAGGCATCGCGAAACAATCTTTGTCCATGCGGCAGTGGGAAAACGTACAAGCATTGTTGTGGGAAGAAAGAAGCAGTATCGATAGAATCTCTAATTGACCGTGAAGTGGCCAAATGTATGCAAGATGTGTTTTCGTTTGCGTTAGAGCGATATGAGGAAGAGCTTGCTTTCATGATGTCTGGTTCTCCATTTCAAGGGCTTCCTAACGAGCTGGAGACCAGCGCCAATTTATTGCTGACGAACTGGGCGATTTTTCACAGACACGTTGATGACAAAGGGATGACAATTTTTTCAGCCTATATGAGAAGCCGGCGCCGCACGCGGTGGCGTCCAGCAGTGCAAACTCATTTGAAGCGATGGGACGAGGCGGTTCCATCGTTTGACGAGATCATTCATATCGAGGATGAGCGGCGTTTCCTTGTACGCGATCTGTTGACCAGAAAAGAAAAGTACGTCCGTTTTTTGACGCCGGAGGAGCTTCCGTCTGCTAGGGAGGGGGACGTGTTAGTAGGATGCCTCGTTCCGCATGGGGACGAGTGGGCGTACTTCATGAAGGTGCTGCCGATTCCAAAGAGCGGGAAGGATCGGCTTGCGCGGGCGCTTCAAGCGGAATGGAATCCGGATATGAAAACGTGTGAAGTGTTTTTGCGCGAGTCGTTTCCGGAATTGCTTGAAATAGCGGTCCATGAGCTGTTGTGGCAGCTGCTGAGCGAAAAGGACTGGGGGGATCGAGATCAAGATGATGTTTTTCGCGAATTAAAGAAAAAGGAAGAAACAACCTCCTCCCTAGTGCTCAGCGAGGCTGCGTTCCTTTGGCGCGCATATTGCGAAATGGATGAACCGGTCATCAAGAATCCTGCTGTGTATGCGGCTGCACTCCGTTATTTGGCGAGTGAAATGGCTGGAAGAGAATTTGTCAATATGGAAAAGGTTGCGGAACACTACGGCGTTCCTGTAGAGGAAGTGGAAGCCGCTGTGATGGAATTGTTTTTATTTCGCACAGAGTTGCTCGATGATGGAGATGATGAGGGCGAGAATGATGATGAGTGGCTCTTTGACGATGGGGATGACGGTGATGAGATCTGGTTCGACGACGGTGGGATGGAGGATGGCGATGAGCTGGACCGTGCGATTGAGGAATGGCTTGACCAAGTTGAGGAGTTGTTTGATTGCGAGGGCTGGGACGTTGATCAAGTCCATCGCTTGATCGACAAAGCGATCCGAACATGGAAAAAGGACGGGTTGCTTGAAGGAGTCGATGCAGCTGAGTTGCGCAAGGAGCTCGAGGAGCTCGTCTGGGAGACGTTTGCCGAACGGGGATTTTTGTAAGGCGATGGACAAAGCAGGCAACAAAGGACAGATGGGTGCGAAAGAAGGTGCCCTTGAGAGATGACGGATACCTTCTTTCGCATGCGTTACAATCGGATATAGGCCAGCCGCTCGTTCGCTTCCTCGACGTCAAAGGCATCAGGGTCAAAATCTTCGCCTTTCATGTCGTACATCCAGTCTACCAGCTCGCGCAATTCGGGATCGGCAAGAGAGTCTTTTTGCGCCGCCGCTTCCAGCAGCTCCAGGTAGCCATAGACGCCGCCGCAATCCTCGGGAGGGCACGCCCGTTTTCCTTTCAGGCAAGCGGCGCGTTCCAACGGTTTTGGGAGTGTTTCAATCTTTTCAACAGTGACGGTATGGCGCCAGTAGTCGCCAAAATCGTAAATATATAGAAACTTTTGTTTTTCTTCCGTCAGCCATTGCTGTAATGGGATGCGGCGGGCGTCCATCAGTTCTTTTTCCAGCTGAAACGAATCCCAGCCGTCAGGGATGCCGATGAGAACGCTTCCGAAATCGAATTCGTATAAATGGGCTTGTTCCCATCCCATCGCTTCTTGGATGATGAGATGAAGCTCGTGAAATGTCGCATGTCCGGGAACAAGGACGCGCCGCCAAATCGGCGGGCGGATGCCGTTTAATGTGATTTTCAGCTGGTAGGCTGTTTTGGACCGCCGCCGTTTGGAGGGGGGTGCGCTCTTTGGCGCCTTAACCCATCTGCCGTGTGGACGGTCCCGCTCTGTCGGATGGAACATGGCAGACAATTCGTCGATCAGTTTAGCAAGATTGTCGGGGTTCATAGCCCTCGTCTCCTTTCGGATAAACGTTTTGTATAATAGTAGTTTATCCTGTCCATAGTAGAATTTAAACATTATTGATGGAAATATTGAAAAAAGAAAGATGGGAGAGGAGGATGACGCATGTCGATCGGCTGGAATGACCCATGCCCGTGTGGAAGTAGGAAAAAGTATAAGAAGTGCTGCATGAACAAACAGCAGAATCATGAAATCAAACGGGTGCGCCAGCGCCGCTTTTTTGGCCAAAAATATGAGCTGTCGCAAATGGTGCAGCGATTTTTGGATGAATCCACGAGTGTTGATTATCCAAAATTAGACATACGTCTTCCATAAATTTGGGCATACTCAAACAAAGCAGCGGCCATCCCGGATTTCCAATCGAGAGGAAGCTGCCCAGAGAAAAAACGGCGAACAAACGAAATGAAGGAAAGAGAGACGTTCGTCCGTTTTTTGGTTTGATCATACAGCCATCGCAGCAACACATACGCGATGAACGCCGCAAACAGTTGGTTGTATACCGCATTTTCCGTCGTGCCAAACAAGGTCGGGACATTCAGATATTGCTTCACCCAACGGAAAAAGACCTCAACAGTCCAACGTTGTTGGTACATGTCGGCAATGGTTTCCGCAGACGCATGGAAGAGGTTCGTCACGACCCGAATGTCGCGGCCATTTGCATCTCGAAAGATCACTACCCGGTGACGCTTGGTCGATCGGCATTGTTTCGTCCCCAACTGGCACGTGAAGTCGGCTTGAACCGATGAAGATGTGCTGGAAAGGCGTTTCAAGCTTTTTTTTCTGATGAAGTTCGATGTTGTCCTTCATTCGAATGACAAAGAGCTGATGCTGCTCCACAAATCGATCGAGGCGTTCGATTTTGAAATACGCCCGGTCTTCCACGAGCACTTGTTGAGCGTTCGTCAACTGTTCTCCCACTGGGCCATCGTGACGCAGTCCGGTCGTTTCCACCACGTCTGCCGGCAGCGAGGATTCCGGCGAATACGCGACGTGCAGCTTCACTCCGGCGCGTTCGCCGTGATACGGAGCCCATGGGAGGCGGTTTTTCCCGACCGTGACGGTCGTCGAATCCACCACCCGAAGCGGTTTGGGAAACCGAAGCGAACGGCGGGTTTGGCGGTTGCACTTGGAAATGATCAACGCCAACAAGCGTTTCATGATGTCATAGGGAACTTCTTTCGCTTTCTTGGATACAGTTGAATAATGGAATCGCGGCAATCCATACAGAGGCCCCACATCGGCTCCGTGGCGAAAGCTTTTCCATTGATGCATGGCGGTCAGCAGGAAGAAGTGAATCAACTCGCGCAACGTAAAGGTTCGAGACGAATCACGATACCCAACCGCTTCGGCAATCCGTTGAATCTCTTCATCCGAAACAAGTTTTTGCATCAAATTCGGGAGTGTGGTATGCTTGTTCATAGAGAGCACCTCCTGGGTTTGTTTGTGTCGTTACTCACATTCTACAGGAAAGGTGCTCTTTTTTCTATACACTTTGGATTTTATTGGATAATCAACACGCCTGATATTTTTTTAAAGGTAACAAATGATAGAACTAGAAATGCCTACGAAATTATTGAAGAACATATAAAAGTCACCGAAGATGGTCTAAGCTATGTTTGTTTATGAAAAACATTCATTATATTCTTTTGAGGACGGAGAACGTAAGTTAGTATCTTCTAATATAAACTTCTTTAAAATATCTCCTAACAAGGGCAAAGCTATTTTTTTGAAAAACAGTAAGGACTGGTATAAAGGTGATTTATATCTTAAAGAGTTACATAAAAAACCAAAATTAATTAAGAAAAACATAAATTTAAGATACGTTTCTAGCGACTTAAACAAAATTATGTATAAAACAGATAGAGACGATTTGTATGTTTTACTTAACTGTGAAACAAATAAATTAATAGCAAAAAAGGTATCTCAATCAGTATTATTAGAGAGAAAAAAAGAGGAATTTAAAATATTTTATACGGTAGAAAAAAGTTCAAAAGATTTCATATTATTATATGATTTATAGTAACTATTCACCCCAGTGCTAGTGTATAAAAAAGCCCAGCACAAATAGGGCATTTCGGTCATAGAAAA
>NZ_QCWL01000005.1:0-11725 GCF_003064505.1 Geobacillus sp. LYN3 | reverse complement strand
GTCAAGGATTCATTCGACATCGGAACGAAAAAATCCTCCCGATTTTCGTTGGGAGGGTGCGAAATGTGAGGTTAAAATCCAATCTTTTAAATCAATCATGCGTAAATGTTTTGGGGACGAATCGGTGCCAGTTATAATCATCGGCACTAGCGAATCTTGTTTATGAAGCCCCCCGTGGCTTGCTCCTCCAACATGAGTTGGAGAGCCTTCACCGATAAATTCAAATCCCGGTTTAGCACTTGCAACAAGATAATTTCCTCCATGAGAAGTCAGCGAGCTGTACAATCGGGCCAGTGCATCCGGATATTCATCATAAAAAATCTTATTGTTCTTTACCGTAAGATTCAAAACTCCTGCATCTCCTGCTAGATCCCACGATTGTTCATACTCATCCACCAATGGCCCATTCGGTTTAAAAATGAGTCTTCCCGGCCGAACTCCAGATATGACGTGCACGGATTCTTTTTCCATCCAGGCAATGACATCCACTCTGTCGTCTTTTTGCAGCGTTTTCGCGATATCCGGAAGTGGCGCTCACCACCCGAAATTTGTCGAAATATTGGTAATTGAAAGATAAAGGGGAGGGTATTACAATGATGGGTGAGAACTAATGTTCTGTGATTGGGAGGGATGGATGAGTGACGGTGAAGATTTTAAGCATTGGGTTGAGGGGGTTAGAAGGGTATCGGGTGCAGGTGGAGGTGCAGGAGGTGCCGGGGATTGCGGCGATGGTGATTGTTGGGTTGCCGGATGCGTCGGTGAAAGAGGCAAAGGAACGTGTTCTTGCTTCGCTTTATGCTTTCGGCTGCGACTTTTTTGATAAAAGGCTCGTTGTTCATTTGTCTCCGCCGGAGCGGAAAAAACATAGCCCGATGTTTGATTTGGCGATGGCGATTGGGATTTTGAAGGCAATGGGCAAGCTGACAGCGCCGGTTTTCCCCGATGCAGCGTTTTTAGGTTCGTTATCGTTGGATGGAGCGATTCAGCCGGTGGATGGCATGCTTCCAGCGGTATTGGCAGCAAAGAAGCTCGGTTTTCAAAAAGTATACCTTCCGTATGATCCCACACTTCCGCTTCATCATTTGAAAGATCTCGATTGTATCTTTGTTCAGACATTGGAAGAAACGGTGCAATATCTGCAAGGACAACGTGTTCTTTCGTTATCCCCAGCTTTTCGCACTCCTGAAATTACGAACTCCCCGCGAAAGCATCATCGGGATTTTCAATCGATTATTGGCCATCATCAAGCAAAGCGTGCATTGGAGATCGCAGCGGCAGGCGGACATAACGTGTTAATGGTTGGACCGCCTGGATGCGGGAAAAGTTTGTTGGCGGAAACATTTCCGACGATTTTGCCGAGCCTTTCTCATGATGCGCAGTTAGAGGTTATCAGTTTGTACCAGCTGGCAGGGGAAAAAATCGAGAGCGGCCATCCGCCTTTTCGTCATCCGCATCATTCCGCTTCATCGGTTTCTTTAATTGGCGGGGGAACGCACCCAAAGCCTGGCGAGGTGTCGCTGGCACATCGCGGTGTTTTGTTTCTCGATGAAATGGCGGAATTTGCGAGAAAGACGCTGGATATGCTTCGCCAGCCGTTAGAGACGGGGAAAGTGACGATTAGCCGTATTTCGTCGACGGTGACATATCCTGCGGACTTTATTTTGCTTGGGGCGATGAATCCGTGTCCGTGTGGATATTTAGGCTCAAGAACGCGCTATTGCACATGTAGTCCGAAACAAATTCAAGCGTATCGAAATCGTGTTTCCGGACCGATTTATGACCGGATGGATGTTTTATTGTCATTGGAAGTCATTGATTTCACCAAAGAAACGAGGGTTTCGGAATCTTCGGAAACCATAAGGAAAAGAGTAGAAGAAGCAAGAAGAAAGCAATATGAACGTTACGGAAAAGAAATAACGAATGGGCGTGTTCCTTTTGAGTTATTAATGGAAAAAAGCCCGCTTGCCACAAGGCAGCAACTTCTGTTGCAGCAATGGGCATCCCAGCATCAATGGAGCAATCGTGTACAAACGAAAATCATTCGGCTGGCAAGGACCATTTCCGATTTAAAGGGAACCGAAGAGATAGCGGATGAATCGCTTTGGGAAGCGATGACGCTAAGATGGCTGAAAACATATACGAAGCAACAGGCAACAGCGAGGTAAAAAGAATGGGACGGCAAAAGCGGATCTGGGTGCCCCATCGGTTTTATCATATCGTTTGCCGCGGCAATCGGCGTGATCCCCTATTCAAGGAAACAAATGATTTTCTCGCTTTTCTCCATATCCTCCACCAGCTTCACGAAAAAATCCCATTTGAAGTAGCCGCATATTGCCTTATGACGAATCACTTTCACCTGCAGCTGCGCTCAAAACAGGAGCCGATTTCGAAAGTCATGGCGCTCATGAACAAACGGTATGCGAATTATTATAATACTCGCTATCGTTTGACGGGACATGTATTTGAAAAGCGTTATTATGGTAAATGGATTGACAATGACAGCGGAATGTTGGAAGTGAGTCGATATATTCATCTCAACCCTGTAGAAGCTCATATGGCGCATGTGCCGGAACTTTACCGTTGGAGAGTTTATTTGTATATGCATCCAAAATCGCTGCCCCCGAAATTTATGAATATGGATGCATTATTAGATTACTTTTCAGGCACAAAAACAGAGCGGAAGAAAAAATATGCTGAATTTGTGAGGGGGTGAGGGTATCTGTCACTTGTCAGCCATCGAAAGCGCGTGGAAATGGCATCAGCGGAAAGGACGATGATTAGGCCGCCCCTTGGTGGGGCGGTTTATTTATAGGCATTTTCTATATATAGCGGTTTCCCTAATGAAATGAGTGCAAGAAAATTCTTTAAGGTGTAAAATATAATTACAATACCGTTTTAAAAGGGAGAGGAAAGGTATATGGAAGGGAATATGGAAAAGAGACCCTTCAATGTTTATTGTAATTCCATTAGTTTAAGTATGAGTCTTCATGATATTATCCTTAATCTTCAACAACAATCGCCTGATGAAAATATATATCTGGGGAAGATTACTATGAGCCCACAACACGCCAAACAATTTGCTTATTTATTGTTGAATTACATTAAGCAATACGAGGAGATATTTGGTGAAATACCTTCCCCGCCGAGTGAGGAAAAAATTCAAAAGCTTTCGGAATTAGGAATTATTGATGTAAAGAGTGAGTAATAATGGAAGGTAACAAAACAAATACAGACTACATATTTATAACTAAAGACCCTTTTGGTAAAGAAGTAAGGCTTAAAAGTACAACATGGAATTACCATATTACTGGCGGGGATCATACAAGGGAAGAATTTATAGGTCAGGAAGAAACGATTAAAAGTGTCATTCAGGATCCTTGTTTTATACTGCCGAATAATCCGGAAGATAAAAATGATACTAGGCAAAAATACATAGACCTTGTTCAGTTACCTAAATTCAAGTCATTAAAAGCGTTAATCGTTATTGTCGACCATAAAAACGAAGAGTATGGCGACGTTGTCACCATCATTGCGAAAAGTAGGTTAAATCAGGAAACAGGAGGTGCGATTTATGTTCGTCCAAAATTTACAGGAAAACGTTAAATACTCCTATGACTATGATCACGATGTTCTTTATATTTATTTGGGCGAACCAAAAGTGTCGTACGATGACGAAGCAGCTCCTGGTGTGTTTATCCGGTTTTCTGAAGAGGATGAGGTCATTACTGGCATTGTGATTATGGACTACAAGAAGCGGGATATTGATCTTATAAGGAAATATATACCGGTAAATATCAACTTTCATATGATCAATCAACAAATTCACTAGTTTTAAATGAATTTCGGGTTGTTTTAATGTGTTGGTCTGTAAGACGAGCCTTCTTTTCAATTAGGAACGGCACGTTTATTCTTTATTTAGGACAGGATGGCGGATGCCATCGTTGTATGCGTGCCTGTCACGATCTGAAATTATCATTGGGCGTTTAAATTAGAAACCGGTACGAAAGTATTTAAACAGCTGTTATTAACAGAAGGAACAAGTTAAAACGTTGAGGAAAATGTAACTTGATGTTCAATAATGAAAAAGATATGATGTATATAAAGAAAAAGAAGACAAAAGTCGGGGAAACTAGAGGTATGTTTAATGAAGTACTTTGTTGGTTATCATGGGACTAGCTCAGTCTTTGCGGAAAAAATTTTATGCACAAATTTTGTCGTAGATCACACAAAAGTTGGCTGGTTGGGGACAGGGATTTACCTGTTTGAAGAAAATCAGGAATTAGCTCGTTCATGGGCTAATTATAAGTACCCTAATAGTAAAAAGGGAGTAATTAGGTGTGAAGTAGAAATAGCGGAGGAAGAAGTATTTGATGTTGTAGATCCTCTGGGTGAGCATAACAAGTTCTTTCATGCTGTAAGAAAACAACTTATTGAACAAATTAAGAAAAGAAATTTACAACTTAGAGCTAAAAATCGAAAGGATTTTGATGGAAAAACATATAATTTTATTTGCAAAGCCAAGGGGTTTAAGTTAGTAAGAGCAGCAACATATACCTACCAAGATTACGACAGAATCTTTGGATTAAGTTCCAGAGTGCCAAATGGTATTGAATTATGTGTTAAGGACATAAATTGTATAAAAAACAAGCGGCTTGTTTAGTGAGGTGGAAAGAAAATGATGAATGCTGAATTGGAAGCAAAAAAGCTATTTGAGTCTTTATCGGATGAAGAATTAATACAATTGCTTCAAGAATCCGGTTTCGAAGTGACAAAGGGGAGCGGTGAAGTTATTTATACAGAATCCGTTGTTAGTGGCAAGGTAACGGTCAAGTTTAATCCGAGCAACCCAATGGCGGAAAAGCCAGCAAAAATGAATTCTTTTCCTTTGGCTTGTTAATTTTAAGGTATAGGAGTATTCATGATGAAGGATGCAGTTAGTGTATTACGATTTCATACTTACTCTGTAGATGAAATGATCTATCGTAGAAATTACGAATTCTTTTCAAGCGAGCAAGAAATTGAACTTGACTTTCATTTAGAGGCAAAAGCAATTCTCTCTGATGGGAATGATAAGTCAATCATTATCTTGACCTGTAAGATCTTTAGTGATGATTTTGAAAAAAATAACGCTCCTTTTTATTTAAAGACAACCGTAAGAGGATTCTTTACATGTAGTGAGGGAGTAAACATTGAGGACTTTCAATTTCATGGTATGGCCATTTTATTGCCGTACGTTAGATCAATTATAACAAGCTTTACTGCGCAGTCAGGTATTAATCCAGTTATTTTGCCACCTATAAATGTGTATAAGGTTTTTGGAAAATCCGAAACCGAATAGTCTTCATTATTGCATTGCGATCCCAAAAGTAGACAGTATAAATTCGGTTTTACGAAGGAATCAGAGTGATAAAGCTCTGATTCCTTTTCTTTTCTCCGTCTTTTTCTCAGTGTCTCAGAACCCTGAGGAACTGTCAAGGAAAGCACTTGACAGCCCCTCGGAATTCTGAGAAAAGGTAGGTAAGACGAGAAGGAGGAAATGCAGCCCCCTTGTGCTTGCCTTTAACTGGCTCTTGCATATTGAACAGGTGTTTGATAATCTAGAACACCTTGTATCCGTCGATGATTATAGTACCGAATGTAATCATGAATCAGCTGCTTTGCCTCTTCTATGGTTTTGACGTTCCTCAATTCCTGATGAATCTCTGTTTTGAGATACGAGAAAAAGCTTTCCATGCATGCGTTATCAAGAGCATTGGCTTTTCTTGACATACTTGGTGTAATCGAAAACGTGTCCATGAGCGTTTTCCATCTGGTGGATCGATTTTTTCGCGATCCCAATAAAGTTTTATTTCACTTCCACTTCCCAAAACAACGACTGGATATGAACGGCACGCCTATCTTTCAGATAATAGCGCCGTTTATTCCCGCTGTTCGGCGATCGTTTGATCGATGGCTTCTAACTCATTTGTATTATACATTTTCTAAGAATTTATTGGCTATTTCAATAAATTTTTTACCATCTTCGTACGGGAAATATCTCATACTGTTTTCATGTACTAGTTTTTCTATTTTAGCCCATGTATTAATATCTTTATTGTTATATATTTGTTCTAATTTCTTGATTTCCTCTTTTAAAGCCTTTGATACCCATTTAGGCTCATCATTGAGAAATTCTAAAAACTTATCCTCTAATTTTGCATCATAAAAAGTCTGGTTATAATACGAATCAAAAAAATATTGAAGGTTTTCAAACTCTTTTCTTATATCCATCTCTTACACCTCTTATTTTAAACTTTTTAAATTAAAATTGCCAAAATATTTATAAAAATATTGTCGAAATTTGGTATAAAAACAAAGAATCCCCGCCAAACAGCAGGGGAATTACACAATAACAGACAGATACCTTTCTTTTTCAATTCTTCTGCAAGCCTTTTCGCATTTTCTCTTTCTGTAAATGCTCTGACTTGCATACGGTGTGATTTTTTGTATGACGATTTTTGTTGTGGTTGTTGGGGTTGTTGGAAGTGATCCGATATATTCATCGCAACTCTGTAGAAGCTCATATAGTGCATGCACCAAAACATTACCGCTGAAGAATTTTTTCGTATATGCATCCAAAATTGCTGCCTTCGAAATTTATGAATATGGATGCATTATTAGATTTACTTTTTATGCGTAAAAACAGAGCAGAAGAAAAATATGTTGAATTTGTGAGAGGGTGAGAGTGCTTGTCACTTGTCAGCCAGTCGTTTCAGCCGGGACGGACTCCGCTTTTATCGGATGTGGTGATTGACACGTGCGGGGCGAGGATTGCGTTATTTGTTGTGCGGATTTATTTACGAGGAACATGTTCTTAGGTGTGATAAAGATTGCGAATCCCCTCTATGTTTTTCATGGTTATAGAGATCCTCTGCTTTCTCTTCTAGCTATATCCGCTGCATCCATTCCATTGCTGACTTCTCCATAATGGTTCGTTCCCCATCCGGTGATGACATCGTGGAAACAGATCAACGAGGTCATGAAACAAAAAGCAGAAAAGGAGATGGGAACCCTCCACTACGAGAAAAAACGGCCCATCCAAGAGTTGTGGGAAGAAGAAAAAGAGAAACTGCTTTTCCTTCCAACCGAACGATTCGAAGCGATGCACCTCAAAGGAACGCTATTGGACAAGTATGGGCGTCTTCGATTCGATGATTCCTTCTTTTCCGTTTCCGGAGGAATGGCCCAGCAGTCCGTTTGGATGAAAGTATTTCCTCAACTGACCTAATACCACATTCGTAACGCCTATATTTTTTACAAATTTTAGGGTATGATTTCTTCATTCATTCGGTTTTCAGAGCTTAAATTGAAATAAGATGTTTGGGACGTAATAAGAAATTTTATAATAATTTGACCGAATAACGATGTAAGAATAAAATATATAATAAGAAAAACAAAAAAATAAGTATGTTTGGAAGCGAAAAAATAGAAAGGAGATGGATTTATGGGCGCTATGGGGTTTGCAGACCACCAACCAAATGTTGTGGTAAAGGCAACAAGCAGGTTATCTAGTCGTGGACAAGTCGTAATTCCGATTGAAATACGGAAGACCCTGGGTCTCACAGAGGGTGATGATTTAACATTCATTTTAAATAAGGATGGCGAAATTAAGGTGGAAGTCGTAAAGAAGCAACGTGTATCGGAATTACTCGGCATTCTAAAAACAAATAAGCCCTTTCAACCAGTTGATGAAATCCGGAAAGAAGTATATCGGAACATGGCGGAGAAGGAGTTAAAGGACAGGGAGGAAGATTAATTGGCACGGAAACTTTGGATAGATACGAATGTGATCATTCGGATCATAACGGGCGACCCAAAAGCATTAGCAGAAGAAGTGGGAGAAATGCTTCAAAAAGTAGAGGCTGGGGAATTGATTTTGCGCCTAACTCCCCTTGTTATAGCTGAATGCTGTTGGGTATTAGCATCTTTTTATGAAGCAGACCCTAAAGATATTTCGGATGCCTTGCTCAAATTCACCAATAGTATCGGAGTGGAAACGGAAGAAAAATCGGTCGTTCAACAAGCGCTTCGTGATTACGCTGAAAAAAATGTTGACTTCATTGATGCCTATATAGCAGCACATGCTAAAGCGAATCCGCCTGAGGATGTAGTCACATGGGATAAGCACTTCAAACGATTGGATATCCGTCATGATAGACCGGGAAATTGGTAAAGGAAAATCGGTCAAGTCAGAAGTTATGGTATTTACGTAATGTTCATCAATACCTCGTTAGAAAATGGAGTGAACCCTTCCGTTCGTGTTGTGTATATGAATGATAAATCAACACCTCATTGGTGGCTGAAAGTAGCCTTTGAGTGCGAAATTCCTTCTTTTCAAGAGGCAACATTGGATGAATTATCTCCTGTTATGGGATAATACTTGTCGTGCTCTGGAGTTTGTCAGAGATTTAACATTAGCGGGGATGGCTTGGTCATTGCCATGGATATTGATAACCTCGGCAACGGCTTAGGTTATTCCGACGAAGAAGCGATGGAAACATGTGAAAAAGTCACCGGCCGCAAAGCCGTCATTGAATCCACCGACCGCCGCCCGGTTGGTGCGGTGCTCCTTGCCGCCTTATCACAGGACATCAGCATGCCGAATAGGGGAAAACAAGTTATTAGCGCGTCCGTCGTTAGAAGAAAAAGCACAAGGGTCATCATGATAAAAGCCCGGCTACTGCTCATTTCCCCAGCGACAAACAGCCCTCGGCCCAATCGAATGGCGGTGGGAGCCTGTCGCCGCTGGCCGATGAAAAGAGCGCCCCTGTTCGTTACGGCTCTTTGTCGGGGATGGTCGTGTCGCGTGACAGGTTATTTGCCCATTTCTTTCGCCAAATCTGCTACTTCAGCGACGGTTAATCCGGTCCGTTTCGCAATCTCATGAATAGGCAGGACATCTAGTAAGTTTTTTGCGATTTCAATTGCCTTCTGTTTTTCTGCTTCTTTCACTGCTTCTTCTTTTTCCTGTTCGAAAAGCCGAATGACTTTTATCATTTTGATCCACTCCTTCACTTTTTTGGCATATTCTTCGTCAATAAACTTATCGGTAGCGGTTAAGATGCCGGCGATGACGTGTAGTTGCGTTGGTTCGTCACGAATTTCTTTCGCGAGCTCGATCGTTTTTTCAATCATCGTTTGCCGGTCGAAACGACTATGCATTAGCGGAACAAGAATGAGTTTCATCGTTTCTTCCGTTGTTAACGGTTCGTTGTTGAGAATTTTTTCTTCGATGGCATGGAAAATCGCATCTCCGTTGTATTCGCAAAGCAATACGGCTTTCGAAGAAATCAACACATCTCCAGCGTGTAATTGTTCGTGAGCGCTTGTGACTTCGCTTGTATAAATGACAACGATATGAATAGGCCTGATTTGTTTCTGCTGTCTATAGTATGTGTGCAAAATTCGGTAAGCATAATCGAGGTACTTTAAATGGTTTTCAATAAATCGTTGGTTGCTTTCGTATTCAAGGAGAAGGATCGAATCATCTTCGAGAAGAAACAAGGTGTCTGAACGTTTTTCATCCGCTCGTACAGCTGGATATTCATTAGGCAACAGCGTCTTAATTTTCGGCAGTCCATGTAGTCCGTAAACATCGAGCGCTTGGTTTTGGTACAATTCGCTTAACGACTTAAATAAAACGTCTTTCGCATGATACGATATACCACCTGCCATTTTTCCATCCTCACTTGTTTTTACTATTATTATACTCCCCCGTCTTAGTGCGTGTCATCTCTGTCATTGGGTTTGGTGCCTGTCACCGCCCAAAGCTGCCTGTCACTTGTCAGCCATCGAAAGCGCGTGGAAATGGCATAAATACAGAGCCTCCTGTTGAATAAGTTTCGGCAGGAGACATTTTTCTGACACCGCATGTCGCTTTATGTTGGCCTTATTCGGCAGCTGCCGAAGCCCTCCCAATTCCGCTTTCAGTGTCTCCAACAGTTTTTTTCGCTCTTGTCTTGACGTTCATCTTCTTTTGAACTGTACACCAACATATAGCACTGACACGCCTCGCTATCTCCAGTGGTGATCTCTTTGACATATAAATTTCTCAAACTTGGTAGTATCGGCTGCGACAGTTTATCTTTTCTTTCGGGGCGTCCTTTCCGGATCGCATTTTCCCACACATGATATAATGTCTGCCTAGATTTTAAGTTTTGCTGACTACAAATTCCACCCATAAATCACTTTTAAATTTACTTTGTTATCAGAATCCAATATAAAGAGATCACAGATGAATCAATCAAGGAAGAGATTGTGTTACGACGAACGAAAACATATGATCAACAGCAACAGGGTGTAATGTATAGTGTATGCTTGCAAAGCTGTCGCGTTTGATTTTCATGTCATGTGGAGAAAATGGGTAGTGGACAATGTTCAAAGGAATAGAAATCATTATACAGTTTATATTATGATGGTGTTAAATGGACGATATTTATTGGAGTGATGATGGTGAAACTGGCATTCACTAATATTGGTATGGTGGAAAAGGCGGAAATTGAGTTAAATGGCTTAGTATGCATTGCGGGCGAAAATGATACTGGAAAAAGCACCGTTGGCAAATTGTTATTTTCGATTGTCTATGCGCTTAATCATTTTGAGGAAATGTTTGAGCAAGATCGCACCCATTATTTATTAAATCAAGCAGAACTGTTTTATTTCAGGCTTCGCCGCTTAATTCGTTTATCTGACGAAGATCGTTTGTTTTTTGGAGTGGAATTTCAACATGAATTATCGCATTGGCTTAATTCTGAGGAAAATGTGACGGAGAAATTAACAGCAACAATTGAGAAGCGTCTATTGAAATTAGAACATTTGCACTTAGATGAAGAAGGAAAGAACCTATTAGCGGATATGCTCACGGAAACCATTGACTTTTTGAATGTTGCTCGTGATGAGGAAAAAATAAAGCAAGAAGCAGTGGAAATGGTGATGAGAAGCGAATTTCAAAAATCCATTTCACGTCTTAACAATGAAAACGCTGAATCGCTTGTTTCGATTACGGAAAATCATCAAGAAATTCTTCGCCTGGCTTTAAAAAACAATCGTTTGACGGAATTTAAGTTGGGAGATCCTCTCTACTATAAGGATGTTATTTATATTGAATCTCCATTTGTATTTTACTTTATCGATTTGCTGCAACGATTTATGGCTAGACGCCTAATGCAAAGAACAAATCGGGACCAAAGCATTCCATATCATTTAAAAGATTTATTCGAAAAGTTGAAATCGAAAAATCCGCAAATGTTTTCGATGTCAGAACATATTGCGAAAGATGCAAGTGAAAATTCACTATATCATTCTCAACTTGAGAGCTTAATGGGCGGGAAAATGTATTATAAAGAGATGGAAGATGAATTTGTTTTTCAACGGTCAGGCGGGCAGGAAGAAAAGTTTGCATTAATGAATACAGCCACAGGAATTAAAGCGCTGGGAATTTTTCAATTGTTGTTGCAGTCGGGATGGTTGACGAAGAGAACGCTTCTTATCATTGATGAACCTGAAGTTCACTTGCATCCTAGCTGGCAAATAGAGTATGCGCGAATTTTGGTCGAGCTAGCCAAAAGCGAAGGGGTCCATATATTAGTAAATTCCCATAGTCCATATTTTATCGAGTAACTATTCACCCCAGTGCTAGTGTATAAAAAAGCCCAGCACAAATAGGGCATTTCGGTCATAGAAAATG
>NZ_QCWL01000004.1:0-27580 GCF_003064505.1 Geobacillus sp. LYN3 | reverse complement strand
GGAAATCCGAACGTAATAAAAAAGAGTGTGTAGAATTACATAAATTCCACACGCTCAATCCACACTTTCCGTTTTCTCCATCTATTCGGCCTAGTGTTTTCCGCCTGGACATATATTTCCTTTATGAACATGCTGACAAGATTCTTTTTCTCTTTGTCCGACAGGTGATTCCAGTTTTCCTCGAACTGCATCAGAATCTCAGTTAGTTCTTGAGGCGAAAGCTCGCCGGATTCCTCTTGTCCCTTCAATTCCTCCAGCTTGTTTTGCAGTTCCTTCTCAATTTTCCGGTCCTCACTGGTCAGCTCTTTCAACTCCTCAAGCGAGATCACTTCATTTGCAAATGCCAACTGCAATCGTTTCCGGCGCTTCTTAATTTCATCCAGTTGTGTTTCAATATCTTGTATTTGTCGGCTGATGTGACCGCTGTCTTGTTCATACGATGCGGCTACCTCGGACGCGGCCGAAGCGTCGCGCATCTCTCGAATATATCGCAAAAACACCTCCTCGATCGCTTGTTCATCCAGCATAGGCATGTCACACAATTTTGTGAAAGTGCCCCGACATGTGTATTTCCTGCGAGCATAAATGCCGTTTTTCTTTGTGTGATTGGATAGCTTGCCTGGCATCACGCGGCCGCAACGAGCGCATCGCAGAACGCCGGAGAAGATATAATCGCTCGCGACTTGTCTTGGATGCTTCCCTCTCCTTCCCTCCCTCATCTTCTGCGCTGTTTCAAACTTCTCGCGTTCTATGATCGGCGGGATGATGCCGTCATGGTACTCATCCATATAGAAAAAACGCCCGATATACACTTGATTGGTTAGAATGTCGCGAACTTGCTTGCCTGTCCACATTCTGCCCAACCTTGTCCGATGCCCCATGCGATTTAGAAGGGTGGCAGTCCGGTTATCGCCGTTTCCCTCAAGGTATAGATCGAACATCTTGCGGACAATAGCGGCTTCCTGCTCATCAATGACAATCTTTTTTTCTTCTAGTCGATACCCAAAATTCACTTTCCCACCCGGGTATTTTCCTTCATGAACCATTTGTTGCATGTTGGCTTTCACACGTTCTGCCGTGTTCTCCCGTTCCCACTGGGCAAGCGCGGCAACGAACGTAATAAACATGCGCCCGGTGGCAGTGGTGGTATCGTAGACTTCGGTTGCCGACTTGAACTTGCAGTCGTGTTCATCAAATAATTTCAGTAGGTTATGCAAATCCAAAACGGAACGAGTGAGGCGATCGAGGCGATACACCAACACGCAATCAATCAGCCCTTGTTTGATGTTTTCGATCATCCGTTTCATCGCCGGCCGTTCCAAGTCCTTTGCGCTGTAGCCGTCATCAATATAAAATCCTTCAATGTCCCAGCCTTGCGAAACACAATAGGCGTGAAGTTTTTCCTTTTGCATTTGAATGGAATACCCATCCCGCGCTTGGTCTTCCGTGCTCACTCGGATATACAATGCGGTTCGCATACCTGTTCCCTCCTAAAAAAAGATGGGCGAGCCGTCGCCCGCCCGTCTAAATTTCTAGCGCTAGAAATTTAGGACTACTTTTTTCAGTTTGCCTATGATCCTTACATTCTTTGCATCCTCCGGCCGGACGACAATCGGCTTGTATGCCGGATTTTCACTTTGTAGAATAATAGTATCATCCGTCTTGTATACTCTTTTCAGCACAATTTCATCATCAATCAATACGGCGGCGATTTCTCCGTTATCCACATCATTTTGCCGACGGATAAGGAGTAAGTCGCCGTCCATGATTCGAGCACCGATCATGGAGTCGCCTTTGGCTTCAAGCAAGAAATATTCTCCGCCATTCAACCAGCTGCCTGGTACTTCTTCATATCCTTGAATATCTTCGTAGGCAATGACACCATTCCCACAACTAATCGCCCCGACGATAGGGAGTTTCGCAAACCTCTTAATAGGAATTGTCTTTTCTTCCAGCTTGTCCTCCTCGAAGAAATATGAGATAGGGACGTCGAAATATTGGGCCATTAACCCGACCTTGTCCATAAGAGGTTTATTTCTTCCCGACTCCCAAGCTGATACTGCCGTTGGCTTAACACCAAGTATTTTAGCTAAATCTTCTTGAGTCATCTTTTTTTCTTTTCTCAATTTTTTTATTCTCTTCCCTATGTGCAATTTTCTTCACCTCCTTTCAAACAATAATATAAATTATAAGTATAGTTATATTCAAGATTTGTAAAAAAAAATATACCAAAAGTGAAACTTTTGGTTGACAACTATACTTGAAGTGTAGTAGGATTGAATCAGAAGGAGGTGGGAGAATTGGATATTAAATTCACGTTAGAACAAGCAAGAAAACATCGCGGTTTAACGCAAGATCAGATCGCTAAAATGCTTGGCATGACAAAGCGTACTTATGTTGATTATGAGCAATACAAGCGTGCTTTTCGAATTGATAAAGCGTTTTTATTCGCTGAAATTGTTGACATTCCAATTGATAATATAATTTTTTTTAAACCAGAACTACACTTTAAGTGTAGTAAGAGAAATGAAACAGCTTGACTGTTAATTGTGAAAGTGAGGTGTGCAAATGAATACGATAAGCAAAACCATTTACGGTAAATACATTTCTTGAGAAGGGGCTGATAAAAGTGAATCAACCATCCCGTGAAACGATGAAGCGCATCTACACGTTTTTTCTCCGTACATCCGTCCCGCGAATCGTCGCCAAAATTGAGCGTAGCGAGTTGACGTGGGAGCAAATCAGAACAAAGGAGGTGACAACAAATGCAAAAACTTCCTAACGCGTATGACTTCGCCAAGCTTGAGGAGGCGATTTCGTTCTACACACGCACAGTCGCGGAAGTGATGAAAAACCGCGACCGTAGCATGCATGAGGAAGTGATGCGGTTCAAGCGCGAATTGCATGAGCGCATCGATCGGGAATATGATCCAGCTGCCCTCTAGGGCATTCCTTTTGGCGAAAAAGTGGACAAGCGAGGTGAGATAATGTCCGATCCCGTAAGTCTTGCCGAATACAAAAAGATGTACCCGGTTTTCAAAGATATTCCAGACAGTGAATTCACCTATTACAACGGTCATTGGCTTATATCACTCAAAGCGTTGAAACAGCTTGCGTATAAACACAAAAACAGAGAGTTAATCAAATTCATTAATACAGTGGAGGGGAAACGAAATGCATCTAAAGGTAATTGAGCAAAACGGCCAACGGGTTTTGACAACTTCCCAGTTAGCTGAGTATTACGGTACGGATAACAGACGGATTTCCGAAAATTTTAACCGTAACAAAGATCGTTTTAAGCTCGGTAAACACTATTTTGCGTTACAAGGTTCGGAAAAACAAGAGTTTTTAAACCGTACGCAAATTGCGGATGGTTCGAAAAATGCAACAGTACTCTACTTATGGACCGAAAAAGGTGCATGGTTGCACGCGAAATCACTCAACACCGACGAAGCCTGGGAAGCATACGAGCGATTAGTGGATGAGTATTACAGGGTGAAGGAGAATGCGATCAACATTCAGATGTTGAGTCCTCAACTGCAAGCGTTGGTCTCACTAGAACTTAGACAAAAGCAACTAGAGCAAGAATTAGCGGTTGTTAAGAAGGAAGCTGACGAAGCAAAACAGAAGATTGCGGCCACTTCCAATGAAGTAACGGACTTAAAACGCGGGCTTGTCGATGTAAATATGCCGTTACGAAAACAATTCAATGACGCGGTGCGTGCTTTATCAAAACGGGAGCAGATCGGCTTTGACGAGGCGTACAACAAGGTTTATGACTTGCTTGGTGCTCAATATCACATCGATATTAAGCGCCGTGTAGAAAATCGGAGAGCGAAAGGGGATAAAAACGTTAAGCCAATCGACATCGTGGAAGAGTTAAATTTGTTGGTTCCGGCAATCCGTTTAGCGAAAGCACTGGGAGGTGTTTCGTGATGAACGTCCTCCCAGGCGACCTTCAACATGCCAATGAACTCCTGGAATGTTGCGACTATTGCCTTGCCCGCGCTCGTGTAGCGCAGTTTGGGCGTGACTTAAACGCAGCGGAGAAGTGGGTAAAAGAGTTCTTGCGCTGCAAACGCGATTTGGACGAGCTTATCAAACGGAAAGAGGAGCATGACAAACTGCTCCAGGTCGTTGAGATGATGAAAGAACGCGGTGTTGATATTGCATTCATTATGAGAAAGGGGAATGAGTGATGGACATTCACAATTTTCACGATCTACTCAACGAATTTGAACATGCTTGTCGAGGCGGGGACTATGAAATTTCAAAGCAATTGAAAAAGGAGATTGTTAAGTTAGTAGATTACGAGGAAGAAGAAACAGCTAATGTGCTTGCAGATTTGTGCCAAAAAATTGATTGGTTAACACAAGAGTTGGAACGACAAAAATCATTCTGGATGCGCAAGTACGTGAATGAAAAGGAAAAAGCTGAAAAGTACAAGAAAGCGTTAGAAAACATCGAGGATTTAGAGTTTTTCACAAACTTTAGTGATAAAGAAAAATTTGCTGCTGCTTTGTATCACGCTAAAAACGCATTGGAGGTGAATGAACGATGAATATCTGTTTTTCTGCAAGTAGATTAATGAAAGTTTCAGAGGTTCGTAGATTGTGTGAAGAAATGCGCGAAAATCAAGCAATGTTAATGGCAACGGAGTTAAAAGCGAAAGAAGAGCTTTACAAACGCTTTTTACGAAAAGAAAAAACGGCTAGTGCCTAACACTAGCCACCAGAACCATCGCAATCAATTGTAGTATACCATATTTCCTCTCCCTTTCACAAGGCAGGCCTAGTGCCTGTCGTCAAGGGTGGGAATGTTGCGATGACTTTATCCCCCGGTTATCAACGTTCTCGCCTTTGACGATGTGCACTAGCACATCAGCAGACCGAGCGGAGCGGGCGACGATCCTGAAAAAGGGAGCCGCGCCAAAATACATGTGACGGTCACGCCACGACGTCTGTTTTTACTCTATGCGAAAGGAGGGACAAGTATGACACGGGAGGAGAAAAAACTCATTCGGTTGCAGATCATCGGACTGCTCGATCGTTGTGAAGGGTGTCAGTATCGGCGCAAAACAAACGCCAGTATTCACGTTTGCCCTGGTTGCCCGATCGGACAGCAGATGCAAGAGCTAGGGAAGAAATTAGCTGGACAGCCAAAGCCGGCGTCAAAGCAAGAGCAGAAAAAGAAAACGCTTGTGATGCGGCCATGGACGAAAGAAGAAGAGGAATTCGTTCTCATGAATCAACATCGGATGACAAGAATAGAGATGGCCAAAAGATTAGGTCGGTCCTACGATGCCGTTAGGCAAAAGCTCGCAAAACTCAATGCACAAAGGGGGAGAATCCATGCAAGTTGAAAATCCGATGACTCGTCCGGTTCGGCTTAAAAGCCCTCATTGGGGAATTGACGCTTTCAACGACGAGATTCTTTACGGCGATGTTATCTATGAGTTTCCAGACGGGGAGATCGTTCTTGAAGAAAACATTCATCAGTATCTCATTCAAGTGTTAGGCGCTACACGCAAAATTGCAGAATGAAAAAACGCCTCACTGGATGGAGTGAGGCGCACGCAATGGTGATTCCCTTGAAACAGCTACCTACATAGTACAGGAATCGCCGCCAAAAATCAAATGGAGGTGGAGAAGATGGCAGGGAAGATCACTATTCCATACAGTTCCGATCGGTTCGATCAATGGCGGTTATCTCAAGCAGGCGGACAAATTACGTTTAACAAATCAGGCAGACCTGTTTTTCAGTTTCAAAACGCGCAACAATATCACAAATACCTGGAACTCAACGCACAACGTCAAAATTTTAGGAGGGGAATGTCATGAAATTATACGAACTGACCGAAAATTACGCCAAGCTGTTGGAAATGGCCGAGGAAATGGATACCGATGCGATTGTAGATACATTAGAAGCACTGCAGGAGGCGATCGAGGACAAAGCAGAAAACATCGCCAAGCTCATCCGCAATCTTGAGGCGGACGTCAAAGTTATCCGCGACGAAGAAAAGCGATTGGCAGAGCGCCGACAAGTCATTGAAAACAAAGTGGAACGGTTGAAAACGTACCTACAAGAACAATTGGAGATCGCTGGCATCGACAAAGTGAAACGCCCGACGATTACGGTGGCGATCCAAAAGAATCCGCCGTCGGTGGACATTATCGACGAAACGCTCATCCCAGAAGACTTCTTCATCCCTCAACCGGCCAAGATCGATAAAAAATCCATTCTCGAACGGTTGAAAAATGGTGAAGAGGTGCCTGGAGTAGTTCTTAAACAAACGAAAGGGGTTCGGATAAGATGAGTGAGCTAGTCGCAAAACAACAAACCAATTCTCTGTCGATCATCGAGAGCGTTGATATAAATACTGTTCAATCAACGCTTGCGAAAATCAATCAGTTCCAAGCCGTCGTTCAAAACACGTTGAAAGCAGGTCATGACTACGGCGTGATCCCTGGCACAAGCAAGCCGACACTACTAAAGCCCGGCGCAGAAAAAATTCAAATGTTGCTCGGAGTTACTAGTGAATACGAGGTCATCGAACGCGTACAGGATTATGAAAAAGGCTTCTTTGCTTTCACGGTTCGCTGTATCGTCTACAAAAACGGCATGAAAATCACCGAAGGCGTCGGCCATTGCAACACAAAGGAAAAGAAATATATCAATCAGGACCCGTACACACTGGCAAATACTTGCCTGAAAATGGCCAAAAAACGTGCACAAATTGACGCAACATTGACACTAGCAAGCCTTTCCGAAATCTTTACTCAAGACATCGAGGACATGCAGGAATTCGTGCTAACGGAGCAAGTCGAAACAATGACAGCACAAGATGCAGCACAGATCAAGCTATCTTTTGGCAAATACAAAGGTAAGACATTGAAGGAAATTTATAAGACACAGCCGGACTATCTCGAATGGTTACTCAAACAGGATAGAACTGATCCAGTCATCAAGAAGGGCATTGAGCTGATGTTTGAGGCGGTAAGACAACAAGCGCAGCAAAAACAAGCACAACAGCAGCAAGCAGAGCAACAAGCATCACAACCGGAACCGCAGCCGGATAATATCGACCCATTCGATGGTGAAGTAATTGAAATCAGCGATGAGGATTTGCCTTTCGATATGTAAGGTGAATCATCATGTTGGAATACCGCATCGCAATTCCACATTGCTACAAATGGATGGCTGCTGGCAACAAGAAACTCTACATCGCCTACATCAAGGGATATATCAAGAGCAGCCATCCCGGCTTAAAGCCGGTGAGGATTGAAGGGCGATATGTGATTTGCGTTAAAAAGGAGTGACAACATGAGTATTTTCCGTGTTGAGAAGAAAGATAACTATGTCGTGTTAGACAAGGGATTTCTAAAAGACAAAAGGCTATCGTGGCAAGCCAAAGGGCTTCTGGCATATATGTTGTCAATGCCGAATGATTGGGTTTTCCGCATAGATGATTTGAAGAACAGGAGTACAAACGGCCGCGATTCAACGAAAAACATCATCAAAGAACTACAAGAGAACGGCTACATCATTAAAGAGCAGACAAGAGAAAAAGGGAAATTCTCTAACAATCGATACATCGTACTTGAACGTCCGGTTTCACCGTTGACTGAAAATCCGTCAACGGAAAATCCGTCAACGGAAAATCCGTTAACGGAAAAACCGTCAACGGAAAATCCGTCACTACTAAATAATAAAGAACTAAATAATAACTTACTAAATAATAAAGAAATAAATGATGATGATATAGGCAAGCCCAATCCGTTTTTAGAATTTGAACAAGCATTCGGTTATCGTCCACCAGCGATATTGGAACAAGAATTTAAAGATTTGATTGATAAAAGCCAATTTGTAGAGCCAGAAGCAATCATTTGTGAAGCAATTAAAAGAGCAAAGCTACAAATGCCTAGAAATCCAGCAAGTTATGTTTCTAAAATCCTTAAAGACTTACATTATCTCGGGCTATTCACTTTAGATGCGGTTAGGGAATATAACGAGAAGTTTGACAAACAAACTAAACGCAGAGTTGGAAAAGCAAAAGTGTCTGAAATCGATTGGGAGGCGTTATAGATGACACGGGACCAACTAAAGACAGTGTTTAAAATCCTTGCGAATGTCTATCCGAATTTTGAAGTGTCATCGGAAAAGCTGGATATATGGCACGAGTTTTTGCAGGACCAAGATGCTAACGCGGTCATGGAGCGCGTGAAGGCTCATGTGAAAGAGAAGAAATTCCCTCCTACCGTCGCGGATTTGCGGGAACAAAAAGAAAAAGTCCCGCCATACCACGACGACCTAATGTATGACATCAATGCTGGGGAAGATTGGGCATGATTGCAGAAAAAGCGCTACTGGGAACATTTATAAAAAACAATTACTTGCTAAAAGATACGACGCTAAAGCCAGAGCAGTTAGAAGATATTCGCCACCAAAAGCTTTTCAAAATCATGTTGCAGCTCGTTAGAAAAGGGAAGCCCGTCGATGTTGTCACCTTATCGACGGCTCCCAATTTAGATCAACTTGGTGGCATCTCATACATTAACGAGCTTGCTTCCTTTGCCGATGCCGAAAAAATCGAAGAATACGAGGAGCTTGTTTTAGAAGCCTGGAAGGAACGGGAGAAAAACAATATCCTAACGCGAGCAATCCAAGAAGGATGGGAGATCGGGAAAGTCATCACATCGCTAGACGCGATCAACGAAGCAAAAATGGATGACCATGCTTCCATAACTGACTTACTGGCCGATATTTACGAAGCGCCTTGGCAACCGCAAGAAACGAGAAGAGGCGTTCCAACTGGCATCGCTCAATTGGATAGAACAACGAACGGATTTCAGGACGGAGAAGTCACGGTGATTGCGGCGCGTCCTTCAATGGGAAAAACGGATGTCATGATTCACTTAGCTAAACAAGCCGGATGGCAAGGATATTTGCCGATTGTGTTTTCACTTGAAATGCCGAGCAGAAGCATCACGGACCGTTTGATCGCCTCAACTGGCCGATTCAATCGAATGAAGATGCGGAACCTTTACAAAGGGCTAACGGATGAACAGAAAAAAATGTGGCCGACCATCATTGGAAGAGTAGCGGACACCAACATTCAGATTTTTGACGGTGCTGGCCAAACCATCATGGAAATGCGAGCGAAAACAAGGAAAATGATTCATAGCTTTCCAGACAAAAAGCCTGTGATATTCATAGATTATTTGACTTTGATACGGCCAGCGAATTTTTACGGCGGCAGCGCACATTTGCAGGTGACGGAGATTTCGAAAAGTCTCAAGGCAATGGCGAAGGAATTTAACTGTCCGGTTATCACACTGGCGCAGCTGAACCGTTCGGTTGAACAACGAGCGGACAAGCGTCCAGTGATGTCCGATATTCGCGAATCGGGAAGCGTGGAACAAGACGCAGACCTCATCATCTTCCTATATCGCGAGAAGTACTACAGCAAGGAAACGGACGACGACACGTTAGAGCTTATCATCGCAAAAAATCGGAACGGTCCAGTCGGAACCGTACGTGTCAAATACAACGAACACACAGGAGAGATTATCGATGATTACGGTCAGAGAGCTGTATGAGGAGAGCATCCGATATGAGGAAAAGACACTAGCCCATTACATATTACATCTGCTCCAAGAAGGGAAAGTGTCCCTCGAGGATGATGCCGACACGATCGATTTTACACAAGCCGATCACGAGAAGGTCGCAGCAATGATTTTGCAAAACCAATTGGGATTCAGCGATATAAAAATTTTCTCTCTCAAGTATGATGATAAACGTTTTGCTTTCATATTCGCAGCGAATGAGGAAGAAGCGATTCAGTTTTTCCGGCAGAAGTTTAAACGAAAGCCATACAACTGTCACGAATACCCGTTAGATTTTCCGATGTCACGGGGACAGGAATTTCTCACGTTTCGAGATATGAAGAAAGAGCATAGCCATTTCCCGGCGCTGGCCGGATTTTATGAAAGGAGGTAAGGCGATGGGAATCCTCTACGAAAAAGTTCAAATCACGAGGGAATTGAAACGCCAAATGATGATTCGTCAGCTACTTGATCGTGGAATCCGTGAATACGACGGGCAATCCGTTTACGATTTGGACTACTACACGTTGCGCCATGTGCTTGCGCTAGCAAGGTTAAAAAACTAACACGCTCGAATTCTTCAAATTATAGCCCGTATGGCGTTTTTCTTGCGAGGGTAATAGGAAAGTATTCGAAAGCGAGAAAAACGCCGTACAGGGCAAAAACAGGCGTCTATAAGCCTAGCTGGAGGGAATGAGATGAACCGATTATGGGACGTCTTTTTGACGGCTACAGCAATTGTATGTGTACTAGGAATAGTAGTTCTCCTTGTTGTTTTGGCGTATTTAGTTTTCGCGTAACGAGATTAAAACTAACGAGGTGAAAAACGTTGAATTTAGCTAAACTGTTTGAACTGCAACGCCAGCTTGACGAACACATCGAAAAAGAGCATCCGCGGAAACCAGGTGAAGATCGGCTTGCAAAGAAAATCCTTGCGCTTCTCGTCGAAATCGGCGAATTGGCAAACGAGACACGCTGTTTTAAGTTTTGGAGCAACAAGGGCCCGTCGTCGCGAGAAACAATCTTGGAAGAAGCCGCAGACGTGCTGCATTTTCTTCTGTCCATCGGCAATGACATTGGCGCAAACGAGGATGACATAATCATTATCCCTACAAAAGCCATTCTGTTACACAGACAGTTTATGATGTTGCACGAGTATGCAAGATTGGCGCATGTGAAAACGATGTGGAAAGCATCACTAGATGTATTCGCTGGACTGATAGAAATGCTCGGTTTCACACAGCACGAGCTTGAAGCGGCATATATGAGAAAACATGCCGAGAACTACGCGCGGCAAGAACGTGGATATTGAGGTGTAGCGTATGCGCGAATTCCTTATTTGTCTGACAAAAAATAGCGAAGGGAAGCCGTGCAGTAATACGGCTTTCCGAATTAAGAAAACAGAAAACGGACTGATTGCCGTATGTACCGAATGCAAAGTAGAACATGAGGTGAAGGATTTGAAATGACAAAAGAACAAATACAGGAACAGATACAGCAACTCATACGGAAACAAGAACAAGAGATTGAAAGATTACTGGAAACGAAGCGAAGCACAAAAGACGAGACGTTATACATCGTTTGTGAACAGGTGATATTGCAGAAACAGCGGTTTATCGAGGAATTACGGGCGTTGTTGTGAGGTGGGAGAATGCAAATCAAAATACGTGTATGGGATAAAGATAGTGAAACAATGATTTACGGTGTTGGCATTACACCAGAAAGTGATGGTGGTATCCCTTATCAAATACCGGTAAATGCCCATGACTTCGACCAATTTGATTATTATCCAAATAGCATCATCATGCTATACACCGGATTCAAAGACAGTGACGGCAAAGAAATTTATGCCGATGATATTTTAGAAGTCAAGGATTCGAATGGAGTTATTTGCCGGACAGTAGTTGAGCATATAGAAGGGGCGTTTGTGATCGACAAATGGTATCCAAAGGAACCGACAAGCGTTGAACATGTCAATTACACAGGTGAGTGGGAGGAAATAGAGATCGACATCGAAGATTATGAATTTTTGGGCGTTGTTTTGCAACATCATTTGGAATTCAAGGTTGTTGGGAATAGGCATGAACATCATTACCTTATTGGGTGAAGAAGAATGAGCGATTCTAAAGAAAAAATTGTAAAATTAGCGAAAGTGATAACAAGAACATGGGGAAGGAATTTTGCAGAAATTACGAACGAAATCATCGAGCGTTTTAGACCAATCATTTCAGAATTGTATAAAGCTATGAGAGCGCCAATCCTAATTCCGCAATACGAGCAGGAAATACAAAGGTTAGAGCAATTACTCAAATACACCAAACACAGCAAGAAACGCCGGAAACACGAAAGACGGTTGAAATGGTTACGAGCGGAATTGGCTAGTTTGTATGAGGTGGTGGGGAAGAACGGGCAATAAATTCATCGAGTATTTAGAATCACGCAAGCAAACCGTTGCTACACTGCTATCCGGCGCAAAATCAGACGATGACAAGAAAACATGCGAAATCGCTATAAAAATCTTTGACAGCATCATTCAGGATATACGAGAGGGGAAAGTATGAGCGGTAGAAAATCCAAACGCAAAGGATACAACGGGGAACGGGAGCTCGTCTCCCTTATCCCCGGCGCTAAACGTGTACCGTTGTCCGGCAGTATGGGTGGGGAATACGGAAATGATGTCATTCTGCCGAACGGTTGGCGTGTGGAAGTGAAACGGAGAAAAAGCGGCATGAAACAGCTATACGATTGGCTAGAGCAGTCCAATCCCGACATGGTGGCGTTTCGGGCGGATCGGAAAGAATGGATCATCTGCATGACGCTGGATAAACTCAAAGAACTAATGGGGTTGAGGGACACATGAGCCAACTGACGGTTTTTGATTTTATTGATGATGGCCAGATAGCTGATCCCGACATATTGAACAGGATACAGAGCGCTTTCCCCGGCTGGGAAGCGATCGGATACACCAAGACATACGAATGGAATTGGAAGGACGGCAAACAAGAGGACTATTCAGCGATCATTCAGCGCAATGACGAGTATTTGTGGGTTCATGTGTGGTTGTATGCAGATGGTCGTACGCAAGCAGGATATGTTCAACGTTCGGACTTTGAACCGTATTGGTTCGATCTGTACGAGAAAAAGGGAAAACATTGGATATGGCGATCACTCGATGATAGAAATCGAGTTTTTGAGATTGCAAGGCAAAACAGGGGGTGAGTAGGATGGCAACCTTGACGAAAATTTCTCCCTCTCGCATGGGACCGCCACGATTTGGCAACCGTCCGCACAATATTGATATGAGCGTCAAAACATATCAGCTGACACCAGAGCAGTTGGAAAGGTTACGCGCCGGTGAGAATCTTAATGATATTTTGAAGGAGGTAAAAGACGTGGAGCAGGTACAAAAGCCAAAGGTGATTGCTTATGCGAAATATGAGGAAGTCGTTGCGGAACGGGATGAATTGAAACGGCAGCTAGAGGAATTGAAATTGAAGCAACCATTTGAAGTGAAATACATCAATGTTGATTACAAGACGAAATACGATGAGTTATCAAAGGATTACGAAAAGCTTGTTCAAGAAGCGGAGCAAAAGGACAAAGAAGTCGAGCATTGGAAAGAGATGTTTGAAACGGTGATGTCAGACAAAGAGAGATTGCAAAAAGAAAATTTACTGCTAGAAAATCAGATTCAAAGATTAAAAGAGGCGAACGACGAACTGACAGCCAAAAATGAGCGCTATTTTGCCGATCTGATGCGTTTGGAACAAGAGGTGAAGGGTTTAAGACTATACGCACTGCAAAAGCTCCATATCGACGTTTACGGGGCTTAGAAACGGGGGTTGTCTATGAAGAAGAGAAAGCGCCAGGCGAAATGGTATCTGCTTTATCGTCGTGAAGATGGACAAGCTGTTTATCGATATGAACCACTGAAAAAATACGAGCTGGATAGCCGTATCAAAAAGGGTTGGAAGCTGGTGATGTGATGGGCAAGATGTTGAGGAAGATCGAACGCGGCAGGGAAACGATTGCTTTCCTTGCCCGTCAAAACGAAAAAGTGGCGGAACAAGTCATGCAAGCGTGGAATAACGGATTTAATGCCGGAGCAAAGCGTCAAAATGAGTTAGACACAAAACTCATGCTGGAATGGCTTGGGAAGATTGAGGAAATCCCGGGAATCGGTGAAAAGATAGCATGGAAAATTCGTGAACATTTTCTTGATTTTATGAGGGAAAGGAGGGAACGGAATGATCTACATCTTGCGCCACCCGAAAACACACAAGGAAGTCAGAACGAAACGAAAATGGAAAGTCAGAAAGTATCAGCTGCAAGGATATAAGCTTGTTAATCAATATGATCCGACAGCAACGCAGAATTGTAAATTATAAGGTCCGGACCTAAATAAAAAAAGACCGGACTTCTCCCGGTCAATGACGGTGAATAGACGGTGAACAATGGGAATCCTTGACAATATTATAACAGGAGTGGTCCGGTTGGTAAAGTATAAACAGATGTCATTCCTTCGCGATGTTGACGGCGAGAAAACAAAAGAAGCAGTCGAGGCAGCGCTTGAAAAATATCGGATGTACATGTTGACCGTGCCAGACGAGTATCTCCCGCGCGTAACACAGACATATTCACTTGTGCCGCCGTCGCAGACAAATGCGTTTCATTCGTCTACGGAAGATGCGGCGATCAAAAAAGCGGACTTCGAACGAGAACGTGACGAGCACATGGAGAGAATACGCCGCGCGGTGAATCGATTGAACAAGATGGAACGGGAATTGATTATTAAGCGATATATGACACTGGAAGAGCCTTATGATTATGAGGTATACAACGAAATGGGAATCAGCGAATCGAAGTTTTACCGTATCCGTGAGAAGGCGTTTTATAAACTGGCTTTTGCGCTACGAATCGAAGTGTACAAAGAAGAGGCACCTGTGTAGGTGTCTTTTTATTTTTTTGAAAAAATCGCAAAAATTTTTATTAAATGTCTTGAATTTTAGACAGAATGAGTTATAATATAATCAGAAAGGTTAAATTCAAGACAGGAGGAGAGAACGATGAACAAACGTGAGATCATGAAAAAAGCAGTCAAACTAGCAAAAACATTCATTGGTGATTGGGTTGCTCGGATGGCATTAGCATTAAAAATCGTATGGGCGGAGGCGAAAAAAATGGTTAAAAAAGCGTTGCCGGAATTGAAAGGTACAGCAAAACAAGTGGCTTGGGCGAACGACATCCGTGAAAAAGCGGTTGCGGTTCTCGATGAAATGGTAAAAGAATATTCGGCTAAATTAGAAACCAGCGAAGTGTTCAGCAACAAAGATGATGCTTACCGTGCTGAAAAGAAAGTTCATTTGATCGAAGCATTCGATGCACTTTTGAACACAACGGAAGCAAAAACATGGATTGAACTTTTCGGCACAAACTATGCCGTATCTCGCAAAGGTGTGAATCGTCATTTGTTAGCAAGCACATTCGCTTATGAATGGTTGAAAGCACAAATGAAACGCGGTCGTTTAGCTGATTCGTTCGCCAAACGCATGGCAAGTTACAATTAATGTTTTTAGTTCTCTCCTTCCTGAAAAACTTTTTGAAAGGGTGTCGAATATGTTGTTTACAAAACAGGTAAGCGAACCGATGAACAACGCTGAAGTATTTGCAGATATTTTGGAAGATGTGTTTTCTTGCATTCCAGACGCATACGAATATGATGTTTTGACTGACGAGCAGATTAACGATTTGCACAAACGGACGGTTGAGATCACGGACGAATCCGGCGATAAGATAGCGGAAGTGGAAATTCGCTGCTATCCGGTTGATGATGAATATATAGTCGAGTCGGAGTTGATTAAAGGGGAGCCGACATCTTTATTTCGAGTCTATACAGCACGTGAGGCTGAAGAAAAATGGGGGCTCGGTTACAATACGGTGAATAAATGGATTAACCGTGGAAAATTCAGAGTAAATGAAGCAAGAAAAAGCGGCGGAACTTGGTTGGTTACACATGCAGGAATGGTTCGTATTACTGGAGAACCGAAGAAATGACAGAAAACTGAAAGAAAAATTAAGGAAAAATGACAGAAAGATGACAGATTATTTTGTGTCAGACATGATATGATGATAGCGTGGGATATGTTGAAGCAGGGCGTCACTCCGATTGGGGTGGCGTTTTTGTTTTGAATTTGAGTGGATACAATTTTAACATCTTTCCGAAAGAAGTCTCCTACTTCTAAACGTGAAGGTGCGCCAGCACCAGTGAAAGTGGGAGATGAATTTCGGTTGGCGTTAGCCAACGAATATGATAGAATATAGCTAGAACGGACACCTTCGGAACGAAGGGAAGCGTAAAGGGTTCTTGTGTGTGGCTTACCGTTCAGCGAACACACACAAGTCGCTTGAAGCCCCCACCTCTAAGCGAAGCGTAGGTGGTGGGTAGTTCACCGTCTATACCGCGATGAAAACATTAGACGAATTGAAACGTATTTTGGATATACGAGCATCCGAATAATCGGGTGCTTTTTTATTTGGAGTGATTTCGTGCCGAGCAGACCGAAGAAGCCTTGCTCAATTCCAGGCTGCCCAAACCTAACACAAGGACGATATTGCGAACAGCATAAGCATAGAGAACAACAAGATAAGGCAGAACGGAATCGTTATTACGATGAACATATCCGCGATCAGAAAGCGCGTGAGTTTTATCACAGCAAAGAATGGCAACGAGTAAGGCAAGCAGCGCTGATGCGTGATAACTATTTGTGCCAAGATTGCCTGGAAGAAAAGCGCATCACGCCAGCTGATGTTGTGGACCACATAAAACCTGTTCGTTGGTTTTGGCATCTGCGATTGGCACTCAGCAACTTACGGTCACTTTGTCATGCGCACCACAACAAGAAAACGGCCGAAGACAAGAAAAAATATGGGGAGGGGCGGGTCAAAAATTTTTAACCGGCTCGCCCAGGACCGCGCGGGCCCCTCAGCGCGCACAAAATTCGTTTTTTCTCGTAAAAGGGGGTAAGCAGGAGGTGAGAACGTGATGGGACGAAAAGCGATGCCGATTCAGCTGCATTTGTTGCAAGGGAATAAAAACCGATTGACGAAAAAAGAAATCGAACAGAGGGTAGAAGCCGAAAAGCGGTTGAAACCAAAAGCAAACAAAGTGAAGCCGCCTGCATGGCTTAGCGATGAGGCCAAGAAAGAGTTTAAGCGAATCGTCAAAGAGATGCAGGATCTCGATCTGCTGACCAATATCGACGTGGACGCGTTGGCGTTGTACTGTGACGCCTATGTCAATTATATCGAGTGCACCCGGATCATCGCGGAAGAGGGGCTCATGGTCGAATACACCAACAAAGCGGCCGAAACAAATAAAGTGCCTCATCCTCTTCTCACCAAGAAAAAGCAGTTGCATGAACAAATGAAAAGCTTGGCGGCTGAATTCGGATTGACGCCAGCGTCCAGGGCAAAGCTTGCTATGCCGAAAAAAGAAGAAAGAGAGCCGACACCGGAAGAAAAGTTATTTGGTGATATTTGATGTTGAAACAATGGCTGATTGATTATTGTCATGACGTTTTAAATGGTGACATCATTGCTTGTCAAAAACACAAATGGGCGTGTCGGCGATTTTTGCGTGATGTTGAGCGAGAGGGAACGGACGAATTCCCGTATGTATTCGATGAAGAAAAGGCGCTTCGCTTTCTCAATTGGATGACGCTTTTCAAACACACAAAAGGGAAGTTAGCAGGTCAACGAATTGAGCCAGCACCGATTCAAGTCTTTGTGTTCGGCAACATCTACGGATGGGTGCATAAGGAAACTGGATTGCGTCGCTTCAAAAAAGCATATTGGCAAGTAGCACGCAAAAATGCTAAATCGCAATCCCTTGCGTGTGTTGGTTCATATGAAGTGTTTGCCTTTGGTGAGAGTATGGCAGAAGTGTATATCGGAGCGACCAAAACAGAGCAAAGTAAGATCGTTTGGAATGAGATCAAGGCACAAATACAAGGATGTGACTTTCTGAAAGGTAAGTACAAAATTGCTTACGGCAAAATCGAACACCTAAAAAGCGGTTCTTTTATTGCCGCACTTTCCAAAGATGCTGGGAAAACAGGTGATGGATTGAATGTACAATGCGGTATTATCGATGAATATCACGCGCATCCGACTAGTGAAATTTACGACGTTCTTGTGTCTGGTATGGGTGCAAGACCGCAACCGTTGATGATGATTATTACAACGGCAGGATTTGAATTACAACATCCTTGTTATTCCGTTGAGTACCAATACGTTTCGAAAATACTTGATCCAAACAATCCGATTGAAAACGATGAATATTTCGTGATGATAAACGAGTTAGACAAAGACGATGATATAAAAGATGAACGAAATTGGGAAAAGGCCAATCCTATTCTTTGCTCGTATGAAGAAGGATTGGCTTATTTGCGTGGGGAACTAAAAACCGCGTTAGATGTACCGGAGAAAATGCGGAACTTCCTAACGAAAAACATGAATGTATGGGTCAATATGCGTGAAAATGGATACATGGATATGTCCAAATGGGCGGCATGTGGCCAAGATTTTGACTTATCTATCCTCGAAGGTCTTGAGTGCGTTGTTGGTGTGGACTTATCCGCGAAAATTGACTTGACGAGCGTGGGTTTTATCTTCAAAAAGGATGGCAAATACATCGTGCTGGGTCATAGCTTTATGCCAGAAGATACACTGAATCAGAAAAGAAGAACGGATAAAGTACCATATGATTTATGGGTTAGACAAGGATGGATAACGGCGACTCCAGGAGCGGTAGTGGACTACGGTTTCATAAAAGCGTATATCAAAAACTTCACAGAAAAGTACAACATCAGAGTACGAGAAATATGCGCTGACCCCTGGAATGCCACTCAATTCATGCAAGACATGGAAGCAGAAGGGTATACGGTTATCGAGATTAGGCAAGGTATTCAGACGCTTGGTGGCCCGACAAAAGATTTTCGTGAGCAAGTGTATTCGGGGAATCTTATTCACAACAACAATCCTGTGCTTACGTGGGCAATTTCTAACGCAGTCACAAGACAGGATGCGAATGAAAACATCATGCTCGATAAAAGCAAGTCATCAGAACGTATTGACCCGATTGCTGCGGTTATCAACGCACACGTTCGTGCGATGCTTCGAGATGATTCCATCGACATTAATCAAGTGACAGAGGATTATCTAAAAATGATGGGCTGGTAAGGAGGTGAGAATATGTGGAACTGGTTGAAGCGACTGTTTAAAAATGAGACAGTCGATATGACAAGTCCGACGTTGCTTCAATGGCTTGGTATTGACCCGGATACACCGAAAGATAAGCTTTCGGAAGCAACGTATTTTGCGTGTTTGAAGATTCTGGCGGAGAGCTTAGGGAAACTGCCGTTAAAAATGTATCAGAACACAGAAAAAGGCATCGTAAAAAGCGACAAGATGGACTTGTATAACATTTTAAAGCTACGCCCGAATCCCTACATGACCAGCACGGTGTTTTGGTCAACAGTAGAGATGAACCGCAACCACTACGGAAATGCTTACGTGTGGTGTCGTTTTCAAGGTCCGCAATTGAAAGACTTATGGATTATGCCGAGTCAAGATGTCACGGTCGTCGTTGACGATCAAGGAATTTTAGGAACGAAGGATAAGATATGGTACCGATACAATGACCGACATACAGGAAAAATGTACACATTTTCAAGTGACGAAGTAATGCACTTCAAGACATCATCGACGTTCGACGGATTGATCGGCATGCCAGTACGTGACATTCTGAAAGCAACGGTGGATGGAGCGCTAGAGAGTCAAAACTTTATGAACAACCTGTATAAAACAGGGCTAACAGGAAAAGCGGTGCTAGAGTACACAGGCGACTTGAACCAAGAAGCGCGCGACCGATTGGTGAAAGGCTTTGAACAGTTCGCTAACGGCTCGAAAAACGCCGGAAAAATCATCCCTGTACCGTTAGGGATGAAGTTGGTTCCGTTAGATATTAAACTGACGGATAGCCAATTTTTCGAACTGAAAAAGTACACAACGTTGCAAATCGCAGCGGCGTTTGGAATCAAACCGAATCAAATCAACGATTACGAGAAGTCAAGTTATGCGTCAGCAGAAGCGCAGAACTTGGCTTTTTATGTTGATACGTTACTTTACATTCTAAAGCAGTACGAGGAAGAGATTACTTACAAAATACTGTCAGACAAAATGATAAGAGACGGGTATTTTTGGAAGTTTAATGTAAATGTCATTTTGCGCGCTGATATCAAAACGCAGATGGAAGCACTAGCAAAAGGTGTGAATAACGGTATATATACGCCGAACGAGGCTCGAAGCTATCTTGACCTACCAGCTGAGGAAGGCGGTGACATGTTAATGGTGAACGGCAACTATATCCCGATTACGATGGTTGGTCAGCAATATAAGAAAGGAGGTGACAGTTAGTGCCGTTTTGGAAGTTTATTCATAACAAAGCTACAGATGATGAACCAGAGAGCGTGGAGCTTCGCATTGAAGGTGACATTGTAGACGATGACGAAGCGTGGCTATACGAATGGTTTGGCGTGCCGTCAGTATCACCAAACGCATTTAAAGAAGAATTGAGTCAGTACAAAGGCAAGGACATCACCGTATGGATTGATAGCTACGGCGGCAGTGTATTCGCGGCGGCTGGTATTTACAACGCACTGAAGGAGCATAATGGCAAGATCACCGTCAAGATCGACAGCAAGGCGATGAGCGCGGCGTCTGTCATTGCAATGGCCGGCGACGAAGTGCTAATGTCGCCAATGGCGGTAATGATGATTCACAACCCTCTGACAGGGGCATACGGAGATATGCACTTTTTTCGAAAAGTCGCTGACATTTTAGACACCATTAAAGACTCAATAATTAACGCTTATGCCTTAAAAACAGGCAGATCACGCAGTAAAATCTCGCAAATGATGGATGATGAGACATGGATGTCAGCCAACGTCGCCGTAAAAGAAGGTTTTGCTGACGGCATCCTATACCAAGATGGAAAGCCGGAGGTTGGCGACGTTGCAGCGTTTAGCCGGTTAGCAATTGTCAATAGCGCTAACCGATCTATGCAGGATGTCATGAAATTTATTAGTAAGCAACGACAGCAAGACGAAAAAGAACGATTGCTTTTGGAACTGGATTTAATCTAGTTCCTTTTTTATTGCACAAAAACAAAAAAGGAGGAAACAAACATGCCGAAAGAATTACGTGAGTTGCTTGAACAAATCCAAAACAAAAAGGAAGAAGCCCGTAAACTTCTTGCTGAAAATAAAATTGAGGAAGCAAAGCAATTAAAAGAAGAAATTGTCGCTTTGCAAGAGAAATTTGACATCGCGAAAGAGTTGTATGAGGAAGAAAAAGCGCAAGTGGAGAACAAAGAGCCGTTAAAACCGACTGTACAAGTGAAAGAGAACGAGGTAGAAGCATTTGTCAACAACATCCGTACCCGTTTTCGTAATGCAATGAGCGAAGGCAGCAACCAGGACGGCGGCTATACGGTGCCGCAAGACATTCAAACGCGGATCAATGAGTATCGTGAAAGTAAAGACGCTCTGCAAAACTTTATTACGGTAGAGCCGGTCACAACGTTAAGCGGTTCGCGTGTATTCAAAAAACGTTCGCAACAAACCGGATTTATTGAGGTTCCGGAAAACGGTGAAATCCCGGAAAAAGCTACTCCTCAATTCACGGTTCTCACTTATCAAGTGAAAAAATACGCCGGTTTCTTCCGTGTGACGAACGAGCTTCTGAAAGACAGCACGGAGGCAATTGTTAATACACTTATCCGTTGGATCGGCGATGAATCGCGTGTGACGCGCAACAACCTAATCAGCGCTATCCTGAACACACAAGCAAAAACCGCAATTCCGGATATTAAAGGGTTGAAAAAAGTGGTCAACGTCCAGCTTGACCCGGCATTCCGGTCTACAGCCAGCATTTTTGTGAACCAAGATGCATACAACTGGTTAGATACGTTGCAAGACAATAACGGTCAATTCTTATTGCAGCCGTCTCTTGAATCGCCATCCGGTCGTCAACTGTTCGGGTTACCGGTTGTAATCGTATCGAACAAGGTGATGCCTTCTCGTGTTGATAGCGGAACAGAGGCAGAATTCGCTCCGATTATCGTTGGAGACCTTGAAGAAGGTATTGTTCTGTTCGACCGCCAACAAACCGAAATCATGTCGTCTGATGTGGCGATGGACGCCTTCCAAACAGATGTGACGCTTTGGAGAGCGATTGAACGTATGGAAGTAAAAATGCGCGACAATGAAGCGTTTGTATTCGGCGAGGTTCAACTGCCGCAATAAGAGGGGAGATAATCCCCTCTTTTTCTTGAAGGAGGGATAGCATGAAGGTTAAGGCTCTCATTGATTGTGTTGGTGTTGGCTACGACCTAAAAGCGGGCGAAGAAGCCAACTTACCGAAGGAGTTAGCGGAAAAGCTCATCCGTTTCGGTTACGTGGAGGAAGTGAAAAAGTCTAAAGAAACGAAGGTGAAAGAATGATCGTTTCTTTAGACGAAGCGAAAACGTGGCTACGTGTGGATTTTACGGATGACGATGCATTACTGACTACCTTAATTAACGCGGCTGAGCAGTATCTTAAAAACGCCACAGGAATCACATACGATTCGACGAATCACTTGGCAAAACTTTTTTGTATGACACTAATTGCCGATTGGTACGAAAACCGAGAAATGATTGGAAAGGCAACCGATCAAACAAGGCCGATCATCCAAAGTATCTTAACTCAATTAACATATGGTGGTATCGATGAATCCGGGGTTGTTTAGACACCGCATTACGCTGTTGAAGATGGTTGTCACAGTGGATGAGATCGGCCAACAAATCGAGGATTGGCAACCAGTACGGACATGTTGGGCGGCAATTAAGACGGTAAGTGGCAGGGAATACTTTGCCGCCGCATCCGTCCAAGCGGAGCGAACCTATCGTTTTATCATTCGGTACACTCCTGGAATCGATGAAACAATGAGGATCGACTATCAAGGACGGAAGTTTGATATACAAAGTGTTCTCAATGATGATGAAGGCAAGAAAACGTTAACCATTATCGCAACGGAAAGGGTGGCGGCGGATGGCTAACATTCCGATTGATCGTCTAGCTGATGAATTAGTTTCAGCGGTCAAAGAATACACAGACGGCGTGGTCGAAGGTGTTCGGAAAACAGTAGACAAGACTGCACGGAAAGTATTACAAGAAACCAAGGCGCTCGCTCCGAAACGAACGGGTGAATACGCGCAGTCATTTGGGATCACGAAAGAGGACGGATACGGCACAACCAAACGCATCGTGTGGAACAAAAAACACTATCGCCGCGTTCATCTTCTTGAATTTGGCCATGCCAAAGTAAATGGTGGACGTGTCCCTGCCTATCCGCATTTGCGTCCAGCATATGAGAAACATGCGGCAGACTTGCCGAAAGAGCTAAAAAGAGTAATCGAAAACGGTGGTTAAGATGACACAAGCAGAGTTATACCAAGCCTTAAAAACTATCGGCTATCCAGTCGCCTACGGTTCATTTTCCAGTCCAGTTACGCCGCCGTTTATTACGTATCAATTCGCTTACAACTCCGATCTAATTGCTGACAATCAAAACTATGTTGAGATCAGCAATTTTCAAGTTGAACTATACACAAACAAGAAAGATTTGAATGCCGAAAAGTTGGTGCAAGACAAACTCAAAGAGCTAGGCCTGCCCTATCGCAAGTTCGAGACGTTTCTCGATACAGAAAACTTGTATCAAATACTCTATGAAATTCAAATTCTAGGAGGTTGAAGAATATGAGCCAAAACAAAGTGACATTCGGTTTGGAGAAAGTTCACATTGCTTTTTTGACAGACGATACAACGCCGACATGGGAAACGCCTGTGGCTATTCCGGGGGCTGTCCGTTTCAGTCCAGAGCCGCAAGGTGAGGAAAGCACGTTCTACGCGGACAACGGTCCGTATTTTACTTATACTTCGAACAATGGATATACCGCAGAATTAGAGATGGCGAATGTCCCTGACGACATTTTGGCTGAAATGCTCGGCTGGGAAATCGACGCAAACGGGATGCTTGTTGAAACGACAGATGGAACCCCGAAAGAATTCGCGCTACTTGGTCAAATCCTGGGCGACAAGAAAAACCGTCGTTTCGTGTATTATCGATGCAAAGCGAGCCGTCCATCTAAAGAACACAGCACGCGCGCTGAATCGGTTGAACCAGCGACAGAAACATTGAATATTCGTATACTTCCAATCGAAGTGAACGGAAAAAACATTGTTCGCGGTGTTATGGAACTGAATGATACGAATGCGACAGCCTACAATAATTTCTTTAGCTCCGTAACGTTACCAACAACAGTGGGAGGAGGCGCGTAATAAATGAGAACAATTAAAATCGGTGAGAAAGAAATCGGGCTAAAGGCTACGCCTTTGGCCCTTGTGTATTATAAGCAGGCTTTTGGTACGGATTTAGTTGGTGATTTGGTGAAAATGCAAGATATAGCAAAAGATCCGTCAAAGATTGACTCTGTTTTTCTTTTACAATTGACATGGGCGATGGCAAAAGCGCATGAAGGTGTCGGTAAAAAATTTCCTGATTTTATGAACTGGGTAGCTGATTTGGAATCGTTCGATTTTACTGATGTCGATGTTATTAATGCAATTATGGACGAAGCATCAGATGGATTTTTTCGCCGAGGAATCGGAACGAAAGGAAAATAACGATACAGCATACGAACAGCCGGAACGCCTCGATCTCGAATTGTTAGCGATCGGGAAGCGTACCGGTCTTTCTTTTTCTGAAATGAATGAATTGCGTGTGCGAGATTTATTGGCCTATGCAGATATTTACATAGGCGACAAGAAGCAAAAAACGCGGATGGCGACACAAGAAGATATTGACCGTTTCTTCGGATAAGGTGGTGAGAATATGGCCGAAACGGTGCGCGGCATAAATATAGTAATCGGAGCGGACACCACAAAGCTTGGAAAAGCTCTCGCTGATGTCGAATCCAAAAGCAAAAGTATTCAATCGGAATTGCGGCAGGTAGACCGTTTGCTCCGGTTCGACCCGTCGAACACAACACTTTTGGCTCAAAAGCAACAGCTCCTTGCCAAACAAATTGAGAATACAAGCGAAAAACTCAACCGGCTTAAAAGCGTACAACAACAAGTCGATGAGCAATTTCGGCGCGGCGAGATTTCAGAAGGACAGTACCGTGCTTTTCAACGCGAGCTGGAAAAGACGGAAGGACAACTGCGGAGTCTACAAAATCGCCTCGAAGAAACCAACGGTGCAATTAATAAACACACAACGACATGGGGGCGATTGCAAGAAAGCCTGAACCGTGTTGGGCAAAACTTGCGCGACGTTGGACAACGGATGCAAAATGTCGGACAATCCATGGCCGTATCATTTGGAGCGGCAACAGCGGCAATCGGCGGGGCATTAGGATTCGCGGTTAAAAAATCGATGGATTTTGAAGCACAAATCGACCGTGTTGGAGCCGTTGCTGGAGCAACACCAGCAGAAATCAAAAAGCTAGAGAAAGCCGCACTTGATTTGGGTGCATCTACATCGAAATCCGCAACCGAAGTCGCACAAGGCATGGAAATTATGGCCGCAATGGGTTATAACACGAATCAGATTCTTGCAGCAATGCCTGGCATTATCGCAGCGGCGGAAGCATCGGGCGAAGATATGGCACTTGTTGCCGAAACAGTATCAGCGGCGTTGAATGCGTTCGGCTTGGAAGCAAGCGAAGCAAGCAGGGTAGCCGATATTCTCGCACAAGCGGCGAACGATTCAGCCGCAGGTGTACAAGATATGCAGTACACCTTTAAATACGCGGCTCCGATCGCAAAACAATTGGGAATATCGTTAGAACAACTAGCAGCGGCCACGGAGATAATGGCCAATAACGGAATTAAAGGTGAACAAGCCGGAACAACATTACGCGCGGCCCTTATCCGCCTCTCTGACCCACCGAGGGAAGCAGCGAATACACTCGAAGCCTTGGGTGTGAAAATAACCGACGCCAATGGAAAAATGCTTCCGTTCAGCAATATCATAGGGCAACTGGCTGAAAAAACAAAAAATATGAGCAACGCGCAGAAACTAGCTGCACTATCAACGATTTTCGGAACAGAAGCCGCAAGTGGAATGTTGTCTGTAGTAGAAGCCGGACCGCAAAAATTAGATCAACTAACGAAATCATTGCAAAATTCAGCTGGCGCATCGCAAGAAGCGGCCGCCAAAATGAAGGACAATCTAAAAGGTTCGCTTGAAGAATTGCAGGGAGCGTTTGAAACAGCGCAAATTACGATTGGAAATGCGTTGGCTCCGGCTATTCAAAAGATTGCAGAAGCATTGCAGGGATTGATTAATTGGTTCAATAATTTATCGCCATCTATGCAAAAATTCATTGCAATTGGTGCTGCTGTAACTGCTGTATTAACAGGAATAGTTGCGGCGATAGGAATAGTGATAGCTATTATTGGTGGTGCAGTAAATGGTTTTGGTGCTCTAGCATTAGCATTTGGCAAAGTATCTGGGGCGATAGCGAAAGCAGGAGGTATGATAGGGGTATTTAGTAAAGTCATCGCCTTTTTAACTGGTCCGATTGGAATTGCTATAGCAGCAATCACCGGATTGGTAGCGGCTGGCGTTGCCGTTTATAAAAATTGGGATGAAATTAGAGCTAAAGCACAAGAGGTATTCGGCGGGCTTTCTTCCTTTATTGCGCCGGCGGTACAAGCGTTTGAAAACTTCAAAAATGCAGTTATCTCCGCAATAAATGGAGATTTTAGTAGATTAGGAGAAATTTTTGCTCAAATTATCCCGTCGATCATTGCTGCGCTAGTTGGTGGACTTCCTGCAGTGTTGATTACGGTGTCCCGGTTTCTACCCGCAATCGCTGAAACCATCAGTAATAATACAGGTGCCGTCACTATGGCGATTCAAAACGTAACAAACGCAATAGTGAACTTTTTGACAACCAGCTTCCCTCAAATGGTTACGGCTGGGGTCGGTATAATAACTAACTTCGTCAACGGTATTGTTCAATCACTGCCAACGATTATACAAACGACGGCAACCATTGTTCAGTCTTTGGCGCAAGGAATTTCTACTACCCTGCCAAAATTGATAGAAACGGGTACTCAGGTTATTAACACTTTGGTCAATGCCATCGTCACGTCATTACCTTTAATTATTCAAGCGGGTTTACAATTGATCGTTCAATTAGTCAGTGGAATCTCGCAAGCATTACCGAAAATCGTTGCTGCTTCTGTAACAGTTATACAAACACTAGTTGGTACCTTGACTAAGAACTTGCCGTTATTAATTACCGCAGGACTCACTATCATAGTAACTTTAGTCAATGCGGTTGTTCAAAACTTACCAAAAATCATCAATGCTGGAATAAAAATTTTAACATCAATAGTCAACGGAATTGTTCGAGCTCTCCCGCAACTCGTCAATATGTCAGTGCAATTAATCACGAAAGTAGCTGCCACTTTAATTCAAAATTTACCAAAAATCATTGATGCAGGTGTCAAGATTCTCTTAGCAGTTGTAAACGGAATTGTGAAAGTGTTACCTCAACTAACTAATACAGCAGTGAATTTAATCGTCAAAATCGCAAGTGCAATCGCTCAAAATCTACCAAAAATCATTGATGCGGGCGTAAAAATCTTAACAGCGCTAATCAAGGGTATTATTCAGGTTTTACCACAACTAGTCGATGCAGGGATTAAATTAGTTGTTGCAGTGGCAAAAGCGATAATTGATAACTTACCAAAAATCATAGAGGCTGGCGGAAAAATACTGAGATCATTAAGTGAACTACCCACCACCTACGCTTCGCTTAGAGGTGGGGGCTTCAAGCGACTTGTGTGTGTTCGCTGAAC
>NZ_QCWL01000003.1:0-16376 GCF_003064505.1 Geobacillus sp. LYN3 | reverse complement strand
AGGGGAGAGGGTTTTCTGAAGGAATGTGCAAAAAAATGGCTCTTTTGTTCCGAAATAAAGTGATAATTTACAGCCAAGCTCTTTAAAAAATAAAGCATCACTTCATGGAGTTCACCTGATGTAATCGCTTCGTTAATTATTGAAATTAATTTTCCATGCAACGCCGCCACTCGTTCACGCCTTCCATCTTTTCTTCCTGTTCTCCGCTTCTTTTTGTTATATCGTCCTCAGTTTTGACGGCTTTTTAAACTTTTTTGTTCACCAAAAAAACAGTCAGCCCCTCACTATCATAAGGTTTTGTCAAGTGAGGGACTGACTCTATTATTTAACAACAGGATACTGCTTTTCGAGTAATGTTAAATTACCATCGATCATTTGATACACTCTATCACAATACTTCAGTAAGCGCTCATCATGAGTAACCATAATTATAGATTTATTCCGTGACTTCAAAAGGTGGGACATAAGTTCAACAATTTCAAAAGCACGCTGAGTATCCAAGCTGGCTGTAGGCTCATCAGCTAAGATAATGCTCGGGTCATTCACTAACGCACGCGCAATCGCTGTTCGTTGCCGCTCTCCTCCTGAAAGCTGATCCGGGTAATTTTTTAATTTATCGCCTAAGCCTACTTTCTCGAGCAACTCCTTGGCATATTGTTTATCTTCACTCGTTATAGGACCCTTCATTTTCTTTACAACTAAAAGTTGGTCAAGAACCGTCAAGTACGGCACTAGATTTGAATTTTGGAAAATAAAACCAATTTCTTCAAGGCGTAATTTTGACAGTTCTTTCGGCTTTAAATTGGATAAATTGGTTCCATTGATTATCACATTACCTTCAGAGGGCTTTAAAAGAGCACCGGCAATGGAAAGAAAAGTACTCTTACCTGACCCAGAAGGACCAATAACTGCGACAAATTCTCCCGGTTCAACCGAAATGGAAACTTTGTTTAGAGCGGTAAACGTTCTATCTCCCTCTTCATAATATTTGGATACATTTTCAAACCGAATTCCTTTCATTATTCAATCCTCCCAATAGCTTGAAGCGGATCAATTTTAGTAATTTTTCGAACGGAAAGAAGCGAACTCAATATAGACACTACAATCAAGACGATCGCATAGCTAATAACGAGTGTGGAATCAAGTGCAAACGGCATCACTTCCGGAAAAATTGCAGCCGTTCCATAAGTAAGTAAGATTCCTATTCCTATGCTGATAACAGAAAGTATCAATACTTGGGAAACAACTGCCCATCCAAGGAAACGATCACTTGCCCCGATTGCCTTCATAATCCCGAATTGATTCGATTTTTGTAATGTCATAACATAGAAGAAAACAGTAATAACAAATGCCGATATTGTCAAAAGAAAGCCGAGCATCATCATAATCGTTCCATTTTCAGCGGTATAACCTGGTATACCATTCATAGCTTCTTGTTTCGTTGCTACTTCAATTCCTTCCACCGATTTTTCGATCTCTTCCGATTCTATATTTTCCCCTTGAAGCATGATCGCATTAACAGGGTTGTCAATTCCCATATCTGAACCTGGTGCAGCAAAATGGATTTCACGCCATGTGTCCATGATCATAAAAATTGAAGGCTGATGGTTAAGATATTCATTTTCAACAAAACCAATCACTTCAATAACTTTATCTGTTCCTTCAATCTCCAATTTATCCCCTAATTCAATGCCTTGACTTTTTAATACATCATTGACAATAACTCCATCACTTTTTCCTTCTACAAGTTGATCCCCTTCTATGACTTCCGGTTCTAAAAATGTACCCGGATTGATCCCGATCAGCGATGCATCTATTTTTTCATCAGCCGATGTCGCATTTTCTTTAAGAAGGACCGCTGGTTGGAAACCCATTGGCGCGGCATCAATTACATGTTCTTGGAGTTTTAACTCGTCAATTAAATCCTCTGATATTACTGACCGCAACATGGAATGTCGAGAACCTTCTTCAAAAACGACATAATCCGCATTCATATTTTTAAACGTTGCGGCACTGAGCGTAGACAGACCGTTACCCAAGCCTGACAGTATAAAAACAAGCCAGGATATTAAAACTAGAATCATCCCGATCATAATAAACCGCAATTTTGCATGTTTAATTTCTCTTAATGCAAGATACATGATTTCACCTCTAATTTATAATTCATGTTGTATTATAATTAAACCAGCCGCAAGCCAACAACAATAATAATTCCGATTCCCAGTAAAGTAGAAACTAGCAGAAAGTTTGAATAAACATTAGTGAGCTCAACAAGTGTTTTTTCTTTCTTTAATGGGATTCCTTGCAGCTTTTTAGTTAACCTCACACTGTACATAGATACCAAAATAATTGTTAACAAAATGATTATTGTTCCACCCTGCTCCATGATGGTTAGATAGAGCGGCATCGAATCTCGGCTAAATTGGAGAATCATGTACACTCCTGATAAAAGAATTAGCACTAAATTTGGTAGAACACCCATCCTTACCCACTTCTGAATTCGCTTTATAACGGGAGCAAAGTCCGCCAATTTTCTTTCATCTTTCACTAAACTCTTTAATAGATAGCCGAGCGCCAGGAAAGAACCTAGCCATATTGCTATACCTGCAATATGAAGCATATAGCTTAGATAATACACTATTTACACCCCTTTCCTCTTTATCTGCTGCACTGCCCGTCTATCATAACAATCGAATATGAACAATATGTTAACAAACATTCTTTCGAATACTTAAGCTCCCAGCTCAAGCTACTGGGAGCTTAAAAGAAAAAATGGTCCCTTCACCGGGTTTTGAATAAACATTTACCTCCGATTCATGAAGGTCTAAAATAGATTTAACAATTGCTAAACCAAGCCCTGCACCTGACTTGTTTGAACGTGCTTCATCTACTTTATAAAATCTCCTCCATATTAAATTTAAGTGCTGTTCTTCTATCCCGATTCCATAATCTTGTATCTTCACATGGACATTTTTATCTTCTCGAGTAAGCGTGATATCAATATACGAATTCATATATGAAAACTGAATGGCATTACGTATAAGATTTACGATAACCTGTTCTATCCGGTCTTTATCTGCATAGACATAATAATCTCGAGCAGCGTGTAAACGTATTTGCAACTGTTTTTCTTTACAGTGGGGTTCAAACTTATTAATAATTGATTTGATTTGATCCGTTAAATTATAATTCGTTCGGAAAATTTTATAATGACCTTCTTCTAGTTGATTCATATTCAATGTATCGTTTACAAGTCTGATCATCCGTTCTGTCTCATCCCTCATTAAACGATAATAATGCTGTTGTCTATTAGACGGGATCGTACCATCCATTAAAGCAATGATAAATCCCTTTAAGGTTGTTAATGGGGAACGTAATTCATGGGATAGATTGGAAATATATTGCTTCCGTATCGTTTCTAAATTATTTAGTTCATTTGCCATATAATTAAAAGATTTCGCCAATTGGCCAATTTCATCATCCAATTTATAGTGAACGGACTTTGAAAAGTCACCTTTCGCATAGTGCCTTGCAATCTCACTCATTTCTATTAATGGAGCAGTTATTCGCTTTGACATAAACCATAATATAATCCCCGTTAACAAGAGTGTAATGAAGAATGTAAATAGGATCATCCAAATAACACGTTGATATTCATGTTTCAATTCATGAAAAACCATGACCATGATTGGCTGTTCTACTTCATTTAAATTCGTAGTGAGTTTAGTAGCTATCGTATATCTAAGCTCTCCATTCTCAATATATCCTTTAGAGAAGATCTTTTCGGATTGGACCTGGCTTAGAATCTCACTTGATCTTGAGATCAAAGGAGAATCCTGATTTAAGTCCGGACCAAAGATTTGCTTTCCCGTTTCATCAACAATATAAATATGATAACCTGGTTGATTAAGGTAATTACTTATTATTTCCGCCGTTTCATTTTCGCTCCAATTGAATTTCTTTTGATTCGAAAGAAGTTTTTCAACCTGTGTAAATTGATGTTGATAGATATCTTCAAATTCTTTATAAAGATTTATATGAAACAAATAAAAGTAGACACCAATAAATATTACAAATGAAACGATAATAATGAACGAATAGCTGAGGAACAATCTTACAAAAATAGAATTCTTTTTAAGCATTTGAATTCTCCTCAAACCGATACCCTACTCCGCGAATAGTCACAATTGACCATTTAGCTTTATGTTCAGCCAACTTGTCCCGAATACGCTTGATATGGACATCCACGGTACGAGGGTCTCCATTAAACTCATATCCCCACACTCGATCCAATAACTGCTGCCTTGTCAGAACTTGTTTCGGGTTCATTGCCAAGTAATAAAACAATTCCATTTCTTTTGGTGCCATTTGGACTTCTTCATTATTGATCAAGACACGATATTCCTTCATATGAATAATGATATTATCGAATTGTAGTCTATCCTTTTCACTTTCTGATAAGATCGTTCGTCGTAATACGGTTTTTACCCGGGCTATTAATTCGTTTGGATCAAATGGTTTAACTATATAGTCATCCGCTCCGATATTAAGTCCTTTAATAACATCATAAGTTTCCCCTTTGCCTGTCAGCATAATAATAGGCACATGTCTATCTTCCATACGAATTGTTTTGCAAACTTCCCAGCCATTCAGCTTAGGTAGCATAATATCAAGAATGATACAGTCAGGGGATTCACTATAAAAAAGTTCCAATCCTTCTTCCCCATCAGAAGCAGAAATATAGGAATATCCAGCTTTATCCATATACAACTGAATTAATTCCACAATATTTGCATCATCTTCTATGATTAAAACTTTTATTGGGCGCTTCATGTAATCACTCTCCTCAATTGTATTATTGTGTAGTAATGTGAACAAAATGTTAATAAGAAATTTGAAGTGATAAGTATTTTGTCGGTACCGTCAAGAATTTTGTGTAATGTAAATGGGGAAGGGTTTCTCTGTAATGGATTTGAATTGATAGGGGACTGATTTCCTCCACACAAGAGACTGAATATTCAGTTTCTTGTGCGGAAAGGGAGAATCCCCTTATTTTGTTTATTTACAGTATTTGGTTAATGATAACGTTCTTCAAACATTCGCTCGAGGGCTTCCTGCGCATCGGCAAATCCTCGCAACTTTCGCCCTGCCCATTTCTCATTAAAATCTTGAATGGTCAAATACACGATTTTTTCAGCGGCTTCTAAACTATTCAAACTGTTCATCGGTTTTAGGCGTTTCCGAATCTCCTTGATCGTTCGTTCGATGGCATTCGTCGTGTAAATCATACTTCGAATACTGCTTGGATCATCCATACATGTAAGGAGGACATCCAACTCATTGGCCCAAGATTGAACTTCTCTTGGATATTTGCTTGACCATTTCGACTCAAACTGTTGAAACATCTGTAATGCCATCTCCTTATTCGGCGCGCGATCAATCAGCTTGAGGTCCTCTGCCACTTCGAATTGATCTTTTTTTCCGAACACGGCTGAGGGTGTTGCGGACTTTGTGCGCGACACAGCGCTGCACATCGGCTTTCGGATAAACCGCCTTAAAGGCTTCCTCCAACCCCGGTAGTCCATCGAATACGCCCAGAAGCACTTCCTTGACGCCTCTTTGGTAGAGGTGTTGAAGAATTTCCTGCCATCCATAGGCGCTTTCTTGTTCTCCCACAAAGAAATCAAGAATTTCGCGATATCCTTCTTCGTTCACCCCTAACACCACATAAATGACTTCTTTCTCCACGGTTTCGCGACGAAGTTTTACGTATAAACCATCCAAATATAAGACGGAATAACGCTTGTGCAGTGGACGAGTGTGCCATTTCTCGATGTCTTCCTTCACGACATCGGTAATACGGCTGATCGTTGCAGGAGAATAGGCATTGCCTAAAATTCGTTCAATAAACTTGCCAATTTCCCGTGTACTCATGCCACTTTGATACATCCTAATGATGGCTTCCTCCAGCCAGCCCGTGTGGCGTTGGTAAGGAGCGAACAATTGGGTTTGAAATTCTCCGTTTCGGTCTCTAGGGACCAAAAGACCTTCAATCCGGCCATATTGCGTATCTAGATTTCGTTGATAGTAGCCGTTTCTCATATTTGATGTTCCGGCCTGTTCTATTTCGAGGAAATTCTTGATTTCTTCCCGCATGATCAGTTCTAATTTTTCCTTTACAAACTGACGAATGACATTTTCCAGTTGATTTGCCCAGTCGACATTCGGTATACTTCTTTTAGACATAGGTAGGGTACTCCTTTCTCTAAGATTTTTGGTCCAATCAGAGAATACCCTACCTTTTTTCTTTTGGTCTAGCAAAATGCTTTACACAAAATTTTATACATCATCTTGAAAAATCTCTTCAAATTTATTCATAAGTGTTGCGTTTATTATTTTTTTGTTCATTTGGACAAAGACACCTCATTCTTTCATATTTAGATAAATAAAAAAGATAGACAAATAAACCTCATAAATTAGTTATTTTTGTACTTTTTTCTCTTGGCTAGTATGGATGTTGAACATATTGAACCATCGTATTGAAGAATATTTCTCATTGAGGGAATTGGCTTGCTATCCCATTTTATCAAAGATTTATCTCATTACCAGACTTTCCTATTCACGAAGAACGAAAAGAAGGGAATCGCTCTGCACCTAGCTGCCCATTTGTCCCATCTGTTTTGAACGTACAACAAAAATGTCACCAAAGCGACATCAGTGGACACATGGATATTACCATTCGGTTGGATTATCTCGGATCGAATTTCTTCATGAAAGATGACGTTGCCGAGCTTGTCCCATCCTATCCAAAGCATTCACTTCAGGAAATAACAAAAAGAAAAAAGGAAAAACAAGGAATAAGGATTTTCTTCTCTCTTCCCCTTTAAAACAACAAAATCGAGAAAAGCACAGTTAGGCACTTTTCTCGATTCCCCTCAATCTTATTCCCTTTCTCCCTCAATTTATTTCCCAGCCATCGTCACACTTTTTTGTGTGCCGTCATGTTTTTTGTAGGGAGACACAAACATGTTAGTGAAAAATAAAGTTGGTAACCAAAAGTTCTTTTGTTCCAAGGATTATTTACTTTGTTAAAGTGGTACGTCTTTTATTAAAGTTGGTAACTGATCGTTAAGCATGTAATTTCAAATGAAAAATAAAGATGGTAACTGAACATCCTGGATATGACAAAGATTTTTTCATGATTATAATCAATTCTGTATGCACAAATTAAAAACGACCTTTGAACAGGTCGCTAAACTTCTCCGTCATTATTTTCCTTTTCTATTTTATCATAATTAAACATATGTTTCATCATGCTTTCATTTCCATTAGATCCTCAATACAAAAGAAGACCCCTTCAATAAAAATTGAAAGGGTATCTTATAATAGAATTTTTGATATTTTAAGTCTCAACTGTTACCAGCAATAAACAAAAAAAGATCTTTTCATCTTGTGAATAGGTTATAGTTTATTGAAAATTACGTTAACGATTTGATAAGGCTTTTCTATATTCATTCCAATTTATACGTTCAAATTTCAAATCAATTTCTGCAGGAGGAATTTTTTCTTTGCTTGTAACCTTAATAACAAAGTATCCCCTTTTTTTCGATCTTTTATTACTCTTTATTCGCTTAAGGAACATTTGAAATCTTCCTCCTTTTTTATCTTCTAATTGTTGCCATGGCTTCAGTTAATTTTTCGTTAAAACCCATTAACAACAAATACGATGTAGGAATCAAAAACTCCTGCTTAATTTGATCATTTATCACACCATTTTTATAAATCAAAACTGCAAATCCAAGTTTAAGATCTCCAAAGTTCCGAACACACATCAGTTCTTCAATTGGTTCATTATCGATATGTTGTGAAACTTGAGTGTCAAAATAACGAGACTTCGGGCTTCGAACAATAAAACTCAATAAATTTTTAATTTCGTTAGTTATAGTCGCCTTTGATATTAAAAGGAAGTCGGTTGTTTGATTTTCACCAGAATTAATACCAGATTCAAGTTGGGGCGAAGGTATAATCCAGAAACATTTATAATGTTTGCTTTGCAATTTCAGTATGCTTCCGATCCATTCCTCAAAAGAATCCATGAAATTTGTTATAGATTCTTTAATTTTAGAATCACTTTCATTTTTTTCTACATTCATTATCGCTTCGGATAAGTATTTCTCGAATTGCTTCAAATATTGATTTTCATTGAATTGATTTTCTCTCAATCCCATTATAAAGTTATATATGCCGCTTATAATAAAGTAATAAGATAAAAGAATAATGCCGAAAAATAATACTTTTACGAATGATAATTGATGAGCTTTTAAAGGATACAACCATTTTATTGGTTTAATAAGAACATCGTTAAAAATGTCTATAACATCTGTAAAGGTTTCTGACATTCCAGTCAATACAATAGTCAATAAAATATAAAAAATAGGGTACCTATAAAACCTACCCATATTAATCCCCCGAGACTTATATGCCAACCTCTCTTCTTTTTAATTTTACCACATAAGCCAAAATTTTTCATCATTCAGCTGGAGGTATAGGTTTATCACCTTTTACAATCTTCCAATTATATGTGATCCCTTTTTTATTTGTGTAGCTCCCTTTTTCTTGTAAAGGTTCGGTTAATTTTACTTTTCGAAATTGCTTTTTAAACAAGCTAAATAAAAACATTATTCATTCTCCCCTCTTATCAATCTATACTGGATTTATCTTGATACATCCTATGCAACAATTTAGAATACCTTTCCTCTCAAGATCACGGATTACTCTTTTTGTTGTATTAACTTCCGACCATTAAATTTTTTATCTTTTACATAATATCCTTGCCGGTTTAATAACGAGGTAAACATAACATTTACTTACTAATACGTAACTATACCTATGTTTCATCATGTTTTCATTTCGATTAGATCTTTAATACAAAATAAGGGGCTGACTCAAAACATCGCCTTTAAGCGATGTTGAGTCAGCCTTCTTTGTATAGTTTTGGAATTAATTGTTAATTATATGATGTTTTTTCTTACTTAATTTTATTTGATTGGGGGATTATCTTTTTCCCCCTTGTTGAAGTTCCCTTATCTTTTGCCACTTTTTAAAATTGTGCGCAACGCAAACTAGGCCCCATTCCACAGTCGTTTTGGAGAGGCCTCGCAAATGAAAACGTCGAAAGTCTTGATTCTGCTTGATTTGACCATACACACTTTCCACTTCCGTCTTTCGACGTCGATATTTTTCTTTTCCTTCTTCAGAAAGTAGTCGCTCTTTTATTTCCTTTCTTTGAATCTGATTCTTTAAGGATATCGTGATGGTACGATGCGTTTTTCCTTTTGCACACGTGCTCTGGAATGGACATCCTTGACACTGATCGCATCGATATCGACGTTTAATGGATAGGTATCCATGGGATGATTCCTTCTTTGTTTCATAACGAAAAGTGAAACGTTGTCCATTCGCACAAATGAATTCATCTGCTTCTTCCTCATATTCCATGTTCTCGACTCGTTCGATCCGTTTTTTCCATGTTCTCTTTTGCTCCTGGTCCAACGTATGGTAAGGGATGTACGCTTTCTTTCCTTGTGTTAAGTGACAAAAAAGTTGTATACTGAAAAGTCCATTGAAAAAGCAAAACACCGTTCAGAGACATGAACGGTGTAACAAAAAAGTTGTATACTCATTTTACAATTTTTTGAATCAGCCGATTAAAAAGTGACAAAATTGTTGTATACTCAATTTCCTTTATCTGGATTTTGCAACTTCCTTCAAAAGCTCTATTGCACTTTCTAATTTACCGCGAAAGGCTTTGTCGAGAATAGATTGTTTTACGATATGTCTATCATTAGATAAAACTTCTATTAAAAAATAGTTTTAAGAAAGTCATCGTAAACTCCTTGATTTTTCAAGGGGTTTTTTTATTGTAATGACAAAAAAATTTTAAAAAGAATTTCTTTCTGATCGGATTGTGACTAGAAAACTTTTAAAAACAGCGTAATTTATTCCGACGGAGTTTTTATCATCATCTAATACAGGAACTATTTATTATTCCAACATATAACAGTCGAACTTTGGTTGACAATAGCTAAAGTTTTTCATGTAATAAGTTTCTTTCAACATCAAATTAGCGATCCGATACAATTAAAACATCTACATATTTCAGCTTCCGCATGATTGCGTTAATAATTGATCCTTTCCAAATCTCTTCCCACCGCGTCCGAGCGGACATCCCCATAACGATTTGTGTAATTTTATATTGGCGGCACACTTCTACAATTTGTTGAGCCACCTTTCTTGATTTAGCTTCTTGAATAATAAATGTGGCACCAAATTGCTCAGCTAGATTTTTCCATTCATTGATTGCTTTTTCGTCTTGATGACCTGATTGTTTAATATGAAGAATATAGAGATCGGCATTTAAACGATCGGCAATCCTCCAGCCTCGACGAATTAATTTTTCTGCGTTCGGTCGGTAGTTCACACACACCAAAATTTTTTCATGTATGCCTGATGGTTCTTCAATGCCTAATTCCGTTCTCTCTTTTTCTAGCCGCAAATCAATGTCATCGGCCACTTCACGCAGTGCCAGCTCCCGTAAAGCGACTAAATTTCCTTTGCGAAAAAAATTATTGAGAGCCTGCTGGATCTTTTCCTTACTATATACTTTTCCTTCTTTAATACGCTCACGCAGCGTTTCTGGACTGACATCGATAACTTTTATTTCATCAGCTTCCTTTAGTATGGAGTCAGGGACTCTTTCGTTTACTTGTATACCCGTAACCTGCTGAACAATGTCTCGGACACTTTCTAAATGTTGAATGTTCATCGCCGTCCAGACATGAATCCCTGCTTGTAGGATCTCTTGAACATCTTGATAACGTTTTTTATTTTTTGAGCCGGGGGCGTTTGTATGTGGGAGCTCATCAATAATGACGACATCAGGATTTCGCTTAATAATGGCTTCCACATCTAATTCTTGGAATTCGCGTCCCTTGTAATGGATCGTTTTTTTTGGAATAATTTCTAAATCTTTAATTTCGGCTTCTGTATCAGCACGACCATGAGTTTCGACTAAGCCTATGACAATATCGACCCCTTTTGCTTTCAGGTCATGTGCGTCCCTTAACATATGAAACGTTTTACCGACACCCGGAGCCGCCCCAATATAAATTTTGAGGCGGCCCTTTTTCATTTTTTCGATTTTCTTTAATATTTCTTCCGGACTCATTCTTTTGTATTTTCTTCCATTATCCATATCCTTATTAACCTCTTTTATCAAGACTTGCCTTGAATCATCTTTTGCAGTTCCATATTCAGTTTTAATACATTTACTCTTGGTTCTCCAAAAATTCCTAGCACTCTTCCTTCAATATGCTTTTTCACCAAATTATTCAGTTGTTCTTCAGACAAACCAGTAGCTTTGGCAACAGAAGGAACTTGAAAGAAAGCTGCGGCAGGGCTGATATGAGGATCCAGCCCTGATCCGGAATTCGTGATTAAATCTAACGGAACTTCTTCTTTCGTTTTTCCGGGATTTTTCTTTAACCATTCTTCGGCTGCCTTCTCTGTTCGCTGAATCATTTCCTCATTAGAAGGGGCATAGTTAGGTGAACCTGAAGCAGCTGCATCAAAATTAATGGAAGAGATACGCCCATGAAAATATCTTGGATCTTGAAACGACTGACCGATTAACTCCGAGCCGACAGCTTTGTTTTCATCATTATAAACAATGCTTCCATTCGCCTGATGAGGGAAGAGCGTTTGTGCAATTCCTGTCATGAAGGCAGGATAGCCTAAACCGAATAAAAGTATCATCACAATCGCCAAACGAATACATTTCATATACCTCATTCCTCCTTTACTATTAAACGAACATTCCGACAAAAAGGTCAATGAGCTTAATACCGATAAATGGAGCGATCACGCCACCTAAACCATAGATCAATAAGTTGCGGCGCAATAGCTTCACAGCTGGCATCGGTTTATAGGTAATCCCTTTCATCGCTAATGGAATTAATAAAGGGATAATAATCGCGTTAAAGATTAATGCCGATAAAATGGCACTCGTAGGCGAATGTAAGTGCATAAAATTTAAAGCTTTCATTTGCGGAATGGCCACCGTAAACATAGCTGGTAAAATCGCAAAGTATTTCGCAATATCATTCGCAATACTAAAAGTTGTTAGGGCTCCGCGTGTCATCAATAACTGTTTACCAATGGAGACCACTTCAATAATTTTTGTTGGGTCTGAATCAAGATCGACCATGTTGGCGGCTTCTTTCGCAGCAATCGTTCCGCTGTTCATCGCTAATCCCACATCTGCCTGTGCCAAAGCAGGAGCATCATTTGTCCCGTCCCCTGTCATGGCCACCAAGTTACCTTTTGCTTGTTCTTCGCGAATCACACGAATTTTATCTTCTGGTTTGCTTTCAGCGATAAAATCATCTACTCCTGCTTCTTTCGCAATGGTAGCCGCAGTTAATGGGTTGTCGCCTGTACACATAATCGTTTTAATCCCCATCTTCCGAAGTTCTTCAAATCGCTCTCGCATCCCCGGCTTAACCGTATCTTTCAAGTAGATAATTCCTACAATCTTCTTGCCTACCGAAACAGCTAACGGCGTTCCTCCTTGATTTGCGATTTGATCACTTTTTTCTTTCAAATCGCTCGGAATTTCGCCACCTAATTGCTGAACATATTTTTGTATTGCATCCACTGCTCCCTTACGGTAGGAAACACCATTAATATCCATGCCGCTCATCCGCGTTTCAGCGGCAAATGGAATAAATTCGGCTTGTTCATATTGAGAATAATCAATCGAAAATCCTTGATTTTTCGCCAACTCTAAAACAGAACGTCCCTCTGGTGTTTCATCTTTTAAAGAAGAGAGGACCGCCGCTTCTCGTGCTTCTTCCTCAGTTGCCGAACCAACGGGGATGAACTGTGAAGCCATCCGGTTACCAAACGTGATGGTTCCCGTTTTATCCAGAATAATGGTACTTATATCCCCTGCAGCCTCTACGGCTTTACCAGACATGGCTAACACGTTGAATCGAGTAACACGATCCATTCCTGCAATACCAATCGCTGAAAGAAGTCCTCCAATCGTTGTTGGAATTAAACAAACGAGCAACGCAATTAAAGTGACAATCTGTAATTTTATACCTACATAACTGGCAATTGGTATCAATGTGATGACGACCATTAAGAAAATTAAAGTAAGCGTAATCAGTAATGTATTTAACGCCAATTCGTTTGGTGTTTTTTGTCGTGAAGCTCCTTCGACCAATGAAATCATTTTATCTAAGAATGATTCACCCGGATCCACCGTAATTCTTACTTTAATCGAATCACTGACCACCTTCGTTCCACCGGTAACCGAGCTAAAATCCCCTCCTGCTTCTTTAATGACAGGAGCTGATTCCCCTGTAATGGCTGATTCATCAATGGACGCTAATCCTTCAATAATCTCCCCATCTCCGGGAATAATGTCACCAGCTTCGACCAATACAATATCGCCCTTTCGTAACTCAGTAGACGAAACGGTTTCGATCTCTCCTTTGTCATTAATCCGTTTAGCTACTGTATCTGCTTTCGTTTTCTTTAATGAATCCGCCTGTGCTTTCCCTCTACCCTCGGCAAGTGCTTCGGCAAAGTTTGCAAACAAAATCGTGAACAACAAGATGATAAAAACAGCAAACACATATCCGCGATTTTGTATATTAAAATAACGAGGCATGAAAAGCATCAACAATATAATAAAGGTTCCAACTTCGACAACAAACATGACCGGATTGCGCATCATGACAAGCGGATTTAATTTTTTAAAGCTGTCAATAACAGCTTGTCGTACAATGGGGCCTTGAAAGAGCGACTGCTTTTTTATTTCAGATTTCATGCTTATCTCTTCCTCCTTCTAACGAATCGTTAAAAACTCAGCGATAGGACCTAATACAAGTACAGGGAAGAATGTTAATGCTCCAATTACTAATACAGTACCAATCAAAATCACTCCAAATGTGACGTTATCGGTACGAAATGTCCCCACTGTCTCCGGCACAGGCTGTTTTTGAACCAATGATCCTGCCACGGCTAACATGGCAATGATCGAAATATATCTTCCTAATAGCATGACCATTCCTGTCGATATATTCCAGAATGGAGTATTATCTCCTAATCCTTCAAATCCGGAACCATTATTCGCCGCTGATGAGGTGTACTCATATACAACTTGCGAAATCCCATGAAATCCCGGATTGCTAATCGCATCCGTACCTAGATGTGTCATAAAGGCAATTGCAGATGGAACCAAAATAATGAACGGATGCGTCAAGAGGGCAATCACAATCAGTTTGATTTCCCGCGGCTCAATTTTCCGTCCTAAAAATTCCGGTGTACGTCCTACCATGAGCCCTGCCAAAAAGACGGCGAGAATCGCATACATTAACATGTTGACAAAACCAACACCGTCACCACCAAACACATTGTTTAGCATCATTTGCGAAAGTGGAACTAAACCGCCAATTGGCGTAAGTGTATCATGCATGTTGTTGACCGTTCCGGTTGTCGCAGCAGTTGTGACTGTCGTAAACAAACTAGACAATGGAATACCGAATCGTACCTCTTTTCCTTCCATACTCCCTTGGGAAGAAGAGAAGCCCAGTTTATTCAGCATAGGGTTTCCAGCTTGCTCAGCGCTGTAAACGACGGAAAGCATGACAAGAAAAATCGCAAACATCGTTGTAAACAATACCCAACCTTGTTTACGGTTTTTCACAGCCAACCCGTAAGTAAATGGTATAGCAGCCGGAATGCACCACATCGACAGTATTTCAATGACACTCGTGAGAGGATTCGGATTTTCAAAAGGATGGGCAGAGTTCGCTCCGAAAAAACCGCCACCGTTCGTTCCTAAATGTTTAATCGACTCTAGTGAAGCCACAGGTCCCAACGCTAATGTTTGTACTTTTCCTTCCAATGTAGTGACCGTTGCACTAGAAGCAAATGTTTGCGGCACGCCCAGCGCAACAAGAAAAAGCGTAACAACGACTGCAAGCGGAAGCAGAACTCTCACATTCGCTCGAATAAAATCTTGGTAAAAGTTGCCAATCACTTTTCCTTTCGTCGATAGAGCACGAATGACCGCCATTGCTACAGCGATACCAGTTGCAGCAGAAGTAAACATCATCATCGTGATAAATATCATCTGGGATAAAATTGAAAGCCCTGTCTCACCACTATAGTGTTGTAAATTCGTGTTGGTCATAAAGCTAATTACCGTATTAAAGGCGAGAGTAGGTTCCATATTATCGATCTTGGCAGAATTGAAAGGCAAATATTTTTGCATTCTCACTATGAGATAAGAAATTCCTAAAAGAACAGCATTGACTGAAAGGAAAGCAAATGAATATTTTTTCCATCCAGTCTCTTCAAGATTTTTAATACCAGACGCTCGATAAATGATTTTTTCAATAGGGAGAAAGAAACGATCGAGCTTGCTTGTTTCCTTGAAGAAAACTACATACAAATATCTCCCTAACGGTATGGCGAGTGCCAATAATAAAGCAAAGATGACGATAAACTGTAAAATGGCGTATCCCATGATTGAAAGCTCCTCCTATCCTTCATTCAAGTAAGTTAAAATTTCTCAGGATAAATCAACGCATACACCAGATAAACAAACACCATTAAAGTAATAGCGCCAATGAGCCACATCATTGTTCTTCTCCTCCATGCACTACATCGTCACACCAAATCGTAAATCCGTAAAATAAAGCAAAAGTTAAGACCAATAATAAAATCATGAAAATATCCCACACGATTTTTTCCTCCTAATAAAGATAGTCCGCTAATTTTATAATTTTCCCCAAAAAATTCAATATTATCACTTATTATCCATCCACAAGCACAAAAAACCAACAGGAGGGTATCCTGTTGGTTTTTTGGCAACAACAAATAACCCCTCCTCTCACGACGCTTACGAGGTTAGCTGACGGGTTCGGGTGATGAGAGTCACCCTACTCATTCAGAACACTCACAAGTTCTGAACAAGATTCACCCCATGTGATCAACAAGATCACGATTGGTTCCCCCGCTCCTATTCGGATTCAGCGACTATTAGGGAAATCATTCATTTATGAAGTTGTTGTTGTAATCATACTCCTTTCCAACACGTTATGTAAAGGAACAATTTGGTTAAAAAATAGACGAAAAACGGTTATTTTTTCGAATGTAAGCGTTTTAAATATTATTTTTTTATTATTTTCTCACTTAATCATTATGTTTTCTGGCCTAACAAAAAATAAAAGATGATGTATAAAATTTTGTGTAAAGCATTTTGCTAGACCAAAAGAAAAAAGGTAGGGTATTCTCTGATT
>NZ_QCWL01000002.1:0-21356 GCF_003064505.1 Geobacillus sp. LYN3 | reverse complement strand
CGCACCCATGGACTGTTATATATCGGCAAAAATTCAAAAGTATGTGATGAGTTTTGTCGAAAAATATTTTTTGGCACCCCTAAGATGCCAAGAAACCTTGATATATCAACATTTATAGAGGGAGGGATTTGTTTTTTATGTAGACCTGCATTACGTATGAAGTTGTCTAGGTATTGCCATGTCCTTATGATCGCGTCGAACAACCTTGTCAAAACTTGCAAATTTCTCTTGTACACAAATAAGTGCCAACGCTCCAACTACACTTGGAATAGCAAAAAACATAAATGCTTTTTGTGGGGCAATCCCAGTAGCCAACAATATCCCTATTAATGTAGGTGCTACAATGGCTCCGATGCGGCCGACACCCAATGCCCATCCAATTCCTGTCGCTTGTGCTTCCTTCGGGTAATATTCCGAAATGTAATGATTTGCAAGATTTTGTGTGCCGACTGTACAAGCGCCGCCCAACGCCACAAGCAAGTAGAGGGCGATTACGTTCGAAGTGAGTGCTAACGCAATAAAACATAATGCTCCTAACGCATACATCGAGACAAGCACTTTTTTATGTCCCACCTTATCAGCTAAAAAGCCTCCTATTAAAGATCCCGCTGTCCTGCACATAGCACAACATTGAACGATAAACTAGAGGCAAGACCATATCCTGCTTGCTGCATGATTTTTGGCAACCATGTATTCAGCCCATATACCATAAGGAGGCAACTGAAAACAGCAATCCAAAAAGCAAAAGTGCTAACTGCCCGTTTATCGGTAAACAATTTTCTCACTGGAAATCCTTTTGCATCTCTTTGTACTTGTTCAAACTGATAGTCATCATTTTCTTGATAATTTCCCTCAGGATGAATTTTATTTAAAATAGCTACTAATTGTTTTATTTGTTTTTTTCAAAATATAAAAGCAGCGCGGGTTAAAAGGGGCCATCATCGGTCCATCCGTTCAGCAGAAGCTGCTTACCGATGAGTCTTTGATCCCGTTTTGGGAAGAGGCGGACGCTTTAGGCGCCATTCTCTTTATCCATCCGCTTCTTTGCGACGACCCGCGCCTTCAAGGACGGAGAATGGCGAATTTAATCGGTGTCCCTTGGGAGACCACCATTTGCGCCACCGATTTGTTGCTGGGCGGCTGGATGGACCGCTACCCGCGCGTTCGTATTTTATTGGCCCATGGCGGCGGTTTTCTCCCTTATCAAATCGGCCGGCTGCAAAAAGGATATGAAATGTGGCTCCCGGTGGCCGCCTCGTTGCAAGCCCCGCCAACCGACTATTTGCGCCGCTTTTGGTTCGATACGGTTCTTTGGGACAGCCGAGCGCTGCAGCTGCTGATCGATCTCGTCGGCAAAGAGCGGGTATTGCCAGGCTCTGATTTTCCGTTTGATTTATCGCATTGGCCTCCCGTACAGCCAAGCCTTGAAGCCGTCCAGGCTTTCTTAGGCTTGCCATAACGGAAAACAACCCAAAGGGGACGAACGTTCTTCGTCGTCCCCTTTGCTTGCGGCTATATGCCGACTAAAACAGATACAATTGTTCTTCATCCATGCCTAGCGGCCAATGCCCGTACTCAAGTACGCGCAGCAGCGCACGAAACGGATTTGATTCCCATCCGTCAAGGTCGCCAACAGATTCCCAGGCACAAGCCATTCCCCCGATATACATGACCGAGCAGACAGCGGTTTTTACTACTGATGAGCCATATTGATGGAAAGCACGATACGCCGCATCGAAACAATGATGGAATAAATGGGCTAGAATCTCATCGGCCAGCTTGGCCAAACATCCTTCTCTCCCTGCAGCGGCCGCCGCCTGCTTCATGCGTTCCCGAATGGGAAACAAAGAGCGCCATAACGTGCTTTTCGCCAAGTTCATCTCCGCTAAAGAAGGGACGAGCTCCCCTTTCTCTAGCCAACGGATATGATACCGCTCGAAATGGAAGCTGTCCATCCATTCACGGATCGCTTTTTCTGCCTCTTTCCGATAATGGGGGGTACCCACATTGTCAAACCAATCCATGTTTAACAGTCTGGAAAGGATGGCGACCGCTTGCTCGGTCCGCGGTCCATACATTTCCTTCTCCGTATTTAACAACGTGACCATCGTTCTCCTCCTAGCTGTTTCATCTTTATCCGTTTAGCTCTTACTCCGTCTGAAACACCGCCGAATGGGACGGCTGCCGCTCGGCCAACACCCGTTTCACCTCTGCCGGAATCGGGACAGCCTTTGGCCTTCCGTCGGCAAATGATGCCCATGCTCTCGTCTCATATCCGGCAGCAGCAACCGTTTCATGTTTATAAAACTCATGGACAATTTGAAACACTTTATCCCGCAATTCCGTGATCGTTGAGCAAACACGGACTTCATCGCCAAACAATAGCGGAGAGCGAAATTGGCATTTGGCTTCCAAAATCGGCAACCCTATCTTTTGTTCAAAAAGCGCCGTTGTCGGGTAACCGAGTTCGGCAAAAAAGTGGTGCGTCGCTTCGTCCATCCATTTATAAAAATTCGGGTAAAAGACGATTCCCGCCGCATCTGTGTCTCCCCATTGCACTTGAAAACGGTACTCGATTTTTTTCATCGCTTCTTCTCCTTCTTTCTCAATACTTAGTAGCTAATTGCGGCGGTCCGGATTTCGGTCCGTACGGGCCTTCATCCAGCCATTTTCCTAAGCTCGGTATGATCGAAGAAAGCGAGGCAGCCAGTTCCCGTTTCATATTCATCACCGGGGAGCGTCCTTGAATATGCTCTAACGCAAGGCCCGCACAGTCCCGATTGTATTGGGCCGCTGTTTTTCTCTCTTGTGCCGCTTCGGCAATGATCTGCTTTGCTTTCGACCGCTCTCCCTCCTGAAAGGCGGCATGAATCGCCTTGACCGCCACGATGGCATCTGCCACACCGGAATCCATTCCGCGCGCTCCAAACGGGGCAAAAAGGTGGGCAGCCTCTCCCGCTAAAACAACGCGGCAATGTTCATCGGTGAACGAACGGGCCACAGCTTGATGGAACTGATACATCGACACCCATGTAATGCGATCAGCGTACTTTTTATCCATGACTTTTGGAATCCATTGCCGCACCCCTTCGATGCTCCCGTACTGCTGAGCGTCATCTTCGGCAAACAATTGCAAATCAACCCGCCATCCGCCGGCAAACGGCACAAACAATACATTTCTTCCTTCCATAGCCGGATGTTGATAATGAAACACCCTTTCTAACGGAAGCGGGGCGGACGGGTCTTCCTCGATATCAACAACGACGAAACGGTCGCGGGAACGGGGACCCTCTAGCTCGATGCCGAGCGACTGCCGAACGACAGACCGGGCTCCATCGGCACCAATCGCGTAATCGGCCTGCCATACTTTCCCGGACTCCGTCGTTACAATCACCCCATTTTCATTCGTCTCCACCTGCCGGACAGGCGAATTCCAAATAAACTCCACCCCTGCCGCTACGCACGCCTCATACAAAAATTTTTCCGCTTCCACTTGAGGCAAGCTTGTAAACGGCGGCAGCTCATTACGATTCGGGGCCGGATAGCGCTTTATATATACTTCCTTGCCGCCGAACAGCGTCCGTTTGACAGGCCAGACGACCCCGTGCTTCGCAAAAGTAAAGCCAAGCCCTGGATAAATGTCCTCCCAATGTTTCAGCGTCGCTTTATGGAAATAAATCGCACGGCTCCCCGGACGAATGCGCTCCTTTGGCTCCGCTTCGATTATCGTCGCCGGAATGTCAAAACGGCGCAACGCTAATGCGGCAGTCATTCCGATCGGGCCCGCCCCGATCACGAGGACGGGCCGTTGATTCGTTTTCCCTTTCATGCGAATATCTCCTTTCGACAACTTTAATGACTTACATCCGTTTCTTTAGCGTTTATTGCAGCAGTTAGTCTGCCTTCTAAAGCAGGTTTTACGGCGATGACAAGTAGCAAGCTCGCTGCCATTAAAATGCCATCAAGCAACAACGCACTTCCCCAGCTCCCTGAATGATCACGCATGGCCCCCGAAATCACCGGTGCTAATAACGCTCCAATTTCAGAAAACAAATTCAGCATCCCAAACGCCGCTCCTTTATGCTTCGGTGGGGCAAAATCGGCTGTAATGGCATGGTTGACTGGCTGAAGCGCGAAAAAGAACACCCCGGAAGTAAACAAAATAAGAGACATGATTGCCGGATTGTTGCCCCCTGACATGACATAAAAAGCAAAGATGAAAATGAAGATTGTCAACAGCCCCGTCAACACCGCCAATACATTTCGTTTTCCATTGACCGTGTTAGCAAATCGGTCGGCTAATCTTCCCCCAAGCGGAAAACCGATCAGACCCGCAACGGCATTAAATGAAGCGATGAGCGCCGCCGAAACGAGCGTGCCGCCCCCGAAGTCTTGAACAATAGCAACAGACCAGAAGCCGTAAAACCACAAATGCCATAAAACTGGAATAAACGAAAGATATAAAAGCAACAAGTTGCGGCTTTTTAAGATCGGTCCGACTTCCTCGCTCTTTGTTTTATAAATATAAATGATATACAAAACAGCCAATACTGTTAAAACCAAGCCGATCGCTGTCGGCGATAATTGCATGGCATTGGTAGCATAATACAAGGCCATGATGATGACTAAGAATAAAAGGGAAGTTTGTATCAATTTGCCTACCGGTGGGCCGTACGACTCCGATTGGGCCGTAAAGCCGGCTGGTCTCATCCATTTGTACATCATCATGCCAACGAGCAAAGTAATGATCCCCATGAACAAAAACGGTGCTTTCCATGCATGCGTCCCCATAGATGGCTGAAACAGCTGAATAACATATGGAGTAGCAATCGTCGCAATCGTTAATCCAAGCGTAAGACCGGTCAGCACAACGCCCATTCCCAGCCCGACTTTTTCTGGCGGCGTCACTTGGGTAATCAAGGAACGGTCGTTAGAATAAAAGACGCCTTCCCCTAATCCGGTAAGCACACGCAAGGCGATAAATACTGTCAATCCGCCGATCAAACCGGTCAATAACGTCGTCACGCCAGCCCACAAAATGCTAATGATGACAATCACACGATAACCAAATTTGTCGCCAAAATACCCGCCGGGAAATTGCGTTAGCATGTACCCGGCAAAGAACAGGCTGCCAAGCAATCCCCCAAGCGCGTGCGGGTTGGGCGATTCGGCCAAAAATTCAACCTTGTTTTCAATCATCCATGTGACGACAGGCCCTGTTAACGTCCTATCAATATAAGAAACGACCCAGCCTAAAAAGAGCATCAACCATATTGTGTGATACGTCTTCCAGCCTTTCTCCATGAACCATTTCTCCCCTTCCCCTTCTCATTTACCGCAATACAGCCGCATTAGGCGCTAAGGAAACTCGGACGGAATAGCTTCCGATCCCCTCGATCTCCATACTGACAACATCACCGTCATGAATCGGCCCGACGCCATCCGGCGTCCCTGTCGTGATGACATCACCTGGCTCAAGAGTCATAATATGGGAATAAATTTCCAAGAGCTCAGCGACAGAACAGATCATTTCCTTTGTATTCACCCGTTGGCGGACTTCACCATTTACTGTTAGCACCATGTTTATATTGTTTGGATCCGCAACCTCCTCTTTTGTCACGATCCATGGCCCCATCGGTGTAAACGTATCAAACGACTTGCGCAAACACCGTTCCTCGTGGTGCATTTCATCCGGACGCAACGTCACATCCATAAGCCCGGTATAGCCGAATATATAATCGTAAGCGTTTTCTGCCTTGACATTTTTCGCTGTTTTTCCAATGACAAAGGCCAACTCTAATTCATGATCAAAACGGCGGTTCGGATCAGGCAAAACGATCGTGTCGTTCGGCCCAATGATCGAAGATGGCGCCTTTAAGAAAAAGCCTAGCCCCCTTGCCGTATGTTCCACTTTCATTTCTTTTTGGTGAGACACATAGTTAACGGGAGCGGCCACAATTTTCCCCGGCTTCTTCACCGGCTGGCGTAGCCGGACATCCGTTAAAGCATAAGCGGGATATTCATGCAGCTTCTTTTCAATTTTCGAGCGATATGTGTCAAATTCAGCAATAAGCTGAACCATCGGACAAAAGCCGATTCCTTGATGAAAGCGGCTAAATAAATGGCTCCCAATCTCATAAATGATATCGTCTACAATCACTCCGAGCTGAAAGTCGTTAAATAATGCCAGTTTCATCGGCTGTTCTCTCCCTTTCTCTCTTTATTTAACTTCTAACTGTTCATACTGTTTCCGCAAAACTCCCTTGCTCACTTTTCCTGACGCAGTAGTCGGCAATTCGTTTAATATTTCCAAATATTCAGGTAATTTATATTTAGCCATCCCTATTTCAAGCAAGTATTGTTGCATTTCTTCCAATGAAAACGTTGTTCCTTCTTTCAATGAGACAATCGCACAGCCGCGTTCCCCAAGCCGTTCATCTGGAATCCCAATAACAGCGGCCTGACGGATATGTGGATGCATAAGAAGCGCTTCCTCAATTTCCGCCGCGTGCACTTTTAATCCGCCGCGATTAATAATGTCCTTTTTCCGGCTAACGTAGTGAATGTAACCATCGTCATCTTTCCACCCTAAATCTCCGGTGAGGAAAAACCCATCTTCCGTCATTGATTGCCGGGTGGCTGTTTCATTTTTATAATATCCTTTGAATAGCGACTGACCGCGGAAGCCGATTTCTCCTACTTTTCCGTTTGGCAGCAGCTGATGGTTCTCATCAAAAATGCAAATTTCCCCCGTCGGACACGCCCGGCCAACCGTATCTGAAGCAAGATGGGCTGCGTCATTTGGTCGTGTGAATGATCCCGCTCCAATTTCCGTCATTCCCCATTGGGCAGCAACGTCACAGCAGAAACGCTGTCGGAACGATTTCACCATCCAGACTGGAATTTTTGTCCCCCCAGTTAAGACAAGGCGCAGTTTTGACGGATATTCTTTTGTTTCATCCGTTCCTTTTAACATATCAATCAAATGGGCAGGCGCAGCTACGCAAAACGTCACTCCGTGCTGGCTGAAAGCATCTAAAACACGCTCAACCGAAAATTGCGATAGCATCACTTGAGTAGCACCGCTATAAAGGCCCATTAAAATCATCGGCAAGGAAAACATATGGCCCATAGGCGTCAAGCAAAGCATGACATCGTCAGCCGTTAATCCGTATTCCTGCCCATTATGCAAATGGGCAGGAATAAATGTCCGATACGTATGGACCACCGCTTTTGGGTCGGACTCCGTTCCGGACGTAAACATAATCAACATCGGATCGTCCGGAGAAGGGAATAGCTTCTCCCCCTCTCTATCTGCCAAAGACAAGCCGCTATCGTTTAACAACGTTTGAAAACTATATTGACGCGGTCCTTTCCTTCCCCCAACGACGATTATATAATCTAAAGTCGGGACAATCTGCTGGAGGGATTCCATCATCTCTGCATGGTTAAATCCTCTCCAGCGGTCAATGGTAACGACGGCTTTCACATGGGCAAAAGAAAACATAAACGATAACTCTTTTTGCCGGTACATTAAGTTCACAGGCACCATTACCATTCCGAGGCGTGCTAAAGCTAAATGGGTCACGGCAAACTCCCAGCTGTTTGGTAACTGCACCGCCACTATATCGCCTTTTTGAAGGCCTAAACCTCTCAGCCGCTCGGCAAGCCGCAAAGATCGCTCGTTCACTTCTTCAAAAGACAGCGTTCTCTCGCCGTCAATAATCGCTGTTTTCTTTCCATAGCGGGCGACGGCATGATGAAGCACCTCTTGCACCGTACTAGGCATTTTGTTATTCAACCGCATAACCCCCTCCGTCTTAACTAGCGCCTGCCAATACGAAGCATTTACAAATACAAAAGAGAAAGTTTTTGGAAACGTGATGAGTGCATTTCGTTAAGTCATGCGTACCCAAGAACCACTCGACTCGAGTCGTGGGAGACTCAGAGAGTCGGCTGAAATACATCGATAATGGACTGATGGCCGCCGTTTTTGTTGTAAGCTTCCTCTCTTTCAAGATCAAGCAGCTCCATGATCGGCAAATCGTTAATCGAGAACAGGTGGGCATCGCCTTCCCCAGTGTTGACATGCTCGTGCCAGCTCCAAGGCGGCAAAATAAAGAAATCGCCTTTCGACCATTCAAATTTGACCCCGTTGATAATGGTGTATCCTTCCCCGTCAAGGACGTGGTACACTGCGCTATGGACATGGCGGTGCGCCTTTGTATGCATGCCAGGGGTTAATTTTTGCATCGTTGTCCCAATGCGCAAATCCGCCGATCCTCCTGTCAACGGGTTAATGTAATCGACCGCATATCCGTCATACGGATCGGGATCAAGCTTGGACAAATTCTCCAACACTTGTTTAGTCGTTTTCCACTTATAGGCGATCAATGGGGAAGGATATCCTTTTCGCTTCCGGTCAGTAACTGGACGTAGCGCACCCGTTGAATATTTGAAAGTTGAACCGTTGTGAGGACCGGCAACAGGGAATACATCTTCGGAATACGGCTCAAAGAACGAACCAGCAAAGTTTCTTACTAACCCGACATCAAGACCGTCCATCCAAATGACCGGTTCAGTTCCTTCGTGACCGTGATCATGCCACGTCCACGCCGGGGTCAAAATCAAATCTCCACGTTCCATATACGTTCTTTCGCCATCGACTGCCGTATAGGCTCCCTCACCTTCAATAATAAACCGGATAGCCGATTGGCTATGGCGGTGCGCAGGCGCCACTTCACCCGGCAGCAACAGCTGCACCCCTACATAAAGCGTATTGGTCGAGTAGCCGATCAAGCCATGCTTCAACAAGGACGGATTTTGCAAATAAACAACCCGGCGCTCACTTTCCCTTCCTAAACGAAGCAGTTCTCCGGCTTCCAGCAAATGTTTACGAATCGTCTCCCATTTCCATAAATACGGGACAACTTCGTGGTCAGGCTCCGGCGTCACCATTTTTCCAAGCTTTTCCCATAATGGACCTAAATACACTTTCTCCAAATCTTCTTTCAGCCGTTCAAGCGCTTTCATTTTTGTATCCGCCAATGTTCTCTCCCCTTCTAATTCATACAGTGAATTAATAATTCAATTTTACAACTTAAATATATAACAAACTTTGTTATTTGTCAAAATTTTTTAAATATAAAGAAAAGTATGTACCCTCTCCTTCATCAAACGTATACATTTGTTAATCGCTTTATGCTACAATACTTTTAAAAAACGGAGATTAGAAAGTAACAGAGGGGCACAACAATGAGAAATGTAAATGTGGAAACGATTCGTTCAGTAGAAAGAGCGGTTCATATTTTAAACTGTTTTAGTTTCGAACGTCCAAGCCTTTCCATTGAGGAAATTGTCGCCAAAACGAAGCTAGCGAAAGCCACTGTCTACCGCTTGCTATGGACGCTAGAGACACAAGGGCTCATTCATTATGACCAAAAAGAGAATTTGTACCGTCTTGGCTATAAAATGCTCGAATATGGAGGAATTGTCCTCGAAAACTTAGACATGCGGCGCGAGGCGGAACCGTTTTTGCACGAGTTGCAAGCACAAACAGGATATACGGTTTTATTTGCCGTGCGCCAACAAGACAGTTTGCAATATTTAATTCGCCTCGATAGCGACGACAGTTTCCAGCCGCGCTCGTATATCGGCCGCCGGCGTGTATTGCATTACGGGGCGCTCGGAACGACAATCATGGCTTATTTGCCTGAAGAAGAAGTGAAAGCCATTATTAAGAAACATCCGCTAGAAGCCCACACCCCAAATACGATCGTTGACGAGCGCGAGTTTATGGAACGTTTACACACGATTCGGAATGATGGATTTTTTGTCGATAAAGATGAGACATTTATCGGCTTTACGGCTGTCGCCGCCCCTGTTTTTGACCGAAACGGCATTATCGGCGCCATCGGGCTGGCCGGCGCAACGTTTAAGATGATGGAGTCGCTGTCCGAACTCGTCCGCCAAACGGTCAGCACCGCCCAACATATATCGAAACGGCTCGGACATATCGCGCACTATCCGTCATAAATGGCACGTGACCGAATTGTTGAGATGGAAATCTCCTACCCCTTCCTCTTAGTACAGCAAATTTTTCCCTTGAGGCGTCGGCCATGCTGATTGTGGAAATAAAATAAGGCGGTTTTCCCTGCCAAACGGGGAAGACCGCCACTATGCTCGTTTTCGACTCGTATGGAAGATTATAGTCTCTCCCAAATCGCAGCGATTCCTTGGCCGCCGCCTATGCATAAGGAGGAAACGCCGTATTTCTTGCCTCTTCTCGCTAGCTCATACACAAGCGTCAACGTAATCCGTGTTCCCGAAGCGGCCAATGGATGGCCAATGGCGACAGCGCCGCCGTTTACATTGCCTTTTTCATCGTCAAACCCTAATTCCTTCTGGCACGCTAAATATTGGGCCGAGAACGCCTCGTTAATTTCGATTAAATCTAAGTCATCTATAGACAGATTAGCTTTTTCCAACGCTTGGCGAATCGCCGGAACAGGGCCGATTCCCATGTACTGCGGTTCGACCCCAACGATCCCCCAGGAAACAAGCCGGGCGAGCGGTTTCAACCCTCGTTTCGCCGCATACTCTCCTGAAGCGACGACCACCGCCGCCGCCCCATCGTTCATCCCACTTGCATTTCCGGCCGTCACGACACCGTTTTCAATGAATCGCGGTTTTAGCGCTCCTAACTGTTCCATGCTCGTTTGGCGCGGATGTTCATCCGTATCAATCACTTTTTCTCCTTCTTTTTCCTGAATGGTCACCGGGACAATTTCTTGTTGAAAATACCTCCGCTCGATCGCCGCCAAAGCCCGCTGATGGCTTCGGAGCGCATGGCGGTCGGCTTCCTCGCGGGTAATATGATATTTTTTCGCCAAATTTTCCGCCGTAATTGCCATGCTGCAGCCGCCGACGGTGTCGTACAGTCCGTCCCACAGCCAGTCTTCCACGGTCGGGCTGCCTAACGCCGTTCCCCAGCGCATGCCGCGAATGACGTGCGGCACTTGGCTCATGTTTTCTGTCCCCCCTGCCAGCACAACTTCCGCCTCTCCGCTTAAAATGAATCTCGCCGCCATTAAAATGGCCTCTAAACCCGTCCCACATAAACGGTTAACTGTCACAGCCGGCACATCGATCGGCACCCCGGCCTTTAAGCCAACATGACGGGCCAGCAAATGGGCGTCCCGGCTCGACTGTTGTACATTTCCAAACACCACATGATGAATTTCTTCCGGCTCTATTTTCGCCTTCTTCATCGCTTCCCGCGCCGCAATCGCCCCCAAATCGGTCGCCGAAATATCCCGGAACGAACCGCAAAATTTAGCAAACGCCGTACGCGCTCCTTCAAGCAACACAATATCTGTACGCATCGTCTTACCCCTCCCTATGTTCAAAAACTTTTAACATATCTTTTAATTTTCCTTTTTGGATTTTCCCGCTTGCCGTTATAGGGAACTGTGGAACAAAAACAACCTTATTCGGAAGTTTGTAGTCGGCTAGCAACGGACGCAAAAACTCAAGAATTTCTGTTTCAGTTACGTGAACTCCTTCCTTAGGCTGGATAACCGCATAAACAGATTCGCCTAAGACCGGGTCAGGCAAGCCAATAACAGCAGATGCGAGAACGCTTGGGTGCTGCTGTAAAACGTTTTCGATTTCTTTTGGATATATATTGTATCCGCCGCGAATAATTAGCTCTTTCTTTCGTCCCACGAATTTAATATAACCGTGTTCATCCATAACCCCGAGATCACCGGTATAATACCAACCGTCTTGGTCAAGCACTTCGGCTGTCTGTTTAGGCATATTATAATACCCTTTCATAACGCCAAACCCCCGGCAGGCAATTTCCCCAATTTGCCCTGGAGGAAGCACCTCTCTTCGGTCGTTGACAATTTTCACTTCGTTTCCTTCCAATACTTTGCCGACCGTCTCAAAAATTCGGTCCTCTGTCGCTTCAAACGGCGTAATCGTGACAGCTCCGGTTTCCGTTGTACCAAACGATATACATAACACCATTCCCATTTTTTCGCGTATGGCTTTCACTGTATCTAACGGACAGACGTCAGCCCCTGTTATGCCTGCACGCAAGGAGGATAAATCAAATAATTGAAAATTCAGAATATTTAATTCCATCTTAAACATAGCTGGAACGGCGTGATGGATCGTCACCTTTTCTCTTTCGATCAATTGTAACGCTTCTTTTGGACTGTATCTTTCTTGCAGTACCATTTTCGCTTGGCTGTATACAGCCGACATTAAGTTGCACGCCATGCCAAATATATGGAAAATTGGTGTGCAAATGAGAAAAACATCATTCGCATTACACTTTAAACTGTTCGCAATGGCAATACCGGATTGGACTACGCTGCGATGGGTGATCATTACCCCTTTTGGAGAGCCGGTCGTGCCTGAAGTATATAAAATGCAAAATAAGTCACGATACGAATCGAGCTCAACAGCTGGCAGCGGTTGTTCTGGTGAGCGGGCGATGAGTTGCTCAAAGGAATCAATTCCCGCTTTTGTAAAGCGAACTGTAATCACTTTGCCTACTTTCGCTTGAATTAGATCCAAATCGGTATTTTTCGCTAGCTCCTCGCATATAAAAACGACTTTCATCCCGGAATTTTTCATAATATGTTCTACTTCATGCTGTCGGTATTTTGGATTAAAAGGAACGGCAATGGCTCCGATTTTGGCGATGGCAAAAAATAGTTGGACCGTTTCAAGCCAATTCGGCAAACAAACCCCGACCCGATCCCCTTGTTTGATGCCAAGTGAAACTAACGCAGACGCTAAGCGGTGAACTTCTTTATGCAAATCGCCATATGTGATTCTGCGTCGAAGGTCATAAACCGCCTCCTTGTGCGGATTTTCCTTTGCTGCTTTTTCTAACAGCTGAGGAACGGACAACACGCTAATAGTCTCCATATTTCCCCATCCCTCCATCTCGAAACAAGTTAAAGAATCTGATAAAATGTAACTTCTACTTTTGTAGGTTTTCTGACTCCTTCCCCAATAAACATCATTCTATTAAGAAAGTCATAATTTTTATTACTTACTTCAAAAACAGGGGAAGTTTTAAAATAATAGGAATCGTGCGGTACATCCTCCCCACGAAAAATCTTATCTACGATTTCCTTTGACCCGTGTCTATATCCTCTATTAATTACATAAATGGGAACCCCGTTATCCGTTTCAATCGTATAATGGGCTGATAGTTCCGTCACCCCATCTTTTCGAATTAATTGATAGTCCGCCCCGCCAGAGAGTACCTTTCCTCTCATACGAGCTCCCTCAAAACTCCCACCAATAATCGGGATAATCCTTCTATATCCGATCCCCACATCTCCAATTTCTATTGGCCTCCCTACTTCAATATAAGCCGTGAATAAGTGTTCAAATTTTATGATTATCCCCCCCCTTTTACAATTGAATTGGATATCCTGTAGTGACGAAAAGCTACAATATTTATGAAACAGTAATTCTCTCACTAGTTGATCCAACTTGTTCTTTATGATAAACAGCATATTTTTCTTGTACTAATAACATAGCCAGCCCGCCTAGTACGGCTGCGCTCGCAATCGCCGCAAAATTATATTGGGGCAATAAATTAAAGGATAATAAAATCCCTATAAATGTCGGAGCAACGATTCCGCCAATTCGTCCAAACGCCATCGTACTTCCTAAAGCAGTAGAGCGCATTATTTCTGGATAGTATTGGGAAACAAACGCATTCGCAATATTTTGAACGCCGACCGAGGCAGCACCAATAATCGCAATTAGAGCAAAAGCGACTAGCATACTGTTCGTAAAGCCGATGAGCGACAAGGCGATCGCTCCGCAGAAGAATAAAGGAACAAGTACTTTCTTAAATCCCCATTTATTGACTAACGGACCGAAAACAACCGTACCGATGATCGCTCCCATTTGCATCACGGCGGTAAACGCAAGGCTGGAGCTCAAATCATAACCCGCTTTCATCATCAGGCGGGGAAGCCATGTATTCATCGAGTAAATCAACACAAATGCACTGAAACAAGAAATCCAAAACATGACTGTGCTAAAAGCTCTTTTCTCTTCGAATAATTTAACAATAGGCAAAGAGTCTTGAACTTTGCTTTCGGGCTTCACTAGTTCAACTTCACCATCATTGCCGATATTAGGATCAATCAACCAAAGAACTTTTCTTGCTTCTTCTTCCCTTCCCTTTTCTAAAAGAAACCCTATTGATTCTGGAACACCTTTCATTAAAAACGGAAGAAACAGTAGCGGAACACCCCCGATCCAGTAGACGGCCTCCCACCCAACCGTCGGCAAAAGCGCCCGGCTCGTCAACGCTGCAGCAATGGCTCCAACAGAATAACCACAAAAAATAGAAGCGACGATCGCTGTACGAATTCGCTTTGGAAAAATTTCTGTCGCCAATGCAATGACATTGGGCATAACGCCGCCGAGGCCAATCCCAGCGATTATACGAGAGATGGTGAATAAAATCGGGTTTGGGGCAAAACCGGAGAGCAATGTGAAAAAACCAAATAAGAATGTCGTTAATAAAATAATTTTCTTACGCCCCATTTTATCAGCTAACATTCCAAACAATACAGCGCCAATGGCAGTTCCGATTACCGTATAGCTACCAATGGCACCTGCGGTAACGTCTGAAATTCCCCATTCTTGAATAAGCAAAGGAACAGAAGTGCCATAAATGACAACATCATACCCATCGAACGTGATAACAAGGAACAGCCAAAAAATGAGCCAAATATGAAAAGAATGGACTCGACTATTGTCGATCACATCGATCGGGTGAATTTGTTTCATACTAACTCCCTCCTCATATATTCACTTTTTGTCCTCGTCATCCGCCACCTTTGGTTTGCTAGTTGTTAAGGACAAATCGCCTCCCAAAGGTAGCGAACCTATGTCTAAGTTGATAGGGCAGCGGACTTTCCTAACCATCTCTAATACCAACTGCATACCCTCGATGTTTATTTATTTTCCGCTAAACACCGGCTTTCTCTTTTCTGCAAAGGCACGCATTCCTTCTTTCCGGTCTTCTGTCGCAAAGGCGTTTCCGAAGCAGGCGTTTTCCACCATAAGACCCGACTGCAAGTCAACATTGGCTCCTGTGTTGACGGCTTCTTTGAGCATGCGCATCGCAATTGCAGGTTTTTTCGCTAATTTCCCGGCCCATTCTTTCGCTGTCGGTAATAGCTGATCAGATGGGACAACTTTATTCACTAAATGAATGTCGAGCGCCCGTTGTGCATCGATCATCTCCCCGAAATACAACAGTTCTTTTGCCACCCCTTGACCGACGATGCGCTGCAGGCGCTGCGTCCCCCCGCCGCCTGGGATAATGCCGAGGTTGACTTCTGGAAAAGCAAACTTGGCTTTATCGGAACAAATGCGCAAATCGCACACAAGCGCCAATTCACATCCCCCACCAAGCGCAAGTCCATTAATGGCAGCGATGACTGGTTTGGAAGCGTTTTCTATTTTTGAAAAAGCGGCCCGTGAAATTCTGTTCATTTCCATCATTCCCGCTAAATCCAAGTCCAGCATTTCATGAATATCGGCCCCGGCTACAAACGCTTTTTCCCCTTTTCCGGTAATCACAATGGCACTGACATTGCGGTTTGCTTCCAACTCATCGATGAGAGCGTATAACTCATGAAACACTTTTGTATTCAATGGGTTTAACGGAGGGCGGTTAATGTATACGACCGCCACTTGATTTTCCACTTCATATTGTAAAAATTCGTAGTTCACGATAACTCCCTCCAAAAATTAGCTAATGTTTGTTCAACACGAATGATCAACGATGATGGCCATGCCTGCTTCTGATGGCAATGTTTATCGGGCATCGTCATAGTCATAAAAGCCGGCTCCCGTTTTTCTGCCTAGCCTTCCTGCCCGAACAAGTTGTCTCAGCAGCAAGGGGGCAGCAAACCGATCGTCCTTAAATTCTTGATAAAAATAATCCATGACGTGAAGGCCGATATCGACTCCGGCAAAATCTTGCAGTGTAAACGGCCCCATCGGATAGTTCAAACCGAGTGTCACTGCTTTATCAATATCTTCCATCGAGGCAACTCCTTCTTCAACTAGGCGAATCGCTTCGATAAATTGCGGAATCATAATGCGGTTCACAATAAAACCTGGGGAGTCTTTCTTGACTTCGACCGGCTCTTTTTTCAGTTTTCGGGCGAGTTCTTTCGCTTGTTCGACCGTTTCATCGCTCGTTTTATATCCTCGAACAACTTCAACGAGTTTCATCAGCTGCGGGGGATTGAAAAAATGCATACCGACGACTTGATTAGGACGATTGGTTGCGGAAGCTATTTCAGTGATGGACATCGATGAAGTATTCGTTGCTAGAATGGCGTGTTCAGGAGCAATTTGATCCAACTTTGAAAACACTTCTTTTTTTACGTCTATGTTTTCAATGACCGCTTCAATGATGACATCGGCATGTTTCATTTCACGCAAATCCGTAGATCCTCTCACCTTTTCCATTGCTTCGTGTTTTTGCTCGGGGGTTATTTTTCCTTTCGCGATACTCTTATCCATAAACGATTCCATTCGCGATAACGCTTTTTGCAGCACGCGTTCTTCAAGATCTACTAAAATGACGTTAAATCCTGATAAAGCGGCTAAATTGGCAATGCCACTTCCCATTGTGCCAGCTCCAACGACTCCAATTGTCGAAATCATCGCGCAAGTCCTCCTTTTTTTAATTTTATTTTTATTGCTAATTATTATAAAAAAGGTGAATATAAAAAAATACCTGCATAATGCAGGAAAACATGCTTATCTTTTCATCATTTTTGCGGAGTCAAGACCATATAAATCATATAATTTTAGCGCCATCATCAGATTAAATCGTTGCTCCGACTCGTTTAAAGAAAAGCCAAGCATTTCTTCTATTTTTTCCATCCGATATTGAAGGGTGCTGCGGTGGATATATAGCTTTTCTGCAGCCTCTGTCAAATTGCCATTGCAGTGGAGGAAGACGCGGATCGTTTGCAGCAAATCAACGTGTCTTTCCGATGAATATCGAATCACCGGACCAAGATATTTCTCTACAAACAGTTTCGCTGCCGAGATTTCTTTTAAATGGTGCAATACCGTATACGCCCCCAGCTCATCAAAAAATGCCAAACTCGTTCCTTGAAAATCATGGACAATGACTTGCAATGCTTGTACCGCCTGCTGGTAGCAAAAATAATAATCGCTGATCGATTTTGTAATTCCCCCGATGCCAAAAAACGCGCGGCAAGACACTCCTTCCGCCTCAATCCACCCATTGATCCGCTGATGCCACTCGTTCCAATATTTCGCTGGCTGTTTTTTTTCTTTGCTTGCCGGAACGATCAAAATATATTTATCTTCTATAGCGCCGTATAAAACAGCTGGATCCTCAATGGCAATCCGCACTTTTAATTGGTCCCATAGTGCAGATCTCTCCACGTTCAGCTTTAACAAATCGGCATGTTCTTGCTTGAGGGCGGGAAATTGCAGATGCAATACAACAATTCGATGCTCGTCAAAAATATTCCATTGAAATACATTGGCATACTGGATAATGCTCTCTTCATCCTGAATCTCTGCTGTCAACAATTTATGCAAAAAGCTATCTTTAAGCTGTTCCTTTGTATCAAAAACGAGCTTCTGCTTAATAAACTGGATAGAGAAAATATTGAGGGCTAATTCGACACTCAAACAAAAAAACTCATCTATTTCTTGCGGATATGCTTCAATGGCTAAATAGCCGACCACGTCTCCCCCGCTGTTAATTGGCCAAACAACAACCGAAACATCTAGGAGGCAATCAAGTTGAAAATATCCACCCATACTGCTTTGCCGCGGCACTTGCCTTGACGCCTGTTTCGCAATTTCCCGAAACTGTTGCTCGTTCAAGCGCCTCAATTCATACGCGATCGGCCGCATAAATCGGTCAAATAAAATAACGTCTTTGGCAAACATTTTACTCAATGTTTTTATGATGCCGTGAAAATCCTCGTTCCGAATCGTTTCTTTCATCAACGTTTGTTGATATTGAAGCAGAAAGCGCAGGCGATGGGTATGGTCCCGCTCCTGCTGGTATAGCCGGACATTTTCGAGCATCACGGCAACGTAGTTCGCAAGCATGTCCAAAATCTCTAGGTCTTCTTTGGTGAATCTTCCTTCGTTTTTCCGCTCGACATGCAATACGCCGATCGTTTTGAAATTGACGACTAGCGGAACGGTTAATTGATCCCCGCCTGGTTTCTCTAAGAAAGGAAAATAGTCGCTTACCCGGTAGTTATTTTTCATCATAATTTGATTCGGGCTGTTCACTCTTCCGTACGAAGGGGGATGAAAAACAAAGCTATTGTCTTCTTCCCGGTATAAATACATACAGGCACCAGCCGCATTTGTCCCTTTCCCTGCCCGTTCGACAATTTTTTCAACAAACTGCTCAATCGGCATATCTAAAGAAAAATGTTGCGCAATCCACTCGACACCGACCATTTTCCTCCGCTGTATCTCTTTTTTCTTGGCCACTGTAATCGCGAGAGCGACATCTTCGCCAAAATCGTCGAAAAGCTGCTTTGCTTCAGCGAGCAAAGATACATGGCGTTGAAACCCAATCATGCAAATGCCGTATTCGCTTTCCTCATCTTTAATTGGGACACTAAACCATGTCGTGATGTCATTCCTCCTTAATAAATCAATTAATGGGCACGTGTCGTTGCCTTCCATCTCCCGAAATGTTACACTTCCTTCAAACAATCGGGGGGAGCAGCTGGCGATCTCAATAGGTGGATATGTCGTTCCGTATAGAAAGTCGCCCTGATACAATGTAGGGACTACATCATTTCCTTCTTTTAATACAATGGCAATTAAATCGCATTCGAGCTCCGCCCGAAACGAATTGACCAAGTATTGCAACGCTTCTCCTTCCGTATCAAACTTCACTAATTTTCTCGCCGTCGTCCGCAAATGGCTTTCAATTTTTTTCATTAGCTTTTGCCGCTTGCTTAGCTCCATGCCCCGTTTCTCCTTTATTTGTAATCAAATCTCATCGTCAACATGCATTGAGGTTGTTATTAAGCGGCGGCACTTAATAACAACCTCTCGTTTATCCTCTCCATGAAGGAGGAGATCCGTCAGCTCGTATGCGTCTTCGTTTCGATCGTCTTTGCCAGCTCAATGAAGAAGTCAAGCGCCTCCGGATTCGCCATCGATCCAGGATTGACCGCTTTTTCGAGCGGGAATCCGAGCAGCAGCTTGCGAATTGGAATTTCCATTTTCTTTCCGTTTAATGTTTTTGGAATTTGCTCGACTTGGTAAATTTCATCTGGGACAAAGCGCGGCGATACTTTTTGGCGAATTTCGTTTTTGATTTTCTCCTTTAGCTCCTCATCTAATGATGTTCCTGGCTGAAGCACGACAAACAACGGCATAAATGATTTTCTTCCCATCAGTTCTAAATCGATGATCAAACTTTCGAGCACTTCATCGAGTGATTCGACAGCGCGGTAAATTTCACTCGTTCCCATGCGGACGCCGGCGCGATTAATCGTCGAATCAGAACGCCCGTAAATGACGCAGCCGCCTTCTTCGTCGATTTTAATCCAATCCCCGTGCTTCCAAATTCCTGGATACGTATCGAAATAGCTGTCCAAATATCGCTCGTAATTTGGATCATTCCAGAAAAACAGCGGCATCGATGGCATTGGGTCGGTAATGACTAGCTCTCCCACTTCATTAATTAAGCGATTTCCATTTTCATCAAATGCCTGTACGTTTGCCCCTAACGAACGGCATTGGATGATCCCCGCACGAACCGGCAAGATTGGCGAACCGGCAACGAAAGCGGTGCATACGTCCGTCCCGCCGCTGCACGAAACTAGGCAAATATCGTCTTTCACGTTTTTGTATACCCAAGCAAATCCTTCCGTCGTCAGCGGCGAACCTGTCGAAAGGACCGCTTCCAAATTGGAAAAATCATATGATTCTTTCGGTTTAATTCCAAGCTTCATACAAACGTTAATGAACGCTGCGCTTGTTCCGAAATGGGTAATGCGCGCCTTTTCCGCCAGCTCCCATAATACATTTCCGTCCGGATACGTCGGGCTGCCGTCATAAAGCACGACCGTCGCTCCGACTAACAATCCGCCGATCAGAAAATTCCACATCATCCATCCCGTTGTCGTAAACCAGAAAAATGTGCTTTCCTTTGTCAAATTTTCTTCAATCAATAGCGATTTTAAATGTTCGAGCAAAATGCCGCCATGCCCTTGAACAATTGGTTTCGGCAATCCTGTCGTACCGGAGGAATATAAAATCCAAAGCGGATGGTCAAACGGAACATATTCATAAGAAAGTTCCGCTTTTTCCCGAATGATCTCATCCCATAATAGAACCGAATCATCCGGTGCTTGTACGTCTTCCCGCAAATATGGAAGCAAAATCGTTTTTTTGAGCGACGGCAATTTTTCTCGTAATTCGTCGACAATCGGACGTTTATCAAACTCTTTCCCGTTATATTGGCATCCGTCAATCGCGAAAAGCACAACCGGTTCAATTTGCCGGAATCGGTCAATAACGCTGTTTGCGCCAAAATCCGGGGAACAGCTCGACCAAATCGCCCCAATGCTGGCGCACGCTAAGAAAGCGATGACGGTTTCCGGAATGTTTGGCATATATGCCACCACTCGGTCTCCCGGTTTGACTCCGATTTTTTTGAGCGCGTTTGCGACTGCCGCCGTTTTTTCTTTCAGCTCTTTCCAAGCCACTTCACGATAAGGCACGCGCTCGGAACGGAAAAGAAGCGCTGGGCGATCGGATCGCTCGTTTCGAAATACGTGCTCCGCATAATTTAACCTCGCACCTGGAAACCATTTTGCTCCCGGCATTTTCCGTTCTTCCAAAACACAACGATATGGAGTCGCCGATTTCACCTCGCAATACTCCCACACCGATTCCCAAAATTCTTCTAGCTGTTCAACGGACCAATTCCATAATTGTCGATGTGTTTCAAATGACAGACCCTTTTTTTCCTTTAACCAATTCATATAGCGCTTAATATTCGATCGTTGAATATGTTCCTCTGTCGGCGTCCATAATACCGTCCCATCCGTAATCGCTTTCATATTCATCTGCGAAAAAACGCAGAATTCACCCCTCTCCCACCTATTTTCGATTGAAAATTTAGACTATTTATATAATATCATCTTTTCCTATTATTGAGAATACAAAAGCAGAAAACGAACTGTGTCAACTACCCAACGGCTAAAGTCGTGGGCTTGCAACTAGCCTAATTGGCTGCCGCGTTCGGCTGGTTGACA
>NZ_QCWL01000106.1:0-212 GCF_003064505.1 Geobacillus sp. LYN3 | reverse complement strand
TGGCTGGATCTGTAGTAAAATGAAAGTGCTCTTGCATGGGGGATCTCTCCTTTCGAATGTTGGGTGACACTTCCATTCTACTGGAGATCCGCCAGCAAGGGCTATTTTTATGCTTGATCAAGTTTATCTAGCACCACGGGTGCACGATATAATTTCGTCTGTTCGTTTGACGAGTGATTTTGCGATGGCACGAACAGCGGAACAAGGACAAA
>NZ_QCWL01000105.1:0-214 GCF_003064505.1 Geobacillus sp. LYN3 | reverse complement strand
CAGGACATTTTGGCTCAACAAGTTGATGGCGGAGTCACATTGGCGATCGGCATGCATTCCCATGACCGATCCGGCTTTGGCATCCATCAATACGGTTTCATACTGATGTCCCTTTTTTACAGCGATTTCATCTAAGCTAAGCTGTAAACTAGCACATTATTTCAGAATCCCTTTTTCAAATTATTTCAGGCGGATTCGGAAATAATGTGCAAAA
>NZ_QCWL01000104.1:0-216 GCF_003064505.1 Geobacillus sp. LYN3 | reverse complement strand
AAATATATGTCCCAGTAGCTCAGCGACGAGCCACACTTCCATGAAACAGCTGCGAGTTGTCTCGACGCACTAAGCTTCCTTGAATCAGCTGGTAGAGGAAGAGACAGGATATCAAGGATGAAAATGTGAAATTAATATAGTGTGAAATACATGTCTCAGTAGCTCAGCGACGAGCCACACTTCCATGAAACAGCTGCGAGTTGTCTCGACGCACTA
>NZ_QCWL01000103.1:0-229 GCF_003064505.1 Geobacillus sp. LYN3 | reverse complement strand
CGATGATGTATAAAATTTTGTGTAAAGCATTTTGCTAGACCAAAAGAAAAAAGGTAGGGTATTCTCTGATTTGGACCACAACACATTCCAGAGAAAGGAGAACCCTACCTATGTCTAAAAGTATACCGAATGTCGACTGGGCAAATCAGCTGGAAAGTGTCATTCGTCAGTTTGTAAAGGAAAAATTAGAACTGATCATGCGGGAAGAAATCAAGAATTTCCTCGAAAT
>NZ_QCWL01000102.1:0-229 GCF_003064505.1 Geobacillus sp. LYN3 | reverse complement strand
GCGGGGGCAGGATTTGAACCTGCGACCTTCGGGTTATGAGCCCGACGAGCTACCGGACTGCTCCACCCCGCGGTGATAGAAAGGAATGATTGAATTAGGAACAAATGATTTGGAAAACTTTAATTCAATTCGTTGCCTCTTCCTCTACTAGCTAATTCAAAGATGTCAAATGCGTCGAGGCAACTCGTAGCTTATTCGATGGAGCTTAAGCTCGTTGCTCCACCCCGCG
>NZ_QCWL01000101.1:0-230 GCF_003064505.1 Geobacillus sp. LYN3 | reverse complement strand
CTTCATGATAAAGAAATTGAACGATTAAGAAACAGCGGAAATAGATTATTAAGCAGTATGGGAATTTGAATAACAAAAAGCGTCTTGAACCGGGCGCACAGGGCGCTAAGCATCAGTAAGGTGTTTGCCCATGAAAGTCTTGTGGAACTAGAGTCAGTGTCCATGTGAAGGTATGGAAGAAGCTCTATAGTACACAAGAACCCCGTGGCTTTAGCCATCGGGAGGTTCAG
>NZ_QCWL01000100.1:0-239 GCF_003064505.1 Geobacillus sp. LYN3 | reverse complement strand
TATTTTACTGAATCTATCCTATTTTCAGCAAAATATAGTTAAGGCGATTCATCTCCCACTTACTCCGCTTCGTTGAAGTGGGAGTCTTCTCGCCTAATGAAGATAAAAAAACTTGATCTTTTCTTCTCCATAAAAGCTGACGCACAAGAACATCATACCCAATGTCTTTTTTGGCTCTTCACCACAAGTTGTACTTGATCATTTAAGGTAGGTGTGCATAGAGGGTACAAAAAATGCGA
>NZ_QCWL01000099.1:0-260 GCF_003064505.1 Geobacillus sp. LYN3 | reverse complement strand
ACCATTCAAGATTTTAATGAGAAATGGGCAGGGCGAAAGTTAAGAGGATTTGCCGAAGCACAGGAAGCCCTCCAGCGAATGTTTGAAGAACGTTACAATTAACCAAATACTGTAAATAACAAAGTAAGGGGATTCTCCCTTTCCGCACAGGAGACAGAATATTCTGTCTCCTGTGCGGAGGAAACCGACTCCTTATCTATTCCAAATCCATTCAGAGATACCCTATCTATCTTTCATTACACAAAATTCTTGACGGTACC
>NZ_QCWL01000098.1:0-485 GCF_003064505.1 Geobacillus sp. LYN3 | reverse complement strand
ATGGCTCATCACCGGATACCCGACCATCTGAGCAAGCGTACGAGCCGCTTTGCGATAGGAAGAGCACTCCACCGCCAATCCCACCGCCGTTTCTTCTAGACAAGGGCTGATTGACTGCGATCCATCAAACGCTAAAAAGGAATCAAGCAAAAACGTGTAACGGTTTTGTTCCCGGTCTAAATAGTAGTTCCGCTCAAAGGTGACTTCGCCAAACAGGGTTTGAATCGTGGTGCGTCGTTTGTCTTTCAAGTGGTATCGGCGCNCGGTCGATGTCCTCCAACAGAGCCGTAAACAGCTCGGCGAAGGCGTTTTGCAAGGCTCGAAACAAATCAAGTTCGATCTCTTTCCATGACAACGAATTTGTGGTAAGATGTTGTTGAATATTCATGGGACTCTCTCCTCCTGTTTGATAGTGTGGTCAATGAATATCTTACCAGGGAGAGAGTCCTTTTTTCATGTTTCCTGCTTGGGATCCTACCGCGCTT
>NZ_QCWL01000097.1:0-263 GCF_003064505.1 Geobacillus sp. LYN3 | reverse complement strand
GCGTGTCGCGGAGACAGGACGGCGACATTTCGCCGTTGCCCGCAGGATGCGGGCCGCCTTTAGGCGAAATTGTGCTGCCTCCGCTTTTCTCTCTGTCTAGCTCCGGCGGCAACACATTGAGTTAACTTCCCTGAACAACCCACGCAAGACCAAACTTTGTTTGGTCTGAGCCTCCTCGCGGGCCCTCCAGCGCGTGTCGCGGAGACAGGACGGCGACATTTCGCCGTTGCCCGCAGGATGCGGGCCGCCTTTAGGCGAAATTG
>NZ_QCWL01000096.1:0-270 GCF_003064505.1 Geobacillus sp. LYN3 | reverse complement strand
TTACAAGTACAATCGGAGAAAGCCCATGCAGGGTGTAGCCCGTCTTTAGACATGGGATGAACCGATTGCTTTGACGTAGTCAAAGATGGTATACTACTCTTATAGAGAAGAAAAATCCAACGTCTTGAATCGGGCGCACAGGGCGATAAGCACCAGTGAGGTGTTTGCCCATGAAAGTCTTGTGGAATTAGAGTCAGTATCCATGCGAAGGTATGGAAGAAGCTCTATAGTACACAAGAACCCCGTGGCTTTAGCCATCGGGAGGTTCAG
>NZ_QCWL01000095.1:0-285 GCF_003064505.1 Geobacillus sp. LYN3 | reverse complement strand
TGGGCTTCGACGGCTTGCTTGGCGGCTAACAGAAACGTGGTCATGCGCATCGCCCACGTATGCCCCTGTTCGATGAATCCTTTTAACTCACGCAAATGGTGGGCATGACAAAGGGCATGGGTGGCATGTGTGTATTTCGGATACGTACCGAACGCATCGTGCATCATCGTCCCTTCATATCGGGGAAGAATCCCGATATCATCGGTCGCTTTTTTTCCACGAGAAGCGTGAGGAGCCAAGTATGTATATCTCGATGTACACGCGACATGCACCCATGCGAGTTTC
>NZ_QCWL01000094.1:0-294 GCF_003064505.1 Geobacillus sp. LYN3 | reverse complement strand
GGCCGATTCAGCTATCCGCGTATTCTGAAAGGGATGGAGGCGGAGCTGCGCGTGGGAGCGACATTTCGCTCCAAATTGGTGGAAGAACAGGGAGCGATTCGAAATCAAATGATTCGCTGGCTTGATCGATATTTTCCGGAGTTTTCCCAAGTCTTCCCGTCATTTGGGAAAATGGCGCTCGCGGTGCTGGAATATACGCCATTTCCGAGTGATCTGGCAGGAAAAGAGCTAGAAGAGGTGCTGGCCCTTTACCGGCAAAGTGAGGGATTACAATCGCCACAAAAACCGAAAGCG
>NZ_QCWL01000093.1:0-309 GCF_003064505.1 Geobacillus sp. LYN3 | reverse complement strand
CGCTCTTTTGCTTTTTTCGATGCGATGGAGTAATAAATGCGTTCCAATGTTGTATATGGGATGCGGTGCTTTCGGCTAACCTCTTGAATCGTGGAGCCTTCGCAAAGTTCATACAAGTACTCACAAAATCGATTGGTGTAGTGTTGATTGGGTGGAATCGATTCCAAAGAGGCGGAAAACACTTGGGAACAATTCCAGCACCGATAGCGCTTTACCTTTACGAACAAGTACACCGGTTGATGGAAAATCGCCAAATCCCGTACTTTTCTTGTCCGTCTGTCGTGGACAGAGGAAGTGGCAAACCCACAA
>NZ_QCWL01000092.1:330-559 GCF_003064505.1 Geobacillus sp. LYN3 | reverse complement strand
CGATTCTCGGCGTAAGTTTCGCTTGATGACAAAGTCCACGTCTTCCTTTAGACATACGTGCACATTCGCTTCCGCATCGTTTCCTGCATCCATGCGGACAAGCAGACGAGATGAAGTCAGTTGACGAGCTCGACGGATGGCGGTAGTTAAAAACGAAGGCATGTTGTCTTGCACATGTTGTTTCCCTGGACGCAACTCGGCATGAACGAGATACCCTTCCTTCCCTGCA
>NZ_QCWL01000092.1:0-312 GCF_003064505.1 Geobacillus sp. LYN3 | reverse complement strand
GTAAAACCGTCAAATCCTTTATACGTTCGACTGACTCCTTCTTTTTTCGTATCGGAGTTGTCAAATGGGGAACCATCTATATCAAGGGGAAGCCATGTCGTCTTTCCTTTGGTCCAACAAGGGGACAAAGTGGCATGTCGTTGAATCAACAGACGTATGGACTCCTCCCAAAGAATCGTTTCGGTCATCGGAAGACAAGCGAGCTGATCGAGTCGTTGTCGCAAGGTTGGAGAGGAAGGCACGTGCTGAATCCCCATCGATGCCGAAAAGATATCGTCCTGACGATACGCTTCGATATGATCGAAATCCGTT
>NZ_QCWL01000091.1:0-317 GCF_003064505.1 Geobacillus sp. LYN3 | reverse complement strand
TCCATTCTCACGGCATGACATAACTCGATTGGCAAGCTATCCACCACAGCGTAGGCATGGTGCTGCCCGCGTTTCGCCAATTCATGGCGAATCCATTTGATCGCAAAACGCAGTGATCGACAACGACGATGATACCGGGAACGTTCCAGAAACTGCCCCTTTGGGAACAAGTTCCCGATAACAAAGCGATGCCACGCCCGTTCAGAAGTAAAACCGAGCAGCTTTCCTAAAAGATGAATGGCGATGATGACAGCGTCCTCTTGCTTGACCAAATGGCGATTTCGACGATGAAGATGCACCTGAATGCATGAAAGTTG
>NZ_QCWL01000090.1:0-547 GCF_003064505.1 Geobacillus sp. LYN3 | reverse complement strand
CTGAAGGAGTAGAATGCTCCCTCAAAACTGAACAAGGCTACTGCCTTGAATCAACTTCTCTGCTGCCTTGCGCCGAGGAATCCATCATCTTTGAATTCGCTCGTAGACGCAGGCGCAAAACGGATTGATTGAAGAGAACATAAACATGTTCCCTCAAAACTGAACAAACCCGAAGCGTCCACTTCCGACTAGCCCATAAGGGCAGTCGCCTTCGCTTTTCTNTCAACTTCTCTGCTGCCTTGCGTCGAGGAATCTAGCTTCTCTGAATCCACTCGTAGACGCAGACGCAAAACGGATTGATTGAAGAGAACATAAACATGTTCCCTCAAAACTGAACAAAACGTAAGCGTCCTTCGCTTTTCTGCTGTCTAGCTCCAGCGCCTAGCTCTCTTGTGCCAAATAACCTTCCCCCTCGAAGTGCAAGCACTTCAGCGGGTGAAGAACATTTGGCTTCGAGAGCTGATCGCGGCGCTTCCGCTTTTCGTATCATCCTTAGAAAGGAGGTGATCCAGCCGCACCTTCCGGTACGGCTACCTTGTTACGACTT
>NZ_QCWL01000089.1:0-333 GCF_003064505.1 Geobacillus sp. LYN3 | reverse complement strand
AGCGCTATCCGGACCGTCTCATGGTCTTGGTGTTGGATAACGCCCGCATTCACCATGCCAAAATGGTCAAGGAGTTTTTGCGGGAAGAAGGGCAGTGTTTTCACTTTATTTACCTTCCTCCCTATTCGCCACAGCTGAACCCGATCGAACGCTTATGGAAATGGCTGAAAGATACGGTGATTGCCAATGTATTTCACAAGGATCGCAACGATATCATTCAAGCCATTACTCGGTTTGTCAACTACATCCACGAACGTCCGGAGGAAGTGCTGCAGCGTTTAGGGTGTGCAGGATGACTGAGAAGTTAACTCTTCATGTTGCATGTATATAGTT
>NZ_QCWL01000088.1:683-936 GCF_003064505.1 Geobacillus sp. LYN3 | reverse complement strand
CCCATACCCGTCAAGTTAGCGGTATAAAATTTTTTAGGATGATACGCATGTTCGAAAAATCAATCAAAGGATGAAGAGAAAACCAAATGCTGGGCATGCCAAATAACCCTCAAGAAGAGGGTTATTTGGCATTTATATCCATAACCCACACTACCATATCCCCAATTTCTTTAAAAGATCCGATACCGTTTCCTCTCCTTTCCTTCGGTCTTTCCTCGCGTGTTTCCTTAACAGAGACAGGAGAGATGGAAGG
>NZ_QCWL01000088.1:281-619 GCF_003064505.1 Geobacillus sp. LYN3 | reverse complement strand
TTAAGCGCTTTCCATTCACTGATCTCGATTCCCTCCCGTTGATGCCAATACCTTCGGGCTTGGAACAGAAGAGTCTGCGTGACTAAAATGGCAATCAATGTCCCATATAAGTGGCATTCGAATCGTTCCTTCTTCATCTTTTTGACACGGTCAAGGTCAAATAAGGATTTCCAGCCCTTAAATAACAGCTCCACTTGCCAGCGCAGCGAATACAGCTCATAAACTTGTTGCGCATCAAACGATTCTTGTGGTAAATTGGTCAGTAAGATGTGATATTTCTTTTGTTCAAGGGTTTGGCGTGACAGCGCCTTCCCTTTCTTTTTTTCCTTTTTCCGCAC
>NZ_QCWL01000088.1:0-235 GCF_003064505.1 Geobacillus sp. LYN3 | reverse complement strand
GCACATAGCGTCAGAAAGGCTTCCGCTGTTAATGAACGCTGCCGCTGAATGAATCCGACTTTCCGGGCCAGACGGGTCAGTTCTTCAGAGGAGAAGAGTTGACGAATCGTTTTTATCCATGCCTTCATCTTTTTTGCCATCAAAAAACAATCCTTTCCAACGATGATTTTCGTTAGAAAGGATACCATGTTTTTGGCGCTGAAAAAAGATCAAATTCTTAACTTGATGGCTATGG
>NZ_QCWL01000087.1:0-341 GCF_003064505.1 Geobacillus sp. LYN3 | reverse complement strand
AACTTATTTCCTGCATCCGCTCATAGACGCAGGCGCAAGGCGACTACTTGAGTATGCTTCCTTGCAGCCTTGCGCCGAGGAATCCAGCTTCCTTGAATCCGCTGGTAGACGCAGGCGCAAAACGGATTGATTGAAGAGAACATAAACATGTTCCCTCAAAACTGAACAAGGCTACTGCCTTGAATCTGCTTCTCTGCTGCCTTGCGTCGAGGAATCCAACTTCCCCGAATCTGCTAGAAGACGCAGACGCAAAGCAATTGAAGGAGTGAAATGCTCCCTCAAAACTGAACAAGGCTACTGCCTTGCATCTGCTTCTCTGCTGCCTTGTGTCGAGGAATCCT
>NZ_QCWL01000086.1:380-643 GCF_003064505.1 Geobacillus sp. LYN3 | reverse complement strand
GGTACCGTCAAGAATTTTGTGTAATGCAAGATAGATAGGGTATCTCTGAAATGGATTTGGAATGGATAGGGGACTAGTTTCCTCCACACGAGGGACTGAATATTCAGTCTATTGCGCAGAAAGGGAGAATCCCCTTATCGTATTGGTTTGATATTTACATTATTTGGTTAATTGTAACGTTCTTCAAACATTCGCTCGAGGGCTTCCTGTGCTTCGGCAAATCCTCTTAACTTTCGCCCTGCCCATTTCTCATTAAAATCTTG
>NZ_QCWL01000086.1:0-343 GCF_003064505.1 Geobacillus sp. LYN3 | reverse complement strand
TCGCTCGAGGGCTTCCTGTGCTTCGGCAAATCCTCTTAACTTTCGCCCTGCCCATTTCTCATTAAAATCTTGGATGGTCAAATACACGACTTTTTCCGCGGCTTCTAAACTGCTCAAACTGTTCATCGGCTTTAGACGTTTCCGAATTTCCTTGATCGTTCGTTCGATGGCATTGGTCGTGTAAATCACACTTCGAATACTGCTTGGATCATCCATAAATGTAAGGAGGACATCCAACTCATTGGCCCAAGATTGAACTTCTCTTGGATATTTGCTGGACCATTTCGACTCAAACTGTTGAAACATTTGTAACGCCATCTCCTTATTCGGCGCGCGATAAATC
>NZ_QCWL01000085.1:0-352 GCF_003064505.1 Geobacillus sp. LYN3 | reverse complement strand
AAGTGATTGGGGTGAAGTCGTAACAAGGTAGCCGTACCGGAAGGTGCGGCTGGATCACCTCCTTTCTAAGGACTGTATGTGTGTGAAATAAGGTGGGCGCTTCGGGTTTGTTCAGTTTTGAGGGAACATGCTTAGGTTCTCTCGAGTTAAACGCTTTGTGTCAAGTAGTCTTGTGCCTGCGTCTACAAGCAGGTTCGAGGAAGTTAGGTTCCTCGGCACAAAGCTGCAGAGAAGCGAACTCAAAGTAGTAGCTTCGTTCCTTGAAAACTAGATAACCGATTGGAAGAAGCCGAGAAGCGAAGGCGGCAAGCATGAAGCTGTTTTCGCATGGTTAAGTTAGAAAGGGCGCACG
>NZ_QCWL01000084.1:462-675 GCF_003064505.1 Geobacillus sp. LYN3 | reverse complement strand
CAAAAATGGGTGACGGATATTACCTATGTGCCATTTCAAGGAACCTATTTGTATCTGTCTGCTATTAAAGATTTGTACAACAATGAAATCATTGCGTATCGCATCAGTCGTTCGAATGACTTAAAATTGGTGATCGAAACGGTCAAGGATGCCATCAAAAAACGGGATGCGCGAGGAGTCCTTCTCCATAGCGATCAAGGCTCCCAGTACACA
>NZ_QCWL01000084.1:0-353 GCF_003064505.1 Geobacillus sp. LYN3 | reverse complement strand
CACTATCCTAACAAGCAGCTGAAGAAGGTGGGTATTTTTCACACTGTCTACTTGACAGGGATATGTTCAGTATGATTCGGGGGTGTCAATCGGATGAATTGACCCCTAATTTGGATACCAAGGAGGACTATATATGCATTCTATCTCAAACAAGAAGATTAATCAAGTCACCGATCAAACGCGAGTCAGTCAAGACTTTGTGGGAACTTTTTTGATTCGCTGAAAACAGATGTAAGTCATAGGTTAGCGAACCATTTTTTTGAATCCCATCCGTAAGCGCCTTCGGACTCTCATCCCTTGCCATGACAGACCGATATGTATACCTTTTTTTACCATCCCTTGAGTTCAGACAG
>NZ_QCWL01000083.1:0-355 GCF_003064505.1 Geobacillus sp. LYN3 | reverse complement strand
CAATATTCACATCATAGACAGGAAATACAAAAAATATTCAGCTCACTTGATCATGTGGCTGAATAGTTACGTCCCTTATCAAAGGAACAGGTCATCATTTTGTTAAAAGTTTTTCGCTGCTTGTTCTGCTTGTTTGATCGCGTTTTGTTTAATTGTTTCGGCTTCATTCGGGAATTGTGCCATTCCTTCGACAAAAATGGACTGAACATCAGTAATTCCGATGAAGCTAAGCACTGCCCGCAAATAACGGTCTCCGAATTCCATTTCTTTCATTGGTCCTTCTGAGTGAACTACCCCCACTTAATTTTCTAGCGAAAATTTGAAGTGGGGGCTTCCAAAGAAGTTTGACTGCTTC
>NZ_QCWL01000082.1:0-356 GCF_003064505.1 Geobacillus sp. LYN3 | reverse complement strand
GCTTCTGATTTTCCTCTCGTTTTTTCGATAAAAAACTCCGCTATATCTTTACCAAAGAAGGAATCCATCCATTCAAGCGGCATGTCATATTGCTCGTATTGTTCCATTTCGTCTGTTCGCTGCTTCTCCAGCAATCGCGTTTGTCGTTTTTCCCCTAACGTGACAAATGGAGATAAAGGAAGACCAAACTTCCGGCGAATCGTATTAAAATCAACCGTAACCGGACATTCTAGACGCTCGGCGTTCATAAAACTAATATACTCGCGTTCTTGCAGCCATCGCTCGACTTCTTCTTTTTTCCCTTGTTCCACCATTTGCATCACGGTTTTCCCGTCCCATTCCTCTTGCGGAGTGTG
>NZ_QCWL01000081.1:0-413 GCF_003064505.1 Geobacillus sp. LYN3 | reverse complement strand
TGTCAAGGATTCATTCGACATCGGAACGAAAAAATCCTCCCGATTTTCGTTGGGAGGGTGCGAAATGTGAGTAACGCGAGCGCCATCGGCATTTACGGCACTTCGCTTACCGATTCTTTTACCGAAGAAAGTTCAATGATTGGCAACGATTTTCTGGCACAAACCGTAGCAAAATGGGAAAAAGAAGCGAAACAAGCAGAGTCGTTAGGGGTTCGTACAGTAATGGCACGATTTGGTGTCGTTCTTGGCAAAAACGGCGGGGCGTTGCCGAAAATCGTCTTACCGTACCGTTTCTGGATTGGCGGTCCAATCGGCTCGGGACAGCAATGGATCTCTTGGATTCACGAGAACATCCGCCGGAAGCCCACTGCTTTAGCTGTGGAAGGAAGGCGGGGTTTATATTTTCAGTATAT
>NZ_QCWL01000080.1:0-425 GCF_003064505.1 Geobacillus sp. LYN3 | reverse complement strand
TTTTCTATGACCGAAATGCCCTATTTGTGCTGGGCTTTTTTATACACTAGCACTGGGGTGAATAGTTACATGCGTGAACGCCTGTTGATCGTAACCATTCTAATATTAGCCACTGCTTTTTTCGGGGAAATGAAAATTAATCCGTTTAATAGCCCGTTCCGCTTCTCATTAGGGAGTGCTATCTTTTTTTCGGACTTATTTCATTTGAGATGATTTCCCCGCTTTTTATATGGAATTAAAAAAGGCGTAACGCTTATTCTGATCGTTGGTGCATCAAACGTTCCTTCCTTTCGCATCCGTTGTTGAACGTTAACTGTAAAGTTTTTACTATTATGTAATTTTATCATAAACAGATAGTAACTATTCACCCCAGTGCTAGTGTATAAAAAAGCCCAGCACAAATAGGGCATTTCGGTCATAGAAAA
>NZ_QCWL01000079.1:699-1205 GCF_003064505.1 Geobacillus sp. LYN3 | reverse complement strand
GGGGGAGCGAATCCCAAAAAGCCGCTCTCAGTTCGGATTGCAGGCTGCAACTCGCCTGCATGAAGCCGGAATCGCTAGTAATCGCGGATCAGCATGCCGCGGTGAATACGTTCCCGGGCCTTGTACACACCGCCCGTCACACCACGAGAGCTTGCAACACCCGAAGTCGGTGAGGTAACCCGTAAGGGAGCCAGCCGCCGAAGGTGGGGCAAGTGATTGGGGTGAAGTCGTAACAAGGTAGCCGTACCGGAAGGTGCGGCTGGATCACCTCCTTTCTAAGGANCAAGGTAGCCGTACCGGAAGGTGCGGCTGGATCACCTCCTTTCTAAGGATGATACGAAAAGCGAAGGCGACTGGTTAGCCCCGACAGGCGCTGGAGGGCTCGCGAGGAGGCTGTTGCCGCCGCAGCGAGACCGAAGCGGCCCGAGGGGCTAGGAGCCGAAGCTAGACAGTACGAAAAGCGGAAGCGCCGCGATCAGCTCTCGAAGCCAAATGTTCTTCACCCG
>NZ_QCWL01000079.1:440-673 GCF_003064505.1 Geobacillus sp. LYN3 | reverse complement strand
AGCGGAAGCGCCGCGATCAGCTCTCGAAGCCAAATGTTCTTCACCCGCTGAAGTGCTTGCACTTCGAGGGGGGAAGGTTATTTGGCACAAGAGAGCTAGGCGCTGGAGCTAGACAGTACGAAAAGCGGAAGCGCGAAGGCGATTGCCTATTGACAATGACGCTAAAATAAGTTATAATGACGCTTGTCGTTTTGTTTAGTTTTGAAGGAGCTTCATGTTCCTTCTCTAATTTA
>NZ_QCWL01000079.1:0-428 GCF_003064505.1 Geobacillus sp. LYN3 | reverse complement strand
GGGCCTATAGCTCAGCTGGTTAGAGCGCACGCCTGATAAGCGTGAGGTCGGTGGTTCAAGTCCACTTAGGCCCATCCCTTTCTATGTGGGGCCTTAGCTCAGCTGGGAGAGCGCCTGCTTTGCACGCAGGAGGTCATCGGTTCGATCCCGATAGGCTCCACCATTTTAGCGGAAAAATACTGTGTCCATGAGCACATACAGGAAACAGTTTGGTTCCTTGAAAACTAGATAACCGGAAGGAAAAGCGGAGGCGCCGCGGTTAGCCCCGATAGGTGCTGGAGGGCCTGCGAGGAGGCTATTGCCGCCACGGCAGGACCGAAGCGACCGTGAGGGGCTAGGCGCCGAAGCTAGACAGTAGAAGAAGCCGAGAAGCGAAGGCGGCAAGCGTGAAGCTGTTTTCGCATGGTTAAGTTAGAAAGGGCGCACGG
>NZ_QCWL01000078.1:0-439 GCF_003064505.1 Geobacillus sp. LYN3 | reverse complement strand
CTGATGAACCTATTTCATCCAGCTAACATGTATCTAGGATTGAGTAGAAATCACAGAAAATGGTGAAGACCCGTTTTACTAAGCCAAAGAAAGATTTAAAAGCCTCATTAACCTTTTTTAAAATTTGCTGTGCCATGTTGCTGTTTAACAGCTTATAGTTTTCGTTCGTTTTTGCAAGATGATAGTTTTTCTCATAATTAAGAAATTCCTTGTGTTCGAAATAGTATAGTCTGACATTGTACAATCCGACGTTGTACATGTTCTTGGCAATATGGCACAGTTCTCGAAGAGTCAAGTATTCTTCTTTGGTCAAACCATTTAGCTGTTGTTTGATACAAAAATACATTTTTTCACCTCCCATCTAACTATAGGTATTGTCAAAAGTTTATCCTCCACACTCACGGTTTTCCCTTGAGTTTCAACGGTTGGAAGAAAAAAA
>NZ_QCWL01000077.1:0-442 GCF_003064505.1 Geobacillus sp. LYN3 | reverse complement strand
AGCTTTTTTTATTCTAACCGTTGAAACTCAATGAAAAACAGTGAGTGTGGAGGATAAACTTTTGACAATACCTATATAGTTAGATGGGAGGTGAAAAAATGTATTTTTGTATCAAACAACAGCTAAATGGTTTGACCGAAGAAGAATACTTGACTCTTCGAGAACTGTGCCATATTGCCAAGAACATGTACAACGTCGGATTATACAATGTCAGACTATACTATTTTGGACAGAAGGAATTTCTTAATTATAAGAAAAACTATCATCTTGCAAAAACGAACGAAAACTATAAGCTGTTGAACAGCAACATGGCACAGCAAATTTTAAAAAAGGTCAATGAAGCCTTTACATCTTTCTTTGGTTTGATCAATCTTGCCAAACAAGGAAAATATGACCACAAGGCTATCAGTATTCCAAAATATCTTAAAAAAGATGGCTTTCA
>NZ_QCWL01000076.1:0-459 GCF_003064505.1 Geobacillus sp. LYN3 | reverse complement strand
TCCCCTATCAATTCAAATCCATTTCAGAGAAACCCTACCCCATTTACATTACACAAAATTCTTGACGGTACCCATGTAGACAATACAATAGTACGCTAAATCATTTCTCTTTGAGTTTTTCATTCTACACAATGAAAAATTAGGCTCAAAATTGATGATAAAGCGGATTTATTTAAAACAGCGATTTTATTTGAATATAGGGGCGTTCGTTTCACATCTATGAAGCATTTTTCGTTTGTCTGTACGGCTGGAACACAGTCAGAAACACAATACTGATTTTCACGACACGATAACAATATAAAAAACGCTTCATTAGCGACTTGCATATCAAAGAAATCGCTTGACTTTACATTTCGATTAAACTTTTTTAATGTAATATTTATTTATACCCGTGGTGCTAGATAAACTTGATCAAGCATAAAAATAGCCCTTGCATGAGGATCCCCTTAAAATGAAAGT
>NZ_QCWL01000075.1:0-498 GCF_003064505.1 Geobacillus sp. LYN3 | reverse complement strand
CCGTGCGCCCTTTCTAACTTAACCATGCGAAAACAGCTTCACGCTTGCCGCCTTCGCTTCTCGGCTTCTTCCTATGTCTAGCTTCGGCGCCTAGCCCCTCACGGTCGCTTCGGTCCTGCTGTGGCGGCAATAGCCTCCTCGCAGGCCCTCCAGCGCCTATCGGGGCTAATCGCGGCGCCTCCGCTTTTCTTCTCGGTTATCTAGTTTTCAAGGAACCAACTTATTTCCTGCATCCGCTCATAGACGCAGACGCAAGGCGACTACTTGATATGCTTCCTTGCAGCCTTGTGTCGAGGAATCCTGCTTCCTCGAATTCACTAGCAGACGCAGACACAAAACGTTTGAAGGAATGGGTAATATTCCCTCAAAACTGAACAAACCCGAAGCGCCCACTTCCGACTAGCCCATAAGGGCAGTCGCCTTCGTTTTTCGTACTGTCTAGCTCCAGCGCCTAGCTCTCTTGTGCCAAATAACCTTCCCCCTCGAAGTGCAAGCACT
>NZ_QCWL01000074.1:0-531 GCF_003064505.1 Geobacillus sp. LYN3 | reverse complement strand
AATCGCCTGCTGGATTTGGCGGAAGAGATCTACCTTGCGGTACTTCGGTTCCTCTCCTAATCCCAAGGCCAGACCACGGTAAAAATCCATCACGCCTTCGGTGGATATCGGCTTTGACCTTGTGATGCTCCCGCTTCAGAAAAATCGCATCCAGCCAATCTCCATCTTCGATGAACAACACGAGATGCACTTGCGATTGAAACACCTCATGCGGCGTTTTTCCGTCCAGCGAGGCGTGCGGTTTTCGATGATACTCCTCTTCAAGCCACCTCCAAAAGCGCTCGTTCAGCTCTTCGAGCGACTTCGGGGGATCCAACTCCAGCAGCGGATAAAACCGCGTCTGTACGGTGCGGAAGAACCGTTCGATTTTCCCTTTGCTTTGCGGGTCATACGGCTGGGTGTGGATAAGCGTAATTCCCATCTCGGCGCACGCATACTGCAGCACCTCGGATCGATAAATTTCCCGTTGTCCGAGTAAATGCGCTTCGGCTTCCCGCAACGAAGCACCGCTTCCTTCGTGACGATCCGCAG
>NZ_QCWL01000073.1:0-537 GCF_003064505.1 Geobacillus sp. LYN3 | reverse complement strand
GGTAAAAAAAGGTATACATATCGGTCTGTCATGGCAAGGGATGAGAGTCCGAAAGCGCTTACGGATGAAATTTAAAAAAATGGTTCGCTGACCTATGACTTACATCTGTTTTCAGGAATCAAAAAAGTTCCCACAAAGTCTTGACTGACTCTCGCCTTAATTATATTTTGCTGAAAATAGGATAGATTCAGTAAAATATAGTATCATATAGTTAGATGGGAGGTGAAAAAATGTATTTTTGTATCAAACAACAGCTAAATGGTTTGACCGAAGAAGAATACTTGACTCTTCGAGAACTGTGCCATATTGCCAAGAACATGTACAACGTCGGATTGTACAATGTCAGACTATACTATTTTGGACAGAAGGAATTTCTTAATTATAAGAAAAACTATCATCTTGCAAAAACGAACGAAAACTATAAGCTGTTAAACAGCAACATGGCACAGCAAATTTTAAAAAAGGTGTAACTATTCACCCCAGTGCTAGTGTATAAAAAAGCCCAGCACAAATAGGGCATTTCGGTCATAGAAAATG
>NZ_QCWL01000072.1:343-889 GCF_003064505.1 Geobacillus sp. LYN3 | reverse complement strand
GTGGAGAGAACGTTACGGATGGAGAGGTTATTGTTGCTGGGAGAGCTTGCGGATTTTTCGGTCATGTTGGGCAATTTTGGCTGAGTGGAAATCGACGGTTTCTTGTGTTTCGATAAGTTCAATGCGCAAGTTGTCGATTTTTGTTTCTAATCGATTAAATCGTTCGTTCATTTCCGCAAACTTGCTTTTAAATTCATCATTCATTGCTTCGACTTTTTTATCTATTGCTTCGATTTTTTTGTCTAATGCTTCGACTTTTTTGTCTAATGCAGCGATTTGCGAGCGAAAGTCAGATGCATGCAGATCGAGCGCCTTTAAAATTTCTTTTAACATCGTTTGTTGTTCCACGTCATTCACCTCCTCACTAAACAGTATAACCCGATCATATAGACAAGAAAAGACAAAAAGGTGTAGGCAGGAGCCTAATGCATCTGTCTTTTTGTTACTATCCCCTATAAGTAGACAGCAAAAAAGAGGTTCATCACCAAAAGATGTACTTGCACCTGTCATGAAAGTATGTTAGCTGTTTCTAGCCGAACCCGCAGT
>NZ_QCWL01000072.1:0-245 GCF_003064505.1 Geobacillus sp. LYN3 | reverse complement strand
CTCCTTTGCCCAAATATTTGCGACAACGTTCTAACGCATCGGTAAACAGCTGAATGACATGGAAATAGTCGATGACATGTGTCGCCTCTGGGCAAACCCGTTGAATCGCTTTTTTCTTGCTGGAGCCAAGTCACTCACGACATACTGAACGGAACGAGACACATGAGCCAATACACGCCCAATGGCTTCCTCGTTCTTTCCTGCTTCCATGGCATACACTTCTCCCGTTTCGGCATCCATGATCG
>NZ_QCWL01000071.1:562-1265 GCF_003064505.1 Geobacillus sp. LYN3 | reverse complement strand
GGAAGAAGCCGAGAAGCGAAGGCGGCTAGCGTGAAGCTGTTTTCGCATGGTTAAGTTAGAAAGGGCGCACGGTGGATGCCTTGGCACTAGGAGCCGATGAAGGACGGGGCAAACGCCGAAACGCTTCGGGGAGCTGTAAGCAAGCGTTGATCCGGAGATGTCCGAATGGGGAAACCCACTGCCCGTAATGGGGCAGTATCCATACCTGAATCCATAGGGTATGGAGGGCACACCCGGGGAACTGAAACATCTAAGTACCCGGAGGAGAAGAAAGCAACCGCGATTCCCTGAGTAGCGGCGAGCGAAACGGGAACAGCCCAAACCAAGAGGCTTGCCTCTTGGGGTTGTAGGACCACTCACATGGGAGTTACAAAGGAACGGGGTAGACGAAGCGGTCTGGAAAGGCCCGCCAGAGAAGGTGACAGCCCTGTAGTCGAAACTTCGTTCCCTCCCGAGTGGATCCTGAGTACGGCGGGACACGGGGAATCCCGTCGGAAGCAGGGAGGACCATCTCCCAAGGCTAAATACTCCCTAGTGACCGATAGTGAACCAGTACCGTGAGGGAAAGGTGAAAAGCACCCCGGAAGGGGAGTGAAAGAGAACCTGAAACCGTGTGCCTACAAGTAGTCAGAGCCCGTTTATGGGTGATGGCGTGCCTTTTGTAGAATGAACCGGCGAGTTACGATGACGTGCGAGGTTAAGT
>NZ_QCWL01000071.1:0-548 GCF_003064505.1 Geobacillus sp. LYN3 | reverse complement strand
GTCGTAGACCCGAAACCAGGTGATCTACCCATGTCCAGGGTGAAGGTAGGGTAACACCTACTGGAGGCCCGAACCCACGTACGTTGAAAAGTGCGGGGATGAGGTGTGGGTAGGGGTGAAATGCCAATCGAACCTGGAGATAGCTGGTTCTCCCCGAAATAGCTTTAGGGCTAGCCTCAAGGGAAGAGTCTTGGAGGTAGAGCACTGATTGAGCTAGGGGCCCTCATCGGGTTACCGAACTCAGTCAAACTCCGAATGCCAACGACTTATCCTTGGGAGTCAGACTACGAGTGATAAGATCCGTGGTCGAGAGGGAAACAGCCCAGACCACCAGCTAAGGTCCCAAAGTGCACGTTAAGTGGAAAAGGATGTGGAGTTGCCCAGACAACCAGGATGTTGGCTTAGAAGCAGCCATCATTTAAAGAGTGCGTAATAGCTCACTGGTCGAGTGACTCTGCGCCGAAAATGTACCGGGGCTAAACGTGCCACCGAAGCTGTGGGATGACCATTGGTCATCGGTAGGGGAGCGTTCTAAGCGCGCCGAAGCG
>NZ_QCWL01000070.1:0-554 GCF_003064505.1 Geobacillus sp. LYN3 | reverse complement strand
AAGCAAAGATGAGCAACAGGCGAAACGACGCTTGGAGGCTTGGATTCATCGGTATTTGTTTTGTCCTTGTTCTGCTGTTCGCGCCATCGCAAAATCACTCGTCAAACGAACAGACGAAATCATATCGTGCATTTTATCCCCTTATTCAAATGGGAAAATGGAGGGAACGAATAACAAGATCAAGCTGATGAAACGTCGGGGATACGGATACCGAAATATCCAGCGTTTTGCACTGCGGGTTCGGCTAGAAACAGCTAACATACTTTCATGACAGGTGCAAGTACATCTTTTGGTGATGAACCAAATTTCTTTATATTTTTGTAAAAATTGAAAAATGTTGCACTAATTGTTGTTATTATTATTGGATATCTAATTGGTATTGAGCTTATGGGATTTCTTTTTCAGGGGAACAGATTTTAAATATATTACATGAAGGGGGCTGTTTCACTGAGAAGTTTGGAATGCAATATAACAGATATTTTGACCCGTGGTGCTAGATAAACTTGATCAAGCATAAAAATAGCCCTTGCTGGCGGATCTCCAGTAGAATGAAA
>NZ_QCWL01000069.1:0-561 GCF_003064505.1 Geobacillus sp. LYN3 | reverse complement strand
GATCGATGGAAACACGTATACGTACGTTCAAGTCACCCAAGTGACGGAACGGACGATGGAACGCAATGGACAGCTGATGCTCGTTCCTGATTATGAAGTGGAAAGCTATTGGGTGCGGCTCAAAGGATACGAGCATGTTCGAATGAGCGATGTGCTCGCGTTGTATCATGACCATGCGACATGCGAACAGTTTCATAGCGAACTGAAGAGCGACTTAGATTTAGAGCGGCTTCCATCTGGGAAGATGAAAACGAATGCGCTCGTGTTGGTCATGGGAGCCTTCGTTTACAATCTTCTTCGTCTGATTGGACAAGATCTATTAAGCGATCCGAGACATCCGTTGCACCACAAAGTGAAACGCCGTCGCATCAAGACGATTATTCAGACGGTGATCACGATGGCAGGTCGACTCGTCCGCCGATCACGACAGATCTGGATGAAACTGACGCGAAGGAGTGGGTACAGTATACTCCTACTGAATGTGTATCAAAAATGGAAAGAGGCAAGATAACAAACAGATGTTCGGGTACTCATATCCATCACTCCCCCCTGTACTTTTTT
>NZ_QCWL01000068.1:0-614 GCF_003064505.1 Geobacillus sp. LYN3 | reverse complement strand
CTTCGTTTACCCATCAATATATCATCGGTGAGCTTTATGCGGCGTTGCGGGATTATTTTCAACAACAAGGATGCATAGTGGTCATGGCACCGTTTGATGTCATATTCGCTTCAAATCTTGATGACAAATCTGTGAAAAATGTGGTGCAGCCCGATATTTCCGTTATTTGTGATCGAGAGAAAATCACAGAAAAGGGATGCGTAGGCGCACCTGACTTAATCGTAGAGGTGTTGTCTCCGAGTACGGCGTTAAAAGACCGAAATGAAAAATACAAATTATATCAACGGTTTGAAGTAAAAGAATACTGGATGGTTGACCCGCTGCATCGAACTATCGAGGTGTACGGATGGCATAACGGAGTATATGAAAAAAGGGAAGTATTTGGAGAACAAGATGTGCTAGTTTCTTTTCTGCATCCAGACTTAAAGATTTGCCTAAAAGATGTGTTTCAACGGTTATAATAAACACATATATGCGCACATGTTTAGAACGGCTGTGAAAACAAACACCCCCATCTGTTTGGCGATGGGGGCAATTTCATCGTGGAGAGAACGTTACGGATGGAGAGGTTATTGTTGCTGGGAGAGCTTGCGGATTTTTCGGTCATGTTGGGC
>NZ_QCWL01000067.1:0-651 GCF_003064505.1 Geobacillus sp. LYN3 | reverse complement strand
TAAAGCAGTCAAACTTCTTTGGAAGCCCCCACTTCAAATTTTCGCTAGAAATTAAGTGGGGGTAGTTCACTTCTCATATCGGTGACGTATATCCGAGCGGGTTGCTCCCGGTGAAAGCAGGAAATGTCCGGGAAACGCCGCTCGCGGAAATTTATCGAAATTCTCCGATTTTCCGAGATTTGCGCAATCCTGATAAATATAAAGGAAAATGTGGCGTATGCGAATTCCGCTACGTTTGCGGAGGATCGCGCTCGCGGGCGTATGCAGTTACGGGTGATTACTTAGAAAGCGAACCATATTGCATATACATTCCAAAAGCGTTACGGAAAAAAGAAAAACATTTATCTTAATCACAGTGGTAACTGGCTCTCTTTTATTAGGGAGCCAGTTTTTTATTTACGAGTTCACTGAAATAATTTTCTAGACATTAAAATAAACAGGACACGATAAAGATGGAAATCAACTTTTTACAATTATGTGACACTATAAAAAAATGTGATAAACTTCACAAATATTTTTTTTTCATTTGCGTATGATGTACTCAAAAGCAGGTGAATTTAGTTATATGGCTGTGAACAAAAAGGAGGAGGCGGTATGGGAAAAGGTCAATCGGTGATTGCCGACCAGTGGAACCGTCCGCTTCGCGATTTG
>NZ_QCWL01000066.1:0-658 GCF_003064505.1 Geobacillus sp. LYN3 | reverse complement strand
GCTCCAAGGATGCCTTACGATGCTCCATGGGATGGCGGATGTGGAGTTTTCATAAAACTTTTGACGCTACCCATTGTGATTCGGTATGCACTGGTTGGGCTTCCGCCTAACATTTCGTACAAGAAGAAATCATATTTTATGAGTAGGTTACCATATTATGTGAAGTATTGGCAATATTTTTGGAGATGATGCATCTAAAGTAATTATATCAAGAAAATAGGCATGTCCAGTTGCGAAAAATTTTAACCCCTTGCTACTGCACATCATTTCGTGGCCTCTTGAGAAGGAGAACCGTTTGATACCTCCTTTCCTTGCCTTAAGAAGAAAGATTCCCTAATCGCGATTTGTAAAGCGGCTAAAAAAGAAGACGCGGATTTAATGATATGGGCAGCCACGGTTGAGCGGCGTCCCCCTCGCATATTAAATCGCATGCACATCCTTGTTTTAGTAGCCAAGAAACCAGCAGCATGAAATGATTTGCACTTTTATCATATGTTTTACTTATTATCTTTATTAAAAATCATTATTTCACTTATTAAAGAAATCGAGGTATTCTTAAGGAGCACTTATAAAAATAAATTCAACGCTATATAAGTTGAATTAAAGATTTACAACTGAACACACAAACGATCGATCGTTTGTTCTGGTTTCTGGTTGA
>NZ_QCWL01000065.1:0-659 GCF_003064505.1 Geobacillus sp. LYN3 | reverse complement strand
ATATACTGAAAATATAAACCCCGCCTTCCTTCCACAGCTAAAGCAGTGGGCTTCCGGCGGATGTTCTCGTGACGGTGAATGCAATGGTGATTTTAATTGAGGAAAAGCGGCAACAAATGATCGAATTAGCATTGACATATGGATTTACCGCCAAAGAAACGATCGAGTGCAGTCAAGAACTAGATGAACTGATTAATCGTTATTTGCGGGAAACGGCGCCGATAGAACACTCTTCCTCACCTGTCCCTCAGTAATGCTTCGGCATGCAGAGGGACTTTTTATTTACGAAAAGGCTGCTTTTTCCCATAAGTTACAGACCGCCATATCCATTCGATCGGACCGATCCGAAAAAACTGAAGCCACTTTTGGCTTCCTATCAGCTGCACACCATAAATAAGAAATGCAAGCATGCTTCCAGAAAATATGCCAATACGTCCATACCATCCAAGCCCATAACCATAAAACAGCAGTGTACAACATACCGATTGAAACAAATAGTTTGTGAGCGACATCTTCCCTATATATTGGAAAATAATTAGTTTTCGCCGCCATTTTTCCTTTTGAAATAATAGAATAATAGCTGTGCCGTGAACTACCCCCACTTAATTTCTAGCGAAAATTTGAAGTGGGGGCTTCCAAAGAAGTTTGACTGCTTTAAG
>NZ_QCWL01000064.1:0-680 GCF_003064505.1 Geobacillus sp. LYN3 | reverse complement strand
TGTAAATTATCACTTTATTTCGGAACAAAAGAGCCATTTTTTTGCACATTCCTTCAGAAAACCCTCTCCCCTTTTCTGAAAGAATGTGCTAAATTTTTTGTGAATTATTTCGGAAGAGAAAATCCATCGGTTCAGAGGAGGGGGAGGAGGACGTGATTCAATTTCATGACTTTGGCATTGACGTCCAAACGTATGCAGAGCGTGGAAAAGAAAACGACTTCCCTCTTCTGACACAGTGTCCGCATTGCCGGGCCAAGCGCCCGTTGCACCGCCACGGTTACTATGAGCGAAACGCATTGACCCCACATGGTGATTATCGCATTTGGATTGTCCGGTATCGCTGTCGAGAATGCTTGAAGACGGTGAGTGTGCTGCCTTCCTTTCTCCTCCCGTATTTTCAGTATACGTTGTCCGCCGTATGGCAAGTTGTGAAAGAGCAGTTGGGATTGACCGAGGGGACGAACCAGGCTCCGTTCCTCCCGACAAAGGACGGCATCATCTTTTATGTCCGACGGTTCTACCGAAACCTATCAAACCTTCATAGCTTTTTTGCGAGGCGGTGGAGGATCATAGGCCCTATCGTGAAAAAAGAAAAGGAACGGGCTTCTTGGTGGATCCGGACGTTGGAGGAACACGGTCTCTATTCGGTCATCAGAGAGATGTGGGAGGACGGATTCCGA
>NZ_QCWL01000063.1:1180-1982 GCF_003064505.1 Geobacillus sp. LYN3 | reverse complement strand
CATTTTCTATGACCGAAATGCCCTATTTGTGCTGGGCTTTTTTATACACTAGCACTGGGGTGAATAGTTACCACAAAATTTTATACATCATCGTTCCTTTAACTCTTTCTTATTTGTAATAACAATCTTATTTTTCTTCTCATCGAATTTAGTATATGCAATCACAATATTAGTTATTTCTGAATGATCCGGAATACCATTGGAAGTTACAGCTTCGGATTTCAGTGGAGCGAGTAATGTACTAAATACCAATACTAAACTAGAAATAATTACAAACATAGATAATCTTAATTGGTTATTTGTTTTAGTTAACATAGATAATTCCTCCTTTTTTTATTATATAGACCTGAATCCGTGATAAAAACGCGTTCAAACTGCTGAGAAAGCTTGATAAATCAACAAATATCACACTTTTTGCTTTTCACTCAATAAGTGAACATCCGAAACTGGGCTAACCCCTTGATATGATTATGTTTTACGGTTCTTTTGATGAGCTGCTGTCACGGATTCAGGTATATAGAATTTAATCTACATTTTTTATTATAAAAGTAAAAAATTAGGTTCATCACCAAAAGATGTACTTGCACCTGTCATGAAAGTATGTTAGCTGTTTCTAGCCGAACCCGCAGTGCAAAACGCTGGATATTTCGGTATCCGTATCCCCGACGTTTCATCAGCTTGATCTTGTTATTCGTTCCCTCCATCTTCCCATTCGAATAATGGGATAAAATGCACGATATAATTTCGTCTGTTCGTTTGACGAGTGATTTTGCGATGGCACGAACAGCGGAACAAGGACAAA
>NZ_QCWL01000063.1:907-1128 GCF_003064505.1 Geobacillus sp. LYN3 | reverse complement strand
GAACAAGGACAAAACAAATACCGATGAATCCAAGCCTCCAAGCGTCGTTTCGCCTGTTGCTCATCTTTGCTTTTGAACACATAGCGAACATGTTGGAGCGATTGGTAAACAGACTTTAAGTAATCGCTTTCATTACACCATTCTCGTATGATTTGACGTTCCTCCTCCGTCAATTTCTCTGGGCATTGGCTCAATAAACGGCAAACGTAACGAACATTTCC
>NZ_QCWL01000063.1:0-865 GCF_003064505.1 Geobacillus sp. LYN3 | reverse complement strand
CTCCTTTGCCCAAATATTTGCGACAACGTTCTAACGCATCGGTAAACAGCTGAATGACATGGAAATAGTCGACGACATGTGTCGCCTCTGGGCAAACCCGTTGAATCGCTTTTTTCATCGCTGGAGCCAAGTCACTCACGACATACTGAACGGAACGAGACACATGAGCCAATGCACGCCCAATGGCTTCCTCGTTCTTTCCTGCTTCCATGGCATACACTTCTCCCGTTTCGGCATCCATGATCGCCACTCCATAGTCGTGCCCTTTTCGAAAAGCAAACTCATCGACACAAACCGCCTTTGGTTGGACGTCATTCGATAGGAAGGAAGGGGCATGGGTATAAAACCATCGTTCAACGGTCGTGTAAGGAAGCTTGAGCATACGAGCCACCGCCTGAATGGATGTTCCGATGCAAGATTGCGCGACCCATCGCTGAAACGCATCCGTCGCCACACTTCGAGGAGAGATGGCTGGATACGACGTGCTGAACGTCACGCCACACGTGCTACAACGTCTGCGCTCGACAGGAAGTTCGATCCAAAAAATTCCGATTCGCTGAGCATAGCCATGCATCCATTGCTTCTTTTTGTCTGTCATTTTGATCGTGCGCTTCAAACAGACAGGACATAACGGGCATTGTTCGGGTAGAGAAAGTTCGAAAATCCAACGTTCCCCTTCTTTTCGCACCTTTTGAATCAAAACATCTGGTAAATCGATGAGTTCTTTGATAAACTGAGAGTACATGCGAATTTCCCTCCATGGTTTGGTTTGGTCACCTTTACCATACAGGAAAATTCGCATTTTTTGTACCCTCTATGCACACCTACCTTAAATGATCAAGTACAACTTGTGGTGAAGAGCCAA
>NZ_QCWL01000062.1:0-719 GCF_003064505.1 Geobacillus sp. LYN3 | reverse complement strand
CGGAGAAAGAATTATATATTTTTCACACAAGTAAGGAGCAAATAGAGGTAGAAGAACAATATTTTATAGGGATTCGGGGGAGAGTATGAATATAAGAATAGAAAATGGATTACCTATTGTTTCTGTCGAAATAAAGTGTGGTGAAAAAACTGCTCTTTTAACAGACGTGTTGTTGGACACAGGTTGTGCTACGACCATTTTTGATACGGATGCACTCGCACAAATTGGTATCGAATTAGATGGTACCGTCAAGAATTTTGTGTAATGTAAGATAGATAGGGGATCTCTGAATAGATAGGGTACTCCTTTCTCTGGAATGTGTTATGGCTAAATCAGAGAATACCCTACCTTTTTTCTTTTGGGCTAGCAAAATGCTTTACACAAACTTTTATACATCATCGGGCTTTGTATACCAAAAAGAAATAGGAGCTGTAATTCAGGTTGAATATTATGAAATGTTTTAAAAATTATGAATTGTATTTTATTGTCAGAAAAAATGTAAACCCATAAAGACAGTTTTGCTTACTAGTTTTATAATTTGTCTGTCGGGCAATGCACGCCATCGATCATTTATGAAATATTTTATTTCCACATATAAAACTAAACAGTAGGGTGTTTGACGTGATGATTTATAAAAAATGGCTCTACCATATCACCCACTATAGCAACCTTCCATCGATCCTTTGTCACGGTGGATTAGTGGCAAATAACGTGGCGAA
>NZ_QCWL01000061.1:0-775 GCF_003064505.1 Geobacillus sp. LYN3 | reverse complement strand
TTTTACCAACTGTGGATAATTTGAAAATCCCTATTTTGACGAAAAACTTTGAAATATACTCTTCATAGCTGATTCAGGCACTCATCTTATTGACACTTGTTTTTTACATTCGTTATAATAAAGGAAATAATTTTGAAAGTTTTTTAAGGAGGAGCACTTTTTTTATGTCAATTGAAGTAGGCAGCAAGTTACGAGGCAAAGTAACGGGGATTACGAAATTCGGAGCGTTTGTGGAGCTGCCAGAAGGTGTAACTGGACTAGTTCATATTAGTGAGGTAGCGGATAATTACGTAAAGGATATTAACGATCATCTTAAAGTTGGAGATATCGTTAATGTCAAGGTCATTAACGTAGAGAAAGATGGAAAAATTGGTTTATCCATTAAAAAAGCAAAAGATACGCAACCTTCGCAGCGTCCACGCTATAAGGCCAATGATCGAGCCGCAACAGAAAGCTTTGAACAAAAAATCAGCCGTTTTCTTAAAGAAAGTGAAGATCGTCTAGCATCTCTTAGACGCCATATGGAATCAAAGCGGGGAGGTCGTGGCGCGAGACGTGGGTAACTTGCTGCTGAATGTATAAGGATGATCATATCATAATAGTGAATAACAGCCAAAAAGCATCCACGGTGATGGATGCTTTTTCTTATTTTTTAGCGAGAAGGCAGATGTATTTTGCCGTTCGTGTATGTGGAATTTTTTATAGATGATGTATAAAATTTTGTGTAAAGCATTTTGCTAGACCAAAAGAAAAAAGGTAGGGTATTCTCTGATTG
>NZ_QCWL01000060.1:572-792 GCF_003064505.1 Geobacillus sp. LYN3 | reverse complement strand
TTGGCAAGGGGACTTATCCCATGGACCAACGATTCGAGTCAATGGGAAAGCCCAGAAAACGTTTTTGATCGCGTATATCGATGACTGCTCGCGGTTAGTGCCATATGCCCAATTTTTCCCTTCGGAGAAGTTTGACGGGCTGCGGATCGTCACGAAGGAAGCGGTGCTTCGTTGCGGGAAGCCGAAACGCATTTACTCGGACAACGGGAAAATTTATCGG
>NZ_QCWL01000060.1:0-562 GCF_003064505.1 Geobacillus sp. LYN3 | reverse complement strand
GGTGCTGCAGTATGCGTGCGCCGAGATGGGAATTACGCTCATCCACACCCAGCCGTATGACCCGCAAAGCAAGGGAAAAATCGAACGGTTCTTCCGCACCGTACAGACACGGTTTTATCCACTGTTGGAGCTGAATCCGCCGAAATCGCTTGACGAGTTGAACGAGCGTTTTTGGAAGTGGCTTGAAGAGGAGTATCATCGAAAACCGCACGCCTCACTGGACGGAAAAACGCCGCATGAGGTGTTTCAATCGCAAGTGCATCTCGTGTCGTTCATCGAAGATGGCGATTGGCTGGATGCGATTTTTCTGAAACGGGAGCACCGCAAGGTGAAAGCCGATGGCACGATCACCCTGAATAAACAGCTATACGAAGTGCCGCCTCGGTTCATTGGGCAATCGATTGAGCTCCGCTATGACGAACGAGGCGTCTATGTGTACGAAGATGGCAAACGGGTGGCGGAAGCCATTCGGGTGCGTTTGGAGGACAATGCCTATGTAAAACGCCATCGGTCCCCGTTTGCGGCGATTCCGGCGAAGGAGGGAGAACACGGTGTATAAATC
>NZ_QCWL01000059.1:0-803 GCF_003064505.1 Geobacillus sp. LYN3 | reverse complement strand
CCAATCAGAGAATACCCTACCTTTTTTCTTTTGGTCTAGCAAAATGCTTTACACAAAATTTTATACATCATCAAATATAGAAAGAAAGCAGTATATCTTGTATGCCATGCCGAAAACGGTGGAGATAAGCGTCGCATAATAGTCATCAATGTGACCGTGCGCCACATGCCAGACAACTAACAGAAAAATGATATAGCATACTACATCGAGCAGCATCCCTTGCTTAGACGTTCGTTTTTCACCTTATCTTTCTACTCTATTTCGCTTCCTATCTATATCATTCCTTCTATAATTTTACACTTAACTAGTTTGCCTTTGCGCGATCACAGACAGCGCATTCTCTTGCACACAAACAGTAACGCTCCCAGAGCCGATATTTTCCCCATCGGCATGCAAAGGAAGAAGAGAACTAGTATGTATGTGAATGTGTTTCCCGGCAAACACTTTCACTTCCTTCATTTTTATATGCCCTCCCCAAAAAACCGTCACAAATAACAGCAATATTTTTAACCGCGATATTTGATCAACGACAATGATATGGAACAGGCCATCATCTGATTTTACGGACGGCGCTATTTTCATTCCTCCACCATAATAGGGATGGTTCGATATCGTGACAAGCCAAGTCCGCTCAAATAAATGCTTCTCCCCATCAATCTGCAAAACTACTTTGCCCGGCTGGTAGAAAATTAATTCTTTCATTAAATAGAACACATAGACAAATTTGCCAAGAGGTAACTATTCACCCCAGTGCTAGTGTATAAAAAAGCCCAGCACAAATAGGGCATTTCGGTCATAGAAAA
>NZ_QCWL01000058.1:0-936 GCF_003064505.1 Geobacillus sp. LYN3 | reverse complement strand
TCAAGGATTCATTCGACATCGGAACGAAAAAATCCTCCCGATTTTCGTTGGGAGGGTGCGAAATGTGAGTTATACCGCTCGCGATCAGACGGATAGACGTTTTCAAAGTCAATGTTCAACCCTCGATACCCTTTTTCCCGCATCGTACGGACAATATTATCAAGCAGCCGGTTTTGCAATTGTGTATTGGAGAGTATCGTTTGCGCCAGCCTGGATCCCGGATCTTTATACGTAAAATTGGTGATCGCCATCATTGGAACGACCCTTTCTGCCGCTATAGCCTGAATGATGGCCGAATCATTGAACGGATCGAGTCCGCCATCTGCTCTGATTGTATATGCAAACGGAGATGCGTACGTTAAATGGCGGCCTACTTCCCGTACTTGCTGCGCCCCTTTTTCCCCCGGATCAATCGTAAATGCATTCACTTCAATGACCGGCTTAGAATGAGGAATCGTTAATACCATGCCGGAGGAAATGAAATTCGGGTCGGCAATCCGATTAACTCGCAGGATGTCTTGCACGGTCATCCCATACCGCGCGGCGATTTGTGCCAACGTTTCTCCCCGCCGCACCGTGTGTGTTCTTGGCGGAATAAGAAGAACCGTTCCTTGATAAAGGACGGAAGGATTGCTGATTCGGTTGGCCCGAACAATCGCATCCATTGAAACGCCGTATCGCCTGGCGATAGCCCATAATGTTTCTCCCGGACGAACGGTATGATAGCGATATGGAACCGGAATGACGAGCGCCTGCCCGACCGCGAGACGATTGGGATCTTTGAGACCATTAGCCGCAATGATTTGATCCAGCATCACCCCGTAGCGTTGAGCAATCGCCCATAAGTTTTCCCCTCTCTGCACAATAGGTATTGTCAAAAGTTTATCCTCCACACTCACGGTTTTCCCTTGAGTTTCAACGGTTGGAAGAAAAAAA
>NZ_QCWL01000057.1:0-943 GCF_003064505.1 Geobacillus sp. LYN3 | reverse complement strand
CCTCCGCATGCCCCACGATGCTCAATGGGATGATCTGTGTGGAGTTTTCATAGAACTTTTGACGCTACCGTTTATTGTATTCTATCGAAAATCAAAAAAGAAGGGAGAAACAAAAAAGAAGCCATTCATCCCCCACCTGTAGAGGTGGGGGACTTCTGGCTAATTTATGTTAAAATATACAACAACGGCTCAGAAAGGAACTGCCAATGATGAAAATGACAAAAGAGGAAATTGCCCGTATATTGTCCGTTCTCTTTCATGAATTGACCGCCCATTGGACGAAAGAAAAAATTCATTCTGATGTGCTGGAAATCATTATGAAATTACGAATCCAATCAACCGATGAGGACGAATATATGCATGGATTGCTTGCGAACGTAGCATTCGCAACAGAATCCTCGTATGCTTTGCAACAAATATTTGGAACCATGCTTGAGGAGCAATCATTTCTTTCTGCTGCAGCGGTCGAGGAAATGCTGAACGAAGCGCAAGCACGAATTCGCGGACATATATCCGAACTCGCCTCGCGCTATCAAGCGCATTTCGAACAAATTGATGATAAAACCGAACGCAAAAAGCAGCTGGAACGTTCTTATTGCGCGCTTTTGATCGTCAACCGCATCAAAACAGACTTTCTATTTCAGTTTGTTCATGAAAACTACCAAAACGCCGCCAAACAATTTTTTGCCGCGAATCCAAACGATGTGCTCGAAGCGTTTCATCACTTAAGCAGCGTATATGCAAGCCAATGGCTAGAAGGGCTCGAGCTGCATTACTAGATTTTCATTTTTATATTTTTAAATAATTCGAAATTTTGTTTTGACAAAATTGTCATACAATGCTAATCTAGTCATTGGGAGGAATTTTTCACTTCCTGAATCCGTGATGGTTGGAAATCAACTTTGATTTTGGTGTTAGTTCTATGGATATATGATCCATACAT
>NZ_QCWL01000056.1:0-1081 GCF_003064505.1 Geobacillus sp. LYN3 | reverse complement strand
TTTACCAACTGTGGATAATTTGAAAATCCCTATTTTGACGAAAAACTTTGAAATATACTCTTCATAGCTGGTCAAAATGGGAAACTGCTTGAATTCGTACGTGGTTATATATTATAATTCTAAAAAAAGGAGAGTTTATGATGTTTGATTTTAAGGTGTCATTGATTGGTTTTGTCGTCATTTGGACATTATTTCGCGGTATTGTGTACATACGGAAGCGAACCTTTTCTGTCAAACACGAAATCATCCATGGATTATTCGCTTTTTCCCTTGTATTTATATATAGTGTGACGATTTTCCCATTTCCGTTTTATACATATCCGCTATTACAAAGGGAAACGTATGCCGGCATCAATCTCATTCCACTTGCGAGCATCCGGCAGTCGCTTCACCATTTTTACTGGCTCGTTCCCTTGCGAAACATTGGCGGCAATATCGCGTTGTTTATACCATTTGGGTTTTTTGCTTCTTGTTATTCTTCTATCCTTCGTCCGAAAACCATCGTTATCGTCGGATTTCTTCTTTCCTTATGCATCGAAATCGTCCAATTGTTTTTCATTCCGTTTCGGGCTTTTGATGTCGATGACATTCTTTTAAACACGTTCGGAACAGCAATCGGAGTATTATTGTTTCGTCTATTAGACCGGCTGATGGTTAAGACATCTCGCGCTAAGCAAAGCAATTACTCTAGTTAATCATCGTTGTCGAAGAAAAACCCCTTGACAATTTTCTGATTTGTATGGATAATTTCTAACAAATCGTTGATACGGAAAACGGTACGGGACTAGTAAATCGATGGAACGTGCAAGAGAGTGGAACCCGTAGGCTGGAAGGTTCCTCACGGGAAGTCGATTGAACCTGCCCTAGAAAGGCCGCTTATGCAAACATAAGCCGTCCGCCCTCGTTACGGGCAAGAGGTGGGCGCATGATGCGCCAAAAAAGGTGGTACCGCGGAACGCTTTTTCCGTCCTTTTGCAAGGAAGGGAAAAAGCGTTTTTTATTGGCAAACAGAAAGGAGCATTCCCGTTAGGAGCTTTTCCGGGGACTTGATCAAAAAAAGCCCTCTTGGTATGATGCAGGG
>NZ_QCWL01000055.1:0-1200 GCF_003064505.1 Geobacillus sp. LYN3 | reverse complement strand
GGTTTGACTTCACGCAAAGAAGCTCCACATCCTTGACACGTATGCACACGGTGGACGACACGATGATGTGGACGTTCCACTTGACGGAGCGTCGTTCCTTGATGTCCTTCTTGTCCGCCTGGCTTGTTGCCAGATGGTTGACGAGAAGAACGTGTGTTGGCAAAACGGTCAGAAGATGGGGGCAAATGGCTATTAGAGCTGTTTTTTTTCGTGCGTGCTTCCAGCTCTTGAACACGGTACTTCAGTTGTTCATTTTCTTTGCGTAGCTGTTTGTTTTCGTGACGCAAATGTTCATTTTCTTGAATGAGTTGATGAATGAGCTGTTTTTGTTGTTGAACTTTGCCGATTAAGCTCTCAACTGTAAATACAGCTTGTTGTACCGTCAACATGCGATTCACCTCCTTGTCTATCAATATTCACATCATAGACAAGGAAAGAAGAAAATATTCAGCTCACTTTATGATGTGGCTGAATAGTTACTTTATCGAAGCTCTTAAAGTTTATAGTGACCAAAAGGGGCTTGAAGAGGATATGAAATTTTATCATGCCCAAAAAATTAGCACGTCTTCATCTGTCATTCGAGATGTTACGAATCAGCTCGAGGAAGTTTTTCAGCTATTGACAGAACCTTTTCACCAATTAGAAGAGGAGACATTGCAGGATGATGAAGATAGATGAGTTAAAAGCACTATTGCAAAACAAATACAGAGAATTTTTTCAATCCATCGAGGACATCAGCAGGGATGATCAAAATAACGAAAGTCTTTGTTCTTCTCCATTTGTTTGTTTAGCATTTGATAATGCTATTCAAGATTTAGCAAGTAAAAAGGGGGAAGATGCATTAAAATCCCCCGACCTTCTTCATATTCAAGACAATCAATTACTTTTTGTAGAATTTAAGAACGGCAAAATTGATAAAAAAGAACGGCAAAGCCTCAGATTGAAGGCAATCGAGGGACCTTTTATAGGTCTATATGAAATGATAAAAGAACATGATCCTTCTATATCATTTCATGACATCGTCAAAATAGATAAAGTATATTACGTTGTGTACAATGAGGAAAAAAATCCTCAGAAAAGAACAGCTGGGTTACAAAGACATTTGGAAGGACAACAAATTCGTTTTTCTGTGACATACTCCCACCACCTACGCTTCGCTTAGAGGTGGGGGCTTCTCGGGTAATCCCATCTCATGATGGG
>NZ_QCWL01000054.1:0-1203 GCF_003064505.1 Geobacillus sp. LYN3 | reverse complement strand
GGCCCTCCGCATGCCCCACGATGCTCAATGGGATGATCTGTGTGGAGTTTTCATAGAACTTTTGACGCTACCATGGGACAGACGGGTTGGAATACAGCCTTACATTATTCGATTCCATCGTAAAATGGGCGGAAGCGCAGCATGTTGATCCAGGTCACCGTTTCAGATGGATCATCCGAGAACTGGTTGATTTTGAAACACACCATTTAGTTGTAGCTGGAACTTCCGGAAATGGAAAGTCTGCTTTTATCAATTCGGTCCTCGGAGAAAATATCCAAACTGCTCCGACATCTTCCGTTATTGTATTTAAGGGGAATGAGGAGACGGAGATTAGAAAAATATCCGATGAAGAATTAACCACATTTTCAAGTTTCCATGAATTCCAGGAGGCAGTAGATAGACGGCTGAATAAGGATTTTGACAATACGATTGTGGAGTTTTCTCTTCCATCGCCAATTTTGCAGGAAAACAGGCTAGTTCTTATGGATACGCCGGGATTTAGCGATCGTAATGATATGGAAGAAGCGCTAAAATATCTGCATTTTGCCGACAGTTTATTATTTGTGCTTGATGCGAACGATCCTTTTACCGAACAAGAACAAGAGATCCTAATGCTGATTCGGAAATATGCCCCTAATCTTTCAATTCATTTTCTGCTCAATAAAATCGATGAAATTTATGATGAACAAGAAGCCGCCGAAATTATTGAAGACACTCGTTCGAGAGTTCGGGCATATGTTCCGCAGGCTCGGGTGCTTGCCTATTCATCACGTTTAAGAAGCAGAAAACAACAAAATGATCTGGCCGAGTTCTTGAAAAACTTGAGCAGACCAATTGCGGAAGACGATCGAATGGAAAAAATATTAATCTTTATTCGTCAATTAATCAATCATTTATTGGATAAACGGACAGAAATGGAAAATAGCCTGGCTGATTCGATTAAATGGAATGAAGAGATGGTTACAAAGTTAAACGGTGCAATCCATCAATTAACGGATTTGAAAGAAGAAAAAGCGCGAATTATCAAGAGAACGTTCCGTAAAGTCTTAGAGGAAATCAGATCGGATCTATCGGAAAATATTTTACGAGAAAGTTCTAATCTGATTAGAGAAGACAGTGATTTCCGTAAAATTCACGAGAACATCCGCCGGAAGCCCACTGCTTTAGCTGTGGAGGAAGGCGGGGTTTATATTTTCAGTATAT
>NZ_QCWL01000053.1:0-1303 GCF_003064505.1 Geobacillus sp. LYN3 | reverse complement strand
TTTTCTATGACCGAAATGCCCTATTTGTGCTGGGCTTTTTTATACACTAGCACTGGGGTGAATAGTTACTATTTAACTAATGAGGTAGAAAAGCGAAACTTGCTTGCTAATTATGTCAAGGCCTCTTATCATAATCTCGCACATTTTGGTGGGCAATGTAGAATGGATAGGAATGTTCAAGAAGGAGTTGTTGATGGATTCCTGAATGTCTTTGGTACCAAAACCTTAAAGTCGCTGATCTTTCCATCTTCCCTATTTTACCAGATGGTAACACTTCCATGCCTGCCCAGATGATCGGTTTAAATGCGGTACGATTTATTCGAGAGGATCCTGCCCATATGTGGTGGATGATGAGGAATTGGAAGATGTTGAATGATAAGAATGAAGATGATAATAGAAAAGAAGCTCTTTCTGTTTTGGAAAGAGCTTCTTTTCTTGTTGAGAAAAATTATCTCAACGGCTGTTGACATAAGACTTGTCAGAAGAAATCAGTATCACAAAAAAACTCCTGTCATCCAAGCGGGATCGACTTGTCCGATTTTACTGTTTATACATTGTTGATACATCAAAAAATCGAGTGTAAAACCTACGCGATTTTACACTCGATTGCTTTTCATAGATTAATTGATTACACGGACTACCTTCACAAAACGTTCTTGCCAATAAGAAGAATTAATCGATGCATAAGAAACGCCTTTAGAAGTTGAAGCATTTAACATTTGGCCGTTACCCGCATAAATTCCAACGTGATTGATCGTTCCATCGAAGTCTGTATCAAAGAAGACTAAATCTCCTTTTTGAAGCTGATTGAAAGAAACCGTCGTGCCTGCTTGTGATTGTGCTGTCGAAGTGCGTGGCAAAGAAATTCCAGCTTCACCAAACACCCGCATAGTAAAAGATGAGCAATCAAATGCATCTGTGCGAGATGGGCTGGCACCATATAAATATTTAGCGCCTAAATATTTTTCACCAATTTGAATGACTCGATCAGCCAAAGAAGAATTCACAGCTTTTGTGCTATTGGAAGGAGTGGTAGACATCGAACCCGGGGAAGATTTAGAAATTTTTTGATTGGAAGATTGAGCAGGAGCTTTTTCTCCAGCAACTTTAATAGATTGTCCCGCTCGAATAAAATTAGGATTTGTAATTTCCGGGTTTAAAGCGAGCAATGAACGAACTGTTGTATGAAACATTTTAGCGATGCCAGAAAGAGTATCTCCTTCTTTAACGATCTGAACCTCTGCACGACTAAAGTCGGCAGGTTCTTGTGTACTAAAGAGCTTCGTCTATACCTTCGTATAGA
>NZ_QCWL01000052.1:0-1316 GCF_003064505.1 Geobacillus sp. LYN3 | reverse complement strand
AATGGAAAGTGCCGGATACTCCTCCAAGATATCGTCTAATCGAAGCCGTTGGTCCTTACGAAGCTTTTCACATCCTTTTAAGAGAAGATATCGAGCCTTTTTCAATGGAGAAAATTCCTTTCTTGCTTGATCCAAGGCTTGGGTCACTTTTTGAACCACATGGTACTTATCGATGACAATCGAAGCAGATGGAAACAGGGCGCGAACCGCCTTATGATAAGGTTCCCACATGTCAAGAATCACCGTTTGGACCATTTCTTTCGACAGGATATTTTGGCTCAACAAGTTGATGGCGGAGTCACATTGGCGATCGGCATGCATTCCCATGACCGATCCGGCTCTGGCATCCATCAATACAGTTTCATACTGATGTCCCTTTTTTACAGCGATTTCATCTAAACTAAGCACCATTCCTTCTTGAGAAGATGCTTCTATCGCTGTTTGACGCTCTTTTGCTTTTTTCGATGCGATGGAGTAATAAATGCGTTCCAATGTTGTATATGGGATGCGGTGCTTTCGGCTAACCTCTTGAATCGTGGAGCCTTCGCAAAGTTCATACAAGTACTCACAAAATCGATTGGTGTAGTGTTGATTGGGTGGAATCGATTCCAAAGAGGCGGAAAACACTTGGGAACAATTCCAGCACCGATAGCGCTTTACCTTTACGAACAAGTACACCGGTTGATGGAAAATCGCCAAATCCCGTACTTTTCTTGTCCGTCTGTCGTGGACAGAGGAAGTGGCAAACCCACAATGAGGGCAACGTTCCTGTGTCTCTGTTTTCTCTACATGAATCGCATAACCATAGGAAAGAAGTTCTTGTTTAATCACTTTAAATTCTGGCAATCCTAGTGGTATAGAAAGCACTTACGAGACCTCCTTAATGTTTATTTCACCGCTAACATTATTGCCAGGATCTCGTCAGTGCTTTCTCTTTTTTGTCACTAAATCACAAAATTTGGTGATGAACCTAAAAAAAGAATGATTCACTAAGCAGCCTTATCCCTAAATTCGATCGGGGTAAGGTTGTTTAGTTTCTTTCTTTTTTGTTTTTCTATGTTTATTTCTTTTTAAAATGGTATAATAAGTAAAAATTTTTATTAATCATAGGTGTAGGCTTTAACAACTTAAAAATTATTGAAGATAAATATTCTGAAATTTTTCAGGGAAATATGTTCCCGAAATAAGCCGCTAACAATTAATAAGCGATAGCACCAATGTTGGGGATGACACCATATTTAATATTTGTAACTATTCACCCCAGTGCTAGTGTATAAAAAAGCCCAGCACAAATAGGGCATTTCGGTCATAGAAAA
>NZ_QCWL01000051.1:0-1359 GCF_003064505.1 Geobacillus sp. LYN3 | reverse complement strand
CGATTTCAATACGGGCCATCTGTTGTCCTTCCGTTACGCCAATGGAGTGTTGGGCCAATTCCATCAACTTCTCCGCTTTCGGTTTTTGTGGCGATTGTAATCCCTCACTTTGCCGGTAAAGGGCCAGCACCTCTTCTAGCTCTTTTCCTGCCAGATCACTCGGAAATGGCGTATATTCCAGCACCGCGAGCGCCATTTTCCCAAATGACGGGAAGACTTGGGAAAACTCCGGAAAATATCGATCAAGCCAGCGAATCATTTGATTTCGAATCGCTCCCTGTTCTTCCACCAATTTGGAGCGAAATGTCGCTCCAACGCGCAGTTCGGCCTCCATCCCTTTCAGAATGCGCGGATAGCTGAATCGGCCGTCTTTCACTAACCGGGCAATGACGAGCGCGTCTTTCGCATCATGCTTGGTTGGAAGATTGTCGTCCAGCTCTTTGGATCGCTTCACGTGCATCGGGTTTGTCATGACGAGAGGGATGCCTTTCTCATCAAGAAAATAGGCGAGATTGAGCCAATAATGTCCCGTTGGCTCGATGCCAACGATCACCTCGGTTTTTTCAAATTCCTTCATGGCTTCCACGATGCACTGGTACAACCATTCCAATCCTTCTCTCGATTGCAGAACGGGAAACGGCTTTTTTAATACCCTCCCTCGCTCATCCACAAAGCAGGCATAATGTTTTTTCTTTGCGATATCCATGCCAACCACCAGCGTTTGATCGGTGACTTGATTAATCTTCTTGTTTGAGATAGAATTCATGTATAGTCCTCCTTGGTATCCAAATTAGGGGTCAATTCATCCGATTGACACCCCCGAATCATACCAAGAGGGCTTTTTTTATTCAAGTCCCCGAAAAAACTTCTAACAGGAATGCTCCTTTAAATAAATGTATGTATATTTGCAAAGATGTGTCGATGATATTATATACTAAAGTGGAAATAGGTTGGCAAAATAACATGAAAAAGTTACTTTTAAAAAATATATTGACAAAACATAAATAAGTTTGTAATATACAAAACGTCGCTTTAAGTGTGTCGAGTGGATAAACAAAAAAGTATTGACAACATATGATGATTTGAATATAATTATGATTTGCGTGAAATAACGAAGCTATTAAATGTAGGAAATTAAATATATTGACAATCTTGGATATTTAGTTATAATTGTTGTTGTCAGATGAATGAAGGTTTGATGTTAATGTTCCTTGAAAACTGAACAAAACGAAGCGTCCACAACGAAAAGCGGAGGCGAGCGACACCTTGCGGTGTCGGCGCTGAAGTTGAAAAGAAGCCAATCAACTTTCTTTTTGGAGAGTTTGATCCTGGCTCAGGACGAACGCTGGCGGCGTGCCT
>NZ_QCWL01000050.1:0-1393 GCF_003064505.1 Geobacillus sp. LYN3 | reverse complement strand
TTTTGCACATTATTTCCGAATCCGCCTGAAATAATTTGAAAAAGGGATTCTGAAATAATGTGCTAGTTTACAACTAATTGAAGAAAACTGAAAATAATAACAAAGATGATTAATATACTAGAAGTTTTTTTAATCAAGGTAATAATTCCCTCCCTTAGATATTAGGAAAATATAAGACGGGCACTTATAAAAAGAATCACAAACATGAGAATAGGAGTGTATACAACAATAACAGAAGCCCATGTAGTTACTTTCACAAAATGTTTAATAAGGAACCAGCATAGAATAGTGCTGCTGACATATCCTATTATCCTAACGGAATCTGTTATCTGTTTATAAAATGATGAGTCTATTTCCTGCTGAAATTTTGTTACATCAGTTATATTCCGCAGATCTATGACAGGTGCATCAAAGATTGTGATGATATTAATAATAACAGACGCTATAACCATTGGAATAAATGAAAGTGATACAACTTTTAACATATCACGAAACAATACAGGCTTTCCAAGGAGAAAATTAACGCCAATATAGAGTATAAAGGAGAATAGTAGCCATATTACAAGTATTGTTGCTATACCAGTAACTATATTGATAACCGAGACAATCTCGCCAAACATAGTACTTCCAACTAATTCATCAATGTGAAATTTGTTGGACAGAAGCTTATAAGTCAGATAATTAAACAAAATTAAAATTGCAACAGGTAAATGGGATATAGATTTTAAACCGATTCCCTGTGGTACATTTAAGTTATTGTTATTCTTCATGTCTATCACCATAGTCCTAGTAGTTTAAATGAAACAAAATACTCAATAATGGCTGCGATACAAACTAAGCCTACAGATATGCTGAAATCACTGATGAGTTTAGGAAAAAATTGATGAGCCATACTTCTGTTGTCTATATACTTTAGTAAGAATATTCCCTGCAATCCCCAAGCTCCAGCTATAATAAATGCGGCCCACTCTATTAGGGCATGCGGAAGTGTCCCTGCCAGTAAAACGCTGATAGAAGCTTGACTTGCAATAAAAGATTTCAGTAGCTGACCAAACATAAACCCGTTATACACAAGCGTGGCGAAGGCTAGTAACCCAAATGAAAATAGACCCATGAATGCAGTAATCATCACTACTGTATTATTAACCAGAATATCCCAAAAAACAGATATAGTTATTTGATTTTGCAGTTCATGAACTTGTCCTACCGTTTTTACAATAGGCGCATCAACATAGTAACCAAGACAAATGGATAACGTGAAAATCAAGGTAGCTATAAAGTAGAGTTTTTTCATACACACCCCTAATTTAAACTAATTTAAACCCGTGGTGCTAGTTGAGTGTCAGCGCTCAACCAGCCCTAGTGTGACCAAGGAATAAGCCAACAAGATGCC
>NZ_QCWL01000049.1:0-1397 GCF_003064505.1 Geobacillus sp. LYN3 | reverse complement strand
GCCCATTCACCAACGGAGCGATTAGCCCGTACCGAAACAGGGCAATGTCGTGTCTCATCGACTCATCCATTCAAATCTCCTCCTTGTCTCACTTGGAATCAGGACCGTTCCGGTCCTCCTGCCCTTATCGTACCGGATCGCTTTTTCTCCGTCGATAGGAAAGGTTTGTGGGAACCTCAACTATTTCCAATTTAGGATATGTATGTAAAATCAGGATCCCATTTGATTCGCAAAAGGGTGTCGGAATCCGTCCTCCCACATGTCTCTGATGACCGAATAGAGACCGTGTTTCTCCAACGTCCGGATCCACCAGGAAGCCCGTTCCTTTTCTTTTTTCACGATAGGGTCTATGATCCTCCACCGCCTCGCAAAAAAGCTGTGAAGGTTTGATAGGTTTCGACAGAACCGCCGGACATAAAAGATGATGCCGTCCTTTGTCGGGAGGAACGGAGCCCGGTTCGTCCCCTCGGTCAATCCCAACTGCTCTTTCACGACTTGCCATACGGCGGACAACGTATACTGAAAATACGGGAGGAGAAAGGAAGGCAGCACACTCACCGTTTTCAAGCATTCTCGACAGCGATACCGGACAATCCAAATGCGATAATCACCATGTGGGGTCAATGCGTTTCGCTCATAGTAACCGTGGCGGTGCAACGGGCGCTTGGCCCGGCAATGCGGACACTGTGTCAGAAGAGGGAAGTCGTTTTCTTTTCCACGCTCTGCATACGTTTGGACGTCAATGCCAAAGTCATGAAATTGAATCACGTCCTCCTCCCCCTCCTCTGAACCGATGGATTTTCTCTTCCGAAATAATTCACAAAAAATTTAGCACATTCTTTCAGAAAAGGGGAGAGGGCTTTCTGAAGAAATGTGCAAAAAAATGCCTCTTTTATTCCAAAATAAAGTGATAATTTACAATTAGCTTACGCAGAGGTATATAAGAAGTTATAGTAACAAAAGGGAACATTGTTTCCTTTCTTCTTCAACTAACGGTCAAGTTAGTTGAAGAAGGATTTACTATATTTAGAAAATTTTTTTGGGGGGTAAATTAACCAAAATAAATCATCTTTTTTAGGGGAGGCTATCTAAAAAAGGAGGTAGCTTTTTATATGAAACGGATTCTAATTTCACTTGTTATATGTTTATTATTCTGGAATTTATCATTGTCCTACCAAGTTGTAGCAAAGACTAATATTACTGGCGAGGAAAAACATACTGATTTTTATGATGCTTTGTTAGTTTTATTGGACCCATATGCGAGGAAAGCAATAAACAACAAGTACCCATCTCGCAGTTATGGGTTATGGAATGCAGAAATATTAGAAGTCAACTACCCAACGGCTAAAGCCGTGGGCTTGCAACTAGCCTAATTGGCTGCCGCGTTCGGCTGGTTG
>NZ_QCWL01000048.1:0-1470 GCF_003064505.1 Geobacillus sp. LYN3 | reverse complement strand
CCATATCACCCACTATAGCAACCTTCCATCGATCCTTTGTCACGGTGGATTAGTGGCAAATAACGTGGCGAAAGTGAAAGTGTGTGCACATACACGTATACAAGATAGAAGGTTAACCACATTAGTTCCGCTTCCTCCTTATGGCACCTTGCATGATTATGTTCCTTTTTACTTTGCTCCTAGGTTATGCTATTAACAAAAGTCGTGTAGTCGGGTATGCAAAAGGACAAGATGAGATTATTTATCTCGTGTCTAGGAAAGATGTGATTCATTGCGGCAGATTGCGTTATGTGTTTACGGATGGCCATGCTATTATGAAAATTACTGATTTTTATAATAATTTAGGTAATTTGGGTAAGATTGATTGGAACATCATGTATTCTCCATTTTGGTTTGAAACAGAAGAAGACCCCGATCGGGAAAGAAGAAGGCAAGCGGAGTTTTTAGTGTATCAATTTGTTCCTATCGATATGATTTTAGGCATCGGGGTTAAAAATGATAAAATGAAGCAAAAAGTTGAAGAGATTATGTACCAATGTCATTGCCATAAACCGATAGCTGTCCGGCCACATTGGTACTACTGAAGAAGGTGATGTAATGATCATCTTAAAACAAGGCAACCTCTTAGAAGATGAAGCAGAAGCTTTGGTGAACACGGTCAATTGTGTCGGCGTGATGGGGAAAGAAATTGCACTGCAATTTAAGCAAGCTTATCCGGAAATGTTTTCGGAGTATGAAAAGGCTTGCCGCCGCAAGGAAGTGTAGCCAGGCAAAATGCATGTCGTTTCCACGAAATTGTTATTGATCTCAAAATAATTATTAATTTTCCTATAAAGCGCCACTAGAAAGGTAAATCACAGATGGAAGATATTGGACTAGGATTGGTGGATTTAATAAAAGCGGTTAAGGGCTTGATAAAAAATCGATTGCGCTTCTACCGTTCGAATGTGGAAAGAGTGGACTTAGATGGGGGGATGAAGTACGGAAGCGGCTTTTGAACATTTAAAAAAGGTGGAAGTGCATTGTATGAGCTCGCAGGAAGTCCAACACCCTATCAATAAAGATGCGTCCAAAACTCTCTAAAGATGATAAGTCAAATGTGTTATTTCGACACTACAATTTCTTCGTTAATGACTCTCTTTTTATATTTGCAAATAATCGACTAAGTTTTTACATATCGTGTATACTGTTAACAGGTCATATTTCTTCCCCAGCTTTGGTGTCCAATACCGCCCATGAGCCAACCAATGGCGCAATTGCAGTGCGCCTTTATAATCGCTAATATATTTTTTCGCCTGTGGATATTGCTCTTTCCAGCTTTCGAGAATATCTTCATCGAGAGAAGCGCGTTCTGCTTTTTCTTTGTAAATATGTCGGAAGATCCTGCTAAGGTGATCTTTTTTACAAGAATAACTGCTACGAAAGCCCGTGACTTTAGTCATCGGGATGAAGTGGCTGAATAATAAAATT
>NZ_QCWL01000047.1:0-1504 GCF_003064505.1 Geobacillus sp. LYN3 | reverse complement strand
ATCCGTGAGCCGTTGCGCTTCCACCCTTCGTGAACGGTCAGGATTTTGTCTTCCTTGGCCCGTTTTCCCTTCGCTTGGCGAGAAACAAACAGTCCATCGGACTCCACAAACAGCACCCGTCCATATCGCTGGTCCACCGGGCAGTGCAGCGGAGCTTCAGCTTCGAGCACCAACTGGCGGATCGCCTCATGGCTCATCACCGGATACCCGACCATCTGGGCAAGCGTACGAGCCGCTTTGCGATAGGAAGAGCAATCCACCGCCAATCCCACCGCCGTTTCTTCTAGACAAGGGCTGATTGACTGCGATCCATCAAACGCTAAAAAGGAATCAAGCAAAAACGTGTAACGGTTTTGTTCCCGGTCTAAATAGTAGTTCCGCTCAAAGGTGACTTCGCCAAACAGGGTTTGAATCGTGGTGCGTCGTTTGTCTTTCAAGTGGTATCGGCGCTTGTCCCGGGTTTCCGCCAATTGTCGGTCGATGTCCTCCAACAGAGCCGTAAACAGCTCGGCGAAGGCGTTTTGCAAGGCTCGAAACAAATCAAGTTCGATCTCTTTCCATGTCAACGAATTTGTGGTAAGATGTTGTTGAATATTCATGGGACTCTCTCCTCCTGTTTGATGGTGTGGCAATGAATATCTTACCAGGGAGAGAGTCCTTTTTTCATGTTTCCTGCTTGGGATCCTACCGCGCTTCGCTTGGTGGCCCCGATGAGGGAGATTGCGAACCTACGTTCCCACCCCCCTCATCGGGGAATTCTAAGAATTTCTCCCACAAACATTTTACTCACACAAAAGCATACAAAAAGAATATGCATTTGGTATAATATAGTAAAAATGATTAATTAAGGAGATTAATTATGGACAAGTTATCAAAAATATCATTTGGAGCTGCTATTACCATATTTATTATTTTGGCGATTATAGCTATTGGAGCCATATACATATTTCAAAAAGATGGATTAATATCAGAAGACTACAATACTTTTCCACCTGAAGCTAAACTAATTACAAATAACGAAGAATATATTTTAAGTTTAGAAGCTCACACATGGGAAGTAGGGAATATTGTCTCTGAAAATAAGATGGAGGAAAATATAAGTGTTTATGCTTTAGGACAAAAGAAAAGCCCCATAGAAGCAAATAAAAAGCAGATGGTGAAACTTCAATTGATTAAGCATCAAGAATTTAAGCTTGAGCAAATAATGGCCTATTTGTGGAGAGATGCAAATCAAAAAGACGAATTAAAGGTAGAGGGAAATCATACTTTCATTCTGCCAAATAATCCAGGGAACTATATATTAGAACTAAATATACAAAGTAACCGAGGTCATGCCCAATATGTCGGAAAAATTGTTGTAAAATAAGGGCTTAAACGCTCTTATTTTTTTGGGGTCTTCACCATTTTCTGTGATTTCTACTCAATCCTAGAAACATGTTAGCTGGATGAAATAGGTTCATCAGTCAGGATCCTTCTTCCGCATACAGACCACGAAGTTGGTAGA
>NZ_QCWL01000046.1:0-1566 GCF_003064505.1 Geobacillus sp. LYN3 | reverse complement strand
TTTTCTATGACCGAAATGCCCTATTTGTGCTGGGCTTTTTTATACACTAGCACTGGGGTGAATAGTTACCTCCTATGTATCCTTTATCTATTAGCATATTTATATATCTGTGATAATTTATCTCATCAAAAGATAATCTCCGCATAGTTCTTTTTTTAGCGAATTTTACATTACTATTTATTAAGTCCTCATATGTGTAAAGTTCCGTTGTCAGTAATTGGGCGGTTCCATTTTCTCTTATTTGATATATTTCTAAATCCTCCCCATTGGTTATTGCAACATACTTACTTTTTAATATGGATTGATAACTCATTACTTGTTCTAAGGTTTTTTCAGTAAGAGGAACATGGGGAGCTTTAACTTCAATAATTAATAAACATTCTTCTGAATTTGTTGCTTCATTAATATGCCAAACTACAATATCCGCTCTTAATTTTGATAAATTATCAATAGAGCTTAATAATAACTCAGTTTCTATCGCCTCTATAGGAATTTTCATTTGTTCTACAAGATATTTAACCACCTTTTGTCTAACTTTTTCTTCGGGAGTAGCGGGCCGTAAAATCCCTTTAACCATGTCATAAAGAAATTTTTTGCCGTTCTTTTTATATATCTTCATGTTCATCACCTTTGATATAAAAACACAACGGATACCTTTCAATGTAACCGACATCAATCACTTCGTTGTAGCCATTTACAACTATATCTAGCTCTGTGGTAACAGTAGATTTTAAGTCTAAACTTATATCAAACAAAATTACTGTATTATCAAATTCCTCAGCATATAATACTAAAAATAAGGTAGGATCTGTATCCGGAACCTTTTCGTCTACTAAACAATAAATTTTATACGGGTTGCTAAGCAATATGTTTCGTAACTGCTCAACATTGTCGAAACTAATTTTTCTATAAGTTTGCCCATTTCTAGAAAATTGGTCAGGAAATTGACTATTATTCACAACATCGTTCCTCCTCTATGTATCAAATATAATTAATTCTTGTAGGTACGAAGGACAAAAGTGAATACACAAGAACTTTTTCCATCAGTGGAAATTCATTTTTTTATTTTTACTTAATTTTTTTGGGGTTTTTACAGATCCTATCATGCTTTCAATCAAACTTAATGTCTAAAAGTTCTCTTCTTTCTATATAAGTTTTAACACCAGACAAACGTTCAAACGTTTTAATAAGATAATGGAGAGGTATAAAAACAATCTTCATTTTAAATATAAGTAACTATTCAACCTCCCGCTAGTTAATTTTATAGGAAAGAAGCACGAAGAGGGCTTTTTCTCTCCCAGAAAGCCTCCATTATAGCGATAGAAATCTTCCCTTTTGGTCAGTTGTAACGACAGAATTATAGTCCCATAAGCAACATGTAGAAAAACATCTGAAAATCGAAAAGAGTTGAACCAGTATCTCGACACACACAAATTATGTATTGCTCTAACTTTACCAATGTTCGTCTACTTTAATCGGTTTTCGATTTAAATATTAGTAACTATTCAGCCACATCATAAAGTGAGCTGAATATTTTCTTCTTTCCTTGTCTATGATGTGAATATT
>NZ_QCWL01000045.1:0-1669 GCF_003064505.1 Geobacillus sp. LYN3 | reverse complement strand
CCAAGGAGTCCGGTTCATGTCTCCTTTTTTGTTTAGTTGTCAATTTATGTCAGTGAATTTGCTCATCTACAGATAGTATATAGATTGTGGCGCTGTCAATATAAGGAGAACGGACATTTTCCACCTGCTTCGACAATCAGCGACAACCGTCTCTATTATCAAAAAATAATAACATAATTCCATTCGCCCAAAACAACAGGAGCGGATCCAAAACGATGAGGAGGCAGTTTTTCACAACATCATAGAAGGACGTGAAAAACGACTTTCGCGCGCAAATTGGTGGCATTGGTGCAAAAAAGAAGTTGATTCTACATAAATTAAGTTGCCTCTCCGTCAAGGATATGTTAAACGATTTCATTGCACTATATATTAAAAAACCACCCCAGACGGGATGGACAGAATATTGTAAATACTCAATTTACATAATCAATCACTATAGACGTCTTTTAAAAAAACCAACTAACTTCATAGTCGACCAGACAATCACAAACACCACAATATAGATCGTTATAAAAATAACAACGCCTTTCAAAAAAAGAAGGGGAACGCCTTCCCATCCTTCTTTCAACCAACTCATATACAAAAGACACACAAGAAATGCAAAGAATGCAATGTAATTTTTTTTCATAACTACTTCCTCTTTAGCTCTCCACGAAAAGTTTGGATTTAGCTGCGTCAAAACTTGTCCCTTCTCACGTCATAAGTAGCGATCATTTTGGATACAAACCTATACAAAACACCGGTATATTGTGGTAGTTAACCTTCTCGTTCAAACTTTAAAATCATAAGTGGATAACGTACCATTATCTCGGAAACCAAACGTCCTTATCTCTAAATCCCACTTGAAGCCAAAGGGCATAATATGAACTGCCCAAATACCATCTGGTTTTTCTAAATGAAGAAAAAAAGAAAAATGTACAATGGAAAATACTTTTTGTATAGCTTTTTTCTGATCAAGTTCTATCTTCACTCCAAAAATCGCTTCTCCATACGGGTGATGCCATATCATTTCGACAAATTTATCTGTTTTTTGCACATTTGAAACAACGCAATGAACAATACAATATTTATCAAGTGGCGTGAAGACTTTTTTAATATCTAAAGGATTGCGATCACTATCAAGCTCGGCACAGCTATTTACACTACACAACTTAATAACGACCACCGCCAATTAACTTATGAAGTTTATTTTCAACCTTCGTTATGCCGTTGTCAATTGCCTTCCCTACTTTTGTGCTGTCAAACCATTTTTCTACTGCAGCGACTTTGTTCATGCTCCCGATTACATAACTTCCTGCGAAATATCCCGCTACCGCTCCCTTGGCGGCCCCTTTTGCAGTTTCGGACGCCACTTTTCTTTCTAACATAGTAAATCCTGTAGTTGCAGCTTTATACGCTCTCACTCCATTGCCTATTCCACCCGTCGCCATCCCAACAATGTTAGAAATCGTATTACTCCTCAAATCGTCCGCTATAGAACTGACTACCCAATGCGCGACTTTTTGGATTTTGTTCATCGTATCCCTCCTAGCGAAAAATTAATTGACAAAATAATCATAAAAAAAAAAAAAAAACATATGTCAACTCTTTTTTTAGAATAAATTGGCTCTTCACCACAAGTTGTACTTGATCATTTAAGGTAGGTGTGCATAGAGGGTACAAAAAATGC
>NZ_QCWL01000044.1:0-1703 GCF_003064505.1 Geobacillus sp. LYN3 | reverse complement strand
CTGATGAACCTATTTCATCCAGCTAACATGTCTCTAGGATTGAGTAGAAATCACAGAAAATGGTGAAGACCCGAAAAAATAAACAACTCTATGGTACCGTCAAGAATTTTGTGTAATGTAAGATAGATAGGGCATCTCTGAAATGGATTTAGAATAGAGAGGGGGCTGTTTCTTCCACACAGGAGACTGAATATTCAGTCTCCTGTGTGGAAAGGGAGAATCCCCTTATCTCATTTATTTACATTATTTGGTTAATTGTAACGTTCTTCAAACATTCGCTCGAGGGCTTCATGAGCTTCGGAAAATCCTCGTAACTTTCGTCCTGCCCATTTCTCATTAAAATCTTGGATGGTCAAATACACGACTTTTTCAGCGGCTTCTAAACTACTCAAACTGTTCATCGGCTTGAGACGTTTCCGAATCTCCTTGATCGTTCGTTCAATGGCATTCGTCGTATAAATCACACTTCGAATACTGCTTGGATAATCCATAAATGTAAGGAGGACATCCAACTCATTGGCCCAAGATTGAACTTCTCTCGGATACTTGCTTGACCATTTCGACTCAAACTGTTGAAACATCTGTAACGCCATCTCCTTATTCGGTGCACGATAAATCAGTTTGAGATCCTCTGCCACTTCCAATTGATCTTTTTTCCGAACACGATTTAAGGTATTACGTACTTTGTGAACGACACAACGCTGTACATCGGCTTTCGGATAAACTGCCTTAAAGGCTTCCTCCAACCCCGGTAGTCCATCGAATACGCCCAGAAGCACTTCCTTGACGCCTCTTTTGTAGAGCTGTTGGAGAATCTCCCGCCATCCATAGGCGCTTTCTTGTCCTCCCACGAAGAAATCCAGAATTTCGCGATACCCTTCTTCATTCACTCCTAACACCACATAAATGACTTCTTTCTCTACCGTATCGCGGCGAAGTTTCACGTACAAGCCGTCCAAATATAAGACAGAATAACGTTTGGATAGTGGACGATGGTGCCATTTCTCGATGTCTTCTTTCACGACATCGGTAATACGGCTGATCGTCGCTGGAGAATAAGCATTTCCTAGAATTCGTTCGATAAACTTGCCAATTTCCCGTGTACTCATGCCACTTTGATACATCCTAATGATGGCTTCCTCCAGCCAGCCGGTGTGGCGTTGATAAGGGGCAAACAACTGCGTTTGAAATTCTCCGTTTCGGTCTCTTGGCACCAAAAGCCCTTCAATTCGGCCATATTGTGTATCTATATAAATCCAGTTTGAAATTCCGACATGTTTAATCAACCTGCATCCTTGTCTATACTGCTCCTAAATGAGTAAATCAAAGGAGCGGAGGAAGAATGAGGAAAAAGGATTATAAATTACAAACGATCATGGTTGGACGATCGAACGTCTTCAAGAACAGGAACGCAAAATGAAAAAGGCGAACATGGCAAAACGAATTGCAGTCATTCGTCTGATTATGCAAGGCTATTTGGGGATCCAAGTCGCTGAGCTCTTGAATCTCCACCGTGAGACCGTTTCGATTTACGTGCAAAAGTTTAATCAAGGTGGGATGGATGCGCTATTAGAACGTCGATACGCCCCGGGCAGAAAGCCGTATCTATCTCCAGAAGAAGAACGGGAATTAAAAAAATGCTGGAAGAAAGCACTCCTGCCGATGAAGGATACGGCATTGAAACGGGCTGGAATACCCGGATT
>NZ_QCWL01000043.1:0-1781 GCF_003064505.1 Geobacillus sp. LYN3 | reverse complement strand
GTGACATACTCCCACCACCTACGCTTCGCTTAGAGGTGGGGGCTTCTCGGGTAATCCCATCTCATGATGGGAAGTTGACCGAGCGATCCCCGTGTGCCCCACGGTTCGAGGACAAATTAGACGATCGCCAATCGTTTCATGCCCTCATGTTTGATATTGATGGCCGCATTGACGTCCCTGTCGCTCTCGAATCCACATTCACAGCGGAATGTCCGTTCAGAAAGCGATAGAGACTCCTTGACTCGACCGCAGCACGAACACGTTTTGGACGAAGGGAACCATTTGTCGATTTTGATCAGCTTCTTCCCCTGTTCGGCCAGCTTGTACTGAAGGAAAGTGGTGAACATGCCCCAGCCGTTGTCATGAACGCCTTGACCGAAATGGAGGGCTTGTGACATCCCTTTCATGTTGAGGTCTTCGATGACCACGCAATCATACCGTTTCGCTAATTTGTGCGACTCCTTATGCAGAAAGTCCTTGCGCTGGTTGGCAATTTTCTCATGCAGCTTCGCTACTTTCAGACGCTGTTTGTGCCAACGATTCGAGCCTTTCTTTTTACGAGACAATTTACGCTGTTCTTTCGCTAATGTTTCCAATGCTTTGCGATAGAATCGAGGATAATTGGCTCTCTTACCCTCGCTATCGACATACAGCGTACTCATGGAAAAGTCAAGCCCAACAACCGTTTGTACTTCTTTTAGGGCAGGTTGATGTTCGTACTCTGTGAGAATAGAAATATAGTATTTTCCTGTTTTGGTTTTCGTGATCGTACAAGACTTGATGATATGGTGGGCAGGAATCTCCCGGTGTTGCTTGAACTTGATCCATTTCAGTTTGGGCAGCTTGATATAGCCATCTGAAAGCTTGATGTTGCCATTTACCATATTTGTGGTGTACGACTGTTTCGCCTTGCGGTTTTTGAACTTGGGAAATCCAGCGCGGCCAGAAAAGAAGTGTTGAAACGCTTTCTGCAAATTTAGTTGAGCATTTGCCAGCGCAAGGCTGTCCACTTCTTTTAGCCAAGGAAACTCCTTTTTGTACTTGGCAGGGGTCGGAAATGTTTGTTGTTTCAAGGATTCTTTATCGTCCTTGAACTTTTCAAACATTTGTATGCGTTCTTCAAGCATTTTGTTATACACAAAACGGACACAACCGAAGGTTTTGGCGAGCAATTCTTCTTGTTCTTTTGTTGGGTATAGACGGAACTGATAGGCTTTGTTTGCCATATCGACACCACATCACTTCATACCTTGATTTTCGATATATTTTTTGATTACTTCAATGGGCGCACCACCCGTTGTAAGCAGGCAAAAGCTTCTTGACCAAAAATATTCTTTCCACAGTTTTCTTTTCACTTGCGGAAAATGCTTTTTGATCAGTCGAGAACTTGCACTTTTATAGGCATTGATGAACTTGGATAATTCACTATTTGGATGTGCTTTGAACAAAATATGCACATGGTCCATATCGTGATTCCATTCGACCAAGGAAATATTGTAATTTTTACCCAATCTCACAAACATATCTTTTGCATAGTCAGATATGGTATCATCAATCACTTGTCTGCGATATTTTACAACCAGCACAAGATGATAATACAATAGGAACACTGAATGGTTATTATTGTCTAATTTCATTGATACAACAGCCTTTCATTTTTCTAAAACTGATTATATCATAACACACAAAAAAGAGACAATTTTAGGCTATACCTAACCGAAATTCATCTCCCACTTTCACTTCGTTTAGAAGTGGGAGACTTCTTTCGGAAAGATGTTAAA
>NZ_QCWL01000042.1:0-1837 GCF_003064505.1 Geobacillus sp. LYN3 | reverse complement strand
TCGAAAAATATTTTTTGGACACCCCTGAGAGGCCGAAAAGCCTTGATAGATCAACATTTCTAGAGGGAGGAAAAACAAAAATTTTAAGCAGAATTTTCCGAATATAAATCAAAAGAGAGCCGGATGATTTTGTCAAAGGCTCTCTTTACTGATATCTACCGCACTTCGACGTATTTCGGGTAATGCACAGTGGCACGGATTCCTTTCGGATCACAACGCACGGACACTATTCTTTATTTTTGACCGGAACGATACATTTCTAATTTGGCTAGGTCTAGGACAAGTCCAGCGTCTAGCAATATATCTAATCCTAACAAACCATTAATCCCTTCATAATCCATCCCACTAAAATCAACCTCATACTCTCTGAGTTGAAAAGAACCTAATTTAATAGAGTCCAATTTCTTCGTAAATGCGTGCTCTTTTCCACCGATTCCATAATAAGTAACAATATGATCGCCCATCTCTACTCGCAAATCAATATCCTCTACTGCATTTTGAGAAATCAGTGTTTTGGCAGCACCAGTATCAATGACCATATTATCAATCAACTTGGACCTTCCTCGATAAACAATTTCTATCGACGTAAACAATAACCCATCGCGATATTCAATCTGCATAACAAAATTTCCCTCTCAGGCCAATCGTTCCACGAACTTTTAAGACAATCTCCTTGTGACTAGTGTGATAAACAAGCTGATCCCCTTTTGATTGCAGTAACTCACGAGTTGCGTCCTCATCCGAAACCGTTCCAATGACAGCCACCTCTTCAATGATCTCCTGATCCCCCTGTAAACGAGACTTCAATACTTGTAATTTCACAAATTGGTTCGGATACAGTGAACGCACTTCCTGCCATTCCATCTCCATCACCTCAACTTGTTCTTTCAATTTGATTATATCACTACCAAAAAACCGAAAAAAGAATAGGTACCTATGATTCAATATGCATCACTAGCGATGATGTATAAAATTTTGTGTAAAGCATTTTGCTAGACCAAAAGAAAAAAGGTAGGGTATTCTCTGATTTGGACCACAACACATTCCAGAGAAAGGAGAACCCTACCTATGTCTAAAAGTATACCGAATGTCGACTGGACAAATCAACTGGAAAGCGTCATTCGTCAGTTTGTAAAGGAAAAATTAGAACTGATCATGCGGGAAGAAATCAAAAATTTCCTCGAAATAGAACAAGCCGGAACATCAAATAGGAGAAACGGCTACTATCAACGAAATCTAGATACGCAATATGGCCGGATGGAAGGTCTTTTGGTCCCTAGAGACCGAAACGGAGAATTTCAAACCCAATTGTTCGCTCCTTACCAACGCCACACGGGCTGGCTGGAGGAAGCCATCATCAGGATGTATCAAAGTGGCATGAGTACGCGTGAAATTGGCAAGTTTATTGAACGAATTTTAGGCAATGCCTATTCTCCTGCAACGATCAGCCGGATTACCGATGTCGTGAAGGAAGACATCGAGAAATGGCACACTTGTCCACTGCACAAGCGTTATTCCGTCTTATATTTGGATGGTTTATACGTAAAACTTCGTCGCGAAACCGTGGAGAAAGAAGTCATTTATGTGGTGTTAGGGGTGAACGAAGAAGGATATCGAGAAATTCTGGGTTTCTTCGTGAGAGGACAAGAAAGCTCCTATGGATGGCAGGAAATTCTTCAACACCTCTACCAAAGAGGCGTCAAGGAAGTGCTTCTGGGCGTATTTGATGGTCTTCCGGGGCTGGAGGAAGCTTTTTTCGGGCCGTTTATTGTAAATTATCACTTTATTTCGGAACAAAAGAGCCATTTTTTTGCACATTCCTTCAGAAAACCCTCTC
>NZ_QCWL01000041.1:0-1846 GCF_003064505.1 Geobacillus sp. LYN3 | reverse complement strand
GGTATTGTCAAAAGTTTATCCTCCACACTCACTGTTTTTCATTGAGTTTCAACGGTTAGAATAAAAAAAGCTTGCCACCCCCGTTGTTTTAGGCCATCATTGAGGTAACCCCACACCCAACACCCAAAACAAAGGAGTGACAAGCTTGTTACCTCAATTATTAGCCTATTTGCTCGAAATAATCAAGTCCCAACATCAAATCATTGTCTATTTAATTGGTGCCTTATTAGGAAAATCCTTAAGCCGCAAAGACATGGACGAACCGGTTCGAAAACCGTACCGAAAACTTCAAGTCGATGACCTTCCCATCATCGATGTCCCAGAAACACTTGACTACCGGCAGCTTTTAGCCGACTACGAAGCCCGGCACGGCCGTCCGTTGCCGCCGATCCAACGCCGGGACAACGCTAAACACCGTGTTCCGGATTCGTTGACGTGTCCCCGTTGCCAGGCGCCGTCATCCTACCTGTACGCCAACAACGGCGGAAAAGGGCAATACCAATGCAAAGTGTGCCAATGCCGGTTCAACCATCGAAATCGGTTCAAAAAGCAAGCGGTCTTTCGTTGCCCGCACTGCTTCCAAACGCTTGAGAAAATCAAAGAACGCAAGGACTACTACATCTACAAGTGCAAGAACAACGACTGCCCATTTTACCAAAAGAACCTTCGCCGGATGAGCCAAAAGGAACGCCAACAATTCCAGCAGAACCCTCAAGCCTTCAAGGTGCGGTATCTGTTCCGTGAGTTTTTGTTTGACTTTCAACCATTGGCCCCATCGTCGCCGAAAAAGCCAAAAGTCGATTTGTCCCGTCTGGCGGTGTCGTCGCACACCCTCGGACTCGTGTTGACGTACTACGTTAACTATGGGATGTCCTCCAGACAGACAGCCGGAATCATGAAGGATGTGCATGGCGTGTCGATCTCCCATCAGACGGTGCTCAACTACGCCAATAGCGTCGCGCTCATGATTCAGCCATTTGTCGACCAGTTCCCGTACGAGCTGTCCGGCTCGTTCTGTGGGGACGAGACGTATATTCGCGTGAAAGGACGCTGGCATTACCTGTTTTTTATGTTTGATGCCGTGAAAAAAGTGGTGTTGTCGTATCGCGTCTCGCCCCACCGGGATACGTTGTCGGCCATCCGCGCCATCGATGACGTCCTGCGAAAGCTGCCGTCCATCCCGGACGATTTGTCGTTCGTCGTCGACGGCAATCCCATTTACCTGCTGGCGCAGCACTTTTTTGCCCAGCACGGGATTCCGTTTGACGTCCGCCAAGTGATCGGACTGACCAATGAGGATCCGGTGTCCGAAGAGTTCCGCGCGCTCAAACAAATCATCGAGCGATTCAACCGGACGTTTAAAGGCAACTATCGGCCGACTCACGGATTTGGCGCGGAAGAAGGCTCGGTCTCCTTTGTCACGCTGTTTGTGGCGTATTTCAACTTCCTGCGCCCGCACGGTGCACTCGAAGGCCGGGTTCCTGTCGTCATCCCGGAGCTCGCCGACCTGCCCCATATGCCGGCCCGGTGGACGAAGCTGATCGCCATGGCTCAAGATTTCCTCCAACAAGAGGCAGCCTAACTTTTTTGTCCGCCGGAGCCCATGGATCAGAAGAACAGCCGGATTCGGCGAAGCGAACCCTTGACCAACCGAACCTCGTCAAAGGTAAAATTCGGTAAGGGCAAGGGCGGCTTTCCTATGCCCTCTTTTTTGTCCCCGTCGCCCTTGACGACTCTTCCGCACCTTTGGCGGGTGTTGGTCAAGGGCGAATCCGGCTCCAAGGATGCCTTACGATGCTCCATGGGATGGCGGATGTGGAGTTTTCATAAAACTTTTGACGCTACC
>NZ_QCWL01000040.1:0-1868 GCF_003064505.1 Geobacillus sp. LYN3 | reverse complement strand
GGATTTCCGAATGTATTGATACGGATTGTATAAAATTATTATGTATTATTCCTCTTAAAATAAAAAGGCGGATCACTCCGCCTTTTTTTACGCTTTTAACAGGCACTCACAAGGCACGCCGTACTCTTTGGTGATCGCTTCAACTTGCCGCTTCTTTACGGCTGATACAGTGTAGAACAACAAAACAGGTTCTCCTAGTTGCTGTCGCTGTATGAATCGGAAAAGATATGCGTACTTCTCGACCTTTCGTTTGTTCTCGACCATTTTTTGCTGAATATCGACTTCCAAGAAGTACATCTGCCCGTGATAAGTGAAACGTGCATCGGACACGATGCTGTATTCCTTGCCGCCTTCTTTCCATCTTGTTTTTGCTTCGGCTTTCCAGTCAGACGGATAATGATAAAAAATATAGATGCCATTCCGCATGACAATATGTTCAATCGGACTATTTCGTCGAATGGTTGCCTCTCCGCCCACCAGCTCCGCTCCCCTTTTATTGAGATAGTACACATCCTCGCCGATTCGTTTTGTGTTCGTATATTCCCGTATACCTTGCAGCACCCGATTCGCATTCCGTTTGCTTCCCAGGTCGAACATATATTGAATTTGCGAACGGCTTAATGCGCCCAGGTTATTCAAAGTATATAGTATCTTCATTTGCCGTTCGGTGAGTTTTTCTAACTTTAGCAACGCGGTACACCTCCAATCGTTTTGCCATCTCTTCATCGCTGATATACGGCACTTGAACAATCTTTTTCTCATGCGTCTTGATGATCGCGCGTCCTGGGATGTCTGATGGCAACTCTTCTGCGCCATGTTCATCGATCACGACAGCTGACGCATATCCGGTCGGCAGGCGAAACGATATTTTAAGGTCCGCGTTCTGTTTAATCTGTCTTGGCAGAGTGTCAGCTGTTGGATATTGCGTACAAAAAACAAGTCGAAACCCCAACGCTCCACCGATACGAGCAATTTCAGAAAGGATGCTTTGACAATATGAAAGTAGGTCACGCATATGTTTTTCCATGAACTTTTCTGGAACGAGCTGCGCCGCTTCATCGACAATAATAAACGTTCGTTTTTGTATAGGTGTATTCACCACGTTTGACCATCCATTTTGCTTAAATTCAGCCATTTTTTGCTCGAGCAGTACCTTTATACTCGTTAAGCATTCAAATGCCTCTATTGGATCGCTGGCGACGTCTACGACCTGTTTTAGTTCACGGTAGCGCTCGAATTCAAGCCCGCCCTTTAGATCAATAATCAAAAATTCCACATCGTCAGGATGATGTTCAATAAGGTATGTCATCACCATTTTCAAAAACACTGTTTTCCCGAATCTCGTCGTCCCTCCTGCTACACAATGCGGTGTTTTGTCAAAATCGTGAAAATGCCATCCTTTCTCATTAAAACCGAGTGGAACGACCCAGCCTTTCATGTCTGGAACTTCGCTATACAGCACTTTTTCCGGAATGTCGTTTTGAAAAACATCGATGTATAGCCACTTCTTGAACGTGACTTCAACTGGGCGATCCAGAGTAGCAGCAAGTATTTCTTCGACTGGTTCCAACGCTTTTTTAGGCAGCCCTAACGGTACGCGATACACATAACGCACACAGTAGTCCTTTTGTTCGGTTGCAACAAGTTTCGGATAGACAAACTCCTTGCCCTCGACTGCTCCAACTTTCAGATTGCGAAATACGGTGTCAATCACCCGTTCCTCTTTCTGCTTGTTCTTAACTCCGGACAAGATTGCCGCTGAACCAGCAAGAACAGGAATCGCTAATAGTTCAAACAGTGAACTACCCACCACCTACGCTTCGCTTAGAGGTGGGGGCTTCAAGCGACTTGTGTGTGTTCGCTGAACG
>NZ_QCWL01000039.1:0-1948 GCF_003064505.1 Geobacillus sp. LYN3 | reverse complement strand
CAACCAGAAACCAGAACAAACGATCGATCGTTTGTGTGTTCAGTTGTAAATCTTTAATTCAACTTATATAGACACAATTACAGGAAAACAAATCCATGATCAAAGCTAAATACAGCCATCCTTCTTTCGTCCAAATACACGTGATATCCGCCGCCCACACTTGATTCGGCTCATTAGCAAGGACAAAAGCCGCAATGCATCTCTCCACAAGTCACGATATAAGGGGCATCTTTCCTCTTGAGAAGGGAAGGGTTTACCAAACCGTTCTCCTTCTCAAGAGGCCACCAAAAGAAATGTGGTAGTAGGATTTTTAAATTTTCCTCGATTTCACGTGTCTATTTTCTTGACATAATACCATTCGATGGTTGAACGTATTTGTGGGCGATCCACTTGAGATAAAACAAACCTTTTAAGTTAACGTCCTCTCTCCCCTATGCCCCGCAGCATTTCTTATATTTCTTCCCGCTCCCGCACGGGCACGGATCATTGCGTCCGATTTTATTTACGTTGCGATAAGGGACTTTCAGGGGGAGTTGATGTTGCAGTTGTTCATATCTCTTTTCTTTTTCGAGAGCTATTTGTCCCCATTTCTCGAGATTCGGGTGCTCGATCCCCATCACCCGATAAAAACCGTATGCGATAAGCTCTGTATCAATCATAGCAGCATTCCGTCTTTTTTCCATATATTCGTTAATTTCCGGCAGCGCTTCTTCGGAAAGCTGTTGGCAAAGCGCTTCAAACAGCAATGACTTTATATCGTCATCCATTTCCCGTCTGTAGGCGTTTTTCAGCACGTCAACGGCAAGCGTGGATTTGGTATTGGCAAGCACAGAAATCGCAAAAATAACGGATTCTTGTTTCTCTACATACGGCGCAACCGCCTTGACAACGGCATCCGACTGAAACCCAAGTAACGCCGAAACAACTTCTTCCAAAAGAATATCATCATCCTTGACTAACAAACTAGCCAGCAGCGGAATATGCTTTTCTAGCTTCAATCGTCCGGCGGCGTACACGGCAAAAACACCAGCAAACGAAAACCATTCTTCTTTTTCTGCTTGCAAAATATCATCAATCTCCGCCTCGGTCATCCAGCCATTCCGGACAAGCGCGGCAGCAATTTTTTTCGTTCTTCGAAACTGCAAATCGTTATAGGAAACATTCCCCTCCAACAAAGCCAGCATGCGCTCATATTCGCGCCATACCTCTTCCTTTGTTCCGTGCAATAGAAGCTCATACAGTTCCCATGTCCCATTAGAAATATATGGCTTTAATTCTGCTTTATATTTGATGGCCAATGCGGGCTCGACATTATCCAACAAGTTGAAATACGGACGGGCTTCTCCGGCCTTTTCCCTCTTCAATCCTTCGATCAGCAGCAACAAAGCCCTTTCGCTTAACGAATGATTCCGCAAATCCCATAATATTTCTCTATGTTTCCCATGCGAACGCACCGCCTTTTCGATTAGCCGCTCCGTCCACTCGTTCGGAACGTGTGGATATTCCTCGAGCGCTTGCAAAACGAATTGCTGAACGATCGGATCGCCACTGACGACATACGGTTCTATCTTTTGCAAAAATGCCATGTTTTCATTCTCCTTTCTCCTTTTGTTCATCACTATTTTCATGTTCGTTAACCGAGAATAACCGTTTAGTGGTAAATCATCAAAGGGCTCGACTTCTACTCATGTTTCTCTCCTATTTATTTTTATTCGACCCTTGTAGAAGAGTCCCTCTATTAAAATAAAACATGCTTCCCTCGAGCGTGAAAAAAGATTTCCATTTATCGACAAATCGAAACGCCACCCTTTTGGCACGTTTGTATTTCTTTGTATTATAGCATATGAATTACTTGCAAACAGCACTAGACACTGTTCTTCCAGCTATGAAGAGTATATTTCAAAGTTTTTCGTCAAAATAGGGATTTTCAAATTATCCACAGTTGGTA
>NZ_QCWL01000038.1:0-2078 GCF_003064505.1 Geobacillus sp. LYN3 | reverse complement strand
TCGCATTTTTTGTACCCTCTATGCACACCTACCTTAAATGATCAAGTACAACTTGTGGTGAAGAGCCAAAAATTATAAAAAAAGGGTTGAATTACATTTGTTGGAGAGTTATCATATTCTATTACCAGAATATGGATAAATCCAGATAAACCTTGCCGTCTCTGGATCGTAATACCGCTCACCATTGAATGCGTGCCTGGTGTATAAGATAATAATGTCGAAAGGTTTTTCTTGACATAAAAAAGACCCCAGCTTACTTCTTGTTGTAAGATAGAGATACCTGACAGAAAACCTCAGATTCTTACAATCCATAACATAAATGGAGGAAGAAGTAATATGGGGTTAAAAAAATGGGGTCTTCACCATTTTCTGTGATTTCTACTCAATCCTAGAGACATGTTAGCTCGATGAAATAGGTTCATCAGTCAGGATCCTTCTTCCGCATACAGACCACGAAGTTGGTAGAATGGAAACAGTCAAGTGCTTTCCTTGACGGGTTCCATTCTACCAACTATCATACCGATAGCGGAAGAAGCGCGTACTTAGACAGCCTGACTACCTGTAGTGTTCCCTGTACACTCCAAAAATACACGTAAACGAAATCGTTCTAGATTCCGATAGCCATATGCCCGGCGTTTGATATTTTTGATCTTGTGATTGTTGCCTTCCATCGTGCATTCGTATACGGGCACAAAAAGTATTGAAGAATAGGCTCCTTCCACCTTTCAAAAGTGTTAGTTGCTTGTTGAAAAGAGACAAAAGGGCTTTTCTTTGCTAACCAAATCCATTATTCCAAGCATTCTTTTGCTTGGTCATAATGATCGGTTCGGTAGAAATCTCGAAATAGCTCCTTGAGATAATAAGCAATCGAAAGTGCGGGATATTCCTCCAAGATATCGTTCAATCGAAACTGCTGATTCTTACGAAGTTTTTCATACCCTTTTAACAGAAGGAATCTAGCCTTTTTCAATCGCGGGAACTCTTTTCGTGCCTGATCCAAGGCTTGTGTCACCTTTTGAACCACATGGTACTTATCGATAACAATCGAAGCAGATGGAAACAGAGCGCGAACCGCCTTGTGATAGGGTTCCCACATGTCAAGAATCACCGTTTGCACCATTTCTTTTGACAGGACGTTTCGGCTCAACAAGTTGATGGTAGAGTCATATTGGCGATCGGCGTTCATTCCCATGACTGATCCGGCTTTGGCATCCATCAACACGGTTTCGTACTGATGTCCCTTTTTTACAGCGATTTCATCTAAGCTAAGCGCCATCCCTTCCTGAAAAGATGCCTCCGTTGCTGTTTGGCGTTCTTTTGCTTTTTTTGACGCGATGGAGTAATAAATGCGTTCCAATGTCGTATATGGGATGCGGTGCTTTCGGCTAACCTCTTGAATGGTGGAGCCTTCACACAGTTCATACAAGTACTCACAAAATCGATTGGTGTCATGCCGGTTTGGTTGAATCGACTCCAAAGTGGCGGAAAACACTTGGAAACAATTCCAGCATCGATAGCGCTTTACCTCTACAAACAAGTACACCGGTTGATGGAAAATCGCCAAATCCCGTACTTTTCGTGTCCGTCTGTCGTGGACAGAGGAAGTGGCAAACCCACAATGAGGGCAACGTTCCTGTGTCTCTGTTTTCTCTACATGAATCGCATAACCATAGGAAAGAAGTTCTTGTTTAATAACTTTAAATTCTGGCAATCCTAGTGGTATAGAAAGCACTTACGAGACCTCCTTAATGTTTATTTCACCACTAACATGATTGCCAGGATCTCGTTAGTGCTTTCTCTTTTTTGTCACTAAATCACAAAATTTGGTGATGAACCATAATTTTTTAGCTTCTCATTCACAATTATCTCAACTTTTCACCAAAAGAACGTAATTGTTTTAGAAGTTTAGCGGTGGCTACTCCTTTGAAGAAAAGGGGACACTGGTGATGACAGTTACGGATGCATTAACGTTTGAAGTGATCCCTGTCAAGTAGATAAGAATAAAAAACAGCTATGAAGAGTATATTTCAAAGTTTTTCGTCAAAATAGGGATTTTCAAATTATCCACAGTTGGTAAA
>NZ_QCWL01000037.1:0-2129 GCF_003064505.1 Geobacillus sp. LYN3 | reverse complement strand
GTGGAGAGAACGTTACGGATGGAGAGGTTATTGTTGCTGGGAGAGCTTGCGGATTTTTCGGTCATGTTGGGCGATTTTGGCTGAGTGGAAATCGACGGTTTCTTGTGTTTCAATAAGTTCGATGCGCAAGTTGTCGATTTTTGTTTCTAAGCGGTTAAATCGTTCGTTCATTTCATTTTCCAGCCGATCGATTCTGCCTTCCAACCGGTCGTCCATCTCTTGTATCCGCTTGTCTATTTCCACAAACTTTCTTCTAAATTCACCATTCATTGCTTCGACTTTTTTATCTATTGCTTCGATTTTTTTGTCTAATGCAGCGATTTGTGAGCGAAAGTCAGATGCATACAGATCGAGCGCTTTTAAAATTTCTTTTAACATCGTTTGTTGTTCCACGTCATTCACCTCCTCACTAAACAGTATAACCCGATCATATAGACAAGAAAAGACAAAAAGGTGTAGGGCAGAAGCCTAATGCATCTGTCTTTTTGTTACTATCCCCTATAAGTAGACAGCAAAAAAGACATTGGATATGATGTTCTTGAGCGTCTGCTTTTATGGAGAAGAAAAGATCAAATTTTTTTATAGAAATCAATAAACACCACCTAAAGTTTGTGACTTTTTTGCCAGATGCGGTGGAATCGTTTATGAAAGTGATGGAGAAAGCGGGGCCTCTTGTCCGCTTTATCAAAAAAACGGTGCGCAAATTGGATGCGCCCAAAGACGTTGAGTTTCACTCTTACGCGATACGGTTAGGAGAAAATGTGCCGCTTTATTTTGGTGCGCTGGCGAATCAAACGCTGGGTATTTATCGATCATTACACACTCCGCAAGAGGAATGGGACGGGAAAACCGTGATGCAAATGGTGGAACAAGGGAAAAAAGAAGAAGTCGAGCGATGGCTGCAAGAACGCGAGTATATTAGTTTTATGAACGCCGAGCGTCTAGAATGTCCGGTTACGGTTGATTTTAATACGATTCGCCGGAAGTTTGGTCTTCCTTTATCTCCATTTGTCACGTTAGGGGAAAAACGACAAACGCGATTGCTGGAGAAGCAGCGAACAGACGAAATGGAACAATACGAGCAATATGACATGCCGCTTGAATGGATGGATTCCTTCTTTGGTAAAGATATAGCGGAGTTTTTTATCGAAAAAACGAGAGGAAAATCAGAAGCAACGGTATCGAAATATCGGACAGGGCTATCCATTATCGCCCAATATTTGTTACAGTCTCGTCTTTCGTCTTGGACAAGCATCACAAAAGACCATTGGCAGCAATGCATCGTTTATCATTATTTAGAAATGAACGGTGATGCGAGCATCAATCAAGCGAAGTCGTTTTTCAGCACGGTAAAAGCGTTGGCAAAGTGGATTGACGCGCGATATGGAACGAATCATGATAAAACGGTTCGATCCATCATCCAGACGGTGGAAGAAGAGATATATGACGCGATTCGTTTGCTTGATTTATATGTTCCGTATGCGGCGCGAAAATATCATGATTGGCTGCAAGAAATCGGAAGAGTGGCAATCGAAAACGCATTGGAGGATCGCCAGGTAAGCGGCCTGTTTCAAGTCACCGCTGTTTCCGCTGTGACAATGAGATGTCAACACGCAGAAAGCGAAAAGCAATATACGATATCTATCACTCCGCTTGTTCGTTCTTACGCAAAAGCAGGAATGATCATCCGCGGAAACATAGCCGAAACAACAAGCAATGGCCGCTGGAGGCTGATTCACGAGAACATCCGCCGGAAGCCCACTGCTTTAGCTGTGAGGAGGAAGGCGGGGGTTATATTTTTAGTATATATTGAATTTTTCGTTCAACATAAGTACACTGGATTTAGAAAGGTAGGTGAATCAAGAATGCTCTGCACTCTCAAGATTAAATTAATGCCAACTCTTGAACAGTTTCATGCGCTGCTGGAAACAATGAAACGGTTTAACCAAGCATGCAACTATATTAGCGAGATTGCTTTTCGCTCCAGAACCTTTTCCAAAACGAAAATCCAGCGGCTTTGCTACTATGACGTCAGGGAAAAATTTGGCCTCTCTGCTCAAATGACCGTTCGTGCCATCGGCAAAGTGTCGGAAAGCTATCGTTTGGATAAAAAAACCTTGCATAACTTT
>NZ_QCWL01000036.1:0-2402 GCF_003064505.1 Geobacillus sp. LYN3 | reverse complement strand
CCATATCACCCACTATAGCAACCTTCCATCGATCCTTTGTCACGGTGGATTAGTGGCAAATAACGTGGCGAAGGTGAAAAGTGTATCGTATGTCAATATTGCGCATACACGTATACAAGCTAGGAGATCAATTATATCAGTTCCGCTTCCCCCTTATGGCACCTTGCATGATTATGTTCCTTTTTACTTTGCACCTAGGTCACCGATGTTATATGCTATTAACAAAGGACGTGTAGACGGATACACAAAAGGACAAGATGAGATTATTTATCTCGTGTCTAGGACAGATGTGATCCATCATAGAGGATTAGGTTATGTGTTTACGGATGGGCATGCCATTATGAAATTTACTGATTTTTATAACGATTTAAAGGATTTGGACAAAATCGACTGGAACGTCATGCACTCTCAATTTTGGTTTGAAACGGAAGAGGACCCCGATCGGGAAAGAAGAAGGCAAGCGGAGTTTTTAGTGTATCAATTTGTTCCTATTGATATGATTTTAGGTATCGGGGTTAAAAATGATAAAATGAAGCAAAAAGTTGAAGAGATTATGTACCAATGTCATTGCCATAAACCGATAGCTGTCCGGCCGCATTGGTACTACTGAAGGAGGTGACGCAATGATCATCCTAAAACAAGGCAATCTCTTGGAAGATGAAGCAGAAGCTTTGGTAAACACGGTCAATTGTGTCGGCGTGATGGGGAAAGGAATTGCACTGCAATTTAAGCAAGCTTATCCAGAAATGTTTTCGGAGTATGAAAAGGCTTGCCGTCGCAAGGAAGTGCAGCCAGGCAAAATGCATGTCGTTTCCACTAAATCGTTATTGAACCCAAAATATATTATTAATTTTCCTACAAAACGCCATTGGAAAAATAAATCCCGTATGGAAGATATTGAACTAGGGTTGGCGGATTTGATAAAGGTGGTTAAGGAGCTTAATATAAAGTCGATTGCGCTTCCGCCGCTTGGCTGTGGAAATGGCGGGCTTAGATGGGATGAAGTACGTCCTAAAATTGAAGCGGCTTTTAAGCATTTAAAAGAGGTGGAAGTGCATTTGTATGAGCCTGAAGGGAGCCCTAACCCTGATCAAATCAAAATACGTACAAAACCACCAAAGATGACAAGATCTCGAGCGTTATTGCTAATGTTAATGAATGATTATTCCATTCCGGGGTATAAGTTGTCATTGCTGGAAATTCAGAAGTTGGCTTATTTTCTTCAGGTTGTCGGCGAACCGATGAGATTGCGATTTGAGAAAGGAAAATACGGTCCATACGCGGACAACTTAAATCATGTGTTACTGCGTTTGGACGGTCATTTTATTCGAGGTTTTGGCGACCGCAACCGGGATGCAGAAATTTATTTACTACCGAATGTGGTACAAGAAGCTGAACAGTATTTGCAGGGGGATTCCGAGGCTGACGAACATTTAGAAAAAGTGCGGAATGTCATTCAAGGGTTTGAAACTCCATATGGGCTGGAATTGCTTTCAACTGTACATTGGGTTGTGAAAGAAAATCCGGATATAAAAGACGATATTCATTCCATTATTAAAGAAATTCATAATTGGAACGAACGAAAGCGGAAGATATTTAAAGAAACGCATATCACAAAAGCTTGGCAACATTTGAAAGGAATAGGGATGCTTAATTAATAAAAAATGCTTGTTAGATTAAGCCTTGCTCGTTCGGGGAGTGAGGCTTTTATTATCAGTGTAAACCTTAATTAGATTCTTATCCCAATCAAATAAAGATACGTCCAGACCTTTTAAAGATGACAAAATCGAATGTGATATTATGCAATATTTGTAATTTTTTCATTATATCTTATTTGGCGGCTAACGGGTAGATGAGTCAGAAAATAACGATGAAACAAACGATATACGAAACATTTTCTGTAAATTGTATTCAGATAGTAGCAAGGACATGAAAATTTACTTATTACTGTGGATATTAGTCAAAAATTTTTGTTCGATATCGAATAGGGTCCCGATTGAAAAAGCAGAGGACAAGCAAACTCCCTTAGTGTAGTATATTAGACGTTGGCATTAAATTGTACTCATACTGCTTGCCACGCTTAAATTTTAAAAATATTGCTTTATATATGTAAGGTGATTAGTGATAAAATGTAATAAAAAGAGATGGAGGCAAACAAATGAAATGGTCAGAGTTACGTAAGCAATATCCGAATCAATTTGTTTTGGTGGAGGCTATTTCGGCTTGTTCGCAAAATGGCAAACGTATCATTAAGGAAATGGCAGTGATCGACCGGTATAATAGTGTGTCTGATGCATGGAATGGTTATAAACAGCAGCACAAAACTTTTTCGGAGAAAGAATTATATATTTTTCACACAAGTAAGGAGCAAATAGAGGTAGAAGAACAATATTTTATAGGGA
>NZ_QCWL01000035.1:0-2404 GCF_003064505.1 Geobacillus sp. LYN3 | reverse complement strand
TTTTGCACATTATTTCCGAATCCGCCTGAAATAATTTGAAAAAGGGATTCTGAAATAATGTGCTAGTTTACACCTTATCTTATCAAAAAAAACGATACACATCCATCATTGACATTAACATCCGTCTATTCCACAAGCCATTCCTTCTCCAAAATCACGAAATGATTGTTTTTTCATTTCTTCTTCAATAATCTTTTCTAACGTTTCTTTCGAACGGACACCGGTAAGAACCGTATCCCCAATGACAAACGTCGGAACAGCGGTGATGTTCGCTTCTTCATACGCATGCTTGAGTGCGCGTTGGTGCGCTTCTTTGTATTTGCGCGTCTCAAGAGCTTGGCGAAACTCTTTTTCATCGAGTCCTACTTCCCCTGCCAGCTTTGTTAACACATCGATATCGCCAATGTCCTGCTCTTCTTGGAAAAAGGCGGTAAACATACGGTGATTGTATTGATTTGCTTTTCCCTTTTCTTTTGCATGCTGATATCCTTCGAAAGCAAGGTGAGTGTACGGCTGTGGCGATACTCTCGGAAGTACGATCGGAATTCCCATCTGTTTCGCCATAGGATATACATACTGTTCCCATGTTTTTTGTAGATAGTCTCCTTCCGGACGAAGCGTTTCATTTGGGTATGGACGCAATTCGAACGGCATCCACTCAATTTGCACGTCTTTTCCCGCAGCTGCTTCTTGTAGCGGTTTTTCCGCTAAAAAACAGAATGGACATACATAATCTGAATATACTTTTATCGTTAATGTCACCGTTATCACTTCCTTTACTAATACTAAGGTGCTAATGGTATTTATCATATTATCACAATTCATAAAAAATCTCATATTACACACATCATACCGAGAAAACTCCCATTCACTAAATGCAGAAAAGATAAAACAACATTCAAAAAAGAAGCAACATGCAGGATATCAAACACGTCATGAAGTAAATGTAGTAAAATAAGGAATATCAAAAGACGAGACAGGAGAGAAATGAATGAGAGAGAAAATCTTTTTAGTGTTAGCCAACTTATTTTGGGCAGGTAATTATCTATTTGGAAAATATGTCATCGCAGAAATTAGCCCTCTATGGCTTACATTCATCCGCTGGAGCGTTGCGTTTTTATTTCTTCTTCCCATCTCCTATTTTTTGGAACGACCGCGCTATGGAGAAATCATGAAGCAATTTTGGCTGCCATTAAGCATCGCCGGTATTCTTGGCATTATTGGCTATAACCTGCTTCTTTACGGAGCATTGGAATATACCTCACCGATGAATGCGGCGATTGTCAACGCATTGAACCCGGCGATTATCGTGATTATGTCGTATTTTCTTTTAAAAGAACGGATGACATTTATCAATGTGATCGGTTTTGTCATTTCGCTAGTCGGCGTATTGTTTATTTTAACAAACGGACATCTGCAGTGGATTTTCCAAACGAGCTATAACCGAGGCGATTTGATGATGCTCATCGCTGGTGTAGTGTGGGCGCTTTATTCGATTATCGGGAAAAAATTAGCCGTTCCTCCGATTACTGCGACTACTTGTTCCGTGTTTTTCAGCATTATTTTGCTGCTTCCGTTTCTTTTCTTGCAGCCGATTCCGCTCGCCGAGTTAAGCGGGAAAGGATGGATTGGCATCAGCTATATTTGTTTGTTTCCATCCGTTTTTTCGTTCTTATTTTGGAACATGTCTGTCAAAAAGGTTGGACCGAGCTACGCAGGCATTTATTTAAACTTAATCGCTGTATTTACCGCGATAATCACGTTTTTGTTAGGAGGAAAAATTTCCGCGCCACAACTGATTGGCGGTGCATTCGTGTTGATTGGGGTTTATTTGGCAACCAATGTTCGAAAAACGGAAGCATCGCCGGCAAAAGATGCGAGCATGTAAATAAAAATCCCCTCAAGTTGCCTTGAGGGGATTTGATCATTATTTTTGAAGCAAGCGAATGAATTCGCGCATGAAACCAGGCAAGTCCGGCCAAGCATGTGCAGAAACGAGGTTTTGGTCGACATGTACTGTGCTGTCAGACACATACGTTGCCCCAAGTGCTTCCACACCTGGTTTGCAAGCGGTGTATGCAGTTAAGTTGCGTCCTTTCAACAAATCTGGCATCGTTTCGAAAATAAGGGACGCATGGCAAATCGCAGCGATCGGTTTATTCGCTTCAAAGAAATGTCTAACAATGCGTTGAAGGTCCGCATCAAGACGAATGTATTCTGGTGCGCGTCCTCCTGGAATGACGATTGCGTCGTATTGCGTTGGATCGATATCGGCAAACGCCGCATGCGCCTCAATAAGATACGCTTGTTTTTCTTCATATGTATCCCAGCCACTGAACCTCTGCACGACTAAAGTCGGCAGGTTCTTGTGTACTAAAGAGCTTCGTCTATACCTTCGTATAGA
>NZ_QCWL01000034.1:0-2587 GCF_003064505.1 Geobacillus sp. LYN3 | reverse complement strand
GCGATTCATCTCCCACTTACTCCGCTTCGCTTCGTTGAAGTGGGAGTCTTCTCGCCTAATTAAGATAAAAACTGATCAACGTAGTCATCCTTTTCCCCTGGAATAGCAACATCACTCGTTTCATACACATATCCGTTCATGTGAAAATATTGCTCAATTGCTTTTACTTGTTCATACTGTGTTTGCTTTCCTTTTACGATTTGTTTCGCCAAATCGCGCACTCGTTTCGGTACGCTTTCAGGAAGCTGCGTATATCGCTTTTTTAACCCCTCATCTTGCACTGGCGGTGCGGCGTTTAATTTATCAATGGAGAACGTCGGATATTCATAAGTAATATTATATGTCCTTAACATAATCGCATAAGCTGAACGATCAGTTGCATACATTTTTTCCGTTGCCGTGTCCAAACGAAACACAATGTCTTCAGGCGTATCTATTGTCTTTAGCCCAAGAGGGTAAACAATATGGAAATAAGGCTCCTTTATATGGATGCTAGCTGTCATCGTTTGTTTTTTCACCGATAGATTCCACCAAGAATAACCGATATCTGTATTTTTTTCAAATGTTTTTACTTGCACACTATCCGAGCTTTCCCATCCTTTTCCTGTATAAATATCTTTCGTTTCGACACGCCAATAATGCCGCTTTTGGTCTTCGGCAATAAAAACGACCGTATCATCGGCAATAAATGGACCGCCAAGCCGCGAATCATTTTGCCCATAGCCGATTTTTTTCACCTTCGCTAAAGCAGGATCATTCCGTTTTTCCTCTTGCGGGGCTGCATCACTTCTCACAAACGCCACCGGATCCGGCCATTTAGGCGGCAGTTTGGGACTAAAATATCCGCAGATGAAAGCTAGTCCAATTAGGCATAAGCAGAAAACCGTCCATTTTCTGATTCCGCCTGCAATCGATGCCTTTTCACGCAACCGTTCTATATGCAGGAAGCTTAAGAGGAAAAAACCAAAGACGACTAAACGAATAATCGCACCGTTTCCACGAAACATGGTAAACGTATCTAGTACCGTAATGTACGTAACAGTCAGGACATAAAAGAAAAACAGCCGTTTTTGCGTAAATAGCCAATAATGCAGTAAATACGCCATCATCCATAACAAAAGAAAAAAAAGAAAGCTGCGAAACGAGTTGGTCAGTTCCGCCCAACGCATCGAAAATAAAATAGGGACGTGATCAACAATTTCCCGAACAAGCAGCTTCAGCACCTGCAGATAAGAAACATGGTAAAACAATGTGTTTAACGCACAGACCATATATGCAATCTTTATAAAAGCAGAAAGCCACACTGGAATCCGCAACAAATAAAGAAGAAAACAGACAGACACAAACCAAATGAAGACTTGCACATTCCTGGTATCAGACACCGTTTCTAGCGGAAGAAGCCATTCAATCAGCAACCAGCAAGCCAACCCATATATAAGCAGATTCTTCCCGAGATTTTTAATTGCATTCACCATTCATCCCTGCCTTTATGCAAGGTCGTCATTATATTTCGCGGCGATACGACCACAACATGGATTCCTTTGTGGCGCAGCGCTTCCATCCAGTTCCGCTCCTCTTTCGTCAAATCATCCTTGATAAGAAACACGGTTCCCTCATGGCGGCGTGCAGACATTTCGCCTAACGTGAAAACCAGCTCTTTCTGTAAATAAGAAGTAACATAGCAAAAAACAACGGTCGCTCTCCAGTTTGCTCTTTCATTGGAAATAACGCGCGCAAATGGCTCATGACTATCACAAGCTACTTTTGCTAAATGATAAAACAAGCGCTGTAGATGCTCCTCACCATTTCGAGCAGGAAAGATGGTGCGGTCGCTGCCAACGGATACAAGTCCTGTCTGCACCCCTTGTTTAATAGCGGCCCGCAAAAAAGAAGCAACAAATGTCACGATCTCTTCAAACAATGATGTTGGTGTACGATCAAGTACAACGATCAAATCATCCCGCTGCCGTTCTTCAAACTCTTTTGTCATCAACCGTTGCTTGCGGGCAGATGCTTTCCAATGAACCCATGAAAAGCGGTCGCCTGGCGCATATTCCCGAACCCCCACAGCCATCGTCATATCTCGATGAATCTGTAGCAAGGAAGCGGCCATTCCTTGGTCAAACTGTTGTTCCGCTTTTCGGTACATGATATCGATATAGCGAGGATATACTAAAATCGTTTCTTCTGCGAAATGGAGCGAATTCTTTTCTATCAGTCCGAAAAAGTCCGTAGCGGTAAGGCGAAGCGCGGAAAATACATGTTCCCCTCGCGGCAGCTCGCGCAATTCATACGTGTAAGAAAACGTTCGTTTCCAAATAAATGGAATCGTTACTTTTGTCTGTTCCATCTTAAGTAAAGGAACATCGGCTTCCTCCATCGTCAACGCCACAAATGGAAACCAAATCGGAAAACGCACTTCGACCGTTGCCGTAAGCGAATCGCCGGCATGAAACTGCCGCTGATGAATCACTCGCCTCACAATGACGCGATGAAACGGATAGACGGCAATTGCTAGTCAACTACCCAACGGCTAAAGCCGTGGGCTTGCAACTAGCCTAATTGGCTGCCGCGTTCGGCTGGTTGA
>NZ_QCWL01000033.1:0-2667 GCF_003064505.1 Geobacillus sp. LYN3 | reverse complement strand
AACGTCGTTTTCCCTTATCGTATCAACGGTTTGCGACCATTGTAAAGATGTTTTGTCACGGATTCAGGTAGACTAACAGTTCACCAATATTACGGCTTCGAAATGTAGGATTTTATCCATTTCACACTATCTTTCTTCTCTTCATTCACTAAAAGCTGAAATACATCTGGCCTGGAGTAATGCCCTACTACATCAAAATCAAATTGACTATAGGCGATGTCACGCAAATCCAAATCGGCTATAAGAATGTCTTCTTTGCCATAGACAGGCTCCTTAATATAGTTTCCTAATGGACCTACAATGGCGCTTCCTCCAGCGCACATCTCGTGAGGAGATGATGCCAATTCTTCATAGCAGGCTAAATCAGTCGGGTATATATCCTTCGTGACATACTGATTGCAGGACAGTACAAAACATCTTCCTTCCGCTGCAATATGACGAATCGTAGACTGCCAGAGCTCTCTAGCATCTGCCGTTGGAGCAATATAAATTTGAACCCCTTTGGCATACATCGCTACTCTCGCTAATGGCATATAGTTCTCCCAACAAATCAACGCCCCTATCCTTCCGTATGGGGTATCGAAAACAGGCAACGTGCTTCCATCCCCCTCCCCCCAAATGATTCGTTCAGAGGCTGTAGGTTTTAGCTTTCGATGTTTTCCAAGCAAAGTGCCGTCTGGTCCAAAAAATAAAACACTGCAGTAAAGCGTGCCTCTACTAAACTCATTGTCTCTTTCCACTACACCGATAACGAGATAGGCTCCCGCCTTACGGGCTGCTTCTCCTAATAGTTCTGTTGTTTCGCTTGGTACGGCTACCGAGTTTTCCCAGTAACGAAGCCAGTCTTTTCGTCCTTCTGGTGAACGGCTTCCGACCGTCGTTCCAAAAGTAAGCCCTCTTGGATAAGCTGGAATGAAAGCTTCCGGAAATACGATGATATTTGCGCCTTTTTCTGCAGCTTGTTGCGTTAGCGAAATCGCTTTTTCTGTACTTGCTTCTCGATCCATAATCACGGAAGCGGCTTGCACAACAGCTACACGCACGTTAGATGGTTGGTTGGTCATTTGAAACTCCCCTTTATTTCCTAGTTTTTAATTATAAAATTTTCTTGTTAACTATTGACTTATGTATGGGTCAAAGCGCTTGCAAGCGCTTATGCTTCCAACTATATCAAATAGAAATAGAAACCGGACTCCTTCCTCGTACTTTTTTTCTGAACACTAGCCAATTCATATTTATGCTTTGACAAAAATAATTTTTATTTTTTTAATATTTATATAATTATTTTAGCTAATTTTGAAAGAAAATACTACCAAATAGCGTATGAAAAACAGTAGAAAAGAAAATACTTCTGCCTTGTTTTTCTCCACCTTTGTAATAACGTGCCTTCAGTCTAGGTTTAGGCATCCATACCAAATGTCCATCCGAATCCACAATGTAAAAAAGCAAAAACGCCGCTTCCCTTGTTACAAAAGGGATCACGGCGTTTTTGGTGAAGGGAGTAATCTCCCAAGCCATTAATTTTATTGCCAGAATAACGATCAAAGTGATTCGTTCGATTTTCGATCTAGCCGGCTCGTCAGCTTTTAACAATATTCACGCTTTCATCGTAGCGCGAGGCGGCCGCTTTTGTTGTATCAGGCACAAACACGCTTAGTACCAAAGAGAGAGCAAGCCCCGCCATCATGAACCCGCCAAATATCCACGGCGATGGACCGAATTTTTTCGCCATTGAAGTCCAAATCGTAGGTCCAAAACCAACAATGGCCGCGGCAAACTGATAACCAACCGATAACCCAGTATAACGGACTTTGGTTGGAAACAGCTCAGAGAATAATGTCCCTTGTGTGGAAAAAACAGCCGCCCAGATGATTCCGAGCATGACCGCCTGCATGAAATACAGCCAGCCTGTCCCTTTTCCGACCAGTGCAAAATAAAGAGAAGACTTGTTTTGCACTTGCGCTTGCAGTTTCGGCAATAGCGCCTTCAAACGGTCCAAACGATGCTCTTCCTCTTCGTAAATATGGTGCCAATAAAGACGTTCATGGGCATCTTTTGCTTGTTCAATAGTAGGTTCTAAAATGTTCTTAAACTTAATGAGCGCATCCTTTGATCGAAGTAAATTTCTAGAATCTCCTTTAAATTTTCAATCAACAAAATCCCTCCGAGCTTTCGTATTTAAAGGTGATTATCTTCTTTAACATTTTTTACAGATTAATCTAAATGTAAACCTTATGATATTTCATTTTTACGGCAGCAAATACTCCAACAATACAGTTTTTTCCTAATTAAAGGTGTTTTGCATTCACTAACACTCTGCAAAACGAGAAAAACCCCTTATATATCAAAGGGTTTTGTTGTGGCAAGTTTCTTTAACTGAACCTCCCGATGGCTAAAGCCACGGGGTTCTTGTGTACTATAGAGCTTCTTCCATACCTTCGCATGGATACTGACTCTAATTCCACAAGACTTTCATGGGCAAACACCTCACTGGTGCTTATCGCCCTGTGCGCCCGATTCAAGACGTTGGATTTTTCTTCTCTATAAGAGTAGTATACCATCTTTGACTACGTCAAAGCAATCGGTTCATCCCATGTCTCAGCTATGAAGAGTATATTTCAAAGTTTTTCGTCAAAATAGGGATTTTCAAATTATCCACAGTTGGTA
>NZ_QCWL01000032.1:0-2845 GCF_003064505.1 Geobacillus sp. LYN3 | reverse complement strand
CTTGTTGGCTTATTCCTTGGTCACACTAGGGCTGGTTGAGCGCTGACGCTCAACTAGCACCACGGGTTATTAACATCTCCCTATATTTGTATTAAGCCGGTCGACTTCACCACTTGATTGTATCAGAATAAGCGAGGAAAAACATCCGTATTTTCCGCAAATTTAATTGCGGAAAATACCTATTTTTCTCAAAAAAGGTGACATAACTTGTAATATAGTGTAAAATTTTGATAGATTATTGTTGGGAGGTATGTATCATGAATCAAAATTTATGGCTCTTCACCAAAAGTTGTACTTGATTTTTTCATAACATACCTTACTTATGCATCCAAGAAAGAACAGGAAACAAATGATTTTTTGCATACACTTGTTCAGAGAAGTGTACCGTCTGTCAAGTACATGTTGTGGTGATGAACCTCATTTTTTCCTCTCCCCTCTTTTATTGTAATTTCAACCATATTATACAATATTTTTAATTGTTTGCAAATACATTTTGATTACAATGTAAGTGCATTTAATATTTTCCTTCTTTCTTGGACTTGCTAAAAAATCTAAATGCCATAAAAACTAGTATGATAGAAACTAAAATAACTGTAGATGAGCAAAATCACTAACATAAATTTACATCGAAACAAAAAAGGAGACATGAACCCGATTCCTTGGTTAGAATAGATGTGCTACCAAACCATTCACAAGGAGGTTCATGTCTCATGAATAGATTAGCACATCATCAAGGAATTCACAAGTTTTTCACGATGTTGGGGTTGGCCCTTTATTTCTCGAAACCTGTGATGAAGCATCTCGTTCATATCGTGGATGCGATGATTACAAAGGGCTTTTCGGGAACGCGGACCGATCTACATCATGGGAGTTTTCATCCGAACCATCGCACGACACTGAGCCATTTTTTCACGAAAAGCCCATGGGAGGAAGAGACGCTGCTTCGCAAACTCCAGCAGTGGGTGCTTCATCGTGTCGAACGCAGCTCGAAACGAGAGAATCAACCCATTTTTGTTTCGATCGATGATACGATTTGCCAAAAAACGAAGCCCTCGTCACGGGCAACACACGCCATTCAAGGGTGTGATTGGCACTATTGTCACGCAGAGAAAAAATCGATTTGGGGACATTCTCTCGTTTGGCTCATGGTTCATACGATGACTCAAGCGTTTCCTTTTGCCTTTCGCCTCTACGACAAGACGGCGGGGAAAAGCAAAGGGGAACTCGCGATCGAGATGCTTTCTTCGTTGGATGTGAGTCGCCCCGTTTATGTGCTCATGGACTCTTGGTATCCATCGAAAACCCTCGTGGGAGCCTGCTTGAAAAAAGGGTTCCACGTCATCGCGATGCTGAAGACGAATCGGATTCTCTATCCAAAAGGGACGGCCATTCAAGCAAAGGAATTTGCCAAATCTATGGAGCCACGGGATACCCGCCTCGTCACGGTGGGAAAAGAGCGTTATCGGGTGTATCGCTACGAAGGTGCTCTGAACGGTCTCAAGGATGCCGTGGTGCTGCTCGCTTGGAAAGCCGATCAGCCGATGACACCGAAACATCTCCATTGCGTCTTGAGCACCGATCGCGAGCTAAGCGACGAAGACATCTTGTGCTACTATGCCGAGCGTTGGTCGATCGAATGTTTTTTCCGTCAAGCGAAAGACCAGCTGAAACTCGATGGATACCGCGTTCGCGGGCGTCGGGCGGTGAAACGGTATTGGATCTTGGTGCAACTTGCGTATGTGTACAGCATGTTCGAGTCTAACAGTGATTTTTCGGATGGGCTCGATCTCCTGCGCAAAAGAAAAGGGCATAGCCTCATGGAGTTCATTTATCGTGCAGCAAAACAAAATATTCCCATTGATACCGTGAAAAAACAGCTCCACGTGGCATAAGGGGTACCCTGTTTGTTTCTTTTTACATAATTATTGTTATGAAAATTGCTCATCTACAGTTCTTACTCTAAATACTCGTTACTTAGCTCAGGATTTAAATACCTTGCCATTCCTGTTTTAACCCTTTTTAATCCAAGTTTCCGATAAAACTCTTCATTTCCAGTTGTTGAGATTAAATGCACACAAGAAACACTACTTAGTTTATCCAATAAAAACTCCATAATTTTTTTAGCTATCCCTTGCTTTTGAAAATCTCGATGGACCACAACATCATAGATTGCAGCATTAAAAACACCATCTGAAATCGCTCTTCCAAATCCAATAATTCGACCATTTACAGTAGCCAATGCTATAACATTACTTGCTTCAAAAACCTGCTTAATAATCTCGTTTGTATGCTTTGTCCAACCGACAGAACAATAAACTTCTCTCATTTCATCAAGATTTACATTAGAAAAATCACTATGTATTTTTATGTCCATAATACTCCCCCTACCGAGTCGTTAGATTAACAAACTACTTTTATATATTATGCAAGTGGTAGAAAAAATCCTTTTTTGAACATTACTGTCTGTTAGTCGAACAAGAAAATTAACAACATTATTTAACAGAGTCTCAGCTTAAATGATAAAAATCGTAACTATTCACCCCAGTGCTAGTGTATAAAAAAGCCCAGCACAAATAGGGCATTTCGGTCATAGAAAATGCCCTAGGTAGCGGAAAGAACTCGATCGATCGTTTCGCCTGCCAACAGAAGACATAACGAATCCCACACGTTTTTTTCGTGTTTCGTCAGTGTGGAAACGATGCTTCTTGTGATACAAAAAGACTGGGCGAATGTTTCTTCGCGAAACGTACCCGAAATGTTCTCTTTGACTTTAACCATGCGAAGATCGCGTTCGGCTTGGTTGTTATCAAAGGGAACATGTACTTCACGTAAGAAACGCAGCGCT
>NZ_QCWL01000031.1:0-2985 GCF_003064505.1 Geobacillus sp. LYN3 | reverse complement strand
ACTTTCATTTTAAGGGGATCCTCATGCAAGGGCTATTTTTATGCTTGATCAAGTTTATCTAGCACCACGGGTGTTAATAGTGTTAAAAAAATCCATTACTGGCCTTACTTTAGGGTTAATGCTTTTATTTGCAACTGGAGTATATGCTAAGGGTTTGGAAGAAGATAAATTTGATATTGTAGAAAAAAGTAACCAAAAAATTATTGTAGAAAAATCTGATGGTGAACGGCTTATTATAAACTTAGATAGGCCAGATTTTAAAGATAGACTTAGTGATAATCTGATCAAAGATATAGCTGAGCAAGCGGACATTAGTGACAATGTAACTATTCATGATATTATTGAACCGTCTTCTTGTATAACAATCCCAAACAATGCAGGAATCCTAAATTCTAAAAACAATCGATTCTCTCTTAATGCTGCTCAGCCGGAAAGTTTGCTTTATCGATACGAGGTGACAAAGAAATATACTGATAGGTCTCCGCTAGCTGCACAATTGATTATAAGTGTTGCTTATGGTGAAACAGCAACTTTAAAATCTTCAATAACTGTTACTAATTCTGCTACTATTAGTGGGGCGACTAAACTGCCGGACGAAGGACTTGCAGAGCTAAATGCATCCCTAAATGCGTCAGTCACTTATACTTATGAGAAAGGTAGAACTTTTTTAGGTCCTTCAAAAGGGTATACAAGTAGACAATATTATTCAACTAGATTTCATGATAGAGGAAATTATATTGTTCGAAAAATAAATCGCATAACGGGCAATGTATCAGAAACCTACACTGGTACTTATGGAGAACCTAGTTTACAGGATCCGATTGTAAACTGGTCCAGAGATATCAAATAACTTACGTTTTTTGGGCTATGCATTGCTTGTGATAAAAATACAGAATATTCGTATTATTATTATTATGTTTATAATGCACTGAATTTTAGCTATTGGATTTAAAGAAAAGGGTACCCCTTATGCCACGTGGAGCTGTTTTTTCACGGTATCAATGGGAATATTTTGTTTCGCTGCACAGTAAATGAACTCCACGAGGCTATGTCCTTTTCTCTTGCGCAAGAGATCGAGCCCATCAGAAAAATCGCTGTTCGACTCGAATAGGCTGTACACGTAAGCAAGCTGCACCAAGATCCAGTAGCGTTTCACCGCTCGAACCTGACGAACACGGTACCCATCGAGCTTCAGCTGGTCTTTCGCTTGTCGAAAAAAGCATTCGATTGACCAACGCTCGGCATAGTAGCGCAAGATGTCTTCGTCGCTTAACTCCCGATCGGTGCTCAAGACGCAATGAAGATATTCGGGTGTCATCGGCTGATTGGCTTTCCAAGCGAGCAGCACCACCGCATGGTCGAGACCGTTGAGTGCTCCTTCGTAACGATAGACGCGATAGCGCTCTTCTCCCACCGTGACGAGGTGAGTGTCGTCTAGTTCGATGGAGCGAGCCAACTGCTTCGCTTGGACGGCGATGCCTTTCGGGTAGAGAATTCGGTTCGTCTTGAGCATCGCAATCACGTGGAATCCCTTTTTCAGACAAGCTTCCACGAGCGTTTGGGATGGATACCAAGAGTCCATGAGCACATAAACGGGGCGACTCATATCCAAAGAAGAAAGTATCTCGATCGCGAGTTTCCCTTTGCTTTTCCCTGCCGTCTTGTCGTAGAGGCGAAAGGCAAAAGGAAACGCTTGGGTCATCGTATGAACCATGAGCCAAACGAGAGAATGGCCTCAGATTGACTTTTTCTCTGTGTGAGAATAGTGCCAATCACCCCCCTTGAATGGCGTGCGTGGCCCGTGACGAGGGCTTCGTTTTTTGGCAAATCGTATCCATCGATCGAAACAAAAAGGGGGAATTCTCTCGTTTCGAGCTGCATTCGACACGACGAAGGATCCACTGCTGGAGTTTGCGAAGCAACGTCTCTTCTTCTCAAGGGCTTTTCGTGAAAAATGCCTGAGTGTCGTGCGATGGTTCGGATGAAAGCTCCCATGATGAAGATCGGTCAACGTCCCTGAAAAACCTTTCGTCACCATCGCATCCACGATATGAACGAGATGCTTCATCACAGGTTTCGAGAAATAAAGTGCCAACCCTAACATCGTGAAAAACTTGTGGATTCCTTGATGATGTGCTAATCTATTCATGAGACATGAACCTCCTTGTGAATGGTTTGGTGACACATCTATTCTAACCAAGGAATCGGGTTCATGTCTCTTCTTTTGTTTGGTTGTAAATTTATGTTAGCAGATTTGCTCATCTACAGTTAGTGATTGAACGAATTAGCTTTAGATAAAGGGAGCAACAGTTTTTTACGATTGAGAATACGCTACAGACTTTCTTTTATTACAAAAACTCTATAGTTCAAAACTTTGAATTGTAAATGCAGACACATAGAGAGGAGAAATGAGTCTTGAATAATTTTATTGAAAAAGGCTTTATGTACGGTTTTGTCATAGGAATCACTTTAGCATTGATATTTGTCCCCTATAAAACAGTAACATATATGTCAGGAGGGGTGACAACAACGGAGTATAAAGAAATACCTGAATATATTATAAATGTACTTAGAGTGAGTTTTAGCAGCGGAGTGATTGCCTCTACAATTAGTCTGGCTTTATATAAAAAACGAAAAACTAAAAATTAGCACGGTTGTTGATTATTCTGCATTCGGAAATTCTTATAATCAAAATTGTGGAAAATAATTTTGTAACTATTCAGCCACATCATAAAGTGAGCTGAATATTTTCTTCTTTCCTTGTCTATGATGTGAATACTGATAGACAAGGAGGTGAATCACATGTTGACGGTACAACAAGCTGTATTTACAGTTGAGAGCTTAATCGGCAAAGTCCAACAACAAAAGCAGCTCATTACTCACCAGCAACAAGTCATTGAGCAACTGTTGAAAGAAAACAAACAGCTACGCAAAGAAAATGAACAACTGAAGTACCGTGTTCAAGAGCTGGAAGCACGCACGAAA
>NZ_QCWL01000030.1:0-3134 GCF_003064505.1 Geobacillus sp. LYN3 | reverse complement strand
CAAATCGCGAAGCGGACGGTTCCACTGGTCGGCAATCACCGATTGACCTTTTCCCATACCGCCTCCTCCTTTCATTCAATTGGACTTAAAGATTCTCGCACATATAAGAAAAACAACGACATCATCATCATGGTCACCCATGCCCGCGCTAAATTCATTTCTCTCAATTCTATTGACACATAATGGCTGTCGAAATCGTTTGTGTCTTTCCTGGAATATTTCCCGCAAACATCAATGTAGCGCCGAATTCGTCAAGCTGAGGGAAAATGCAATATGATCGACGCATGAAACCTCGATAACCAAAATTCAATCGGTTAAAAATCTCTTTCAACAAAACTATGACATTTTCCTGTTTGCTATAGAAAATAAGAGATAATGTTACGACGTTACTCACATTGTAACCCATGATGATGTTGCAAAACTAGTGTAAAAAATCGAAGTTATTATATGGATGCAACATTATCACTGAAATCCGCACCATCTTGGCTGTTTCAGTTCGTCACTCTTTAATGACCCTGTTAAAAATAAATGTTGATTTTCGCGCCGTTCAGTTCCTTAAGGAGAAAAAGAAGTGAAACTGAGAAGAAGATCTTCGTATCATTGATCGCCAATTCGCAAAAGGGAAGGTGAGTCATGCGGTTTTTATAACCTTATAACAGCTGATGCAAGTAAGATGAAAGTGATGAAAACAACTTCTTTCATTTTATTAAAACTTATTAAAACTCCTTCCTTTGTTTGAAAAGGAAGGAATTTTTATGAAAAGACGTGTAGAAGGGCGCGGCATGAAGTGGAGCATACGAAGTATCAAGTGATTAGCTGACAGATTATGGAATCCTGATGACTTATAACTTTTCATATGTTCCTGTTTATTTTACTGGTATCCAGATTTCGGAATAAAAATCAGGGCTCAAGGGATTTTCGTCTGTATATACTTCTAATGCTGGTGTGCCTGCATGCTCATAACTACTGGATGGAAGCCATTCTGAAAAAATTTGGTTCCATGCCTTCTGCATAGCATCTGGCATTGGCCCATGAACTTCAAATACAACCCATTTAGATGCGGGCACTTCAAATTTCAATAATCCGTTGGGGGTGTCACCATCATATTCTGTGGCTACCCAATAATCCATTACTTGCTTCGACTGTGTACCGCTATTAGTGACACATACCCCCAGCACACCTTTAATTTGACCATTGTTCAACTTCCATAATAAATCGACTGTTCCATCCTCATTAACTTCATCCCACAGTTTTGGAATACCTACAAGATTCTCCCCATTAACTAATGAAAATTCTCGCTTGATTCCTACTACTTGAAAACTATCTCTTTCAATAACTTTGTATTTCATTGGTTCTGCTCCTTTAAGGATGTTTTTTTCATCAGGCAGTGATATTTTGGATATTATCCATAAAATCGCCGGCGCCTCGATTACCATTATCGCAACGATTGTCATGGCCGTCATATTAGAAAGTTTCGGTTTTTTCCACTGGGCAGCGGCACGGCTTGCCAGTTTGGCCAAGGGTTCGGGCTATCGTCTATATTGGTACATTCAGCTGTTATGTTTTTTGATGACCCTTTTATTCAATAACGATGGCAGCATCCTGATTACGACCCCGATTTTAATTTTACTCCTAAAAAACCTCCGGCTAAAACCGCGTGAGCAGATCCCGTATCTCTTAAGCGGCGCGCTGATCGCAACAGCTTCCAGCGCGCCGATTGGAGTAAGCAATATCGTTAATCTAATCGCATTGAAAATTGTGGATATGACGCTTTATATGCACACGGCCATGATGTTTGTGCCGGCAACGTTAGGGTTGTTGTTTATGTCTTGTCTGATGTACGTAGTAGTAAAGAATAAATTGCCAAAAACATTGCCAAATTTCTCCGATGATATAGAGGGAATCTTTTTTACTAAACATTTTCATCCATTGAAGAACACCATTTCCGTGGAAACGAAACGCAAACGCACCCAATTTATGTTGAAGGTCTTGCTGTTTGTCTTTGTGGTTCGTTGCCTGCTCTTTGTCGCTTCTTATTTCTCTATTCCCATTGAAATCGTTGCGGTGCTTGGATCATTCATCCTGCTGGTGTGGAGATGGTATCATTTGCGCACCAATTCCGTTGACATCTTGAAAAAGACTCCTTGGCACATTCTTATTTTTGCCTTCTCTATGTATGTCATTATTTACGGGCTCCATAACGCGGGGCTGACAGCGATGCTGGTGAAAATATGTGAACCGATTGTAAACCAGGGATTGTTCTACGCGAGCTTTATCATGGGGGGATTAGTGTCCGTTCTATCCAACTTCTTTAATAATCACCCCGCTTTAATGATCGGAACCATCACCTTGACGGAAATGGGATTGGATTCTATTACATTAAAGACGATCTATCTCGCCAACATTATTGGCAGTGACATGGGATCGTTGTTATTGCCGATTGGAACGCTTGCCTCCCTGATTTGGATGCACATCCTAAAACAAAATAAGATAAAAGTAACATGGAAAGATTATTTAAGCGTCTCGTTGATTGTCATACCATTCACAACCGTTGTCACATTGTTTTTACTATTCTATTGGGTGCAAATGGTTTTCGCCTAATGAAAACTAAATACCATATTCACGTTTACAAGTACAATCGGAGAAAGCCCATGCAGGGTGTAGCCCGTCTTTAGACATGGGACAGCTCTGAGGAGTAAAAATTCTTCGAGATAAATTGAACTTCTAGCCCCCAAATTTTGATAAATATGCGATAATTTATCTGGATTTATCAAGATTTAAGGGGGATTTGTGAATGTTAACAAGGAAAGAAAAAAGAGAAAGAGAAAAAAACCAAAATTTTTTCTTCGATTTCGTTAAGATTCAAAATCATTTCTTTAAAGACTTGGTAGATCAACTAAAAAAAGTAAAAGATAAAAGGCATCAAAGCTACATTACCTATGGTCCAGAAACAATCCTTTACACCATTCTTCTTAAAAGTGTATTTGGAATCAAATCAATGAGAAGTATGACCGAATTGTTTAATAAGGATGAATGTATCGAAAATATTCGAGTAGTTTTGGGTAGCTCTGAGGAGTAAAAATTCTTCGAGATAAATTGAACTTCTAGCCCCCAAATTTTGATAAATATGCGAT
>NZ_QCWL01000029.1:0-3142 GCF_003064505.1 Geobacillus sp. LYN3 | reverse complement strand
ACATTATTGCCAGGATCTCGTTAGTGCTTTCTCTTTTTTGTCACTAAATCACAAAATTTGGTGATGAACCTTAATTTTTGTATTTGCATGTACTGTATTTTTTAGATTTACATCTTACTCCTTTAAAGCTGCCAAGAAAAATAATTATGTACATAAAAATGCTGTATTACTAAAAGAAATAAGCGCTCGTGAAAACAAGATATATATTTTTCAGGATAACGATCAATCATATAAAACCGTCATATCCAAACCTTTTGGGCCATTCTGGAAAAGTGAGGTAGCATTTCATTACCAATCAAATTTAAAAAATGATATTGAAACAGTTGGCTACGCCAAGATAAGTGATCAAACCATTAATATGTTTATGTTAGCTTTTAAAACAAATACAAATGACATTAAATATGTTGAAGCTGGTCCAGATTAAGTCCCAGAAATTGTGTAAAAAAACGGCAAAAAGCGGTTTTGTTTTCCGATGATCTAAGTTCATGGACGGAGAGCGGAACTTTACGAATCATTCGAGCTTGATCGGCATCCGGTATCCCGCAAACATCGATTACGCGAAGCAGTAGTACAATGGTGATTAATATTATGTAAATATTCAAAAAATGAAAAGCCCCATAGAAAAAATCTTTAGAGGTTGTTCCTGTTTAGTGCTTAAACAGGACGTTCAGTAAACAGAACAAGCGCGACAAAAATCAATCTCTAAGTACATAAATGAGGTGTCATACACTATGAACCTGTTTTTTAATTTATTGTTATTTTATGCGAAACAAATGCTGAAAAGTTTTCTGTATTTAGGAACGATGCTTTTCATGGTGATCATGCTCATTTCCCGGTTTGTCATTAGACAGAATGACCTTCACGGAATGACTGATTATGGGAATTTTGTAGGGGAAATGACCTTAATTGTACAGGCTGTTATGCTTCTATTTATGATTTTCTTTTATAAGTTATTTTCCGATGAATATAAGTTTGGCGCCAACAATTTATTCGTTGGGTCATTCCGAATCACTTTATTAAAAATAACGGCTTTATTATGTAATCATCTATTATTTCTAGTTGCATTTATCGGGTTTCAGATTACCTTGATTTTCATTTTTTACCGTGTGTGGGAAATTCCGTTTTCATCTTTTTATACACAAACTGCGTCTTTTGTTATCGTTTATTGGTATTTGCCGTTTGTGTTTGCCTTTTTCTTAGGGATCTTCACCGCTCTTTTGTTTGGCAAAAACAAACTGAGCTTCGTGTTTATGATTATTATCTGGCTGGCGATTGGACCGATGAATACAGAATTGTTTTCCCGTTATTTTCGTCAATTTTCATTTTCTGATGTAGAAAGTTTGTTTTACATCGGTCCATTGAATATTGACGTTGTATTCGAAGATGTAGTTGGATATAATCTTAGTTTATCTACATATATGAAGATCTTTTTTTGGATTATTGTATCGATTATTGCTATATTTTTTGCACTTTTTAAAACAACCCGTACAAGTAGAGAGAAAGCTGTGATCATTAGCATCATTCTTTTTCTTTTTATGGGCAACACCTTTATCTTTCCAAAAATATTTAAAGGCGGAAAGCTTGTCTTTAGTTTTGCTGATTCTGATAAAGAGAGCTTCTATTATAAAAACCACAAAGATGTAGTTGATCCGGGCACTCTACAATATAGGATTAAACGGTATGATATCCAATTGGATACAAGGAAAAACGTACATGCGGAAACAAAGGTGACGTTACATCATATTCGAAGCAAATCGTTGTCATTTGTTCTCTATCACTTTTTTGAGGTGAAAAAAGTGACAAATAAAGAGGGACAACGGTTGCCGTTTACGCAACAAGGCGATGTTGTGGTGGTGGAGAGAACATCCAATCAGCCTTCCGATGAATTAACATTTTATTATGAGATGAAAGATTCGTTCAAGATCCCAGTTTCTCCAAACTATTTATTTTTGCCTAATTACTTTAGCTGGGTTCCTACGAGGGCAAATCATGTGCCTTTTGATTTTAATCGTATCTACAATGAGGGCACTATTGTTTTATCGATGCAAACGAAAGAACCGATTCACTACACATTGTCTTTTAAGGGGAACGTGCCGTTTTATACGAATTTGCCGCGAAATAAAGACGGGACGTATAGCGGAGAAGTTTCTGGCGGGATTACCGCTGTTGCTGGGATGTTTACAAAGAAACACCTCGATGGATGGGAAATCGTGTATCCAACCGACTGGTCAGAAATTACAAAGGATTGGCCCACCTTTCAAAAGTACCTCGTCCAAGTGCATAAAGAAATAGTCGATATGTTCCAAATAAAAGATATGAAACTGCCAAATAAAATTATTTTGCTCGCTCCTAATTCGGAAATGAATTCTTATTTAAGCAGTGATCATCTTCTTTTTCAAATAGATACATTATTCAGCATTAGTTCTGAGAATACATTGAAGGATATTCCTAAAGTATTTTTACATGCTTTACTTTGGAATTATGATAAACGAACTTTCTCTTCCTATGAACAAATAGAAGAATTTAATAAATTGCTAGCTAATGTTGTTCAAGATGAACTAGGACTCCAATCCCCAGGGATGTTTTTTTTAGATGCAAATCTGCCTTGGGCGTTTGAACAATATGACCAAGAAACACAGAATGTGGTTAGACGCTTATATGAAGAGTATTATCGTTTGCCTAATGAACAGAAAAAAGAGTTTCTCGTGTTATGGTACAAAGAAATGCATAATGTGGCGGATAGTTGGTTCAAAACGGAGAGATTATTTCAGGAGTTCAAGGAGGGGATCCAATGATCAAGATATCTAGCGTGAATAAAAAGATAAAAAAACATCAGATATTATCAGATATTTCTTTGCAGATCGAAGGGATATACGGATTAGTTGGACCGAATGGCGCTGGAAAAACGACGTTAATGAAAATCCTGTCGAGCCTCATTTCCATGGACGAAGGACGTGTGGAAATCGACGGAGAGAATTATGTGAAAGGAAAGTATGTGAAAGCGAGTCATCTTATTGGCTACTTGCCGCAAGATTTTATGGTGTATCCGAAAATCACCGTAGAAGAAACGTTGGTACCGTCAAGAATTTTGTGTAATGAAAGATAGATAGGGTATCTCTGAATGGATTTGGAATAGATAAGG
>NZ_QCWL01000028.1:0-3264 GCF_003064505.1 Geobacillus sp. LYN3 | reverse complement strand
TCGATGTACATCTGGACAGCCCTCCATTTAAACTCCACGGAATAAGTGGTCTTCCCTTTCGGTGTTTGCTTGTTCTCGAACATAAACAAATCCCTCCAGTGTTTTTAATGACAGTATGGGCATTTTCCCAACTGTCTACACTAGAGGGATAATATCATACCAAGAGGGCTTTTTTTATTCAAGTCCCCGAAAAAACTTCTAACAGGAATGCTCCTTTACATTACAGTTTCTCTTGGCGTACCTTTTCTCTCATTAATTAATAACGAAGATAAACTAGTAACTATACCCAAAGCACCTGCAATGAAGAAAAGATATTTTATATTGAAATAATCAACACTGACCCCAAAAATAAACTGGGCTACTGGCGTTGAAAGCATTGAAATCGCCATCATAATACTATTAACTCTTCCTAATAAATGAATAGGCACAGAACGTTGAACAAAAGTAGGTATAAGGACTCCTATAAAACCAGTAATTAAGCCAATTACAAAAACGAAAATTAGAATAATCAAAAAATTTTGGGTGAAACATAGTGCGGCAATACCAGTAGCTTGTAAAAGAAAAGATAAATAAATAATCTTCAATTCAACCTTGTGAATGCTTTTAACTGAAAAGATTAAACCAGTTAACAAACTTCCCATTTACATCGATGAATATATATATCCTAAATACTTAGCATCATCATTAACATTTTTAGCTAAAAAAGGGAACAATACATTAACCCCGTTTGCTCCAATATTTACAAAAAATATAGTTATAACCAAATAAAAAATCATTTTTTGTCTATTCAAAAAACTAAAACCAAGTCTTAAATCTGAAAAGTAAGAAGTTTTGTCATTATTATCGTTCATATTTTCAAGATGACTATTTTTAGAGTCAATAAACAAAATTAAAAAAGTTGAAAATACATATAAGATAGAAATGGCTATCAAGGAATGTTCTATTGAGATGGATTCAACCATCCAAGCGGCGATTAAAGGGCCCAAAATGATCGTTGTTCTTACAACAGTGAAGTATTGACTATTGAGACGACTCAAATATTCAGTAGCGACTAATCTTGGCTTTATTGATTCTGAGGCTGACCAATAAAAAGCATCAATCGCTCCAAACAAAACGGAGACCATTATGAGAATTGCAAAAGAGATAGTATGATCCCATAACAGAATAGCCAAAACTAACACAATGATTGCCCTTATCATGTCTGACAACCACAGAAACAACTTTGCCCCTATTCGATCAATAACCGGTCCGCAAAGAAGCCCAGCAATAAATCTCGACAAACCTAGGGAAAATAAAACTGCTCCCATCAAAAAACCTGATTGTAAAACATCAGCAATATACCAAGCTATAACAACACTGTATATGACATCCCCCAAGTTTGAAAGAAACGTTGCTATACAAAATTTTGTAGCGTTCAAAATGATCACCCTTAGAAAGATTGAGACTAGGCATGTAATGCACTTGTGAAACAGAACAAAATCAAAACATAGGATAAGGGGCGGTTTTAATATAACTAAAGATTCATTATATTACAATTATATACAATAATTATTTTATTGGGAAAATACGGTAATGTAAAGAGTTTTTTGTAATACCTCGTCTCGTTTTGTCGGATATCGTTGAATGCAACATATCTTTTGTTTATGTTGAATAATTGAAAACACAAAAAAAGAAGCCAACGAGTGGCTTCTTTACCGCTTTTATAGAACTTTTTCCGACTTTTCATCATACCGCTTCATTAAACTGTAAGCGATGGATAACTTTTTTAAAATGTAATCTTGAGGATCAGCTGTTTGCACGTACCCTTCTAATTCCTGTACTTTCACATCCGCAAACATGCCGCCTACCCTAGCTAAATGGTCGATGATATCAAAAAGTTCGCCGTTGTCGGAACGGTGTTTAACTGCTAAGAATTGAATTTCGTCCAGTCTCTCGCGAATTTCCCGAGCTGCAGAAATTGTAAACTTACTCTCCATACGTATCGTATCCCCCTCGTAAATGGACATTCGCCATAGATTATATTTATCAAAGGGAATAGTTATGAAAGAAATCTGAATCAATCATTTAAAATACAATGTCGTCCTCCAAAAAACAACCGCATCGATTTTAAGGCGTTTAGTAGGACCGTATAGGCGTTTTTAATCAAGGGGATTAAAACCATCCATTACCCCGCTGTTTAAAACGTGTTATACGCCAATTTTAGAGGTCATTTTTTTGGTAAGGGTTAAAACAATGTTATTTTTAAGGAGTAATTCTGGAATTTTCGGACGCATAAAAAGGCACGACGGCATCGTATTTTTATTTTTGTCAGTCGAAAAAAAGATGTACTCAAATTTGAGCATACCTAAGAGGGACTAGCGAAACACGAGGAGAGTCCTAGTTTAGATTAGCTTACCCAAGTTTAGGGACATCTACGACATCGAATATTATTCGTATCAGGTCAAGGTTTGTTTGGCTTTAATTGAACAAGCGCCTTTCTTTTTCAAATCGGTTAAAAAGAAAGGAAGAAACAGCCCTCCCAAGATCTGTTTAAGCTTAAAGGAGAGCTATTTCTTCCTTAAAGATTAACGAAGTCTTTTGGTTTCCTCTAAAATTCTTTTCAGTTCAGCTACTTTCATACGAAAAAACCTTATCTTTCCTAGAGTGATTATGTTTAATATTGAGTAGCAAATAAGGCTTAGGGAATACTCTTTATCCTCATTAATATCGTGAAAAAACTTCACTCAAACACTCCCTTGCTAAAATTTATTTTAAGTATAAGGCATACACTCCAATATACATTCTTTCTTTACATAGGATGCTACTGCTCTGCATGTTCTGTGCTTTTTAATCACCAACATACAAGCAAGATATTTCGAAATACTAAACGCCGGAACATTTTTGCATATTTGACTTGGATAAGTACCTTTTGGGCAAATAGCGCTTGCTCTAAAGATGATATTCTCCGCATTATTTTCATTATTTGTATTACTTTGTGTATCTAAAATAGCATCTATTTCGTTTTGTAAAACAGCAACTTCTTCTATGTTTTGTAATGTATCTTGTATTTCATTAAATTCCTCGTTTGAAACAGAGCAATCTGTACATTCTTGATCCTCTGTAATAACTTCTGTTTCGCCTGTTTCATAATCAGTTATCTCTTTTGAAGTTCCATCATAATGTATTTTAAAAACTGATATGATCTTCTCATTATGTGACATACTCCCACCACCTACGCTTCGCTTAGAGGTGGGGGCTTCTCGGGTAATCCCATCTCATGATGGG
>NZ_QCWL01000027.1:0-3362 GCF_003064505.1 Geobacillus sp. LYN3 | reverse complement strand
TCCCTATAAAATATTGTTCTTCTACCTCTATTTGCTCCTTACTTGTGTGAAAAATATATAATTCTTTCTCCGGAAAAGTTTTGTGCTGCTGTTTATAACCATTCCATGCATCAGACACACTATGATACCGATCGATCACTACCATTTCTTTAATGATGCGTTTGCCATTTTGCGAACAAGCCGAAATGGCCTCCACCAAAACAAATTGATTCGGATATTGCTTACGTAACTCTGACCATTTCATTTTTGTTTTCCTCCATCTCTTTTTATTACCATTTTATCAACAATCACCTTACACACATATAAAAAATCGTAGAAAGCAGCATCTTTAATTTAAACGATGACAGTTTTAACCCTAAAAGTTTCTCTCCTTTAGTAACAATGAGAGCAATGAACATGAAGCTGTATTCCATTACTAAGCAAAAGGGACACAATTCTTTGAAACCCTTTTTCCCGAAAATCATCAGGCATAATCACAATCAACGTATAATCGGCGAGCGAATGGTAAAACTGCATTTTTCGACCCGCCTTCTCCGCATACCACTTATAACGAGTCGAACCATATAGCCCGAAATACTCGACAATCCACTTTCTGCCGTTTTGTTCGATCACCCAGTCAGGGATGTATACTTCGTCATATTCGTAGTTCACAAAACGACATCCTTCTCTTTCCACTTTCCCATCAACGACCGCGCGAATCAAAAAGTTATGGATTTCTAGTTCTTCTTTTGAATCACACAATTGCCCGTCAATCCCAACTAGCAAATTAAATTCCTCAGGCTGAAATGTATATTCGGGGAATGATTCCATAATCCAACGGTAAAATTTGCTGTCGTAATGGCGATCGACCATGCTGATAAACCGCGGGAAATGCTTGCGAAAATACGCCCGATTTAACCGCGGCAACTCCTTGCGGTCGATTCCCCGCTTGGCACAAAACGTCCGCAGCGCCTGCACCCGGTTTTGCGGCGAATGCCAATGTTGGTTCGGCACACGCTGAAACTCTGTCACATCATACTTCCCTGGAAACACCGCTTCTATAATCTCAATCGGCGAACCATGGTATTCATGCAACAGACCAGTCAGCCCCTCCGCCATCAGCCGCTGTTTCGTCATAAAGCGCGGGACATCCTGCTCGGCTACCCCCTCCCTTTCAATCAAATCAATAATGGCCTGTCTGACATTCTTGATATCTTTCCAATAGCCGTTTGGTTTTGTGTGAAAATCATCGAGTGAAAATTGGTTGGGAAAAAGATATTGTATAAACTCTAGAGGCGAATTGCGATGATGTTTTAAAGCTGCACTAAAACGATGCTTGATGAGCATTTGCTGCGTCACTTTCTTCGGCACGTCTTCGAACTGGATCTTTTCCTTACGAAGCATGTCCATAAACTGCTCTTTCAAAAATTCGCGGTTTGTTGCATAACCTTGAGGAATTTTTTTAAAATCCGTTTCTTTAAAACGACCGGGGTATAGGGCGTTCATGAAGCGGTATGGGGAATGGCCATATCGCTTCAAAGGGTTGGAAAATCCCCACTCAACGAGCAAATCGTAATTCACCTTTCTCGGTATTTCCACAATCCTTATTCCTTCCCTGCGCAAATGCCATTCCAATCGGTTGCGTATATTTTGAATATTGTTCCAGTAATTAATCGGCACTCGATTGAAATCAAATTCATTGTATCGGCCAGGATATACAAATTGAATTAATTTGCGAATAGATTTAAAACGGTTTAAAGCCCCCCAAAGCTTCTGTTCCTTTATGACGCATCTGTGGATCTTAGGGATTTGTTCCTTCTTCAAACCAAGATGCACTTCTAATGCATAACGGACAATAATGATCACATTTTCGTCTTTTTCCCATGTACCTGAAGGAAGCGCCTTTCTTTTTCCACTGATGAGCTCCTTATAGAGGTTCACAACCGGTGATTGTGACAATTCGGAATGTCCAACACTTCTATAGTAATCTGTATAATCCATATGATCACCTCTAATTCATTATAACACAAATACGAATGTATGTTCTGTTAAATCCTAAAAATTAGAGCTTATTAATAGCAGACTCCTTGATTTATATTCGTTATTTTTCTAGATTAGATCCCCCTTCAATCAAATATAACTATAAATTGTTCAAATAAATGAGCAAAAAGTGTTCATTCCATGTTACTTGACGGTTCCAAAAGAGTTTGGAAAATATCTTTGCGTCTTTTATAATAGAATATATGTTCGAAAAATTATTTTAGGAGGCCTCATAAAGATGATGAAAAAAATTGAAACATTACTGCAACTTCTCCCGTTAGATGCGTTAAGTATGCTTACGGGGAAGTTACTAGGGGATGCCAATCTTACAATCGAAAAAACACGAAGACCTCGTCTGCGATTTTCACATGCCATTCACGATAAAACATGGTGTTTTTATTGTTATCAAGAGCTTAGCAAATATATTAAATTAGCGCGGCCAAAATATAGAAAAATTATCGATCCAAGAACAAAGATGGGATTTACAGAACACTATTATGTACAATCATTCACTTCGGAAGTGATTGATTTATTAAAGGATATTTGGTATCCAAATGGTAAAAAAACTGTTCCCTTCTCCCTCTTACCTTTTGTGTTAACTCCCATTTGTCTCGCATGGTGGTATCAAGATGATGGACATTTAAAAATCGAAAAGAATCAAGTCAAAAAAATCATTCTATCTACTGACGGCTTTTCCGCCGCTGAAAATGAAAAACTTATCGAGTCAATTTATCAGCTGTACAAATTAGAATTCTCGCTTGACAAGCAAAATCGTTTAATCCTCTACGATCAACCGCAAATTTTTTATTTCGTTCATCTCATAAAGCCATACGTCCATGAAAGCATGCATCGAAAAATTCAAGTCTCTTCTATGAACAAAAAAATTACCGCAAAACGTACAACAATCTACTTACCGACGTCCATTCCTATTAAGAAACCGACTAGAGACATTCATAAAATATTAGAACGTCTTCCTTTCCTGTACACACAATTGCATGATAAAACTATATACGATATGTTATTTAAAGAACTATTTCCAAAATTAAAAATAGATAAAAAATCATTAAAGCCCTATCAAATTCAGCTAAACGTCGAACAAAGACAATGGCTATATAAGTTTAAAGAGATAACAGGATTAAACATGAGCCAAATTGTTCATCTCTGCGCTTTCATAAGTGATGATTTTAGTGTTTAAAGCAAAACAGTCACTATGCATGAAAGTGAGGCAGACACTTATTTAGCAATTAAAATACCATCTTTTCCAATAGTACAATGTAAATTATCACTTTATTTCGGAACAAAAGAGCCATTTTTTTGCACATTCCTTCAGAAAACCCTCTCCC
>NZ_QCWL01000026.1:0-3424 GCF_003064505.1 Geobacillus sp. LYN3 | reverse complement strand
AATATTCACATCATAGACAGGAAATACAAAAAATATTCAGCTCACTTGATCATGTGGCTGAATAGTTACATTTTTAACAATCAGAGTTAATTTTTTTCACAGCGTAAACGTTCCGAATTCATGGGGTCCAATTTTTTACATTCACTCGTTCAACGGCAGTTCGCTTTTTAGCTCTTTGTAATTCTGAATAGATTTTGAGCAATAAATTCAATTAAAAACTAGTAAGTTTTCGGTACGGGGCATCCAGCGAATGATTGAAAGCTACAGCCTGCCGAATAAAAAACTTACGCCCCATACGTTTTGTAAGTGAATGCTGAAGGTCACGAACAACGACATTGAGAAAGTACGGCGGCTTGCCGGCCATAGCAATATCGCCACGACATCTCGATACTTAAAAGACAGCTACAGTGATTTGGCGGATGCGGTGGAGGCGTTGCTGAAATTTTAACAAAGTTGGTTGTGCGAACGAACGATTTGTTTTAGGGCACTCATGATTTGTGCCTCTTTATTATCCTTGAGTGTCTTCGTCGCTTTTGTATTCTAAAATATCTCCAGGCTGACATTCTAAAGCCTTACAAATCGCATCTAAAGTTGATAATCGAATCGCTTTTGCCTTTCCATTTTTCAATATAGAACGTGTTGCAAAACGCATAACGAATGCATAAATGCACATAAAAAATCCACCACCTTGGAAATCATATACAGTAGCCAAAAAACAACTCTCCAAAGGGTGGGCACTATCATGATTTTCCATTTAAACAACGAACATGCATGGTCTTACGAAATGGATCCACTTTTAGCATCCTTATTTCGATATATTGACTCTCTGTCGTTGCCAGAAACACCGCATGTGACAGGAAGGACGCCAGTGTTTGGATAATTATAATAGTTAAACAGTTTAGTAAAATTTGTTGCGCAAGGGGAGAAGGAACATAATATGCGCAATCATGAATTTAACGAACTATCTGCTTTTGTTATAATAAAAAAATGTACAGATCCATTTTATAGAAAAAGGAGGAAAAACATGACTGAATTGAGCAAGGTGCAGATTCAACATCAACGGTTATCTAAAGCTAAAATCGCTAAAAGAGCAACTGCTATTTTCATCGGGGCTGTTTTAATGGCAGTAGGACTTGAAATCTTTTTAGTCCCTAATAACATTATCGATGGAGGCATAACAGGCATTTCAATTATGCTTTCACATATTACGGGTTTTCGTCTTGGAATTTTTATTTTTCTTTTAAACCTTCCGTTCTTTTTTATGGGTTATAAACAAATTGGAAAAACTTTTGCTATCTCCTCATTGTTTGGGATTATCGTTTTATCCATTTTTACTTCTCTGTTTCATCCTATTCCAGCCTTCACAGACGACCTTTTATTAGCTACCATTTTTGGCGGAATGATTCTAGGTACGGGCGTAGGTCTTGTCATTCGTTATGGCGGCGCTTTGGATGGCACAGAAATACTCGCTATACTCATGAACAAAAAACTCCCTTTCTCTGTTGGCGAGATCATCATGTTTTTTAATATTTTTATTCTTGGTGCTGCTGGGTTTGTTTACACTTGGGATAGAGCAATGTATTCAATTTTAGCCTATGTGATTGCTTTTAAAACGATTGATGTTGTCATTAAAGGATTAGATGAATCGAAGTCGGCATGGATTATTAGTGATAATCCTGTAGCCATTGGGAATGCTATCATGAACCGATTAGGGCGCGGTGTTACATATTTAAGCGGAGAAGGAGCATTCTCTGGTGACGGTAAAAAAGTGATATTTTGTGTGATTACTCGTCTTGAGGAGGCCAAACTTAAAGAAATTGTCGAAGAAAATGACCCAAATGCTTTTTTAGCTATAGCAGATATGGCTGAAGTACGCGGTGGACGTTTTAAGAAAAGAGATATTCATTAAGGTGTCTTTTTCTAAATTATAATCGAACAAAATTACGGAAACGGTACGTTTATTGGTGCAACATCAAAAGGTGTAAAAGTTGTTAAAATGAGTGATAAATATTGGAAAGACCGATATATAGGTGCTAAGCGAGTCATTAAGTAGATAAAAGGCTATATTAAAGCTTCTTGTTAATTGGTAGAAAAACGGCAGACTTTTAGTGGATATTTTGTTTGAAGCAGGGAGTCGCTCCGATCGGGGCGGCGCTTTTATTTTTAGGATAAAGCATGGAGTTTTATAAAGGAGCGAACGAAATGGAGTTTTCTGAATAAACTGGCTAAAAAAGAATAAGTCCAAACTTAGTGAAGAGTATTCTGGCAAACTTGAAAAGGCAAAAATATTTGTATGGATAAAAAATGGTGAAGCAAGCGATCCATCACTGGATATTATTCAGTCATTTCGTGTTTTATTAAATGTTGTTGGAAAATATATGAAAGAAAAAACATAATAGCAATTTTTTGTTAATTAAGGGTGATAAGTATGGAAAAATTAAAAATCCGAGGAGGGAACAGGATGAGAAAAATTAAGTTTCAAGAAATTGCTAAAGGCTCTTCCCCGAGAGAATATTTAGAATCTATCAAACAGGATATATGCAGGACGAAAATGATCCAAATATTTACTGGAGAGAGTCTTCCAGTTATCTTAATTTACTAATTTAAGTAATCTACCATCGTTCTATAGATGATCGAAAATAATGAAGCCAAGGCTATTCATTTTCTGAGAAAAATGATAATATTCTTATGGAAATTCTACATACTGGTGGTGCATATATGTTTTCGTCGTTAAAACGATTTTTAATTGGCAGACCGTTGAAATCAACCGAACTAGGAGAACAAAAGCTGAACAAATTAAAGGCATTGGCTGTCTTATCTTCTGATGCTCTATCTTCGGTTGCGTACGGTACGGAACAGATTTTGCTTGTTCTTGCGTCGATTGGAGCTATTGCATTTTGGTATTCCATTCCTATTGCGATTGGAGTTCTTATTCTATTGGTGGCGCTTATTTTATCGTATCGCCAAATCATTTACTCTTATCCGCATGGAGGAGGGGCTTACGTTGTTTCCAAAACGAACCTAGGCATAAATCCGGGGCTCATTGCTGGAGGCTCTTTATTGGTCGACTATATTCTAACCGTGGCAGTAAGTGTGTCCGCGGGAACGGATGCCATTACATCCGCGTTTCCAGTTTTGCATCAACACACAGTAGGAATTGCTGTCGCACTGGTTGTGTTTATCACTATTCTTAATCTGAGAGGCGTAACCGAATCCGCTTCCGTTTTGGCATATCCCGTTTATTTGTTTGTGTTGGCGCTCGTAATTCTCATTATTGTTGGGATTTTTCATATTATAAATGGACAAGCACCGTCTACCTTACATACGCCGATCGGTACTGCGGTGCCTGGAATTACAAGAATAACTGCTACGAAAGCCCGTGACTTTAGTCATCGGGATGAAGTGGCTGAATAATAAAATTATT
>NZ_QCWL01000025.1:0-3709 GCF_003064505.1 Geobacillus sp. LYN3 | reverse complement strand
CAACCAGCCGAACGCGGCAGCCAATTAGGCTAGTTGCAAGCCCACGGCTTTAGCCGTTGGGTAGTTGACTTCGAGAACGTATATTGTCGAACTTTCGCCGAAAGACAAGCAAGGGCAATTTTTCGGGCTGTTCGCTTTTTCCGGAAAAGTGTCGGCCATCGTCGGTCCGGCGGTTTACGGAAGCATTACTCTCCTTCTTCATTCGTATGGAAACATTGCCAATCGGTTGGCGATGGGATCGCTTTTGGTGATGGTGCTCCTTGGCATTTTCTTTTTGCGGAAAGTAAAGCCGCAGGCGCCTGCCGAGCCGGAAAGCTGACGGGAGATTTTGTGGATGCTTGTCACTTGTCAGCCATCGGAAAAGCTTTATTTTCTTATCGACAGCGGTCGTATACGTTAGGACAGATCATTATAAAAAGACACACAGTATCTTCCCGAAATTTGCCGGAGATTAGCAGGATAAAAGAGAAGGAGAGCGTTTCCGCGAAGGTGGTTCGCTCTCCTTTTTTGTAAAAAAATTCAGTATTCTTATTGACTTTTCCTTCCTTGCCTATTTTAATGAAGATGTAACCTCTATTCTCCTCAATACTCTCCCCGAAAGGATGATCCTCGTCATGAAAGAATACCTCGATTTGAAAATGGATTTCATGTTTAAACAGTTGTTTGGCCATCCGAGCCGAAAGCGGATTACGATTGCTTTTTTGAACGCTATTTTGCATCGGAGCGGACGCGACCGTATTGTCGATGTGCAGTATGAAAATACGGAGCTTGCGAAAGAAACGGAAGATGGAAAAACGAGCCGCTTAGATGTGCTCGTGTTTACCGACCGGGGCGAGCGGATTAACGTGGAAATTCAGGTTGTTCACCAGCATGATTTGCCGGAGCGGGTGTTGTATTATTGGGCGAGGCTGTTTTCTGCGTCGCTCTCCTCCGGACAAGCGTATTCTGAGCTTCCTCCTACCATTATGGTTACGATCCTCAACTACCCTTTATTTCCTCATGAAACAGACCGCTTTCATACCGTGTTTCATTTGCGTGAAGATGAGGAACATTTCCTTTGGAGCGCTCATATTGAATTCCATGCGATTGATTTGTCACAGTTTATGGTACAATGGAAGAAATATCGGCGGGAGATGAAAAAGTCGGCAGAAGTGCCGTGGCTGATGATGTTATCGGTGGTAGACATTTGAAAAAAATGTGGGATGAAGAATTTGTTTATGAATGTCTAGCTTCGGCGGCTATCCCCTCGCGACGCTTCGGCCCCGCTGTGGCGGCGACACATTGAGTTAACTTCTCTGAGTAACCCACGCAAGGCCAAACTTTGTTTGGTCTGAGCCTCCTCGCGGGTCCTCCAGCGCGTTTCGGGGATAAGCGAGCCGCCTACGCTTTTCGATGAATTGGAGGAGTGGGCGATGAATGAACAAGAAATTCGCGAAGCGTTAGAAGAATGGGAGAAGTTAAGCGTCAGTCCGGAAAACCGATATGCGTATGAGATGCGGCTGAAATGGCTGCGCGACCAGCTTTCCAATCTTCTTGGGGAGCGGCGCGCAGGACTAGAGGAAGGATTAAAGAAAGGGAGAGCAGAAGGATTGAAGAAAGGTCGGGAAGAAGGGCGGAAAGAAGGAGTTCGACAGGTTGCATTGGAAATGCTTCGTGCTGGGTTAGACCTCGAAATGATTATGTCCGTGACGAAACTTAGTAGAGAAGAGTTGAATGAACTAGCTAAGAAAACATTGGACGATTAAATGGTTTATTGCCAAAAATTTATGTAGCGATATGCAAGAGGTCTTATATAGAACATATATGATCGCCTCTTCATGTTTTTGCACAAACAATGGCAGCTCGTTCCTGACAAAAGAATCACGTTTACAGGAGTTCTCTGCCAAGTCTTCAATAGCTAATGGATCAATTGCTTTGATTGTTTTCGAAGAAAGAAAATATTGGAGTGAATTGGAGGGATAGTTATGATCAAAGCCGTGCATGGAGACATTACGAAACTTCAAGATGTTTCCTACATTTGCAACGCGGCAAACGGAATCGGTCCGATGGGAGGAGGAGTGGCAGGCGCGATTCGCAGAGCTGGCGGCAAAGAGATTGAAATAGAAGCGATCAAAGTTTGTCAGGAGCAAAATCCGATGCCAGGCGACCTGTATGTCACCCATGCGGGAACACTTCCGTTTCAAAACATTATTCATCTAGTGACGATGAAAGAACCGGCAGGAGCGACCTCTTATGACATTGTCAAAACATGCTTAAACAATTTAGTCGCTTATTGTCAAAAACATGGAATTAACAAAGTAGCCCTGCCGGCGTTGGGAACAGGAGTAGGAAATTTGGATAAAGCAAAAGTCGCCGCCATCTTCAAAGAAGTGTTGGAACCGGTGAAAGACATCGAATTTATCGTTGTCGATATTGATGAAGAATTTATCGCATTATTTGATGGAAGCGGCAATGTTGACTAAAAGGAACGGAGCATCTTCTTTGGTGCTTCGCTCCTTTTGGTATTTTTCAAACACTTTGATTTACCTTTATTCTACCTCTCGAAGGATTTTTTCAACATTTTTCATTCGGTTATTCAGATCTTGGAGTTCTTGAAGAATTTGCTTTTGATGTTCGCTTGTGTCTCGTTGTAAAGCGAGCAATTCTTCGGACATTTTTTGATAAGCTTGTTCTTTCCCTGCTTGTATTTTGACGTGCCATGTTTTGATCAAATAGACGATAATGATTGTTGTCAATACCAATACAGTTAAACTATAAAATACACCCGTATGCATGATGTTCATTCTCCTTTCTTCTTGATGGTCAGTGTGTTTATCGACTTTGCAATCAATTCTTTCGTTAAACGAATATCAAAAGGCTTTAATTCATAATATTTCATGGATTTGCCGTCCTCTGACAGCTCCAACTCACTCGTTACCAGCCCCGCTGCCTCTAATTTCTGCAAATGCATATAAAGCAAGGGACGGCTCATCTGAACGGCTCTTGCTAATTGGCTCACATACTGCCTCTCTTTTGCTAATATAGAAATAATTTTTAAGCGATGAGGGTTCGACAGAGCTTCCAATACAGCAAGCAATTCATCACCAGACAAGTCATCTCCAGACAAGCTCGGATTTTTATTTATCATCACTATGTCTCTCCCTTTTTATTCCGCGTCTTATCCAATCTTCTCGACTGCTATAACCCCGTTTAAAGTTTTACGGTACTCAGCATCCCCCTTTCATTTTGGGATATTTAATAGTTAAAAATTTAATAACATATGTAATAAATATTTTACATGTAAGAATAATATTACATGTGTCCATTTTTGTCAACACCATAAAAAACGACTTGTACTTTGGTAAGAACACACTGATCTGATTAAAAAAACAGCACAAAAAAATCGCCATTTACCGTCTTGGCAACGGTTTAGGATTAAGTGATGGAAACATGTGAAAAAGCCACCGGCCGCAAAGCCAGCATTGAATCCATCGACCGATGCCCGTTGTTGCTTCATCGCAAAAAATGGATGACGAGTTGGCTGAAAAGCGGAATATTCGTTGGAAGGGATGATTGCAAGCGCATGGAAAAAGCAAGGTAAACCGAAAAGCCTCCCGCTGAATGGTGTTTAGCAGGAGGCTAATTTTAATAATCAGCTCCATCAGCTCTGAGGAGTAAAAATTCTTCGAGATAAATTGAACTTCTAGCCCCCAAATTTTGATAAATATGC
>NZ_QCWL01000024.1:0-3709 GCF_003064505.1 Geobacillus sp. LYN3 | reverse complement strand
CGCATATTTATCAAAATTTGGGGGCTAGAAGTTCAATTTATCTCGAAGAATTTTTACTCCTCAGAGCTGTAAGCTACTCGAATAAATTCTGAATCAAATCCTTGAAGAAGGGTTTGAAGACGCCACGGCAGTTTTAGACTATCCAGACCGTTTCCGCCGTCGTTTGCGCACAACTAATGGGATGGAACGGCTGAACGAAAATATTGAATTTTTTAGTTAAAATTATAAAAATTTGCACAATGAAGTCGATATAATAAAATAGAAAGGAAGTGAGAATAATGTTGAGTGGATTAAACCAAGAACAGATTGCAAATTTTAATTCTAATCGTCAACTTTGGGTGCTTCGATCTCTTTATGGATATAAAGGACATGTATTAGAGGAAAAAATAATGTTGTTATTTTAGATGGTAAAGGTTTTAGAAATATGATGGAAAATGCAACGGAACCCATTAATCCAGATAATGTGATACACATGTCAGCGGAAGAAGAACGTTGACTACGTAGCAACGGAAACAGTGAACTCCTTATTCAAGCATTGAAAAGAGCTGGTGAATTAGGAATACTAGATCCAAATGGGCCTCAAAACTCACCTGTTGTACAACGAATTAATCGAAACATAAATCAAATTTTAGGATATAAAGCTTACGGATTATAATCAAGAAAAACTGGAAAAGGGCGTTCATTTAGTAATTTTTATTGTTTTTTCAATAATCAGGTGTTCTACAACTAAGCCACCTAGACGAGCAATTTCTATAACATTTTTGTGGGATTTTTCATTATTTGGAATTCAATCTCACGTGTACTCATGCCACTTTGATACATCTTGATGATCGCTTCCTCCAGCCAGCCGGTTGTGACGTTGGCAAGGGGCAAACAACTGCGTTTGAAATTCCCCATTTCGGTTTCTTGGGGCCAAAAGGCTTTCAATCCGGCCATATTGCGTATCTAGATTTCGTTGATAGTAGTCATTTCTCATATTCGATGTTTCCACCTGTTCGATTTAGAGGAAATTTTTGATTTTTTTATCCTAAAATGGAAACAAATATTTTTTGAAGAAATGAAAAGGGAGGAATAATTATAAATGAAAACTAAATTTCTTAATTACTTTGCTCCTGTTCTATTAATGGGATATGGTGTTTATCAGGTCATTAATAATGGTGTTGATATAACTTCTATTATTATTATCTTAGCTGCCACCTTTTCATTAATCTTGGCCATTTATTCCGAAAATATCAAACATGATGAAAAAATAAAATAAGTCATTCTATAACCCGTGGTGCTAGATAAAATCATACAAGCATAAAAAATAGCCCTTGCATGAGGATCTCCTTAAAATGAAAGTGCGACCAAACATTTAAAAGGAGAATTCCCATGCAAGAGCACTTTCATTTTACAACAGATCGAGCCAAACTTCAAAAACAATATGCATCGCTTTTTGTATCGGCTCAACTATCGAGTATCCAGATTCCTCTTCAACGTCGAAATCTTCATTTGTTGAAACAGGAAGACGAGGTCATCATCGCCGTCCATGTCCTTGGCAAGTTGTTGGGCTTCACTTCCGAACGGGCTTGGCACCGGTTTGTGATCGGGAATTTGTTTTCCAAGGACTTGTTCCCTGAACGTTCTCGATACAACCGTCGTTGCCGAGCGCTTGGCTTTGTGATCAAGTGGATGCGGCACCAGCTGGTCAAGCGCGTGCAACACCATGCGTATGCGGTCGTGAACAGTTTTCCGATCGATCCCTAATTCCCTCGCAATATCGGAAATACTCATTCCCCTTTCGTACATCTCTTTGATCATAAAAAATTCCCCTCTCGTAATCACGAACCATAGCTCCTCTCATTGACACTATGGTTCTATTGTAAGTGGGGAATTTTATTCCGGTTATATTGGGGATTTTATCATCGGCTTTAACATTTAAAAGCTTGAGGGATTTTTTCTCAACCTTTTTTGCAAGATAAGAAATCAAATTTAGATATGATCTATATTGTCAGGGTATTGTAATGGAAATTTCAGGTATGATTGGGTGGAGAAATATGGATAATAAGATGTATAATCCAGAACTAAAAGAAGCTTTTCTATCAACATATTATAAGGGGAAGACTAGAAAATCTACCAGCTATGTTTTCTCTTATAGTTGTGATCTTGAGTATAAATACCAGAAGGATTTAAAGGATTTTGAAAAAGATGAACTCAATGAATTGTTAGTCAAACTAGCCAAATGGACTACTGAAAATAATTTTAGTAATCGTTTTTCTGTTGTTTAGGGCTTTGCATTTCCGACATTTTAAAATTGAAAGTTAGTGATGTGTGATGTGAAAGGCACGCATATTAGTAATACGAGAAAAGAAAACCGGAAAACAGAAACGGCTCTGTATTACTCTGTCCTTGAAGCGAGAGCTGAACCGGTATATCGAAGGGAAAAGGGACGATGAATACTTAATTAAAAGTCGTAATGGACATAACAAGTCAATCGGCAGGAGCATGGCTTATAAAATATTGCGCAAGGTAGCTGAGCGATTTCATTTAGATGAGATCGGAACGCATACGCTCCGAAAAACATTTGTTTATCACTTTTACCAACAGACTAAAGACGTAGCAATGCTGCAAGAAATCTTTTAACCATTCGTTGCCGGCTATTACATTAAAGTATATTGGTGTTAACCAGGATTCGATGGACCGAGCCATGACGAAATTTAGAATTTGAAGTGCTCATTTTTTAAAAGTTGTGAAACGATTTCCTGGTTAACTAACGGGGCAGGTTTGTTGAAGATGGAATACTCTAAAAATTATTATCAACAATAGTCATTAACATAGCCTAAATAAAAAAGAAGGACGGTTAAATCATATGAACTCTTGTCCCCATACGACAAACACCTCCTGAATCGAATGGAGTTATACATTCGATTCAGGAGGTGTTTTCTTTTGGATTACTTCATTCTGCTAGGCGTTTTTTTATAAAATGATAAATTATAGGATCATTACTTTGAAAATACTTATTAAGGCATGATATAAAAAATCAACAAAATTATAATATTGATAGGGAGACTAATTAACAAAAACAATCCTATATAATTTTTAGGACTAGGACCTTTTTTTGTTATAACAAAATACTCAACACCCAAATTACTGATTGTAATTAATAAAACAAAGATGGCATAAAGCAAAACTTTTTCCTTAAACATGCTTGTGAAAAGGGGAGAAAAGATAATTAGAAAAGTGAGTTGCTGAAAAGTGCCTCGAGAAAAAATATCTACCTTTCCACCCAGAAATGCTTTAAAGTCACTTTTGCTCATATTATCCCCCTTACTATCGTAAGCAACCAGCAGCAGCACTAGCCCCTAACCATACCGCGGCAACACCAGTTCCTATTGCCCAACCAGCTGGACCACTTATTCCAGCAAGAGTCATAAGACCAGTAAACGCAGTAGTATGCGCGAAACCTGCAATGGATGCTGCTCCACAACCGCTGATTTTTTGTATCGATACTATATTATTATTTTGTGTATTTACTTCTTCTAAAATACTTTCTTTTAAGTTTTCACCTTCAGCACTATTTATAACTTTGTTAAATTTTTTAATGACACTAACTACCTCTTTGTATGATGGCGCATTATTTATTAAATTTAGCTGTTCCTTTGGTACCGTCAAGAATTTTGTGTAATGAAAGATAGATAGGGTATCTCTGAATGGATTTGGAATAGATAAG
>NZ_QCWL01000023.1:0-3998 GCF_003064505.1 Geobacillus sp. LYN3 | reverse complement strand
TCAATATTCACATCATAGACAAGGAAAGAAGAAAATATTCAGCTCACTTTATGATGTGGCTGAATAGTTACGCCAAGAGAAAGGCGATTGAACAACGACTTTAGTTTGGAGCGATTTACTTTTCGCGAAATTTGCGCATCAAAACCGCAGCCTAAATTGTTCACAAACACCCCTTCTTGTACATGCGGACCTGCAAATCGGCCAATATCACAGGCAGAAAAACAATGGCTTTTCAGTAATAAGAGAATGTGCTCCAACGCTTTTCGAGGATGATTCGGAATGCGGATGCCGCGCGAAAAGTCATTTCCCGTGCCTGCTGGTATATAGCCAACAATACCGTGCTTAAATGGAAAGACACCGTTTGCGATTTCATGGACCGTGCCGTCGCCGCCGATGGCAATAATGGCGGCAGTTTCGCTCGTACTCTCAATGATTTGCCTGGCAATTCGTTTCCCATCACCTTGCTTCTCTGTAAAAAATACTTCATATGAAATATGTTTTTTGCGAAGAACTTTCTCTAATCTTTTCCATACCTTTTTGCACCGCCCATTTTTCGCCGCTGGGTTGACAATAAAATAAAGTTTCATCCTTTCTCCTCCATAAAAACTCCGTTATCAATTTTTCTCAAGGATGCTGTATGTTTATGTGCATATACATTAAATTAACGCTATTGTACATTATTTCTTTAATTTTTATGAAGTAATATCCAACAAATTTACTGCATGCGTGCCATCCTTATCTATCACTTCGAGCTTTTAAATCTAGTTTTGCAATATTCCCATAATAATGTAAAATGATACAATAAACACATAGTTGTTTGATAATTTAAAATTTTAATTGAATAAATATAAAAGTATATGGTAGTATGGTAATAATCTGCTAAACCAATAAGCTACCGTCTATGATCATGCTGCATCATTCATCATCAGAAGGAGGAAATGCCTATGATTGTAACAAAAGAAAACTTAAATCCGTATGAAATCGTCAAAAAACAAATTGAAACGGCGGCAGTGAAACTAGGTTTAGAACCGCACATCATTGAAATTTTAAAAAGACCGATGCGAGTTCTCTCCGTATCATTCCCTGTCAAAATGGACGATGGTTCCATCAGAGTATTCGAAGGATATCGCGCTCAGCATAACGATGCTTTGGGCCCTACTAAAGGGGGAATCCGCTTCCATCCTGATGTTACACTTGATGAAGTGAAGGCATTATCGATGTGGATGTCATTTAAATGCGCTGTCGTCGGACTTCCTTACGGCGGCGGAAAAGGCGGAGTCATCTGTGACCCGCAAACATTAAGCCGTGGGGAATTAGAACGAGTCAGCCGCGGATTTATCGAAGCCATTTCGCAAATCATCGGCCCGGATAAAGATATTCCTGCGCCTGACGTTTATACAAATTCGCAAATTATGGGCTGGATGATGGATACATATAGTCGCATCAATCAATCTTTCTCCCCAGGCGTCATTACAGGAAAACCGCTCATCATTGGGGGATCGAAAGGAAGAAATGAAGCAACCGCACGCGGTTGTGTCATTACGATTCAAGAAGCGATGAAAAAACTCGGACGTCCGTTAAAAGACGCGACCGTCGCGATTCAAGGATTCGGAAACGCGGGAAGAATCGCCGCCAAGCTGCTTGCGGAACTGGGATGCAAAATCGTCGCTGTCAGCGATTCCAAAGGCGCCATTTATGACCCGAACGGATTGGATATAGCGAAAGTGGAATATTTGAAAGATCATCTCACTTTGCTCGACTACGGCGCGGAATATCAAATCGATCCTTCCGCTTTACTGGAACTGAAAGTAGACATTTTAATTCCTGCCGCTTTGGAAAACGCGATCACATCAAAAAACGCCGACCGAGTTCAAGCGAAAATCATCGCAGAAGCGGCAAATGGCCCAATCTCTCCGGATGCAGACCGCATCCTCACAGAGAAAGGAATTATCGTCATCCCTGATATTCTTGCGAACGCAGGCGGCGTAACCGTATCCTACTTTGAATGGGTGCAAAATTTAATGAACTATTACTGGAGCGAAGAAGAGGTGAACAAAAAATTAGCAAACATCATGGTGCAAAGCTTCCACGCCGTTTATGAAGCAGCGGAAGAACATGAAACCGATTTGCGCACAGCCGCTTACATCATTTCGTTAAAACGAATCACAGAGGCGATGAAAGCGCGCGGCTGGGTATAAAAACTAGAAGCAGTTTTGAAACGAAGCCTCACTTGGGGGCTTTGTTTTTTCTGTCTCTATTATTCTCTTTTCAACAAAAAATCCGAACTCGTTTGTGAGTTCGGACCGAATTTCTGTTATTGTTGTTGCTGTTTTATATCCTCCCCGATAATTTTCACCTCTAATTCAAGATCAACGCCGAATTTCTCTTTTACCGTCTTCCGCACCATTTCAATGGTTGCAATATAGTCGGAAGCGGTGGCGTTGTTTTTATTAATAATGAAACCAGCATGCTTCGTCGATACTTCCGCACCGCCGACTCCTTTTCCTTGCAGGCCGCTGTCTTGAATAAGTTTGCCCGCAAAATAGCCAGGAGGTCGTTTAAATACACTGCCGACAGACGGATACTCAAGCGGCTGTTTTGATTCGCGCTGGAACGTTAAATCGTCCATTTTTTCTTTAATTTTTTGCGGATCGCCTTTTTTAAGCTGAAATACTGCCTCTAACACAATATCATGTGTCTTGCTAATAATGCTTGTTCGATAACCGAGCTGCAAATCATCTTTTTTCAAAATCTTACATTCTCCTGTTTGTGTGATAACCTTCACATGATCAATCACGTCTTTGACTTCTCCACCGTAGGCGCCCGCATTCATCATAATCGCGCCGCCGATAGATCCCGGAATGCCGCATGCAAACTCGAGTCCCGTTAAGCTATGTTCTAGCGCAAACCGGGAAACGGCTTTAATATCGGCGCCGCTTTGGGCGATGATTTTTTCCCCTTCCACTTTGATTTCTGTAAGATGTTTTAATTGCATCACAATGCCGCGAATGCCGCCGTCACGCACGATGACGTTCGACCCGTTGCCAAGCAGTGTAAAAGGAAGCTGATATTTTTCTTTTAACCGAACGACTTCCATTACTTGCTCATATGTTGTTGGCCAGACAAGGAAATCCGCCTTGCCGCCAATTTTGACTAATGTATGATATTTCAGCGGTTCATCCCGCAAGACATTTTCTTTCCCGCAAATTTGCACTAATTCTTGATAAATCATTTCATTTGTATACATTGCCTTTCCCTCTTTACTTTTTTATTTATTTTGGTGAAATACGTATATCTGATTCTAATTTCATCTCGACATTTCCTTTTATCGCTCTTGATATCATGCAGCTTTTTTCTGCTTTTTCCGCAAGGAGCGCTGTTTTTTGGACCTCTTTGTCCGTCGCTCCAGCAACCAATGTGATCGCAGGACGGTGAATGATCGTTTTGTACGTAATTACTCCTCTCTCTACTTCCACAATTCCTTCTGATTCCATTGTAAGTTCATTAACCGGAATGGAAGAACGTTCTAACATCGCCGCAAGCGTAATTAAATAACAGGTTGCTGCTGCGCCTAACAACATTTCGTCTGGATTTGTTCCAATTCCTGGTCCATCCATCTCCGGCGGAATGGATACTTTCGTCTTCAACTGGCCAGCGTCAATAAAGCCGCTGCCATTTCTTCCGCCAGACCAATTTGCTTTTAAGAAAAAATGATGTTGTTCCATTGTAATCCTCCGCACCGTGAAAAATCATCCAACGTCATACGCTAATCCATCGTCCGCGTTTTCACGACGGAACGCCATTTCTATTTTACAATAAACGCTCCATTTTGGTAACGAGCAAAATCTAATAATTCTTCCCGCTCCTTAGCAGCCAGTGAGAATCTATTTTTCGCATGGTAGAATAACGAAAATAACCACATTTTTCGTAACTATTCACCCCAGTGCTAGTGTATAAAAAAGCCCAGCACAAATAGGGCATTTCGGTCATAGAAAATG
>NZ_QCWL01000022.1:0-4925 GCF_003064505.1 Geobacillus sp. LYN3 | reverse complement strand
TCGCATATTTATCAAAATTTGGGGGCTAGAAGTTCAATTTATCTCGAAGAATTTTTACTCCTCAGAGCTGATATTTAGCAAAAATTTTTTTCACATCTTTCTTTCCCTTCCTGTCTCCCGTCCACCTTATGCTATAATACAAAAAAGAGAGGTGCTGATCGTGAACCGGGATATGGAAACGCTTTTATCAATGTATGAGCAAATTCTCGAAATGATCGACCTTGGCGTCCATGCGGTCGATCAACATGGGAAAACCGTCATTTACAACCGGAAAATGCGGGACATCGAGGGTATGAACATCGAGGACGTGCTCGATAAAAACATTTTGGACGTCTTCCGCTTCAACCCGGAGCAGCCGAGCACGCTGCTAGAAGCGCTGCGCACCGGCAAGAGCATTCTGAATCAACAGCAAACGTATTTCAATAACAAAGGGCAAGCCGTGACAACGGTCAATCAAACACACCCGCTGCAAAAAGACGGGCGCATCATCGGCGCCGTGGAAATCGCCAAAGACATCACGAAGTTCCGCAAACTGATCCAAGAACACCACCAACGCAAGGAAGCCAGCCGCACGTTTGCCGATATCATCAGCCAAAGCGAAGCGATGCAAAAGGCCATCCGCCTTGCGCGTCATGCCGCCCGCTCGGAAGCGCCTGTGCTGCTCATTGGGGAGAAAGGGACAGGAAAAGACTTGCTCGCTTCCTGCATTCACCACGAAAGCGAACGGCGAGCTAAGCCGTTTTTTGCGCAAACGTGTTTGTCGCTTCCGGATGATTGGATGGAAACGATGCTGTTTGGCAGCGAAGAAGACGGCGAGATCCAGCCCGGCTTGTTTGAACAAGCGGACGGCGGCACCGTCCTGCTTGACGATATTGACTCGTTAAGCCTGCCGCTTCAACAAAAACTCGCCCGTTTTCTGCAAGAAAAACAGTTTGTCCGCGCCCATGGCCAAGAACCGGTTCATGCAGATGTTCGCCTCATCGCCTCGACAAGCGGAGACCCGATCGATGCCGTCCAAGCAGGGGAATTGCTCAAATCGCTTTACTACCAAATTGCCGTCCACTGCATCGTCCTGCCGCCGTTGCGCGAACGGAAAGAGGACATTTTGCCGCTCGCTATCCATTTCATCCGTCAAGGCAACGAGCGCTATGGCCTACATGTCGAAGGACTCGGCGATGACGTGCAAGAGGCGTTTCTTGCTTACAGCTGGCCCGGCAACGTGCGCGAGCTTGAGGCCGTCATTTTGGAAACGATGGCGACGATGGAACAAGAACAAACCATCACCCTCGCCCATCTGCCTGCCCCTTTTCGAGCCAAGCTGGCGCCCGACGAAACGAAAACGGACTTTTTATTTGATACGGAAGACATTTTGCCTCTTGACAAATACATGGAAGAAGTCGAAATTTACTACATCCGCAAGGCGCTGCAGCATCACGGCTTCAACATCACCAAAACGGCCAAAGCGCTTGGTTTGAGCCGACAAAACTTGCAATACCGCATCCGCAAGTACCAGATTGATAAGGAATGGGGATGAAAAGGCGAAAAGCCTCAGCCAGCGGGACGGCAAAAAGGACAGGGGAGGTCGCTGTGGATGATCGACGCTCATATTCATCTCGACCAGTACACGGACATCGATGAACAAATCAACCGTTGGCAAGAAGCGGGCATCATCGGCGTCGTCGCCGTATCCACCGATTTGCGCTCCAGCTGCCGAACGCTCGAGTTGAAACAGCGATTCCCTTCCTTCGTCTACGCCGCCATCGGTTTCCATCCCGAGCAACCGCTGCCAAGCGAAGCCGATTGGAACGAATGGACAGGGCTTGTCAAGCAAGAGCGGCCGCTGCTCGCCGCCATCGGCGAAGTCGGGCTGCCATACTATTCAGCGGAAGCATGCGCCAAGCTGCCCGCGTATCAAGAACGATTAACCGAAATCGCGGCCATCGCCGCGGATGCTTCCTTGCCGCTCGCCCTTCACGCCGTCTACGACCGCGCCGAAACCGCCTTGGCCATCTTGCAGCAAGCTGGCGTCCGACAAGCCCATTTCCACTGGCTGAAGGCCGAGCCTGCCGTGGTCAAACAAATCGTCCAATGCGGCTACTACATCTCCGTCACACCGGAAGTGTGCTACCGCGAGCGCGACAAGCAGCTGTTATCCCTCGTTCCCATCGAGCAGCTGCTCCTTGAAACCGATGGCCCATGGCCGTTTGCAGGCCCGTTTGCCGGAAAACTGACGACGCCGTTATGGCTATTGGACTCCGCACGAGCCGTGGCGGCACACTATGGCCGAGATATCGAACAAGTCAAAACCATGATCACGGCGAACACAAAACGGCTTTACGGTTGATCTTCCTTATGATACGATGAAACCAAATCTACATCGAAATGAGGGAAACATGATGGATCATAATGAGCGGGTACGCCAACAGCTGATCAAAAGCGTTTCCGGGCTGTCGGACGAACAGCTGAACACCCGAGTGGCGGACGGAAGTTGGACGATCGCCCAAGTGCTCGAACACCTGTACTTAATCGAAACATCGATCGCAGCCATGATCGCCCATACATTAAAGCATGGCGAGAGCCAACCGGTCGAGGAGAAACCGATCCACTTGACCGTTGACCGTTCCAAAAAAGTGGAGGCGCCTGATTTCGCCCGCCCGAGCGACCGCTTTTTCACTCGACACGAACTGGAAGAAAAATTGCATCAATCGCGGCAGCGGTTGCGCCAAATCACGGAGCAAGCCAATCCGGCTGACTTGGAAGCCAAATCGTTCCCGCATCCAATTTTTGGGCCACTGAATTTGAAGCAATGGGTGGAATTTGTCGGCTACCATGAACAGCGCCACCTCGCGCAAATGGAAGAAATCAAGGCACAGCTTCCGTGAGGAGCGGGCGGCTCATCAAGGAAAAAGCCGAGCAACGACCAGCCAAATCCCCGCCCTGCTCGGCTTACAACGATTTTCCATCTTCATGTGAACGCTCCACTGCCCCTGTCACAGCCATTGTTTTCACTTGCTTTAACGTCGCCACGATGAGAAAACTGACAATAACAAACAAACACCACGAACTCACCTTCCCAAGATGAACAAGGCTCCACGCCTTCACCTGGTTTGGATATTGCCAAGCGCCAAAAAAGGTGGCGATGTTTTCCGCGATCCAGATGAAAAACCCGATCAGCAAAAAGGACAAAACAAGCGGCATCCGGTAGCGGACTCCCCCGACCTCATACGTCACCCATGACCGCCAAAAGACAACCATGACGAGGCTTGATAGCCACCAACGAACGTCCACCCAATAATGGTGGGTGAAAAAATTCAAGTAAATCGCCGAAGCGAGAGGAACGACCATCCAAAACGGCGGCCATTGCACCAACTCCACCTTCAGCCTTCGCCACGCCTGACAAAGATAGCTGGCGACGCTCGCATACATAAACCCGCTGTACAAGGGCACGCCAAAGATTTTCGTATACCCCTCTTCCGGATACGACCACGAACCCATGCGCACTTTAAACAGCTCGAGCGCAAGTCCAATGACGTGGAACAAGGTGATCACTTTGAGTTCATCCCGCGTTTCCATCCCTGACCGCACCATCCACCATTGCATGAGAAGGCAAATAACAAGCAGCCAATCATACCGCGGCAATAGCGGAAGCGGCGCGATCTTCGTCAGCGCCAATGAGGCAAAAATAACAACCGGAAACACGCAAGACAACGCCTGCGCCCAACCGAAGCGAACAAGCTGCACAAACGCTTTGATCAGCCGCGACTTTCTGCAAAACTGGCGCACCCGGACGATCATGAGGCAAAGCGGTGGGTATTCGTTCACCGCTGCCTCGTGTTTCTCCCCTTTCAAGCCGTCCCCTCCCTACTCACGGATTTGACTCCCCTTCATCACTTCGATACTCCAAAATGTCCCCGGGCTGGCAATCGAGCGCCTTGCAAATGGCTTCGAGCGTCGAGAAACGGATCGCCTTCGCCTTCCCGTTTTTCAAGATCGACAAATTCGCCATCGTGATCCCGACTCTCTCCGACAGCTCGGTGACGCTCATCTTCCGCTTCGCCAACATGACATCAAGATTCACGATAATCGGCATGTCATCCACCTCAAATGGTCAACTCATTTTCCTGTTTGATTTCAATCGCCTGCTGCAGCAACTTTTGCAAAACCGCGGCGAACACAGCGATGACAAGCGACGCAAACGGCACAATCAGACCGACGAAAATGACACCCGGAGCGTCGTCTTTCTCGGCGAACAAGTAAAACAGCGGCAAGACAAGCAAATGCAGCCCGCTGATGGCGACGGCGCAATGTTTGATCGTCTTTAACGCTTTCACCGACGCCTCGGAAAACGCGTCGTTTCGGTCAATATACACTAACAACCGGAACGCCTGATACAAAGCGAAGTAGAACGGCAGTGCGGACGCCTCAAACACAAGATAAACAAAATACTTGATCCAAGGGAACGTTGGCACCAGCTTGACAGCCACCTTCGCAAGCGCAGGCACCAAAAATAGGCACAACGCAAGAACGGGAAGACCAATCAACACAACAGCCACTTTCAAAAAAATTGTTTCTCGTTTCACCGCGAGCACCTCACTGATTTGTTTTCGATTTTATTTTAATCATTTATTTATCGTTTTTCAATAAATAATTATCGAATTTAATTATATTTTTGCTGTTAAACATGATAAAAACAAAGAGCATTCCCTCGCAGAAGAACGCTCCGCTACAAACGTTGATGATTCTCGCAAAAAAACAGCCCTTCTTCCACTGATATTATCCCTCTAGTGTAGACAGTTGGGAAAATGCCCATACTGTCAGTAAAAACACTGGAGGGATTTGTTTATGTTCGAGACCAAGCAAACACCGAAAGGGAAGACCACTTATTCCGTGGAGTTTAAATGGAGGGCTGTCCAGATGCACATCGA
>NZ_QCWL01000021.1:3613-5122 GCF_003064505.1 Geobacillus sp. LYN3 | reverse complement strand
GGAGAGGGTTTTCTGAAGGAATGTGCAAAAAAATGGCTCTTTTGTTCCGAAATAAAGTGATAATTTACACTATAGTACACAAGAACCCCGTGGCTTTAGCCATCGGGAGGTTCAGAGAGTTAACAACTCGAAATATATTTTAAATTTATTACATCGTGTTCTATTTCGAGGAAATTCTTGATTTCTTCCCGCATGATCAGTTCTAATTTTTCCTTTACAAACTGACGAATGACACTTTCCAGCTGATTTGCCCAGTCGACATTCGGTATACTTTTAGACATAGGTAGGGTTCTCCTTTCTCTGGAATGTGTTGTGGTCCAAATCAGAGAATACCCTACCTTTTTTCTTTTGTTCTAGCAAAATGCTTTACACAAACTTTTATACATCATCGATTTATCAGAAAAATTAACGATTAATTAAATTCAATATGTTATAATCTTTATGTATTGTAAATTAAATCAAGAAATGGGGGGAATAGAAAATGGGAATTGGTGATTTCTTTTTTCAGGTTTCTTCAGTTCTTATTATTTTTGTTTCTGTCGCTTTAGTTTTTCTAGTATTTAGATTTTTATTTAGAAAATCAAAAAAAGAGGAAAATTATTAAATGTATTTACATTAGATAGACATCATTCTTCTAAAAAGCAGCAAAATTTTAATAAAAATTCAGATAAATATTGTTATAAAAGTAATAAATGACGTACCAAAACTGAAACTGATGTCAGTTTGTACGTCATTTTTATAGCTGGATTTACCTAAATATGGTTCACTATCGTAGTGACAATACAACAGTGTATCTTGAATAGGAACAAAACGTTCGAAGCGACCTTTTGTATTTCGAATGCGGATGACTTTTTGCTCCCAAATAATATCCGTTGTTTTTATACTTACTAATTCATTTACTCGAACCCCTGTTTCCAACAGCAACATCATAATCGTATAATCCCTTAAACCTACAAACGTGCGAAGGTTGCATGCTTTAAATAACGCCTTTATCTGCTGGTTATCAAATGTTTCTACAATCCTTTTTCTATCCTTCAGCAATTGATGTCTTTCATCGGATTGCTTTTTATGAGATTTCGTCCTTCCAAAAAGTTAAAAAACGCCCTCATGGCTCGCAAACGGGAATTGATACTGACTGTCTTAAGACCTTTTTCTCTCATGTACATAATGACATTTCGCTTAATGGTTTCTCCTGTCCATTCACTTACACGTAATTCGATTTCTTGCTCGATGATGTATAAAATTTTGTGTAAAGCATTTTGCTAGACCAAAAGAAAAAAGGTAGGGTATTCTCTGATTTGGACCACAACACATTCCAGAGAAAGGAGAACCCTACCTATGTCTAAAAGTATACCGAATGTCGACTGGGCAAATCAGCTGGAAAGTGTCATTCGTCAGTTTGTAAAGGAAAAATTAGAACTGATCATGCGGGAAGAAATCAAGAATTTCCTCGAAATAGAACAGGCCGGAACATCAAATATGAGAAATGGCTACTATCAACGAAATCTG
>NZ_QCWL01000021.1:1438-3603 GCF_003064505.1 Geobacillus sp. LYN3 | reverse complement strand
AGGTCTTTTGGTCCCTAGAGACCGAAACGGAGAATTTCAAACCCAATTGTTCGCTCCTTACCAACGCCACACAGACTGGCTGGAGGAAGCCATCATTAGGATGTATCAAAGTGGCATGAGTACACGGGAAATTGGCAAGTTTATGGAACGAATTCTAGGAAATGCTTATTCTCCAGCGACGATCAGCCGTATTACCGATGTCGTGAAGGAAGACATCGAGAAATGGCACACTCGTCCACTGCACAAGCGTTATTCCGTCTTATATTTGGATGGTTTATACGTAAAACTTCGTCGCGAAACCGTGGAGAAAGAAGTCATTTATGTGGTGTTAGGGGTGAACGAAGAAGGATATCGCGAAATTCTTGATTTCTTTGTGGGAGGACAAGAAAGCGCCTATGTATGGCAGGAAATTCTTCAATACCTCTACCAAAGAGGCATCAAGGAAGTGCTTCTGGGCATATTTGATGGTCTTCCGGGGCTGGAGGAAGCTTTTCGGGCCGTTTATCCGAAAGCGGATGTGCAGCGTTGTGTCGTTCACAAAGTCCGCAGCACCCTAAATCGTGTTCGGAAAAAAGACCAATTCGAAATGGCGGAGGATCTGAAACTCATTTATCGTTCTCCGAATAAAGAAATCGCATTGGAGATGTTTCAACAGTTTCAATCCAAATGGTCTCGCGAGTACCCAAGGGAAGTCCAATCTTGGGCCAATGAGTTGGATGTCCTCCTTACATTTATGAATTATCCAAGCAGTATTCGAAGTGTGATTTACACGACCAATGCCATCGAACGAACGATCAAGGAGATTCGGAAACGCCTAAAGCCGATGAACAGTTTGAGCAGTTTAGAAGCCGCTGAAAAAATCGTGTATTTGACCATTCAAGATTTTAATGAGAAATGGGCAGGGCGAAAGTTGCGAGGATTTGCCGAAGCGCATGAAGCCCTCGAGCGAATGTTTGAAGAACGTTATCATTAACCAAATATTGCAAATAAACAAAATAAGGGGATTCTCCCTTTCCACACAAGAGACTGAATATTCAGTCTCTTGTGTGGAGGAAATATCCCCCTCTATTCTAAATCCATTTCAGAGATACCCTATCTATCTTACATTACACAAAATTCTTGACGGTACCTCTTGCTCTTTCAGCAATTTTATAAATGCGTTTAACTCGCTGCGATAATATTTAATCGTATGTTCCCTTAAATTCCTCAATTCGCAATCCTCAATAAATATCTCTAACAATTCCTCAAATGTGTATTCAATTTCTCCAATGTCGTCAGATATTAACAACAACTCTTCACGACTCAGCTCTCCTCTTCTTCCTCTCTTGCTCTTTCTCTGCAATTTTCTCTCATTTTCTATTTTTTTCATTTTCCATTTCACCTCACCGAACACGATTAGTCGCACACGATTTTTCTTACTCGAATCGTATTCGGTAAAAATAAAGAAAGGGTTCCCACATTCGTGAGAACCCTTGATCCTAAAGCCTTCTCCCTATTTTCGATGCCGATGGTGGGAGTCGAACCCACACGGGCAAAGCCCACACGATTTTGAGTCGTGCGCGTCTGCCAATTCCGCCACATCGGCGTAAAGACGTATATAATTTTACATTACAAATAATATAAAGTCAACTGTTTATTTCATGCCGAGGGCCGGACTCGAACCGGCACGGTAGTTACCTACCCCAGGATTTTAAGTCCTGTGCGTCTGCCAATTCCGCCACCCCGGCTCTGCCATATATGGAGGCGGCACCCGGATTCGAACCGGGGATAAAGGTTTTGCAGACCTCTGCCTTACCACTTGGCTATGCCGCCGCAGGGAAGCGGAAGACGGGACTCGAACCCGCGACCCCCACCTTGGCAAGGTGGTGTTCTACCACTGAACTACTTCCGCATCGTGATCATGGCTGGGGTAGCTGGATTCGAACCAACGCATCACGGAGTCAAAGTCCGTTGCCTTACCGCTTGGCTATACCCCAAAAAAATATAAGGAAGGGCGACTAGTGGGAATCGAACCCACGCATGCCAGAGCCACAATCTGGTGCGTTAACCACTTCGCCATAGTCGCCATACATATTTATTTTATGGCAGGGGCAGTAGGAATCGAACCCACACCGGAGGTTTTGGAGACCTCTGTTCTACCATTAAACTATGCCCCTAGTATAAAA
>NZ_QCWL01000021.1:240-1428 GCF_003064505.1 Geobacillus sp. LYN3 | reverse complement strand
CGGATTCGAACCGCCGAACCCAAAGGGAGCGGATTTACAGTCCGCCGCGTTTGGCCACTTCGCTACCCCTCCGTAACCATGGTGCCGACTGCAGGACTTGAACCCGCAACCTACTGATTACGATTCAGTTGCTCTACCAATTGAGCTAAGTCGGCACATCAGCCAGAAAAACTTCAAACTTATTTAAAGAGTAAATGGTGGCTCGGGACGGAATCGAACCGCCGACACAAGGATTTTCAGTCCTTTGCTCTACCGACTGAGCTACCGAGCCATTTTATTATCTTAATTTAAATTCTGTGTTGTCGTGTCCCTTCCTCTTCTAGCTCATTCAGCGATGTTAGATGCGTCGGGACAACTCGCAGCATATTCATGGAAGTATCGCTCGTCGCTACCGAGCCATTTTTTTAATTAGCATTAATTCCATTGTGGCGGTCCCGACGGGACTCGAACCCGCGATCTCCTGCGTGACAGGCAGGCATGTTAACCACTACACTACGGGACCAATATTGGTTGCGGGGGCAGGATTTGAACCTGCGACCTTCGGGTTATGAGCCCGACGAGCTACCGGACTGCTCCACCCCGCGATGATAGAAAGAAATAGTTGAATTAGTAAGGTTTAATTAAATTCATTGCCTCTTCCTCTACTAGCCAATCCAAAGATGCTGGATGCGTCGAGGCAACTCGCAGCGAGTTCATGGAAGCTTAGGCTCGTTGCTCCACCCCGCGACGATGATGGTGGAGGATGACGGGATCGAACCGCCGACCCCTTGCTTGTAAGGCAAGTGCTCTCCCAGCTGAGCTAATCCTCCACAAAAAGAAAGTGACCCGTACGGGATTCGAACCCGTGTTACCGCCGTGAAAGGGCGGTGTCTTAACCACTTGACCAACGGGCCATAGTAACAAAATTAGTGGCGGAGAGCAAGGGATTCGAACCCTTGAGGCGCTATTCGCGCCTACACGATTTCCAATCGTGCTCCTTCGACCACTCGGACAGCTCTCCAAGATGGCTCCGCAGGCAGGATTCGAACCTGCGACCAATCGGTTAACAGCCGATTGCTCTACCACTGAGCTACTGCGGAATAATATGAAGAAGTTATATAATAAATTGTTATAAACTTTTTCATTGATTGGACAAATATTATTATAATGACCAATATTACCATGTCAAGAGTTTTTTTATTTATTTCA
>NZ_QCWL01000021.1:0-230 GCF_003064505.1 Geobacillus sp. LYN3 | reverse complement strand
GTTTGGAAGAAGCCGTTTTGCATAGGCGGCTTCCGCTTTTCCGTTGTCTAGCTCCGGTGCCTAGCTCTCTTGTGCCAAATAACCTTCTCCCTTGAGGTGCAAGCACCTCTACGGGCGAAGAACATTTGGCTTCGAGAGCTAAGCGCGGCACCTCCGCTTTTCGCTTGGTTAAGTCCTCGATCGATTAGTATCCGTCAGCTCCACGTGTCGCCACGCTTCCACCTCGGACC
>NZ_QCWL01000020.1:0-5201 GCF_003064505.1 Geobacillus sp. LYN3 | reverse complement strand
TACCTAACCGAAATTCATCTCCCACTTTCACTTCGTTTAGAAGTGGGAGACTTCTTTCGGAAAGATGTTAAAAAGTTAATGTAGGCCCCTGTCGCAACAGCAATAGCAGGAGGAGCAAAAACAAATTCAAGTAAACAGGCTAATCCTGTCATAAACCCCATGTAAGGGCCCATTGCTTTTCTTGCATAGGCGGATGGTCCCCCAGCATGTGGAATGGATGTAGAAAGTTCTGAATAGCTAAATATGAAAGTCGTATAAAAAATAGTGACAATAATCGCAGCAATCGCTAATCCTATCGTTCCGCCTTGTTCAAACCCGTAATTCCATCCGAAATACTGGCCTGAAATCACCATTTCCACCGCAATTCCCCATAAATGAATCGGCTTTAACGCCTTTTGCAAATGATTAGAATTGTTCACCACACTATCCTTCCCCCTTAATAATTATGTTAAAGCTCTAAATGAAGTCCGCTAGCTTTTTGATCAATCATTTTTCTTAAAATCGTACCAATATAGGCACCAGCTTCAACAGGAAGAGTACCTCCTGAATGAATATTAGAAATCACAGTTCTCTCCGATTCTATAGTTCCTTTTCTCGGTCTATAGCACATATAAGCACTCATAGAATTGGCAGAAACAAGACCTGGTCTCTCTCCAATTAAAAGGACAAGAACTTCTGGTTGCAAGATCTCACCGATATGATCCATGCATGCTACTCTTCCACCTTTTACAAAAAAAGGAGTTCCTTGCGTTAACCCATTTACTTCTAATGCATCCAACAATGCTGGGTAAATGTCTCTGAGATTTGCCTCAATCGCACTTGCACTTAATCCATCAGAAACAACGATTTGTACTTGAGGATTTTTCACACATTTTTCTTGGATCGTTTTGACTGCCTCTTCTGTAAGAACCCGCCCTTTATCTGGTCTCTTTAAATAAACTTCTACCCGTGGTGCTAGATAAACTTGATCAAGCATAAAAATAGCCCTTGCCTGGCGGATCTCCTGTAGAATGAAAGTGCAACCTACCATTCGAAAGGAGAATCCCCATGCAAGAGCACTTTCATTTTACTACAGATCGGGCCAAGATTCAAAAGCAATATGCCGCCATTTTCTTTTTTGTCTCTGCCCAACTGTCATCGATTCAGATGTACCTGCAGCGCCGCAACCGCCATTTGGTCAAACAGGAAGACGCCGTGGTCATCGCAATTCATATTTTAGGAAAGTTGCTCGGTTTTACATCCGAACGGGCATGGCATCGCTTTGTCACTGGAAATTTGTTCACAAACGGCTCGTTTCTCGAACGTTCCCGGTACAACCGCCGTTGTCGAGCGCTGCGCTTCGCCATCAAATGGATCCGCCATGAGCTGGCAAAACGCGGCCAACATCATGCCTATGCCGTCGTCGACAGCTTGCCGCTCCCGTTGTGCCATACCGCAAGAATGCATCGCGTCAAACGGTTTCAAGAGATCGCAGACATCGGGTATTGCGCTTCAAAAAAGCAATGGTACTATGGGTTGAAGCTGCACCTTCAAGTGACCGATCAAGGGTTGCCCATGGGCTATGTGGTGACGGAAGCATCCTGCCATGATCGTATCGCCGCTGAAAGCGTGATGACTCAAATTCCTCATCCCTATAACTTCGGGGACAAAGGATTTCATTAGCCGTGAGTTGCAAAAAAGGCTGTACGAAGAATACCAAATGGCGCTTTGGACTCCGTCTCGAAAAAACCAGAAACATTGCTCGTCCGAGGCATGGGAGAAATGGATCCAACAAAAACGCAAAGTGATCGAGACGGTGTTCTCGGTTCTGGTTGACCAATACCGGATCACAGAGATTCGAGCGAATTCCATGATCGGATTTGAAGTAGCGCTCGACGGCATATTGTTAGCCTATTCGCTGGTCACACTAGGGCTAGTTGAGTTCTAACGCTCAACTAGCAACACGGGTTTTTTTACATAAAATTTGGGGCTCCATATCTTGTTTAGGTTGCGAATGATGTTCAAAATATCAGGTTGAAAAGAAAGAGGTTTGCAAGTGCCTAAATTTGCGGGCGCCGCCCCTTTTTCTTTTTGTTCATGCGTCCGTAAGAAGGAAAGCGGCCGGAAGCTTAAGTAGCTTAGCCAGCCGTTTGCCCTTTTGTCCGCTTTTATCGAATCCGGCACAAATGCGGCTTTCGCCGTTATTGCTTTGCCAAGTTGCTTGCCGAAGTTCCATGTTTCCGCAAAATGTCTAAAAACACTTCCATTGCTTTTGTATAAAACGGCGTTTTTTGAGTAATAAAGGAAAATTGGCGAAAAAAAGGCTGGCCATCAATATTTATCTGTTTTAATGTCCCAAAAGAAAGTTCTTTTTTTACTGTCCATTGAGAAAGGAATGTAATGCCCAAACCGGTTTCCACCGCTTCTTTAATCAGCTGTGTACTGCCAAATTCCATGATATTGTGCGGGAAAAAGTTATATTTTGAAAACAATTTGTCGGTTGCTTTCCTTGTTCCAGACCCTGTTTCGCGAACAATCCATGTTTCGTTGCGAAGATCACCAATAGACACCTTTTTCTTTTGTGCATATGGATGGTTGGCAGAAGCGATGATAAACATTTGGTCTTCGGCGAACGGCTCGATATAAACATCTTTTAGTTCAATGTCCATTTCGATAATTCCGACATCCAATTGATGATTGCTCACCATTTCTACAATTTCATTCGAATTTCCGATTGTGATGGACGGTTTAATCAATGGGTACTGTTTATGCAGCTCGGCCATAATATGGGGAAGGATATACTCGCCGTAAGTATAGCTGGCGCCGATGGACAGCGCTCCGCTGGCGCGGTTCATTAAGTCATCGATCAAATGGTTCATGCGGGTATAAAGCCCTAATATTTCTTTCGCATGATGGTAAACAATTTCTCCAGCTTTATTAAGTTTTACGTATTTGTTGTTTCGCTCTAGCAATTTTGTTCCCATCAGGCGCTCCAACGTTTGGATATGCTGGCTCACCGCCGGCTGTGTCATGTGCAATTCTTCGGCAGCGCGGGTAAAATTTTTCTTTTCCGCCACTTTGACAAACACGTGCAATAATTGATCCAATACGTTCCCTCCAATCCATTATTCATAATAATTATCATTAGTATTATAATCATTTATTTTGCTTATATTAAAGAAGGTTGATGGATTCATACATGACAGAGCACTTGCACTCCACGTAAAGCTATTGCTCCGCCAAAATCATTCGTTGATTAGGGGGCCATTTGTCCTTCCAATGCGCGCTGGAGTTCTTCCGTTTTTTGTTTCATCCATCCTCTGGCTAGTTGAACTAACACGGTCGGATCGTCGTTGCCTTCGATAAGCGCACGAATCATTTGTCGCGCCGCCCCTTGATGTCTGACACGAGCGATGAACGATGACTGGATGGTAGAGAAAATTGCATCCATGGGATAAACTCCGTTTTTTAGGGAGATGGGGATATTGATATTTATGAAAGAAAAAAGGAAGGAATGTACCAGTTGCCGGTGCATGGAGAAAGGGAACCGATTCCCGAAGAGAAAGAGGATGTTTATTTGAACGATTCTACGAGTATTTTCAGCAAGAAGCAGAAAATACTGGCGGAACGGAGGGCTATCGATTGTGAAAAAGATGATCAAACGCCATATGGGAGAAGTAGGAATGTATCTCAAAGAAATACACATTCATTTTGGTTTACGATACCGTTTGCTTTTAAAAAACTTGACATCAGTAAGTGCAATGAAGATAAAGACCTCTCCCGTCCTTGGAAAGTGGGAGAGGACCTATTTATGGTTTTTCAACCCAAAACATTTGCCTCAACATTGCTTCTGCTTGAGGAAATGGAAGCCCTAATTTCCATCCCCCCATTCCTCTAATGCCGTATTGAGAAATTAATCGATATTTCGCAATTATGCTCCGGGCATCCTCAAACCATACCACATGTTTATTTCCATTTTTATCTGTATAGAAAAGTTCCATGAGCAATTTTTGCTCTCCACCCGGGCATGAAAATCCCCCTTTTCTTCCCATAATGAAGAGTAGGCGCAAACAGCTCAATAGGACGTTATACTTAATGGTGGCTTGGACCCTGTACAGAAAAGCGTTCGAATCCACTGGGTGCACCACCCATTGTCCGCCCTTTCCCGATGCGGAGGAAAGGTGACGACGAACGGAAAACTGCCGCATTTCTCCCGTGGATTCGCTGTTTGCGCACTCGATCATCGAAAAGGAGGCTGTCTCCAAAGATCGCTAAATCGACTTTGTGAAGCCAGCCTCTTTATCTACTTTTTGGCCGATAAAAGTCCGTAAATGGCCGAGAAATCTTTTTGCCCCCATCCATATTGTTTCGCCAAGCCATACAATTCTTTGGTGACGTTGGCGATCGGCAAAGAAACGTTGTTTTCATAGGCCGATTGGGCAATGAGTTGCAAGTCTTTTTGCATATGTTCAAGAGGGAATTCTGTCGCAAAGTGGTTGCGGAGAATATGTTCCTTTTTCCCGTTTAAAAACGGAGCAGTGGTTGGGACGTTTAACAAGGTATTGACTACCGTTTCTTTGTCTAGGCCGAGCGCTTCGCCTAACGTGACCGCTTCGGCAAAAGCAGCCATGGACGCGCGAGCATGAGATTGACGACAAGTTTCATCGACGTTCCTTTTCCGTTTTCGCCTTGATGATGGATGGCTTTCCCCATGGCATTGAGCAAGGGGGGGACTTCTTCTAAGTCTTCTTTTCGGCCGCCAACGAAAAATACGAGTTCCCCTTTTTCAGCAGGGATTTTTGAACCAGCGACAGGGGCGTCTAAAAAGCGAATGCCCCGCTTCGCGGATTCTTCCGCCATTTTTCGAGTAAAGGCCGGATCGACTGTACTGCAATCGACCCAAATGCTCCCTTTAGGGAAGTGGGGCAAAAATCCATGTTCCCCGAGCGCAACAGTTTCAACGGCACGGGGATTGGCGAGCATCGTCAAGATGACATCGGACTGCTGAGCCACTTCTTTTGGAGAGTCGGCCCATTTCGCCCCTTTTTGCAACAGGCGAGCCGCTTTTTCTTTTGACCGGTTATGCACGATGAGTTCATAGCCGCTGTCGATTAAATTTTCCGCCATGCGGCTTCCCATAATGCCTAAGCCGGTGAACTACCCCCACTTAATTTCTAGCGAAAATTTGAAGTGGGGGCTTCCAAAGAAGTTTGACTGCTTCA
>NZ_QCWL01000019.1:0-5482 GCF_003064505.1 Geobacillus sp. LYN3 | reverse complement strand
CTTTTTTTCTTCCAACCGTTGAAACTCAAGGGAAAACCGTGAGTGTGGAGGATAAACTTTTGACAATACCAATATAAGAAAGGGAGGATGCGTATGAAAGTTTTGGTCATTGGCGCCAACGGAAAAGTAGGCCAACAAGTGGTGAGCATGCTTCATGCGCATGAGCGGCACACCGTTCGTGCAATGGTTCGAAAACAAGAGCAATTGGAGGCTTTTCAGAAAAAAGGAATTGAAGCGGTACTCGCTGATCTTGAAGGTACTGTCGATGAAATTGCCGAAGCAGCCAAAGGCTGTGACGCGATCGTATTCTCCGCCGGTTCAGGTGGACACACAGGAGCGGATAAGACATTGCTTGTCGATTTAGACGGTGCCGTAAAAGCGATGGAAGCTGCAGAAAAAGTCGGAATTAAACGATTTGTCATGGTGAGCTCATTCCAGGCCCACAACCGTGAGAACTGGCCAGAAAACCTCAAACCTTATTATGTCGCTAAACATTATGCTGACCGTATGTTAATGAATAGTGGTTTAAATTATACGATTATTCGTCCTGGATATCTTCTTAATGAAAAAGGCACAGGGTTGGTTGCTGTAGCAGAAAACTTAAATGTCGGGAGCATTCCACGTGAAGATGTAGCAAGAACAATCGTTCAATCTCTTGATGAACCAAATACGTATAAAAAAGCATTCGATTTAATGTCAGGGGATACAGAGATTGCGGAAGCATTGAAATCACTGTAATGAAGCATTCATCCGAAGGGAGAATTTAGAAACATGGCTTACAAATTTACAGCAAGCTAAGCCGTTCACTCAAAGCGTTCCGCGATATGGAGCGTAGACTTGAGGCACACCCACATTGGGCGGATTTAAGATTAACTCCATAATCATTCCTTCATCCGCTCCTTTGATTGATTCGTTTAAAGGATACAGGTTGGCTAAATAATAATACCTGTCAAATAGATACGTATAAAAGAGTGAACCTTATGCGGCAAGAGTTCGGCATTCCACCGGACTCTTGCCGTATTTTGTTTATATTCGTTTTTCGTTATAGTTGGATAAAGATGAGATGAATAAGGGATACATAACAGATATCAGCTTCATCGAATTGAAGCTCCAATCATGCTTCTAATGATAAATTTTAGGTTCATCACCCAATTTTGTGATTTAGTGGCAAAAAAGAGAAAGCACTGACGAGATCCTGGCAATAATGTTAGCGGTGAAATAAACATTAGGGAGGTCTCGTAAGTGCTTTCTATATCACTAGGATTGCCAGAATTTAAAGTGATTAAACACGAACTTCTTTCCTATGGTTATGCGATTCATGTAGAGAAAACAGAGACACAGGAACGTTGCCCTCATTGTGGGTTTGCCACTTCCTCTGTCCACGACAGACGGACAAGAAAAGTACGGGATTTGGCGATTTTCCATCAACCGGTGTACTTGTTCGTAAAGGTAAAGCGCTATCGGTGCTGGAATTGTTCCCAAGTGTTTTCCGCCTCTTTGGAATCGATTCCACCCAATCAACACTACACCAATCGATTTTGTGAGTACTTGTATGAACTTTGCGAAGGCTCCACGATTCAAGAGGTTAGCCGAAAGCACCGCATCCCATATACAACATTGGAACGCATTTATTACTCCATCGCATCGAAAAAAGCAAAAGAGCGCCAAACAGCAACGGAGGCATCTTTTCAGGAAGGGATGGTGCTTAGCTTAGATGAAATCGCGGTAAGAAAGGGACATCAGTATGAAACCGTATTTATGCAGTCATTTTCACTTCAGAACGTACTGAAGATGATAACGGTTACGGTCAAATGGCAGAAAAAATGGTAGAGTTAACTTCCCAGCAACTAGGTTTTCTGGGGGCAGAAAGTGTTCGGGATGAATCTGGACTAGGAATTACTGTTTCTTATTGGAATTCATTGTTTTAACGCAGGAGACCCCCACTTCAACGAATGAAATGAGCAAGTGGGGGAGGAATGCGCCTTCCTCCTTTCTTTTGAGTAAAGCATATCACTAAATTATACCCGTGGTGCTAGTTGAGCGCTAAAGCTCAACTAGCACCACGGGTAGTAGAGATCTTTCACTATGTCGTAAATAAAGGAAAAAATCAATCGCCGTGCTAGGTGGTCTTTTTGGGCCAGATCGTCCAGTTTTATCGAAGTTTCGGTATAGCGCCGAGGTGGGAGAGGTTCATGTATCGTATGCATTTCAAGGAACGATTTTTGCCGGATGGGATGGAAAAACAACCTTTTACCTTTATCATGAAGACAACAGCTAGCATAACGAATACAATTTAATAAAAAAGATGAATGTAAAGGAGGCGGGCAGAATGAAAGTGTCTTTGGATATTGACAGCGATTACGATGAGACAATCGTGACCATTCACTGTAAGGAAGTAGATGACACGATTAAAGAAATTCTTGATTTTTTAAAAGGGATGGAGACGGAATTTATTGTCGGAAAAAATGGTGATATGCATTATATATTAAAGCCAAATGAGATCCATTTTTTTCGTGCTCATGGGGATAGCATCGAGGCGGTGACAGCCGAGGGAACATTTAAATTGAAGGAAAAGCTGTATGAGCTCGAAAAATTGCTTCCCTCTAACAAGTTTGTTCGCATTTCTAAGTCGGTCATTGTAAATCTCTATGAGTTGAGCCGGTTTGAAGCATCGTTCAATGGCACTCTATGCGTTTATTTTAAATCAGGAGTGAAAGAGTACGTTTCTCGACGTTATGTTCATGCCATCAAAAAAGCATTAAAAATGAATAGGGGGAAAAAAGAATGAAAAAATTCTTATACAGAAGCATCATCGGGATATTGATCGGTTCCTTTATCGCAGTAGTGGTAACTAGCTCTATCATCTATTTCGGTCATTTCCCTGTCATTAATGGTGAAGAATTTATAAAAAACTCATTTGGGAGCATATTTTGTGGATGGTTTTTTGCCGTATCTTCGCTTTATTTTGAATTAGAATCGCTCCGTCTGTCGCAACAAACGGCATTGCACTTTGTTACAGTAATTGTTTTATATTTTATCCTGTCCTTGGGAATTGGGTGGATTCCGTTTGATTTGAAAAACATCCTTATTTCAGCAGCTATATTTATTGTAGTCTATTTAGTTATATGGGGTTGCTACTATTTATATTTCAAAAACTTAGCAAATCAAATGAATGAAGATTTAGAGAAAATATAAATAAATATCCCCTTCAGTCAGGATCGGATTTTCACAGCTTGGTCCTTTGTTTGCTGATGCGGATAAAAAAACATTAATAATAAAAGTGAAATAGGAGAGGAGTTGAAATGAACAATGGCAAACAAGCAAATGACTGCAGATGAAATTTTGGAAGCGATCCAAAAAATGAGCAATGAAGAACGTTGGAAATTGCTTGATAAGATGTACGACCTGTATTATTCCAAAGAGCATTTGATAATAAAAGCAAAACGTAAATATTTAGAAGAGGACGACTATTGACGAGCAAGCCTAAGCTAATTGCCTAGGCTTTTCTTTTTTTTGTTCATTATGAAATTTATTACATTAATGTTATATATTTTACAATATTAAATCATTTTGCTTTCATTTATACTAAACTCGTATATTTATATTATTTTACTATGGGGGTTATTTTATGAAAAAATTGATTCCTTTTGCTGTTGCGGCATCCCTTGCCATCGCAACATTGCCTGCTTCTGCTTTTGCGATTGAATCCAATGATCCTGAGCTCCAAAGCTATCTAAACGAGATCGGTATGACCCAGGAAGAGCTGAAAGAATATTTAGACTACGATGGCTACACATTAGAAGATTTTCAAGATGTCGATGAGCTTCGCAGCGAGCTTGGCGATGTATTGACAGAAGAAAATTTACAACAATTGCTTGAAGATTATGGCTTAACGAAAGAGGAATTAAAACAACTTCTTATCGATAAAACGGTCGCTGGAGAGTTTACCTACAAAGTCCGTAAAGTGCGAATTGTAGACGCCGATGACAGAACCGTGATTGTGCCAAAATCAAAAGCCACATTAACCGTATCTACGTGCTATCCATTCAACTACATCGGCGCAGCACCGAAGCGGTATATCCTTGTCGCTAACTTAGTGGAGGCAAGGAATTGATGTCTTATCCCTTTATCTCTATCAAATGTGAGTCAAAAATCCTTTTACATGAAAAAACCCCACAGAGTTTCTGTGGGGTTTTTTAGTTGGTATCATTTGCCTCGAAGGTTTATTTGACTTACATTTTTGTTTTCGTTTTCTGAAGCAAAAATTCTTTTCCATAGCTGCCGTGATCGTGAATCATCGCATGCTCAACCTGGATGGTCGTATGTTTGATTCCGTATTTTTTGTTTAGCATCTCGTTAATGGCCAAGATGACACAAAACGGCTGGATATGCTCGCTGATAAATACGTGTGCGGTTAATGAATAGTGGTCGGTGGAAACGGCCCATAAGTGCATGTCGTGTACATCTTCGACTCCTTCGACTTGGCGGATGTCCTCTCTAATCTGGTCGAGATGAAACTGATCAGGCACCGCTTCCATTAAAATGAGATACGATTCGCGAATAATTTTTGCCCCGCCTGTGAAGATGATGGCAGCAATAATAATGCTGATAAGCGGGTCGAAAAAATAAAAACCAGTAAAATAAATGAGTATTGCTGAAATAATGACACCGATGGAGCTAAGAAGATCTCCGATAAAATGCCATAAGGCGCTTTTAATATTTAAGTTTTCCTCTTCTTTTGTACTTCGGCTAAGGACAATGGTCAATATGAGATTCACAATGAAACCAATCGAGGAAATAGTCAGCATTAAGCGAAAATCGATTGGTTCGGGAAAAATGAATCGTTTAATCCCTTCCCAAAAAATCCAAATGGAAATAATAGCCAACGTAAGACCGTTTAAAAAGGACGTAATAATTTCAAATCGCAAATAGCCGAACGTAAATCGATGATTTGGCGGACGCGTGGCAAGGTAAAGAGCGATCATGCTAAGCCCAAGCGCCAATACGTCAGATGCCATATGGGCAGAGTCGGAAAGCAAAGCTAAGGAATTAGATAATAGTCCTCCAATAATTTCCACAATCGTAAAAAACAATGTTAAACCAAGAGTGATCCAAAGCGTTTTTTTGGATTGATTTTGCGTTTTTACATGAGGAAGATGGTGATAATCGTATTGGATTGGTGACATGGCACACCTCTACTTTATAATAATTATTAGTTTATATATATTATAATACAATCATCTAAAATTGTGCAAAAAAATTTTTCGGCTCGTTTTGTTGGAAAATATCAAAAAATAGAAAATTTTTTCTCAAGGAATTTATACACCGTTGTGGAATATAAGTATCAACAGCAAGAAAATTTAGGAAAGGACGCGATGCAGATTGATCTCCGTCAGTCCCACTGATTTAGAAATTTATCTTAATTAGGCGAGAAGACTCCCACTTCAACGAAGCGAAGCGGAGTAAGTGGGAGATGAATCGC
>NZ_QCWL01000018.1:0-5613 GCF_003064505.1 Geobacillus sp. LYN3 | reverse complement strand
TGAACCTATTTCATCCAGCTAACATGTCTCTAGGATTGAGTAGAAATCACAGAAAATGGTGAAGACCCTTTTTTTATTACTGTCTACTTGACAGGGGTAAGACCATTTTGAGCCAGCCTCATTATATACTTGCTTTCTGTATTGTGAAGTTAAGTTGATACTCAAATAGAGAAATTTCAGGGACGATAGAAGCGGCATATTTAAGTTTATCATCAACTTTTTTGGCTACTATTACTCCACTAACATTCTTTCCTTTTGCTATATTCTTTTTTACCCAACCCATGTATCGAGCAATTTGACCAATAGCTGCATCCGGTCCTTTGCTAAGTTTTAGCTCAAACACAACAAAATTACCTTCCTCGTCAACGGCTAAAATATCAATGAGCCCGACATCAGTTGGGTATTCTACTCCATTTCGTCCTTCATCGTCAATGTATAATTTTAACCTTTTTCCATTCACGTCTAATGATTGAATATTTTGTGCTATAAAGTCACGTAGATGGCTTTCAACAGGAAACAACATATCTGGTTCTGTTGACTCCAAGCCACTTTCTGTTTCAACAATCGCTATATCTTCTTCTAATCCTTTTTGAGCAACTATTAATTTCCCATATTCATTTTTACGTATTTCCCATACACCATGTTCATTGGGATTATACAATACAACTTGTCCTCTTCCTACGGTAAACAAAAAATCATATTTAGAATTAGCAATTCTTGGTTTCTGATTCTCTGGGTAATGAACCCGTGAAGGTTGATTAACAGTACAAACAATGATCTGAGCATTTATCGTGTTTTCGTTAACATTACCATATTTGTTTTTGATGTAATTTTTTATTTCAGTATATGTAACTTTTTCATTCGGGCTGTTTTCTACCGCTTCTTTAATCATTTGCCACACATATGGCTTGTTACTCATGTTAATTTAACCCTCCACTCTCTTATAGTGTGAGTACGATCTAATGTGATTTTTACAAAATAACACTCATCTAGTTACGAAAAGCTAAAATATATTGTGTTCATATTCATCTTCTTGAACGAGAGCCCATACTCTTTTCAATGGTAATTCTGCCTGTAATGAATCAGGAAATTTATCATAATTACGTAAAACAGCTTTTAATAACGCATCTGAATCCCAAAGTCTTACTTTAAAAAAGTTATTTTTGGCATCTCTAAGAACAGTGTTTTTAAAGCCGCCCCAACTAACAAGAAGTCCTTGATCCGCGCCAAATTTGCTAATGGTTCCGAGAAGTTCACTAAGGACATTGGATCCAACCGGATACTGTGAGGACTTCACTTGAACACACAGTCTAGGAAAACCGAATCCCATTGGCCCCGTACCAGCCAAAATATCTACACCGCCATCCGGTCCCGGAGGGGAGATTTCAGTTGTGTACCCTTCTGCTTGCAAAATAGCATTCACTAACTCTGCTAAATGGTGACCTGCGAATTTACGTGAAATATAGGTGCGTATTTGCTCCAAAGCAACATCTTCAACATTGATACTTTCCATATCTACTGTCACTTCCTCATTATCATCATCCTTCACATGAGATGTGACAGATGATGGAGAAACACTTAAACCTAATATTTTCCGTATTCTTTCTTCTGCGTTGTTGCGTTTAATTTGGCATACGGTCATAAACGCACCGAGTGAATAAAGTAAATCTTGGTCAAATGCCGTACGAGGAATATCAGTTCGTATCCATTCCACAGGGATTGTATGTCTGATATTAGCAGCGATATCTGTTCGATATTGATATGCACCCACTACTTTTCCAATGGCTATTGCAGAACGATATTTCAGCGGAAGAGCCACTAAGTCCCCTTTTTGAATCCGGTGAATAAATGCCCAGATTTGTCCAACCTTATTGGCCGCTTCATTTTCTGTCGCTTTCGGATAGACTTTATTAAAAAGTTCTTTTAATTGCTCCCTTGTTTGTATAGAAGAAAGATCAGGTAGTTCATTCCAGCCGATGACTGCTACCCCGTGTTCTAGCGCTGCTTCTTGCTGCTCTCCGTTTCTTCCTGCTCGAACTAGCCAGACTGCCATTTTTATCCCTCCTGAAGCTGACTATTATAAAAAAAGATTTCAACAAATTAATAACAGATGGTTGTTTCTTTTTTATTTCGATTTAAGAGGTACATATAAATCACGTTGTTCTGGCGTCGAAAATAAATTCTTCCTTCTATCGAAAAAGGGTATTCCATGACCGCACCATTTGTGTATCTACTGTATTGGGCCGGACTTTTGAGATAGCTGTATGAAACTGATAATGTAACTGAGAAATACATAACTCCACTTTAATACGGTCTGAAACAGTTAAAAGAAATCGGCGAAAAATTGCTTTGTAAGTATCATATTGAGACAATATCTATATATCCACTAAAATTGTTTTTGCTATTGCGAGACTTCCGCTACCTGATAACCGATGTTAATAATTTCCCCCTTACGCTACGATTCAATGAGGTTTACATTAAAAAATAATTATCAATGTCATTAATGGTTTTTAAAATTTTATGCTCTTCAACTCCAGAAGCAATGGCTAATTTTTTACTTTGATCAAAACGAAAGACAGCGTTACATTCAAAATCAAATACCGTCTGAGTGATTGTACCCAAACGGTGATATTCATCCATAATTGCTTTGCCTATTTTGCGGTATTCACGTTGGAGCTTCATTATAAATTTCTTTAGACTTTGCAGAGACCTCGTTTTCTGGATTTTTGGGATATCTTTTTGCAAAACTCATTACCGTACTTGTTGCGAAACTTCTAAATTGATGTCTACACTATTGGAATTGGAACTAGAGTTTGTCCAATTGCAGCTCTAATACAACCACTTCACACTCTGATCTTGAGTAACGAATTCATCCATATTGATTTCACACGTTTAAAATCAGCTGCAGGTTTTGCAACAACAAGGGAAGCTGAAACAAATGTTCTTGGTTCATATCTACAAAATTGGGTAATTCTAAAATTTATTCTGAAGATTGAAATTAGCACCACGGGTTTAAATTTATTTCATATCCTCGTACGGTAGGCCATCTTCATTATACTCACTCCAAATACTTTCTCTTCCATCATCATAATCATAACGGTAGTACATTTTTTTCTTCAATATTTCAATCCAATCCACCGGCAAGTTTTTTAACATGTAACTTCCCCACCATTTTTCTTCTACTTCGATCCATTCTTTAGGTATTAAATCTAAATCAACTTCAACAAGTAGTTTGCAATTGTAATAACCTTCAGAATAGCTATGTCTTTCTATCTTTAAATATCTTGTATAATTTGGATGACTCTGTAACCCCGAATATATTTCTAGACGTTTCGTATCTAAATTTATTATATACCCCAAGCGAACATTCATAGAATTATGTAAGAAGTACTCGTCATTGCTAATTTTAATATCTTTATTTTTAATCCACTCACTAAAGTCATCGTTATTTACATTACCGCGTTTATTTATAATATTATCAGTATATTTAAGAATCATTTCTGTGAATGCATTTTCTATATTAAATGTTCTAACTGTATTAAGTGTAGTTTTTTCTTCAATTTGAGTGAGAGTTTCAATTGTATTACTAGCTATAAAAGCTAACACGTATGCGGGATTCATTTGCATAAGTGTTACTTTAGTCACTCCATTTTTATAAAATCCAAACAAATCATAAGAACCAACAAAACGTAATTTCTTGAACGGGGAATCCACTTCGTTAAATTCAAGACGTCCTTCGTGATATCCTTTTAAATAACCTTCTAATCTTTGAATTGTATTTGAAACTGCAATTTCGATACCAAAAGGAAATGTATTCTTTGGTATAATAATATTTTCTTTCGGTCTGTAAACACTAAATTCATTATTTCCAAAGGTTCTTATTATCTTTGCATAAAGATTAATTCCAGCATCAATGATGGAGGCATATAATTCAGCATATTTTTCAGGTATGTATCCTATTTTTTGATTGTTTTTTTCTTCGTAAACTACTATTGTGTTTTTTCCATAAAAATGTTGTTTTTCTCTACTTAAATAAATATTTGTGTTTACATCTAGACTTGGAATAATTTTTTGTATTTCATCTTCATCGGTACCTTTTAGCGGAAAGACATGTACTCCCATGTCTATTGCCTTTCTCCTAGCTTCACTCTTCTTCCGATTAAAAAACATTTTATTCCCCCCAAAATTAATTTTATTATGATGTATTACCCACACTATGTTCATTGGGATTATATAAGGCAACGGATCTCTCCATGTGGTAAACAAAAAATTATATTTAGAATTAGATATTATTGATTTCTGATTCTCGGTGTACTGTACCCTTAAAGGCTGGTTAAAAGTGCAGACAATGATTGAGTGGATTTCAGCATTTATCACTTATGTTAATCTCCCTCAAATTATTTTATATATAAATTTTACCAAATAATGTGTAATAGGAGCATCTTTTTTATGATGCTGATTACGGAAATGAAACGCCTACTACACAATTTACACTAACATTATCTGGGAGATAAGTATTTTTGACTATTAAGGTTGTTTATCATATTTTACCAAGAATGTATTGCAAAACACATAACGGATGTACAAATGCTTAGAGCTGGGATATTGAATTCGCATTAGGCGATGACGCGTATGATAGCGAAAAGTTCGACAAACCACTGAACAAGCAGGAATCCTATTCATCTCCCCCATCAACCGCCGCAATAGCGGGGAACGGAAAGAGGCCTATGGCCGGGTTCTTTCTGTCTTTTGAAGGCAAGGTTGGGTCAATGGTTGTTTGGCTTCTCCGAAAGATGGAACGGTAATTAGTAAAAGAGTGACGGGTTGGAACAGCTGCGATGGTACGGATTCATCGATATTTACTGCATGTGTCATGTTGCATGTTTATGCATAACTTCGGGTTTTTACTCAAGTTTTGCAACACCATCATCAAAATTTATCTAGCTCCAAACTAATCGAAGTTTATAAAACCTTTTCTCTCAGTTTTATAAATGCATCATTTGCAAACTCTAACTCAGATTGGTAATTGTGAGGATGAACACCTATTTTCGGTATCGTTTTCATTATCCTAATATATATATCCGTCCGGTTTGGATATCAGATAGCGTTTTCTCAAGCTCTTTTCTTTTATAAGTAATATACTGTATGTCTTCATGTTGCATTGTGGTTAGCTTTTGAAACAATATTTCATTTGCATGGCTTTTCTCCAATCCCTCTTTAAGTTTGCGAAGCTTATCATGTCTGATTTCGATTTTTTCATCCACTTTTTTCAATATTGGTTCTGATAGATAGAAGAGCGAGTCTTTTAGTTCCTTTTCTTCCTTGCTTGCCAGAGCTTTTTTAATAAAATGTGATGCATAGTGGCTTTGAGATCCAAAAAGCATGGTACCTATGCCTGCTGATAAAATTGCATACTTAGGACCAAATAGTGCAACACCAAGGGCTATTCCTGTCATTTTTCCTAAACTTGCAAATGCAATCTTTGTAGTAGAATCAACTATATATATGCTCATTGAAAAGTTAACCTTCGTATAAGTGGTTCCCACTCCGGTTATACTGCTCCTAAGGAAAAGTATGGAAAAGGAGCGGAATTCTGCATGAAACGTCTCAAAA
>NZ_QCWL01000017.1:0-5983 GCF_003064505.1 Geobacillus sp. LYN3 | reverse complement strand
CGTCAACGTCGTTTTCCCTTATCGTATCAACGGTTTGCGACCATTGTAAAGATGTTTTGTCACGGATTCAGGATATATGAAAAAATGACAGGACATGTATGTGAACAGATTCCATTTAGCATTCGTACCAGCTTGGGATGCAAGTTCAAATGTAAATTCTGCAGTGGCGTTCCAAACTGGCTAAATTATCGCAAAAAGAGCCGCACACGTATTGAAAAAGAGCTCGAATCATTTGACAAGCATGTGGGGGGATAGGCAGGATTGCTTTCTTAGAAGACGAAATATTTACCCGAGATGTAGAGCATGTTCGTAATATGACAGAAGTATTCAAGAAGAAAAAGATATTTTTGGATGGGTTGTATACGCATTCTACCTTGTTGACACCCGATATTGCCCACATGCTCCAACAAGTGACGAATAAAGTTTACTTAGGATTAGACAATGCTGATGATAATATATTAAAGAAAATGGGCAAAGGACAAAAATTGGATACTGTCCTTAAAGCAATCGAAATTGCAAAAAAGGCACATTTAAAAGTCCATTTGGAATGGATTATTGGGACACCGGAAGAAACGGTAGATTCATTGATTACATCATTAGGAGCAATTTTTAATTTATTAATGACAGGTGCAGTAGAAGACATAAACAGTTATGTATATTGCCCGCATCCTGGAACGGAATATGCGGAAAATCATACAAAGTATGATTTATATATCATAGAAGATTTTGAAGGGATGCAAGAATCAGGCGGTTATCCTGCATTTGAAACACCTTATCTTTCGAGAAATCAGGTGTTTGCTGCTTACCTGATGAGTCAATTGGTTATAGCAGAGACAAAACTAGCACGAGAAATGTACGGACCGAAAAGTAAAGTCAGACCACCAAATCGTGAAGAGTTAAAGCAATTATTCGAAAAGATAGGGAAGGAGAGTTCTTTGTTCAAATCTATTGAGGGAATGAGGGGATAGACTTGGCAAGTGATATTTATATTTTAGGTGTCAGTATGTCCAATCATGATCGAGCAGCCTGTCTTTTGAAAAATGGACATGTACAGGCAGCAATTGCTGAGGAAAGGTTAGATCGAAGAAAGAAATCAGAAGGCTTTTATTCTGGTCAACATCGAGAGATTGTTTTGCCTCCGCTTGCCTCTATCACATACGTACTGCACAAAGAAGGTATTTCGTTAAACGATATTGATCTACTTGTTTGTGGCAGATCGATAAAAATGTGTAAGAATGAACTTTTGAAATATGTCCCCATCGATCCTAAGAAAGTGATCGAAATACCTTTGCCTGGCCATCACCTCTCTCATGCATACAGTGCTTATGGGACATGCCCCTTTGATGAAACGGCAGTACTTGTTATTGACGAACAAGGGCATCATACAAACGAACAATCATTTGAGAAATGTACATGGTTTGAAGGTCGTTCGGACAAACTTACAAAGATAAAATCATTTTTTGGAACAAAGAATGACTTAAGTTTAGGCATGTTTTACGATGCATTTGCTGCGCTAACAGGGCTAAGTGAGGCAGGGAAGCCTTCTGCAGGGAAGTTGATGGGTTTAGCACCTTTTGGGAAAGAACGGCCGGATTGGCCAGAATTGATTTCATGTAAAGATGGAAACACTTTCATATCTCTTGAACGGTTAGATGATTTTTTTGGGCATATACTTCCTGTTAGAAATGGAATGGAGAATATTAATGTTCAACATTTGGACGATTTGTTACTAAAATATATCCCTGTATCTTGGGATACTACCTTGGCTCAGGATCTTGCCTATAAGGCTCAGAAGGAACTAGAAAAAGCTGTTTTACATATTGCTGCTGAACTCTATAAACATACCACTGCCCAAACCTTATCATATGCAGGTGGAGTGGCTTTGAATTGTACAACAAACGCAAAACTAAAGCAAGTTGGTTGGAGAGATGTATATATCCATCCTGCAGCTACTGACGACGGGGCAGCAGTTGGACTAGCCATGTATGGCTGGATTGAAATTTTGAATCAAAGAAGAAAGCCTATTCCACGATTTTATCCGTTTACTGGAATAAAATATAAAGAGTCTGAGATACAAGACGCGCTAAAGAAATATGATCTTGAAGTTTATGTACAATCCGTAAAACCAGAGGAGAAAGGTGCTGAGATTCTTGCTAGCGGGAAGGTAGTTTGTTGGTTTCAAGGAGAAAGCGAATGGGGACCTCGAGCACTGGGAGCAAGAAGTATTCTTGCTGATCCTACACTTCCTGGGATTAAACAGAAAATAAACAAGATTAAACTCAGAGAACCTTTTCGGCCGTTCGGAATAAGCGGTACTCCGGACGGAATAGATGAACTAATCGATATCAGTGAAACCCCTGATTCCTTAAGCCCATATATGTTATCGCTTGGGATCATTAAAGACGATCGTTTAAAAGAAATGAAACATGTCGATGGTACAATACGATATCAAACCGTTTATAAAGACATTCAGCCTGTCTATTACAATTTAATTGAAAATTTTGGAGCCATCAAAGGGGTTTATGCCATTTTGAATACGTCTTTCAACGTCATGGGAGAACCTCTAGTTGAGAGCCCTGAAGATGCTGTACGGCAGTTTCTCCTTTCTGGTGCGGATGTTTTAATTATAGAAAATCATATGATCGAGTTGGCGAGAGTACCCGAGGATGTGATTAGCAAGTGTGTAGAACAAGCAAAAATGGAGACCCCTCATGATCCGCTTCAAGTAGCTCTTAGTATGGAGGCAGCAGGATATCCAGAGGAAGCACTCCGCTTTTTTATAGATAGTGGAGAAAAACAAAGCCGTAATATATTCCAGGGTTCCAATCAATTACGTCAATATCATGCTTTTATGATGAGACAAGCTATTCGACTTAATGACCAAAAACAAGCGAAATATCATGCAATTCAAATTTTGAAATATTCTGCATTTCCAACTGAGACAGGGCAAGCGGCTCAGTGGATGTCAAAATCTCTCGATGATGATTTACAATTAGTTGGTCAAGTAATAGGGCACATTGCTCCTTCTGGAGCTGCTTTTCGATATTTTCAATCAATTCTTGTCAAACATGAATAATGTACTTAAGTCTGGTGTATGATTAATCTTAATTAAAAAAAGGTGAAGGATAAATATGAATCGGAATATTTCTGAGCAAACCAATCAATCGTTTATTTACTTTGATAAAAAGGATAAGAAATGGATAGTAAACGGTTTGAAAGAGGCAAGGACCATACTTGAGTCTTCATCATTTCGAACAGCTAAAAAAGATGAGTTAGATCAAGATACGTCTAGTTTTTTCCTAGCCTTAAGCTTAGCCACGGAAGAAGATTTTCCAAGATTGAAAAAATCATTCTCTAAGAATTTTACCCCATCAAAAGTTTTGAGTTACAATAACGATTATTTTATACCCGTTGCTTTTTCCTTAGTTCGTCAGCTAAGCGGTAAAAATGAAATCCATTGTTTCAATGATTATGTCGAACCGTATTGTAGACAGGCGATTTTTCGTCTACTTGGTATAGAAATTGACATAGGAAATGAAATTTTGGCAAGTATTAAAGTTGCTCAACGCTATTTTCATGAGGAAGGTCCCTCATCGATCAAGGGAAAATTTATTTATAAAATGATTTGTAATAATATAGAAGAAATGTTGAATGGTAAAAGTCTAATATCAGATGATAATTCACTTATCCATAATATTCAAAAAGATCACAGCCTTTCTCAAAAAGAAAAAGTGGCTTTTATTTTTCCTTTTTTTGAAATGCTTGCTTCAAAAATGACTCATGAATTACCAGTGCATTTGATTATAAAGATAGCTTCTCATCGAGTGGTTCAACAAAGGGTCAGGGAACATCCAGAAGAGCTTAGTAAAGTAGTGCATGAAGTTGCTAGAGGACTTGAAGGGTTGATGTTAACGAGATTTGCCAAAGAAGATGTTGAAATTAATGGAAAACAAATAAAAAAAGGTGATAAAGTTGCTATTTCTATCACTCATACAAACAAAGATAATCGTGTTTTTAAGAATCCGACATCATTTAATCCTTGGAGATTGGAATTAAAAGAGAGTCTTTCCTTTGGTGCTGGTGAACATCGATGCTTGGGTAAAGGAATTGCTATCCATTTGTCAATGACGGCTGTACAGGCTCTTATAGATGTAACAGAGTTTATTGAACCGGGAGGGGATATCCATCATATCCAACCATTGTGGAAGCCGTTTGAAAAGTGATGGTATTAAGCGATATTTTGAAGAACACCGATATGATCAAAGTAAGACTGTCTACATAGGGATAAATTCGGAAAAAGTAATTTGTTCTCCGGAAAAAGAAGCAACTTCTATCTTTCAGCGGGTTTATAGTCCGCAGGAACAGTTATGGCGTCATCAACTAAAGAAAGGTGTCAAACCTCGTGACACAGTATATCTAGACTTGAGTATTTCTGAGAACATAATAAATGAATGCCAAAACCTGATTATCAATCATCATCCTGATTTATTCCAGGTCATGATTCAAGTGGAAAAAAGATATAGAGAGTATATAAACAGTGAAGGCATTTATCAAAAATCGACTTCCACTTGGTGTGAAGTAATGCTTCAATTCTCTTGTGATTCTGGAACACAATTTATAACTGATGGAACCCATAACCTTAACCAATTGGAAGAAATAATCAAGAGAAATGTTCAGCAATGGAAAGAAGATAATTACGATTATCTACCATTAATTGATATTAAATCCGTTTATAAGACAAATATATTTATTCTAAACCCAACCGTTAGTTCAGTTTTGTTTCATGAAATTATTGGGCATAGCAGTGAAGAAAATGCCCCCCATTATTATAAAGTATTTTGCGTAGGCCCAGAATACTTGCAAGTCAAAGCTAAGTATCCCGGAAATCAATCCTATGATGATGAAGGTATTCCAGTCCAGGAAATTTGTTTGGTCAAAAACGGAAGGCTTTATAAGAGAGTGACAGACCGTGAGACAGCCTTCCTTTATAATACTATTCCCTCAGGATTAGCACAGGCGGGAACCCATCAAGGAAAGCCAAGGGCGAGATGCTCCCATTTAAGAATCGAAGGAGGAAGTATAGAAGCTAATGAAGTTCTGCCAATTTTTAATCGGGCCGTTTATTGCCTTAATGCTAGTGGAGGAGAGTACTATGACGGCTTTTGTATTCTACAAATACACCACTCCGTTCTAATGGAAAAAGGAAGACCGTTAAAAAGGGTTTCTCCTTTTACGATGATAGTACCCCTTCAAGGATTAAATAATCATATTGAATGTGTATGTAAGCATACTGTTCCTGCACGTGCAGCTCGCTGCGTAAAACATTATGATTCGATCCCAACATACAACGAGGCACCAGTGACGATATTAAAAGATATTACCATATTGTAGGGGATGGAAAAATGGACTGGGAAATTCTCGAGATAGAAGTTCTGACTACAAGGCAAACAAGAACTGAAATAGAACATAAACATGAGAAATTTATGCGAGTACGCGTGATTTTACAAGGTCGACTTGGCGAAAGCATCACACTAGCAGGAGATAGAGATATAGATATAGATCGCGAGTTAAAAAGAGCTATGCATGAGGCACTGACAGGACCAAGAATTAATTTTAATTTCTGCTCGGATACAACTGTATCAAATCGATCATGGGATGAATGGGATCTTTTTCAAATAAAAGGTGATTTTCAGAGAGAGATGTTTGATGAACCATATCTAGTTGGTTTTTACCAGGAAAAAATCAAATTCCGTTTGAAAACTAGGAATGGTGCGTATATCGAAGATGGTACGATGAAAGAGAAATTTCAGTTTGGAATAAATACGGATAAAACCATATATCCAATGGGACTCGAAGATAAGGTGGATGAATATAATATTTGGGGGAAGTTGGAACATAAATTAATGGATAATGTAAATTAGCACATTATTTCAGAATCCCTTTTTCAAATTATTTCAGGCGGATTCGGAAATAATGTGCAAAA
>NZ_QCWL01000016.1:4011-10122 GCF_003064505.1 Geobacillus sp. LYN3 | reverse complement strand
CTCCCACTTTCACTGGTGCTGGCGCACCTTCACGTTTAGAAGTAGGAGACTTCTTTCGGAAAGATGTTAAAAAACACCTCGAAAAAAGATATAGTATCCCAATTGACGGGAATATTCCCGAAAGCTCGTTCATACGCATGGTAATAGGGTTTTAAATGGACCCACTCTCCGTCTGCGGGGGAATATGCGCGGGAACATGTCACAAGAACAAAATAGACAACTTGTGTAAGAAGTAGAACAAGCTCGCGCATATTCCCGCTTGCATTCCCACATTGAGCACGAAAGACACGCTTTCCTTGTCTACCCATCCTTTGTTCTCCGCATAAGCAACTCCAATCAACACAAGCCCACCGCCGATCACTTCGATCATCTGTCATCCTCCTTTAAAAGTTGGTCAAACAATCCTTCGTCCCTCTCCGATTGCCATTCAAAATACTCGAATAGCAGCGATTTCGGAATCGCGATTTCAATCATTTCGTCATCGTCCTCGATATACCCCAGTTCCCTGCCAATTTGTTCGTAAAGCGAATAGTACCCTCTATACTCTTTGTCATTCACTTCGAAACGCTGGATGTAGTCGAATAACTTTTGCTTCTTCTCCTTTGTGTCCGCGCCGCGATACAACTCCTTCAAGTAGTCAGAACTGTGCAAGTATGGTGTGCTTTCAAGATACTCGAACTCGTTTATTTTTCGATGTCGTTTTCGATATTCAGTGTAAGCCTGGAAGATGCTCCGCAATCCCCATTCATGTTCCAACTGACGTTCCTCCCCTCATTCCCTGTTTTTCTGAAAGATTGCATGATTGGCTACTTTGAAGGAAATCGGGTATGCTGTGTGGAATTTTGTTTGGTATGGTAAAGAGTATGAGGGAAGGATTGTCCAATATAACTTGTCCTTCTAATTTTCTTTAACTTTTGTTCTATAATTCTTTAACAGGAATTTGTCCATTCTTGTCGAATAGGTAATACTTAAGTAGGTGAATACATATGTATCGAAACAGAATTGCATATTGGGCTGCGGAAAAAGGAATGAAACATAAAGCACTCGCGAAACAGTGCGGTGTATCTGTCCAGACGTTTTCAAGCTGGGTAAATAACAAAACGCAGCCTGATCTGTTGCAGGCGTATCAACTTTCTAAACTGTTGGGCGTACCAATGGAAGAATTAGTTGAGGAGGAAAAACAGTGAGAAAAGATGGATGGGAACCATGTCCACGATGCGGAAGTAATCGAGTACAACAACGCGGAAAAGGATTTTTCTTTTTATTGTTCGTCTGCATGGCTGGTTTTATATCGTTGTTAGGCATTTTCTTTTTACCATTGTTCATTTTAGGCGGTATACTAGCATTGTTTAGTCCTATAGCGTTTTTGTTACCAAAAATGAATCAATGCCAAGATTGTAAGTATTCGTGGAAAGTAAATAAAGAAAAAGGTGTGCAAGCACAATAAAGCCCCTCTCTCATGAGAAGGGCTTTTTACATAGAATCATCTTCATCGTCCTCATTGAAAAACGGATATTTTAGGAGTATTTTCTGGAATGGACCTTCATCTTTGATCGGGAGACGGCGTGAAGATTGGTAGTAACATTTTTTGTGGATAATGGTGTTAATAATGTCGAGGAACACTTTCTCGTCTGGTTGAACTGGATTGGAACACAAGGGACAACGCAGTCGGCCGACGATTTTGAACATGGTATCACCTCCTAATAATCAATTCCACAAAAATAAAAAAAGCCCTGCCAGGCGGCAGGGACTACACAATAATTGCTGGATATCCTTTTTTCTTCAGTTCTTCAGCTAACTTCTCGGCATTCTTTCGATCAGAAAACGCCCCAACTTGCACACGATACAATTTTCCGTCAGACACTTTTTGTTGCGGCTGTGATGGTGTCGGTTTTGCTTTTTTCTTCAATCCAAATGCCTTTTCAAGACCAATGACGTGACCGTAGGCGATTTGTTGTAAGAATTGGTCCGATTTCAATTTTGCTGCGTCGTTGGCGTTGTCGATGAATAGGTTCTCGGTTAAGAGGGCCGGCATCTTCGTTTCACGAAGTACCGCATAATTAGCACGTTTCTTTCCTCTATCTCGTACATCACCGATCGCTTTCATGATTTCTGCATGAATTACATTTTGATACGCAATCGTTGCTGAGTTAGCGTTTGGGTGCACATATGATTCGAATCCCGTGCCGCCGCCGGCATTGATATGGATGGATAGGAAAAAGTCAGCACCCCAATCGTTCGCCATTTTGGCGCGTTGAGAAAGCGTTAAGCATTGGTTTCCCGTTCGCGTCATGCGAACCTGTACCCCTTCGTATTCACTTAACATGTCATAGATGTGTTTGGCGATTTTTAATGTTAGGTCAGCTTCTTTTAGTCCGTTGGCCACTGCGCCAGGGTCGAGGTTTTTCTCCACGCCTTCATGTCCTGGGTCAATCATGAGTTTCACCATTACTTATCCCCTCCCGCTTTTTCGATTGCGTACTTGATCGCCGCTACAGAACCAATGCCGTATAAGGCATATTTCAGCCCAGTAACTAACACATCAAACGAAAAAGCGTGACTCTCAAATGCCGAGAACGCCACGCCTAGAATGACGGCTACTAACGGAATATAACGATTTGGAATGTTTGCCGCTTGGCGAATTGCATAAAGCAAGACCGCCAACGCCACATACGCTGTAAATTCAATCGAAAGGATACTTTCCATTACCGCATTCCCCCTTGAATAATAAACGACAGCACCGCTCCAACGATGCCGCCGATAATTAAACGCAAAATCCATGTTGTGTTGCTTTTGATCGTTGAAATGTCCTCCTTCATGTCACGGATATTACTCTCCGCAACGGCTAAACGAGTTTTGACATCAACCATATCATCACGAAGCATTGTCACATCTGCTTCCAGTTTTGCGACACGTTGTTCCATCGAATCACACCTTTCATTTCCGGACTTCTCCACTAATTTGAGCCAATTCCTGTTTCAGTTTCTTTATCAATGTCGGTCGGCTCTCTCCAAAAGTCGCCTCAATTTGAAAGCCGCCTGGTTCGTATATTTCTTTGATTTCGGTGATGCGCGCATCACGTGTAATGCCCCATTCTCGGTTTTGAATGGTCACTATATCGCCTAGGTCGTAGTCCTTTTCATAGACAAAAGGCGAATTCGTGAGAATTTGTCCTTCGAGGAAAAATTCCTGAGCGAACTCCAACAACTTTTGCTGTCCTCTTTCTCGTAGCTTCGCAATGACCTGTTCTTCCGGAAGTGCTTGCTGATCTTCGTCTTGCTCCGATATATCTCTAGCATCAATGAAGGTTTCAATACGAGAAAGACCTTCAGCCTCGCCAACTTCAACTACACGCCGATCCTCGCCCTCGCCTTGCCCAGCGATGTAGCCATAGTTGCGATAGTTGAAGTCAGATTCAACAAATGACAGCTGTTTCAGACTCTCGAATTGTGGGCTAAAAATAACAGGAGGGTTAACCGATTGATTGACGGTTAAATCCCTCCCCACAAATACATCGAATATCCATTTTTTTTGTTGGAAATCGAGAAACACATCCCATCCAAGCCCGCTAGTTTTTGAGATTTCAATAAGCTCATCGGCAAGGTTTTTGAACCGCGATTCCCAACTGATTTGTGAACCGCGTTGCTGGTCCGAAGCAATCACGATCATGTCGATTTTCCGCTTCACATCTACCGGATTGACAACGTGGCAGTACACATAATGCTTCATGACCGATTCTGCGGCTCCGCTGGCTCTGTCGTGACTGTCGTTGGCAGGAGGAACAACAAGCCGTTGTGCTACGACTCCTTTTAGTGCAATACCTTTCACGAACCAGTTTTCCGATGCCTTTCCGTTTTCATCAAGCTCAATTTCACGATGGCGGATGATACCAACCTTGTTCCTGCTTGCACCGAGCATGATGAGATTTCCACGTTGCAGGAGCTCTGTATGCCTTTTATGTCGATTGATTCGCAGTTCAAACTCGCCGATTTCATGCCATCGCCTTGTGAATAGCAACGATTCATAGTCGTCAATTTCAGCAAGTAAATCAAGTGTCGGTGTCAAAATCCGAATTGGTTTCATGTTTCACCACCTAATAAAAAAACACCGTTATTAAATCGGTGTTGTGTCGCATTATCGTCCTATTATGCAACGAATTCTTCACCTGTAATCTCTTGATATTCTTCAAGAGTAATAACTCCCCATTCTGCCGCTTCGTGGACAATATCTTTTGTTAAGTATCCCATTTTGTAGAGCAGATTGTAAAAATCAAAGAACGTGCTTTTCATTAATTAACTCCTCCTTTGAGTTTCATAATTTCGAGGTTCAAATTGGCTACTGTCTGCGTCAATTGTTCAATCAATACGTCCTTCTTTTGATTTTCAAGGGCTAGCCGCGCTAATGCCATCGCTGTGCTTGTCTCTATCGCTTCTTCCCGTTGCCGTTCCTGTTCGACAATCTCCAAGTCTTTAATGCGGATGCTTTTCATCTTTTGTCACCTCCTTTTACTCAAATGAGAAACCAAAGCCGTCAACGATAATTTGATCGGTTGCGGTTCCTTTCAATATCTCAAATTGAATGTTAATTCCCCACTTCGCAGCTGTTTTTGTTGTGTTTGTGAATGAGTATGCCTGACGATTCAAAAACGCCGTTGTGATGTCCTCCCATGTCGGATTTGAATCGAAGCCGTTGTTGCAGGCTTTCACACTCAATGTCGCGCCATTCGGGACAGTTAATACACCGCTCACCACAATTTTCTTTGCCGCAATTGATGTTTCAATCGGATTTTTCAGCGTAAATTTGATGCGGTCGTCCGTTTTCGTGAACGTATATGTCCGTGTTGCTGTACCGCCTTTTCCATCATTGACAGTAATCGTAATAGTATGTGAGCCAAGCGATAAAGTTGACCATACACTACTTAAATCGAGTGTATATGTTTGACCACGGACTGCATTGTTGATTGTGCGTATAGTCGTTGTGTCGACTTTTTCTGTGACTGTGAGTGTATCGCTTGTATCTGTGTCGTTAACGGAGTAGTTGATTGTAAAAGGTGCAGATTTGTTTCCTAAGTTGCTGTCACTGCCAGAAATCACAGGGGCAGAATTCAGAACTTCAAGGACGGGGCGCCAACCGACGTACGGATAGCGGAGGTCCGACGAACTGTAGCCCCAGTGGCGAGCCGAGTCGTCCCCGCGGACCGCGCGGTAGGCGCTGTTTCCTGTGTATGCTTCCTGTGCCCAAGAATCTATATAAAACCAATTCCAAAACTGATTATGTGCACTATTAAAGTCTGTTGAGTTTTGAGAAGTATCTAAATCTGTTGCGGATGGTACCGGCAAACCGCTAAATCCCGCCTCATTTGTGATTATTCGATCCCATTCATTGTTAGAAGGAGAACCTCCGGAGTAGGCGTCTTTTCCGGAACGATAGTTGCTTCCGCCTGTGAGAACTCGTAGCTTATATTGTTTCCCATCAATTGTAATAGTTTTTCCGAAAATGAGACCTTGAGCATTCAAATCATCCCACGACACATTTACAAGCAAAACACGGTCAGAGATTAATAGTTTCTTACTTCCGTCATTAACTTCTCGCCATTGAATTTTGTAAGCGTCATTGGGATCAGTATCTCTTATCTCAATAGATTGTCCTGCACTAAAAACGGGAATGTCACCTACACTTGGAGCGCTAGGAGGAGTTGAATCAGTTCTCCAAGGTTTCGTTGGTCTCGGTTGTTTTACACCATTCAGATAGAACGTACCTAACTTAATTAAGTCGCCGTTCGCCAAACTTCATCTCTCCTTCCACGTTGATATACGGATATGGAGCAAATATTTTCTTTGCTAGGTTGTAAGAATTGCTATGGCGTGCATGACCAAGCCAGCTATCAACAGCTTGTTTCACTTCTTTTTCCGTCAACAATCCCTCCTTTAACTTGCGATCCATCGTTTTTATCCGCCGTTTCATCGCTCGTTTTGATTGATCGCGCACTTTTCGATGAGTTGTCCATATTATGAAGTAACACTTCTGTTTTTTATATAAAAGTGAACTACCCACCACCTACGCTTCGCTTAGAGGTGGGGGCTTCAAGCGACTTGTGTGTGTTCGCTGAAC
>NZ_QCWL01000016.1:0-3970 GCF_003064505.1 Geobacillus sp. LYN3 | reverse complement strand
TCTCCCACTTTCACTGGTGCTGGCGCACCTTCACGTTTAGAAGTAGGAGACTTCTTTCGGAAAGATGTTAAATCTGTTGCAGACTGACTCAATTAAAGCACCAACCTTTTGTTTGTACTGTCATAAATCCCGTTCATCAAATTGATATCGTTTAAATTTTGGAAGGTTTCGATAAAAATATTCGCCGTCACACCGTTTAACGTTGCTCCCTTCAGCGTTTCAAGTTCCACCGCCATGTCGATAATGTTGAGATTGATGTTTGTAAATTTTGACGCAGTATCAGCCAAATGTGCATTAAATTTTTCGGCAGAAGCAAATCCCTCATTTTGTATTCCGCTAAACCAAGTGTCCCATTCTTGTTCAAAAGAAGTTATATTTGAGGCTAGTTGTTGCAGATAATTTAATGTTTCAGCGTCAATTTCATCTTTTTTTGCATTAAAGTAAAGGTCCCACTGTGCTTGAAACTGGCTTGTTGGAATACTAATGAGAGAATGAACCAAACCACAAAGATTTTCATCCAAACGTTCGTCAATCAAATCGGCAGGATTTAATGTTGATGTGTTCGCCCTCACCCGTATTTGCGCAAGGGATAACTCGTAAATAAAATCGTCACGTTGCAGATCTGGAGGAACCGGATTCTCAGAAGGAGTGCCTTGCTTAACGAACAATCTGATATAACGCGATTGGTTTCTTTTGTCCAACCGTAACACAATCCGGTCAATGCGATCTAAAGTTGGCTCTGGGAGAGCATGATCCAAATATAGATTGCTAGTATTTTCGTACAAATATCCTTGAATGATCGCTTTTCCCGGTGTTACATACGTGCGCAAATCAGTGCCATCACACTTTACTTCTAAAGCAGGGATATTATCGGTATGGAGTAACCCTGTGCTTAAAACGCTGCCGAAGTAATCAGCAAAATCACTTGCTTGATAGGTTCGTGGATCACCCGGCGCGCTATTAAAAAACTTACTGATTTCCGCCATATTCTCACCCCTATACAGCGTTATAAAGTTTTCTGTAGCTGATATTGACGATAGCTCCTTGTATGTCGCTATCGGCTGAATATTCGATTTCGTTCTCACCGACCACAAGCTGAAAGAAAGTACTTTCCGGGTCAATCCAATTGAAAACGTTTCGTTCTGTTCCGTCCGGTTGAACAAAATAAACAGATTTTCTGCCCGGCGTAGTATCAATTTTCATCACTTCGCCTTCTTGTAACGTTTGATTTACCTTAATAAATTCTCCGGTTGTTTTGTTTGTAATCTTCGGATTGACCGCTGGACCATAGAATTCAATAAATACAGGAGTTGGGGCATCCCCATCATTCACGATAATTCGATTATCCCGTTGCACCCCGATTTCAAACACACCCTCAAACGGGAATTGGAAAAGTGGTTCAAAGGTGGGCTCTTCCGTTATCTCCGTTGATTTCCAAAAAGGATTTGGACAAAGCAAATTCACAAGTGCTTTTTGGAATACTAATCCACGATTCTCCCTTCCGCTCGGAAAAACCGGCACACCATCTGGAACTGCTTCGATTTCACGAACGACTTCCCCGTTTTCATAGCGAAGTATCCCTTGTCCTAACTTTGGATTAAAAACAGAAGCAAGATATTGACGTTGCTGTAATAGTGTTGGTTTGTCCGATGCTATAATTACAATTTCCAATGAGATAGCGCGCTCTTGAAGAACGGAATCAATGTATGTCGAGCCATCTTGAAATGGGGATTTCTGTGTTTGAGTGTCAGCGTCTACGTCACCGAGTCCATCGACGCTTTGTAAAAGAAAAGGAGCTGATGATTTCAGCTCCACGGATTGACCTCTTGCGTTTGTGAAGATAATTCGCTGCATATCATAACCCCCATTCCATTGCAAGCTGACGAGAGACTCGGAGATTTTTTCGAGCCACTTCAGACGGCGTTGGCGCAGTTGAATGGAAATGGAAGTGATTTTCTATTTTTGCGCCAGCCAGTTTCGGGACATTGTTTGTGGCCGTAGCAGGGACGACAGCACCCGAATATCCCGCAACATTTGGAATTGTCGCTCGTACCATGCGATTTGTAGCAGAAACAACGGCATTGATGTTTCGATTGATGCCTTCTGCCAGTCCCACAGGAATCCACTTTCCAATCTCCATCATCACCCGAGAAGGAGAATGGATATCGAGCGCTGATTGTATCGTTGCTCTGACTGTATCTGCAATCTCTTGCGCTTTTCGCTTGAGTGGATCCATCATAGAATCGAGCCCAGCTATGAGACCTCTCATCGATTCCTTTCCGATGTCCTCCATACTCGCTGACATGAGATTGAGCTCTGTCTTTGTTCCCTCTGTGATTTCCCGTATTTTTGTTAACCATTCTTTTTTGTGCTGTTCAAGTTCGGCGTTAGCTTGTGCGCGCAAATAGACGATTTTGTCATTATATTCTTTGTTCAATTGCTCCAGTTCCGCATTTGCTTGGGCGCGCAACTCGGTGAGTTTGTTAATGTAGTCTGCTTTCACTTTTTCTAATTCCGTATTTGCCGTTAGTCGCAACTGCTGAATTTTCGTTTGTGTCTCTAGCCTCATTCCTTCGAGCTCGTTGACCGCTTGCGCTTTTGCCAACGCGTTTTTCTCACGCCACAATTGAACGTACTGATTCAGTTCTTCATCAGAAAGAGAGTTCAACGCAGCAATCTCATCGACCGCTTTCGGACCCATGTCGCGGAGTTCTTGAAGAAGACCTTCATCAATTCCGCGCGATGCAAGAGAAGAAATATTTTTCTGCCAATCCTTGAACGCACTGACCTGATCGGAAAGATTTTTCAGCAATCCTTGACCGGTTACGCCATTTTTGCGTTTGAATTCATCGAACAATCCTGCAAAGCTGTACAGAGACTTCGTGCGGTCTTCGACTGCTTTCTGATATTCTTCCGTCAGCTTTCGTTCTTCTTCCGCAAGACGATCGTTGATTTCTTTGACTTTTGCTTCATATTCTTCTCTCGCTTTGATTTCGTCTTGAAGCAGACGGTCGTTGATTTCCTTTACTCTTGCCTCATACTCCTCTTTCGCTTTCAACTCGTCTTGATATAATCTCTCGTTGACCTCTTTAACTTTGTTGGCATACTCGTTGTTGAGACTTGTTAGCTCATCGTAAATTTGCTTTTTCAAACGATAAATATTTTCTTCTGCCTCCGCGCGTTTTTGGCTACCCTTCGTATACCGCGAGGCGACTTGTTCCCACATTTTTAATTCTTCAATCAAAGATAGTTGATTAAACTTCTTACGTTCTTCGATATATTTTTTCTCATTCTCAAATATTTCTTGGTCGACTTTCCGTTTGGCATCACGCAATTTAAGAGAAACACGTTTGCGTTCCTCTGCGTTCAGTTTGAATGTTTTCAGAACGTAATTCCATATTGCTACTTCATCTTTTGCTTGTATATTTTCTAGCTCATACTGTTTGGAAAGCCACTCCTCAACCGCCTTCACACGTTCAGCAGCGCCAAGTCTGGCGATTCTCCCCATTTCTTTTCGTTGCCATTCGGAAATTTGGATTGGCTTACGGAAATTCGGAACAAGTGCATCTGACATTTTCTCGACTGCTTTTCTTAGATTGCCACTCTCGCTTTCAATGCCGACAATCAACCCTTGGACTGTGTATTTCCCGATTTCCATCATGACGCGAGAAGGTGAATGAATTCCTAATGCGCTTTGGATAGTATCTTTCACTTTATCCGCGATTTCTTTCGCTTTTTTATAAACTGAATGGGCCATTGAAGATATTCCATTGATGAGTCCCTCGATGATGTTTTTACCGGTTTCTTTCAAGCTAAATGATTCGAATTTTTCTTTTATCGTACCAATCACTTTATCTTTTACTGCGCTTCCTAGCTCTCCCACTAGCTGGGTAATACCTTTAACATCTTTCCGAAAGAAGTCTCCTACTTCTAAACGTGAAGGTGCGCCAGCACCAGTGAAAGTGGGAGA
>NZ_QCWL01000015.1:3922-6409 GCF_003064505.1 Geobacillus sp. LYN3 | reverse complement strand
TTTACCAACTGTGGATAATTTGAAAATCCCTATTTTGACGAAAAACTTTGAAATTTACTCTTCATAGCTGATGAATTGGTATTGTTAAAAAGGCGGGAAACAATTGGTCAGAAAGTATAAGACGAAGTTAACGTTTTTCTCAAGAAGTTTATCACCTCAAGATGGAATGTAGGTAGAAGAGGTTCATTCAATGGATTTCAACGCGAATATTATTTTGCTTTCTATCCATCATCCTCTAAAACGGTTACGGTTGGCCGAAATTAAAATGGGTGAAAATGAAACAACACCGAAACATTCCATCCCATTACCGGATCAAATCTTGTACCATTTCTCGAACGAAAACAGGGAAATACTTTGTCTCGATTCTCACCGAATACGAACATCAACCTGTACAAAAAGAAGTACAAGCTGTTGTTGGTTTAGATTTTTCCATGAATGGTCTATTTGTCGATAGCGAAGGTAAGAAAGCCAATTACCCTTGTTTCTATCGTCAAGCACTGGAAAGGCTGGCCAAAGCGCAACGCATTCTGTCGCGGAGACAAAAAGGCTCGAAGCGTTGGCATAAGCAACGGTTAAAAGTGGCCAAGCTGCACGAAAAATCGCCAATCAGCGAAAAGACTTTTTGCATAAGGTTTCACGCCAATTGGCGAATGAGTTTGATTGCGTGGTCATCGAAGATCTCAACATGAAAGGCATGTCGCAAGCCCTTCACTTTGGAAAAAGTGTGACGGATCACGCATGGGGGATGTTCACGGCTTTTCTTCACTACAAGTTAGAGGAACAAGGGAAACAACTGGTGAGAATAGGCAAATGGTTTCCTTCTTCGAAAACTTGTTTCCGTTGTGGTCGAGTCAAGGAATCCCTCCCTCTCTCGGAACGAACCTTCCAATGCGAGTGTGGCTTTGCCGCCGACAGGGACTGGAATGCCGCGATCAACATCAAACAGGAAGGTGTGAGGAGGTTAGGGATCGGCTAAGCCGTCCTAGAACCGTTGGGCGGACGGGGATCGCTCGGTCCATTTCCCTTCGTTGGAAGGGATGAATCGGCATTTTTTGTTTTTTTAGTAATCTTAATAGTTGAAAAACGTTCTTCTTCTGTCATAAAATATAAAAAAATATACCGAACTTATGTTCTGTTAGGGGTGGAGAAAAGGTGAAAAAAGCGTATTTTTCAAGAAGATTGTATAAATCCGAAATAGATATTCTTCATGTGACAGAAACATCTTATGCATTAGAGTTATTCCATCAAGCGAAACGTTTCGCTTTTCAAACGCTGGTCCGAGAAAAACGATGGGAACGAAAATTACATCAAGAAAGCCTGCATATCGTTGTGAAGAAAAAATACGGACTGAATGACTATTTTGCCAACAGTGCCGTTCGAGAAGCCAATGCTCTTTTCTCTTCTCTAATGGAATTAAATAAAATGCACCTTCAACAGACAGAAGAAAAAATAAAAGATGTGAAGAAAAAACTAAAAACAGAACGAACCAAATTGACGAAATTAGGCAAAATGAAAGAGAGTTGTATCAAAGGAAACCTACGGTTTCCGAAAAATACAAACTTTGTTTTGCATAAGAGCGGAATCATTTCTCTTGAATTAAAAAACAGATCTTTGATTTGGATGAATTCCTATTTGTTTGAACATCGTTATTTAGATGTGGAATGGAAACGGACGAAAGCAAAAATCGGTCGTTTAACACATCGTTTGGATCGATTAGAACAAAAGAAAACCAAATTAAAAGAACATATTCCAAGTGCTGTTTTTGGCGGTAAAAAACTATTTAAACAACAATTTACGAAAGAAGAATTTATAAAGGACCACGAAGCCTGGAGAAAACTCTTTTTAGCTGCCCGAAATAAAGAAATGATCATCTCCGGCCGGAAAGATGCCGGCTCTGGAAACTTTGTGTTTCACTATAATCCAATGACAAAAGAACTTCATATGAACTCGATAACAGGAAAAGTAGTTACCTTTCCGGAAGTAATATTCCCTTACGGCCAAGAAATGGTGGATAAAACAGTGACAGATCAAATCCAATGTAAAAACAAAAAAGAATACGGAAAACCAATCTCTTGGTCGATCGAAGATCATGGAGAATACTATATCATCAAATGTTTGGTGGAGGTAGAATCGAATCCATATATTCATTTTTCTACCTCTGACGGAGTGATCGGAGTAGATTGCAACTACCATCACATTGCTTGGACGGATGTTTCGAAAGACGGAAACTTTTTGGAAAGCGGAAAACTTTCGTTTTCGATAGAAGATAAAACTTCGGGCCAGATTACAAAAATTATCGAAGCAGAAGCCATTGCTTTAGTGGATATTGCGGTTCGAAAGAAAAAACCTATTGTGTTGGAAAAGTTGGATACCACCTTATCCAAAACAGGGGATCGATACGGCAACAAAAAAGCAAATCGGATGAAGAGTATGTTCGCGTATCGAAAAATGATACAAGCGATCAAAAGCCGTGCGGACAAAATGGGT
>NZ_QCWL01000015.1:0-3912 GCF_003064505.1 Geobacillus sp. LYN3 | reverse complement strand
TCCGGCTTTTACTTCTGTCTCTGGAAAACTGAAGTATATGCGTAAATTTGGTATTTCTATTCACCAAGCAGCGGCATTTACGATTGGCCGTCGAGGGTTAGGATATAAAGAAAAAGCTCCAAAGGTGCTTAAAAAGTATGTCCCGAAAGATGCTTCTCACCATTGGAAACATTGGTCTATTCTGGATAAAAAGTTTTCTGTTCGTACACATATACTGTATTATATTTTTAATGTCAATCAACCATATCAAGGGATAGATGTATTTCATCCATCATTGTCGGGAGAAGAAAAACATCAATTAATAAAAGCTTTATCGCAATAAACTATTAGAATATCATTATTTCTTGAAGTTTTAGAACAGAAGAACGCATTGTACCAGTATCTTACTCTCGTCACCGGAGCAGATGGCGATTCTAGGAGCTGGGTGCATTGCAATGCGTTCTTTGGATGCCATACGAATGGAAGATGGTGTACCTTCTATATGTGCTTTCATAGGCATATAGCTGGTCGTCCCAAAAGGACACTTCGGACATCTTGTATGGCTACTCCTCTCGTTGAACGGAGGGGGTTCTTGGAACCTTTGAGCAACTACGGCCAGAGGAAACAAGAATCCCCACTTCCACCGGCATTAGCTGGTAAGTGGGGGTAGTTCAATACGGAAAATACAAAACGATCGACCTCACACCTTTGCGTTTCGAACGATTCGCGGAAAACGACTTAGTGTTGGAAGACGCTATTGTGTAAATGCTGTAAGCCAAGAGCAAGGAGAAGGCAGCGGGAATGGTATAATATTATAAAAATCACCTCCTTTCTTTCCGGGAAGGAGGTTAAAAAATGCTGGAAAGTTGTCATATTTAACGAAAGAAGGGAAGGAGAAAATCACATGGAATACCGGATATATGAGGGATTTCCTCCGTATGACATACTTGAATCGGTCATGCATCTATATGAAACAATTTTTCAAACATCGTCGGAGAATATTCGCAGCAAAATGCAGAAAGTGGACAGGCTGCTTGTTCTTGTCGCTTTGGATAACGGCAAAGTTGTTGGTTTCAAAGTGGGGTATGAACAAGATGCAAATGAGTTTTACAGCTGGATTGGCGGGGTCCACGATTTGTTGAAAGAACATGGCTATTCTGTTGTAACGACAACAACGGAAAAATAAATGGCGGAACATGCTCATTTTAAATTTACGCCATGGATTTGATATCATCGGCACATATACGGACGAAAAGGGAGAGCCGAAAATTATCTTAAAAAAACAGCTATAATGATTAAGCGAAACATCATTGCCGAAAAACTGTAGCGCCATCTCGACACACTTTGTTTTATCATAGATATTATTAGGAAGGATACAGAAGCCTTGTTTATCGCCCATCCATGTGTTAGACCGTAATCGATCTATCCTTTCTATATATTCGTGGCCTATAATGATTCCCATCATGAAAATAAGAGCATTGAGCCCTTAACGTTGGCTGCCTAGCAATGCTCTCGAAGTATTGTATGCAAAAAAGCTGTACAATTACCACTATTTATACGATAAAAATGTTATGTTAACAATACCCGGAAGGAGAAAACAACCATGACGCAAAAGAGCCAAAAGTTGCTGCTTATTGACGGAATGGCGCTCTTATTTCGATCGTTTTATGCGACCGCGCTTTATGGGAATTTTATGTTTACAAGCGATGGGATTCCGACAAACGCGGTTTATGGGTTTGTCAAACACTTGATCGCTTCCGTCCATCATATAAAGCCAACGCATGTTGTTTGCTGCTGGGATATGGGAAGCGCGACGTTTCGAACGGAAATGTTTCCGATGTATAAGGCAAACCGAGGTGAGCCGCCATTAGAGCTTATCCCGCAGTTTGAACTAGCAAAGCACGTTGTTTCCGCGTTTGATATTCCGAACATTGGCGTACTGGGAGCGGAGGCAGATGATTGTATTGGCACGCTCACAAAGCAGTGGAAAGACGAAATGGATATTGCCATTTTGACAGGGGATCGAGATTTGTTGCAGCTTCTTTCCGAAACGGTAACGGTATATCTGCTGGACAAAGGAATTGGAAATTATCATATCTATACGCTCGAGCGGTTTCGAAAGGAGATGGAAATACTGCCATCGCAATGGGTCGATGTCAAAGCATTAATGGGCGATGCAAGCGACAATTATCCGGGGGTACGCGGCATCGGCGAAAAAACGGCGCTAAAATTAGTGCGCCAGTATGGTTCGATAGAAGGAATCCTCGAACATCTTCCTCTTTTGACAAAGTCGCAGCGGCAAAAGTTGCAAGAGCATGAAGAGATGTTGCATCTTTCTAGAAAACTAGCGAAAATTTATTGTGATCTTCCGATAGCGCTACGAATCGAGGAGGCGAAGTGGGACGTAGACAAAGAAAAAGTGGAGCAGGCTTTCCTCGCTTTAGAATTCAAAGGGGTGGACCGTTTGTTGACATATACGTAAAAGGCAGTTTCAGACTGGATTTTACGTATATGTCATCTCATGTAATCGCTATCATTCAACATCAACCCATGTTTGGGCCCACTCTTCAATCGCTTCAATTACCGTTTGCAAAGCACGCCCTTTTTCGGTCAACGTATATTCAATACGCACTGGCACTTCCGGATATACGTTGCGGTTTACAATTCCTTCTTCCTCTAACTCTTTTAATCGTTCTGAAAGCAGGCGCCCGCTGATTGGAATCGACGCTTCGATTTCGGAAAAGCGCGTTTTTCCTTCTAATAATTGACTGATAATAAGGCCGACCCACCGTTTGCTTAATAATTTCATTGCGGCTTCGAATTTAGGGCATAAATTCGATGGGGAACAGGACGTTTGTATCGTTTTTTTCCTCATATTTCCCACCTTTAAGAATATATTGAATACGTTCACCGTTATTATAGTTCTATTTTACGATATATTGAAAAAAAGGAAAAGACGGAAAATGCTATATGGATGTAACCGCTTGCGCACGATTTCATCCTTCCCGTTTCGTTGCGAAGTTGTCAAAACTTTATTAAGAAATTGTGAAATAGTGAACAAAATCATTTTCATTCCTATAAAAAATAGTACGATATAAGTGTAAGGAACAAAAAAATGGGAGGGGATGAAACATGTTTGTAAAATGGCTGCGCGAACATGCAAGCTCTGCTGCAATACTAGCATTGTTTCGTTTATATCTCGGGTATGCTTGGATCACGGCAGGATGGCATAAAATAGTGGATGGATTTGACGCAACAGGATTTTTAAAAGGCGCGCTCGCAAAAGCATCTGGTGAGCATCCAGCCGTACAAAGTTGGTGGGCTGCTTTTATCGAACATTTTGCCTTGCCAAACGTTGGATTGTTCAATGTGTTAGTGCCTTGGGGTGAATTATTAGTAGGTATTGCACTTATTCTTGGTCTTTTTACAACGTTTGCCGCATTAATGGGAGCAGTCATGAACTTCGCATTCATGTTCTCTGGAACAACTAGCACCAATCCGCAAATGATTTTACTAACCATGTTCATCCTTGTTGCAGGTGCGAACGCTGGCAGATATGGCCTCGATCGTTGGGCGGTTTCTTACATTCGTAAATTTATGAACAAAACGCCTCGTCCACATCGCCCAGTCGCGTTTCATAGATGGATGATCAACGGCCGTGCACTTACGGTTTTAGAAAGTGCTCGGCCTATTTTTTTATTCCTGCGTATAAGCGAAATCTCCCTGAAATATATATAAAGGTGAATTGGATGTTTCGCGTGTTGGCAGAACAAATACATGCAACGATATTTTCCGTACTTTTACATTATTATCAATTTGTTTTTAACATAAATTAGCCAGAAGTCCCCCACCTCTACAGGTGGGGATGAATGGCTTCTTTTTTGTTTCTCCCTTCTTTTTTGATTTTCGATAGAATACAATAAACATAGGGGG
>NZ_QCWL01000014.1:0-6638 GCF_003064505.1 Geobacillus sp. LYN3 | reverse complement strand
TTTACCAACTGTGGATAATTTGAAAATCCCTATTTTGACGAAAAACTTTGAAATATACTCTTCATAGCTGTGCTAATCTCCAGAATACTAGACAAAGCCCAAGAACTCATCGACAAACGAAAAGCCCAAATTGAAGCGTTAGACCAGTTAACGCAAAGTGTGTTTTTGGAGATTTTATTTAGAAATCCCGAAAAGAATACTCGAACTAAATTTGCAGAGATTATAAAAGAAACAAAAAACGGAATTTCTAGAAGAGGCAATGAAGAAATTGGGAATATCGTATTAAGATTGCGTGATATTAAAGAAAACCTTATAGACTATACAGACATAAATAGAATCAAATTAAATGAAACAGAAAAAGAGAATTTTCGCGTAAATCTAAATGATTTGTTGTTAATAAGAGTAAATGGTAATCCAGATTATGTAGGTAGGAGCGCTGTTTTTACTGGATATAGCGAAGAAGTATTCTTTAATGACCATATAATTAGGATTAAAACGATTGAGTCTGTAGAAAATATTTTTTTGGCATACTATCTAAATTCTTATATAGGTAAAAAGGAATTAAGAAAAAATTTAAAAACTTCAGCGGGACAATATACTATTAGCCGTGAGGGGTTGAATAAAGTCAATATTATACTTCCACCTTTAGAAGATCAAAAATATTTTGTTCATTGGTTTAAAGTGATTCAAGAGAAAAAACAATTATTGCAACAAAGTTTAGTTGAACTCAACAATACCTTCAATTCCCTCGTGCAACGCGCATTTAAGGGAGAGTTGTTCAACGATTAATAAATGTGAAGGAAATTCATGTTGGTTTGGTCGAGGGAGGGGGATTTGTTGTTATCCAACTTTCGTTTTTTAATAGGAAAACCTCATTATGAGAGCTTTACAAATGCGTGTTTAGAGGCGGAGAAAAGTTTAGTTGTGAGTCCGGCGACGTGCGCGATTTTGACGCGCCGTGCGCTGGAGCTTGCGGTGAAGTGGGTGTACAGCTTTGACAGCGCTTTGAAAGTTCCGTATCAAGATAATCTTTCCAGTTTGATTCATGACAACGTCTTTTTGTCCATTATTGATGAAGACTTGTTGCCGTTGTTGCGTTACATTGTCAAACTGGGAAATGTCGCGGTTCATACGAACTCGATGATTACGAGGGAAGAAGCGATTCTTTCCCTGCATAATCTTCATCAGTTTGTGTCTTGGATTGATTATTGTTATTCAGATGAATATACGGCTACGGACTTTGACGAATCATTGCTGCCAATTGGCGAGGAAAAGCGCGAGCGTCCGGAAGAATTAAAAGATTTATACGAACGGTTAAGCTCCAAAGACAAGCGTCTTGAGGAAATGATGAAAGAAAACGAACAGCTTCGCGCCCTTCTCACCGCCAAACGGGAAGCGAATACAAAAGAGTACCACTTCCAAGTGGATGAACTAAGCGAATGGGAAACAAGAAAGAAATATATTGATTTAGATTTGAAGCTGGCGGGTTGGGAATTTAAAAAGGACGTTATTGTTGAATACCCTGTCGTTGGCATGCCGAATCAAGAAGGAGTCGGCTATGTCGATTACGTTCTTTTTGGCGACAACGGAAAGCCGCTGGCGGTCATCGAAGCGAAACGGACAACCGCTGACCCGAACAAAGGAAAGCAACAGGCGAAATTGTACGCCGACTGCATTGAAAAAATGCATGGCCAACGTCCAATCATTTTTTACACAAACGGTTTTGAAACGTATATTTGGGACGACCTTAACTATCCGGCGCGGAAGGTTTCCGGCTTTTACAATAAGGAAGAATTAAGCTTGCTTATTGATCGTCGGACGATGAAGAAGCCGCTAAAAAATGTGCAAATCAATGACAACATAACGAATCGCTATTACCAAAAAGAAGCGGTTTTAGCCGTATGCGACGCGCTCGAGAACAAACGGCGCAAAGCATTGCTTGTCATGGCGACGGGGAGCGGCAAAACCCGGACGGCGATTTCGATTGTCGATGTTCTTACCCGTCATAATTGGGTAAAAAATATTTTGTTTTTAGCAGACCGCAAAACGCTGGTAACGCAAGCCAAAAACAGCTTTAGCCATTTGCTGCCGAACTTGACACTTTGCAATTTGCTCGATAACAAAGACAATCCAGAGGAAAGCCGCATGGTGTTTTCGACGTATCCGACAATGATGAACGCCATTGACGAAGCGAAGCGAAAAGACGGCAAACGTCTCTTTACCGTCGGGCATTTTGATTTAATTATCGTCGATGAATCCCATCGCAGTATTTATAAGAAATATCGGGCTATTTTTGACTATTTTGATGCGATATTGCTTGGGCTTACCGCCACACCAAAAGACGAAATTGACCGCAATACGTACGAAGTGTTTGATTTAGAAAACGGTGTGCCGACCTATGCCTATGAGTTAGATCAAGCGGTTCAAGATGGCTATTTAGTCGATTATCGTACCATTGAAACAAAGCTTAAATTTCTTGAAGAGGGCATTCATTACGATGAGTTATCGGATGAAGAAAAAGAACGATATGAAGAAACATTTGATGAGGAAGTAGGCGAGGATATTGACAGTGCCGCGTTAAATGAATGGTTGTTTAATGACGATACGATTGATACGGTACTGAGAGATTTAATGGAAAAAGGAATTCGCGTCGAAGGCGGGGACAAACTCGGCAAAACGATTATTTTTGCGAAAAACCATCGCCATGCGGAACGGATTGTGGAGCGCTTTGATCAATTGTTCCCTGAATACAAGGGCGGCTTTGCACGGGTCATTGATTACAGCGTGAACTACTACCAAACATTAATCGATGATTTTTCCGACCGCAACAAATTGCCGCAAATTGCGGTATCGGTCGATATGCTCGATACTGGAGTGGATATTCCGGAAGTCGTCAACCTTGTGTTCTTCAAGAAAGTACGCTCCAAATCAAAGTTTTGGCAAATGATTGGGCGCGGAACCCGCTTATGCAAAGACTTGTTCGGAGTCGGGCAAGATAAAACGCATTTCCTTATTTTTGACTATTGCGGCAACTTTGAGTTTTTCCGCGAAAATCCAAAAGGAATCGAAGGAAAAGCGGTGGAAAGTTTGACCGAGCGTCTATTTAACGCCAAAGTCGAAATCATTAAAGAACTGCAGCATTTACAGTACCAAGAAGAAGAGTATATTGCCTATCGCAATGAATTGATTGACGAGGTGCTGGCGGAAATCAATAAGTTGAACGAAGAAAACTTCCGTGTACGCCAACATATTCAATACGTACACAAGTTTAAAAATCGGGCGAAATGGGACTCCTTAACAGCGATGGATGTCAATGAAATCAAAGAACATATTTCGCCGCTGATTGTTCCGTTGAATGATGATGAATTGGCGAAACGTTTTGATTTGCTCATGTACACGATCGAATTGGCGAAGCTGCAAACGAAAAATGCCACAAAGCCGATTCGGAGTGTGATTCGCACCGCAGAGGCGTTGTCGAAACTTGGTTCGATTCCTCAAGTGATGGAACAAAAATACATTATTGAAAAAGTACAGACGGAAGAATTTTGGAGCGAAGCCGATATTTTCGAATTGGAAGCCGTTCGCGAAGCGTTGCGTGACTTAGTCAAATTCCTTGAAAAAGAAACGCAAAAAATTTACTATACGAACTTTCAAGACCAAGTGTTGGAAGTGAAAGAAAACGGACCGATATTTACTGTCAATGATCTGAAAAATTATCGGAAAAAGGTTGAACATTATCTGCACGAACACCGCGACCAGATGGCCATTTACAAGTTGCGAAATAATAAAAAGCTAACCGTCCAAGACGTAAAAACGTTGGAGCATATTCTTTGGAATGAGCTTGGCACACAGGAAGATTATAAAAGAGAATTCGGAGACACACCGATTACAAAACTCGTCCGCCAAATTGTCGGCCTTGACCCGCAGGCCGCCAACGAGGCGTTTTCCGAATTTTTATCAAGCGAACGGTTGAACATCCAACAAAGCCGTTTTGTCAAATTGATCGTCGATTACTTTGTGAAAAACGGGGTCATGGACAAGCGGGTGCTGCAGGAAGAACCGTTCAAAACCGTCGGCAGCATTGTTGAACTCTTTAAAGACAACATGGATGACGCGCGGAGGATCATTAGCATTATCGATGAGATTAACAGAAATTCAGAGGATATTGTGGGGGCATAACTATATATAATAAAATCTTTCTACTTTAATTATAAAAGAAAAGGCATCTTAGAGGGTTCATATATTGCCCCTAAGATGCCTGTTTAATCAACTGTGTAATTAATGAAATGGAAAGATGTTTAATAATTTAATTCATTAATGTAAAGAAAGATAGAGAGACAAAATAAAAGGATTTTGAAGAATTAGGGATGAAGATGGTGTCAAAAACAGTTTCTCAATTAACTTCTTCCTATCACCAAGATTGCGTAAGAGTAACTTTTATTTTGCACTAAACAGCCCGAATGGCCGCGATTTGGCCCTTATAGCCCGTCGAGGGAAAGGAATATGTCCCATTAAATCACCAGACTTTTAGATATTAGCAAAATGAATCTGGTGTAAGAATATGAACTTCGAACAGCTAAAGAATTTTTTGATAAAATATTATTATTTGAATACAAGAAAAACGATATATATTATGAGTAGTTCTATAAGGTGGGAGGGATAAGATGAAAACAAAACAAATTAAAAAAGGAAATAATATTCTTTTCTGTAATATGATGGTGTTGCAAAACTAGAGTAAAAACTCGAAGTTATGCATAAGGATGCAACATAACACATGCAGTACATATCGATGAAATCCATACTATCTTGGCTGTTCCAACCCGTCACTCTTTAACTCATTAAATACTCGTTCAATCTCACGACGAAGTCCAAACAGCCATTGGCCAAATCTCGTTTTCAAAAAGACAGGAAGAACCCGGCCATAGGCATCTTTTCGTTCCTTGCTATTGCGGCGGTTGATAGGGGAAATGAATAGGATTCCTGACTGCTCTGCTGTTTGACGAACCTTTTCACTGTCATACGCGGCATCGCCCAATACCAATTCGATATCCCACTGCTTTAAAGAAACAAGCAATTCTGGTGCTACTGCCGCATCATTTCGATTCGCTGTGGTCAACACATGAGATAAAATGATTCCCTCGGCGGTGGTGCAGAGATGGAGTTTATATCCTTTAAACCAGTGATATCGGGTGGACACTCCCCACTTCGCCTGTGAATCGTAAAGACTGCTTCGAAGGGCCGTGCTGTCGATCAGCACGATTTGCGGATAACGTACTTCTAGATCTTTGAGCAGCTGTGCATGAAAAACAGGAAATCCTTGTTCCCGGAACCACTTCGCCGCACGGGAAAACGTAGAAAGGTGAGGGACTTCACCAAGCCCACAAGCCCGTTGAAAACAGCGAAAACGCTGCAGGATGCGCACTAATTTTCGCAAGGAATCAATGGAAAAATAGGTTTTCAAAAAGAAACATTTCAACAACGATTTTTTCGACACCGGCGGTCTTCCTGTCACATACGGTGTTTCCGGCAATGATAGCGAGTCGATATACCGAAATAATGCTTCTAAAATTGGGGCAATTTCATAAGTCCATGCATGTTCGCTGTTCCAATTGGAAATCATAATAGTGTCCACCCCTTGGAGAGTTGTTTTTTGATCACTATATATGATTTCCAAGGTGGTGGATTTTTTATGTGCATTTATGCATTCGTTATGCGTTTTGCAACACGTTCGATAAAAGAAAAAAATTAAAGGAGGAGTATGATGTTTGAAAATAAATTAGCCGATGAAAATGCGGTAAAGCAATATGATGAAGTTTTAAAAAGTATTGATTCTTTGACAGAAGATGAGGCTAAAACTGTATTAAAACAGATTTATATGAGATTAGATATTGTTAAGAACGGAAACAAAGAATATAAAAGCGAACAATGTGTAAAAGATTTAATATCCCAATTTAAAGATTTTGTTAGAATTGAAAAAATAAAAAAAGAAAATAATAAAGGTTCATCACCAAATTTTGTGATTTAGTGACAAAAAAGAGAAAGCACTAACGAGATCCTGGCAATAATGTTAGCGACGAAACAAACATTAAGGAGGTCTCGTAAGTGCTTTCTATATCACTAGGATTGCCAGAATTTAAAGTGATTAAACAAGAACTTCTTTCCTATGGTTATGCGATTCATGTAGAGAAAACAGAGACACAGGAACGTTGCCCTCATTGTGGGTTTGCCACTTCCTCTGTCCACGACAGACGGACAAGAAAAGTACGGGATTTGGCGATTTTCCATCAGCCGGTGTACTTGTTCGTCAAGGTAAAGCGCTATCGGTGCTGGAATTGTTCCCAAGTGTTTTCCGCCTCTTTGGAATCGATTCAACCAAATCAACACTACACCAATCGATTTTGTGAGTACTTGTATGAACTTTGTGAAGGCTCCACCATTCAAGAGGTTAGCCGAAAGCACCGCATCCCATATACGACATTGGAACGCATCTATTACTCCATCGCATCGAAAAAAGCAAAAGAGCGCCAAACAGCAAAGGGGGCATCTTTTCAGGAAGGGATGGTGCTTAGTGTAAATTATCACTTTATTTCGGAACAAAAGAGCCATTTTTTTGCACATTCCTTCAGAAAACCCTCTCC
>NZ_QCWL01000013.1:0-6687 GCF_003064505.1 Geobacillus sp. LYN3 | reverse complement strand
TCCTTATCTATTCCAAATCCATTCAGAGATACCCTATCTATCTTTCATTACACAAAATTCTTGACGGTACCGGGATTTGCGACGACAGAAGACTTAACCAGAGAAGGAGTGAGCAAATATTATATTCGAAAGTTCGAGCAAAATGGAGAAATAATTAGGATAAAACGTGGGCTTTACCGTTATGCTGAATTTGAAAATGATCAAAATGAAGAAGTGGTTGAAGTATCAAAAGTGATCCCGAATGGTGTTCTTTGTCTTTTGTCGGCATTGTCTTTTTATGAGTTAACAACTTATAACCCGTGGGAGTACCAAATTGCTATTGAAAGAAAATCAAGGAAACCCAGTTTGCCTGATTATCCACCGATTAAAATTTTCTACTTTTCAAAAAAACAGTTTGAATATGGAATTGAAGAAGTGGAGGTAGGCGGCCATAAAATAAGCATTTATAATCGTGAAAAAACGATTTGTGATATTATTCGATACAGAGAAAAAATAGGAATCGATTTAATGAAAGAAGGTTTGCGAAATTATTTACAAAGTCCTGAAAAAAATATAAATAAATTGGTGGAATGTGCTGAGAAAATGCGCATCAAGACCGTTTTATTAAAATACTTAGAGGTGCTTTTATAATAGGAAATGTTAAAAATATACCTGCTCCTGTGAGAGAAAGACTAAAGAATATTGCCAGACAAAGCGGAAAAACCTTTGATTTAATTTTATTTTCCTTAACACAATTTAAATCTAGACCAACCAAAGATATTGACTTTTTAGCCAGACAAATTTCGAATGATATACAATATATTAAGGCTGCGTTTGAGTCAATTTGTGCGTTAACCGCTGAGATTGACGTGGTGGTTCAACATCTCTGCCACTTCTTTCCCGAGATAGCCTTCCATGATCAATCGGACGGCGGTCACTCATTGACGCAAAGAAGCATCTTTGATTTTTCGTTCTTCTTTTCGTAATCAACGTTTGTAACTATACTTGTTGATATATGCTTTTGAGTCTGAAAAAAGCATTTTTAATTAATCGATTCAAATGATCGCCTTTGCAACGAGAATATTTGTTGGTCGAAAAATCAGGGGTATCATTTTTTGGAAGAATGTATATACTATGTATATACATTTTGGGTTGGAGGTGACATAATGAACTCAAAGGAACATTTAGAAAGCAAAATAAACCAAAGTAAAGGAGGGGACTACATGTCTACAGTTGTTGTTCAAAAATGGGGAAACAGTTTGGGCATTCGTATCCCAAAAGATGCTGCTGATAAAATAGGGATTAAACAAGGTTCCGAAATGGAATTAAACGTGATTGGAAATGAAGGTATCATCACATTAAAGCCAAAAAGAACACGGAAGAAATACACATTGGAAGAACTAATATCACAGATTACACCTGAAAATCGACACGAGGAAATTGATTTTGGGATAGAAGGGCGTGAATTGATTTAATGCCAGCAGACGTACCAGAGAGAGGCGATTTCGTTGTTTTAAACTTCAATCCACAAGCTGGTCATGAGCAGGCTGGGAGAAGGAATGCTATTGTTTTATCGCCTAAAGAATTCAATCAAGCAACAGGATTTATAGCTGTTTGTCCGATTACCAATCAAAAGAAGGGTTATCCTTTCGAAGTGGATTTACCAAAAGAAGGAATATCCCTTGATGGCGATGGCTATCCAATAACAGGGGTAGTTTTAACTGATCAAATTAAATCATTGGATTGGAAAGCTCGTAATCTAAAAATTTTAAAGAAGTATAATCCAGAAGATGCACAAATTGAAGAAATAGATAAAATCATTGATGAATGCCTAGCGAAAATAGAAACATATCTGACTTGACATAATCCTTTCTCTTTCAGAAAGGGTTATTCTTTTGTGATGTAAAGTTTCTTGAAAATTGAAAATTTTTGTGAAGTTGCTAAGAGGAATTTACACAATAATTTGGACTTGACTTTCATTAACAGAGCCTTATAAAAAAAGAGATAGCCGGCATTGGTTATCTCTGAACATCATGAGAAAGGTGCCTGTCACCACCCGGAAAATGTCGGAAAGCAATTTGAATGGAAGTAGTTTCTCGAACCAAAAGATAAAAATAAAGCCTTTAGAATGGCAGCAGAGCGGTTATTCTTTTGTGTCTGAAAATAGAAAGAGGGAGTCCATGTAAGTGATGGAAACTCCCTCTTTATTCGTTTTAGCAGGTCGGGGAATTTTCCCATGTTCTTGCCGCTTCTTGGATTTTTTCTTTTATTGCATCAGTTAACTGCCGGGCACTGTCTAACTTTATTGCTTCTGTTTTTGGCCATTGGTAGCCAAAATATAATCCGGGGCATACATTTAAAGCCTGCCTTTCCGTTTTATCAAACAAATCAGACAGTTTATGTTTATCATCTGGAGTCATCATATTTTGGCGAATGAGTTCATCGATGAATGACTGATACTCATCCATATTTGATTTATTAAGCTGTTTTATTTTTCTGGCTTTCCAAAACTCTATATAATCCCTTATTCCTGCCCGGGTAGTTGGATAAAAAAGGTTGGTTCCTTGAAAAGCAAAATGAAAATTCGGTTCAAGGCGCCATCCTTTATATTCAAGAGCAAGCAGTTCATCTACATCAACACGATTAAAAAATGTTCTCGCTTGATTCATCGTATCTCCTGCGTAAAATTCTAATTCAATCGCCCATTCTCCGTCATTTTTAATATTCGGGGCCACAGCAATTTGTTTCACTGGGCCATAGTCGACTAAAATATAATTTTTCCATGATTTATGATAGTCAATAGGACCAAGGTTTAACTCTGCCATAATGGAAATACACCGTTGTTTAAGTAAATATTCGTTATCCTTACAAACGGATAAGGTAGTATAAGGGTTTAAAAACTCAAAGTTTTTATCTATAAAACGAAGAAAGTCACTCAGCAAAACGGCTTCAGCGCCGGTTACTAAATCTTTTTCTAATAAACGATTAATTCTTTCAATAATACTCCTCCAACTTAAACATATCGGTGTTTCTTCTATAACGATCTGTGTATCTGCCGGAAGGCTGGGATTTAATTGTTCCACCCGTACTTGATTTTTATTCGGCTTGTTTTCAATGATGAAAATAAAATCAGGTTTATAGTAAATGACCCCGTCATAAACGGCATCTCTTTCCGAGTTATGTACTTTGTGATCTGTAATAAATTCATCATCTGATATAAGAATAGATATTAATTTCCCGCTATCTTGGCTTATTTTCTTCACTTGCGTTTCAATTCTCTCGATTCTGTGCTCTGTATTTACCAATGAAGGGACAATATTTTCAGGATTTACATTTTTCTCAAACATTTTCTCTCTTATCATCTCAATAAACATATGCTGGATAAATGGCACCATCTTCAAAATAACTAGAAATGCTCTAGTTAACTGGTCTTCATGATGTGCATCTTTGCGTTCATAGGGGAAAAAGTAATTTAAATGGTCCATTTATGAATGCTCCTTTCCCGAATTATCGTATTATGTAATAAATTCGATGAAAACGAAAAAATCCCTTTGCCATTGCGGAAGCATACTTCTTGCTGATTAGTACTGGGAGATCATTGAAGAAGAGTGTTTCTGGCATGTAAAAAATGCATGAAATGGCAATAAAAAATGCCACTTGCCAATTCCGTTTGACAGGGGACCATTTTGAGTCAGTCTTTTTTTATAAAAACCCATTTATTTTAATCCATAGCGTTGTTTCCATTGATTAATTACTTCTTCCGAAGCATAACATTTATTTTTAAGTGTTTTTTGCAAGAAAAAGGTGCAGAGTATTGCAGTATATAAATTTGTTTATATCGCATAAAAATTCAATCCGAATTCTTGCTATTAAGGGCTTGACATGGAGCCTCTGCAGCCATGATTTTCTTTTGCCAAGCGGCCAGCTGTAACAGATTTGGCAAACCCAAACAGGTTATCACGGCTGCCCCTCCATGTAAAGCCCCACTGCATAACCATTTGCATAAAAATTTTGCACATCTCTGCAACTTTAATTTTGCAATAAATAACGTACCCGTCCATCTTCCCGGACTTTCGTATAAATAGCATCCACCAGTATAAACGGATATACGTGTTCATGCAGGGAACGATGGTTCCAGTCTTGGATAATCGGATCCAGCCCTTTGCATAGCGAGGAAACCGTGGATTTGGAAAATGAGGTGCCGCACAACTCCTCTGTGATTTGGGTGATTTTTCGGGTAGACACCCTGTTTACCACCATTTCCATGAGTGCCAGTACCAGTGCTTGTTCGCTCCGTTGATATCGTTTAAACAGTTCCGTAGAGAACTCCCCATTTCTTGTCCGTGGAACGCGCAAAGTCAACCGTCCCACCCGGGTTGTCAGCTGGCGTGGATACGAACCGTTGCGATATCCTTTTCGTTCTTCCATTCGTTTATCACGGCGAGCCCCAGCTGTTCTTCTACTTGTGCCTCAAGGATTTGATGGAGGACTTGTTTTAGCAGCTTAGATAATCCCTCATCTTTGGTGAATAACCCGTGCAAAAATTCATCATTTACGGTAATATGGTATTGAGCCATGGTTGCATTCCTCCTTATGTTTGGTGTTTTTGGTCCACTGTTTATTCTACCAAAGGGGAAGCAACATGGCTCTTTTTCTATTCCTTTTTTACACAATTATATGGACTTAACTCACTAACACCTCGAGCTGTGACAGTATGATGCACCCATTATAATATAACGAACACGATGCTATCTCGATAGCTAGAATGTACGAAGGGAAATAGAATGTCATCATCAGAAAAACATCAGGGATATAAGTAAGGCGATTAAACTGAAAACAATTCGACGAGTGCTAGAGGATGATGAGACAGTCGTTGTAGTGGCGGAGAAATTAAACCTTTGTTATCGCGATATAAGAAATATAAACAATATGCCCCCTGTAGACTTTAGGGAGCATATTGCATCTTAATGTCGAAATGATGATCATCTTCTGTTTTTTGGGAATTGACCATGGAGCTGTTGCAGATGCCGTACTCTAACATCTATGCTCGGATGTGTTTTAAAGTATTTAATTGGTCCTTTGACACTTGTCGAGGTGTAGTTAAGTCGTGATAAGGTAAGCAATGCAGAAATCATTCCACTTGTATCTCCCATGTGGAAAGCAGCAAAACGGTCTGCTTCCAATTCATATCTTCTCATATAGAAGCTGCTGACCAACAATAGAACTATTAAATACAATGGAATACTTGTCCAACCAAAAACGGGATAAAAGTAGAGAATGGCTTGAAATGTGATTAATGTTACACATGTTACACCTAGCAACTTAACTAAATGTTTTCTCTTAATATGAGCTATTTCATGCAAAATGACAGCCTCTAATTCTTGATTTTTTAAATTCTCTACTAAATAGTCATATAGGTATAGGTTCTTATGGATATATCCGGATACCATCGCATTAGCTATCCTAATATTCTTAGACGACTGCACGTAAATATTATTAAAATGGATACCATGCTTTGCACTTAATAAATTGATACGGTCTAATAGTTCCCGTTCCTTTAACTTACGCTTTGGAAGGAGCAAGTTATATATATATGGTGCCGAGATATATGCAACAGTAATAATACATATCTGAACCATATAGGAGGTAATGATGTTTGTAACCATTGAATCAAATTTAGCAATATTAACTGGAATAAAATAAATCACGATATTAACCAAAATAGTGATTACAATGGGAACCACAAGAGGAACAAGCATACTCCATATTTCCGAGACAGGAGTATTGTCCTCTTTGGCAAGTTCTCCGTTTTCAATTTCCTTTATAATACGCTGTTGTAGGTAAATGAAATAAACAATCATAAAAAAAGCACTTATAACAAAAGGACCAAAGGCCAGTAGTACGCCACCAATCCCTCCCAGAAATATTTCATACCCCAGAAACAAGCCCGTCATTATGACATAACCCAATTGTAGGGCAACAAGAAGCAGTGCTGGAATCTGATATTTCTGACTAACACTTCGAACGTTTGCAGGTATCACATGGTTTGTTCTTACATGTTTTCGCAAAAGAGTTCCCATCCAAGTCGTAACCACCATTGAGATAATAGTAAGCAAGATATATATTAGAGTTTTGAGGACGACCTCATTTTCGTTAATATTTCCCTTCAATGTTAAAATTCCCATATTTCGGAATGAGTTTATATCTCCAATGAACTCGTCTTTACGTTCACTTAACAAACTGAATACTGGACGAAAACCTATTTCATTCAAATTTTTACCTTCTTCTGTTCTCCAGTCAATCATTTTATTTGTAAACAATGTCACCTGTACAGGTTGTTTTGCATGAAAAGGACTTGTAATATCCTTAGGTGATACATGTAGGATAAGGTTCTTACCTTCCTTTTCATATAAATCCTTCATGAACAGCGTAATTGTTGTGAAACTTGCACTATACTCAACTCTAGACCTATCAACATGTAATTTTTGAGAAGAAACCAACTCTTTTTCTAATGCATTAGCAGAACCATCATACATCTGCCTAGGCACCTTATATACAATGAAGTTTGTATCTCCAGTCACATGAATTTCAATGAGCAAAGGAGGGGTGTCTGATTTAGCCATTGCAGACGACACTAATGTAAATTATCACTTTATTTCGGAACAAAAGAGCCATTTTTTTGCACATTCCTTCAGAAAACCCTCTCCC
>NZ_QCWL01000012.1:3647-10889 GCF_003064505.1 Geobacillus sp. LYN3 | reverse complement strand
GAAACGGTGCTTCATCAAACGACCGCTGCCAATGCCGCGACGTTCTTGGATTTCTTGAGAATGCTCAAAGAGTGCTATCCGGACCGTCTCATGGTCTTGGTGTTGGATAACGCTCGCATTCACCATGCCAAAATGGTCAAGGAGTTTTTGCGGGAAGAAGGGCAGTGTTTTCACTTTATTTACCTTCCTCCCTATTCGCCACAGCTGAACCCGATCGAACGCTTATGGAAATGGCTGAAAGATACGGTGATTGCCAATGTATTTCACAAGGATCGCAACGATATCATTCAAGCCATTACTCGGTTTGTCAACTACATCCACGAACGTCCGGAGGAAGTGCTGCAGCGCTTAGGGTGTGCAGGATGACTGAGAAGTTAACTCTTCATGTTGCATGTATATAGTTCATGACAATATGCATCGGGTGAATCTATGTCAAAAATGGTTGCGCGAATCGGATCTGGATAATAAAGTCCAGCAGCCCGATGTTTCCCTAATTTCTTAATACGGAAACTATGGTCATCACACTTAGGGATGTAGATTTTTTTGGTTAACTCTTCGAATTCCTTTTCTAACAATGCGAACTTTTCAAGTGATACATCGTTATCTATTTCAACGTAGCCGTACTTAGTCAAGAACGCATTGTCCTTCATAACCGCTAATGTTTGTTTATTGATATTTTTCTTTGTCTGAAAAGAACGAGCGTAGTCGGACACTTCTTTTACTTCGCGTTCTACCTTCTCTTTCACATAAGTAGTCTGCTTCACAAATTCTCTTGTCATTACAGATATCATATATACAGACATGTTAGAGATAACTGCACTCTCTTTGTTCATAATCAACCGGAAGAATCTTTGGTACATATTGAATTTTTCGGATGTGATCATTTCTACATCTTCAGGAATCAATTTGTATTTTTCTAATATACTCACCAGATATTCTCGGAAGGATTTATCCGTTGGCAACGGGAATACCTTCTCTCTCTGGAGATAAGACATCGCATTTTCCACATACTTTTCCGCTGCTTTATACTCGTAGAACTCTATGTTTCGTAAGGAAAATTGTTCAATAGAGTTGATGAAAAACACCTCTGCCGCCAAAGTAGACAAGTCAAAAATAAGCTTCGGTGTCTTGATTTTACTACGTGTTAAATACCAGCTTTTATCATGAATTCGCTTCGTAAAAGAAACGGTAGCCAAGGAATAGCCAGTTTCTTCTGCTTTGTCTATCCCATCAACCGTGATGCGTTTTACTTTTACTTCTACCGGCAACAGATGAGCCATCTGCTCGAATTTAGTTAGCGCTTCATCTTTGGCATTCTTTAAGTCTTTTGGTTCCAATTTTCCGCAGCTGTACAAGAGGTCTAAAAGGTAATTGACCATTACCTTATCCTCAATTGCACCTATGGATTCGATACTGATTTTTGAAGAACCGAAAGAGATGGATTCGAGGAACTTTCTAAGTTCATTAAAAGACTTCATCCCTTGTAATCGTTTCTTCATCTGATTTTTAAGAGACTTCAATATACTCTCTTTCAATTCCCAATCTGCATACTCGGATAATTTTTTGGATAAACGAATGCTAAAGTTATCTACGAACTCAGTAGAAATCCCTAACTGTTTAAAATTATTGTGTAGTTTTTCCTTTCGTAGTGATTCCACTCTGTCCTTTTGCTTTGTCATACAAAACAACCTCCCTGAAAATAAATAGTTTTCTACAAACAAAAAACCCTTTGGGCAAAGGATTATTCACACATTCTGTGTGTTCCTTAAACCCAAAGGGTTTCGTCTGCTTATGCTTATTTAGGAAATGATGAAAAAGAAAAAAGTTAATCATCTTATATTCCCATTATACCTTCTGATTTTTTATAATCCAACAACCTTGACTCTTTCTCCTTCGATTTCAATTCTGGAACTGATCGCAGCTAAACTGTGGGCGACGGATTCTCTTAATTGGTCCATCATTTTAGAAAACAGCTTATAACCGTCTAATTGATAAGCTCGGAGCGGATCTTCTTGGGCATAACTTCTAAGAAAGATTCCGTTTTTTAACCCCATCATGGCGTCAATATGATATGTCCATTGACGGTCTATATTTAATAAGAACCGCTGTTTAAGAAACTGTGTCACCATTTGGTGTTTATCTTTATCTCGCAAACTCTTCGTATAGAGATCAACGAATACTTGGATGTGTTCAAACAATTCTTCAGGAGTGTCAATTCCCTTTGGAAAATCAATTTTAATATCCGGCAGCAGTCTACTTAATTTCTTTTTCAATCCTTCTAAATCCCATTCTTCCGCAATCTGTTCCGGTGGGCAGTAGTTCTCTACAACGGATTCGATGTGTTTCTTGGTGTAAGAAATTGCTGTTTCTAATACTTCTTTATTTTCAAGGATATTTTCGCGCAATTGGTAAATAACATCCCTTTGGTCATTTAATACATCATCTAATTTGGTTGTATAATCACGAGTTGAAAAACTAATTCCTTCGGCTACCTTTTGAAGATATTGAGTTAATTTATGAACATCTTTATTAAGAATCAATCCGGTTTTATCTTTTTTTAGTTTTTTCTTAAAGGATTCTAATCGTTCCCCTCCATAACGTACAAACAAATCATCTTCCAAACTAATATAGAATTGGGATTCACCGGGATCCCCTTGTCGCCCTGAACGACCGATTAATTGATTATCGATCCGCCGGCTTTCGTGGCGTTCTGTACAAATTACCAACAGTCCACCTAATTCTTTGCTTCGTTTATCCAAGATAATATCCGTACCTCTTCCGGCCATATTGGTCGCAATCATAACTGAACCTTCTTGCCCCGCTGTAGAGATTAATCGGGCTTCATGTTCTGCCGTTTGTGCATTTAACACTTCAAAAGGGATGTCGGTATATCGGTCTAGGTACTCTGCTACCTCAATGGATTTTTTAATTGATGTTGTTCCAATCAATATCGGTCTGCCTGTAAGATGTTCGGCTTTTACTCTTTCGACAATAGCCATATACTTTTCTTCTTTGGTTTCATATACAAGATCCTGCAAATCTTTACGGATTTTTGGTTTATTAGTCGGAATTTGAACTACATACATATTGTATAATTTCTTAAATTCTTGCTCTTCTGTTTTAGCTGTACCCGTCATTCCTGATAATATCTCGTATTTACGAAAATAGTTTTGCAAAGTAATCATGGATTGAGTTTTATTTTCGTCTGTAATGGTTACATTTTCTTTTGCTTCAATGGCTTGATGCAATCCGTCACTTAAAGACCGGCCTTCCATCACCCGTCCTGTATTCATATCCACCAATTTGATTTGATCATCTTCAACGATGTAATCGACATCCTTCTGAAGAATGGTATTGGCTTTCAGGGATTGCATTAAATAGTGATTCAGATGTTGGTTTTTCAGATCGTATAAATTATCGATTCCTAAAATCTTTTGGACTTTTTCAATTCCTTCCTCTGTGAAAGAAACTGTTTTTGATTCAATATCAACCTTGTAATGTACATCTTTTTCCAATGTTTTAATGACTGCATCGCATGTTTTATACATATTTTTTGGAAGCTGCGATTTTCCTGCGATAATTAATGGTGTTCTGGCTTCATCAATTAAAATACTGTCCACTTCATCAATAATGGCATAATATAATGGCCGTTGAACTCGTAATGTAGGGTCATAAACCAAATGATCGCGCAAATAATCAAACCCGAATTCATTTCCTACGCCGTATGTGATATCCGCCGCATATGCCTCTTGCTTTTCGGCATTTTCCATCCCCGATAAATTCAACCCTACTTTTAATCCTAAAAATTCATGGACTTTCCCGATTTGTTCTTTATCTCGTTTTGCTAAATATTCATTTGATGTGATAACATGAACCCCTTTTCCCTCTAAAGCACGAATATAGCTTGGGATAGAGGCGACTAATGTTTTTCCTTCTCCCGTTGCCATTTCGGCAATATCGCCTTCTAATAAAGCTAAACCGCCCACAATTTGGACAAAATAATGCCGCATTCCGAGAACACGGTATGCGGCTTCGCGTACGGTAGCAGATGCTTCAATTTTTATATCATCAATCGTTTTACCGTTTCTTAATTCATTTTTAAAATACTCTGTTTTCTCTTTCAGTTCCTCATCCGATAATTGTTTGAACTTTTCTTCCAACGCCATTACCTTTTGTGCAATTTTTTCTAGTTTTTTTCGATATCGTCTATCAAAATATGCAGATAATCCCATAAATTTCACTCCTATTTCATCATTTACTTATAAATTTTCGTATGGTTTGATTCAGTCTTAAATATGGTACTTTGAAAATCTTAATATTCTAAGAGGTTCTTATAAAAAAAGAGATAGCCGATTGGCTATCTCTGAAAAGCACTATGTAACTTTTGTTTTCCTTGCCATATCATTTTCCAGTAATTCTCGATTCGTTTAAATGTGTCATCGGAACGCTGTGTAACAAAATCTTTTGCCAATTGGTAATCCGCATCCTTTGGTGAGATACCTTTCGTTACAAATGCAAGAAGTTGTTCTTTCGCTTTTAATAGCGCAGAGGACAAATCTTCTTCGTTTTTAATGTCCTTAAACATTTCTTGATAATTTTTGATTACCGATTCAATTTCTTCGTGTGTATAAATGGTTTTTCCTAGTTTGTTTGTCATAGATAAATGACGTGATTGTTCGTATGTCAGAGGAGCATTCAGCGGTTTGATTTTGGCTCGTGCTGCATAGAATCTTTCCTCTACGGATTGATAATCCATCACTTTTTTCGTATTGTGACGAACATAATCTTGAATCAGTTGATCAAATCCAGCTTTTACGTCGCCACTTAAAAACGTATCACTGAAGTGTTGAAGCGCAGCTGTCGAAGAAGCAAGTTCAAGATGTGCTTCATAAGAGTTAAGCTGTTGCTTCTTTATTCCAAAAAGGTTAATCCCCGCATATTTCGCTAAACTATCCATGCCATCCGTAATGTGTTGTAAGATGGATTCCACTTTCTTCAATTCTTCATCGCTTAGCGAATCAAAGTATTTGGACTCATGTAAATATTGACTGAAAACGAGCCATTGATCCTGTGGCCGATAAGAAAAAATATCGGAAGGGTCTGCGTTTTGTACGTTAATATCTTTTGAAAAAAACTCTTCTACCGTCATGCTCATCAGGCCTTGAACCTGTTTGATTTCATCCGAAAGGGTGATTTTATAAGCCTCTCCATTTCTGATGACTTCTACTTGCTTTCCAGCTAATGGATTTTTGATTTCATGTATGGATGGCATTCTGGCATCATTTCGGGCGATCATCGCTCCGATATATCCAAGATCAATTTTCATGGGGTCATACCCTCCTATTCTAAATAATCAATAGAAGGTAATGGTTCTACACCACTTGCATAGTAAAAATTCAACACACTGAAGAAGTCGATTGATTTCCCCGTTGTTAAATCGACGATTAAGATGTGATCACCATAGTTAAAATCGTCAGCTTCCAGTCTACGTGGTGTCTCTTTACCTAAAGTATCGACAAATGAACTGTAGTAGTAAGGGTTTGGACCAGATTGATATTGCGACTCATGGTATGTGAAAAGCGTCCCCACATCTAGATATACCATAATTGCAAAATCAGAACTTGCATAATTGGAAGAGTAGGAAATCGGACTTGAAATGGAAGATATTTTTATATCCGATAGGGAATGTGTTCTTTGTGAATATCCCCCATTGTATGAAAAATAATATTTTCTTTCCCAATTAAGATGTTCGTTGTTAATTCCGTTTACATTCAACACAAATTGGCCGTTTGAATACAAAGAACCATCACTGTATTTTGCAACGAATTTTGTGAGATCTTGTGAAATATATAATGCTTCATTAAAATTAGCAGGATTGGAAGCATTCATTTGAATGGTGTATGAATCTCCCAAAGTTCCTTTTGATAACACACCTAATGCATAATCACCTGCCGGTATATTGATTAGCATTAGTTTTCCCGGTGAAGTGGTAAATTCCGTTGGATACGCTAGTCCATTTTCATAATCTACAACATAAAGTTGCAATATATAATCTTCGTTCCCAGATAATATTCTAGAAACTAAAATTTTATCGGAAGTCGGACTAAAGAAAAATAAATCCATCGGATCCTCTTCTGTTAAGGAATCCTGCGTATTTAAGATTAATCCGTCTACACCATATTGGGATTGAGGTTTGAATTTATTATCGCTTTGGATTTTTATAGCTTCATCTTTGTTGATTTTTATTTCTGTTTCTATTTTCGCTTTATCAATGTCTACCGCTAATGATTCTTCGGTAAACTCCAGACTTTTTTGGAGTTCAATGATAGAATTCATGTTTGGCTTGGTTCCAAGTAATTCATTCGCATAGCTTTTCTGCACTCCAATCGTCACCAAAGTGAAAATTAGAGTGAAAACCAGCAACAATACCTTACCTGATTTTCCAAAAAATGAATTCATTTCATACTTCCCTCCTAAAATGGTATTCATTATTATTATCGGTTTTTTTAAATAAATAGTTTAACAATATAAGGAAAAATTTGAATATATTTTTTATTAAGAGGGTAAGTTGTTGAGGCGGTATTCCTTTGTATTGCAGATATTTAATCTTCTTATTTAAATTGATGGTATTATTTTTAAATTGATGGTATTATTGCTCTTAAAATATTAAAAATTCAGTGTTAGAGTAACTGTAGATGAGCAAATTCGCTAACATAAATTTACAACCAAACAAAAAAAGAGACATGAACCCGATTCCTTGATTAGAATAGATGTGTCACCAAAACTATTCACAAGGAGGTTCATGTCTCATGAATAGATTAGCACATCATCAAGGAATCCACAAGTTTTTCACGATGTTGGAGTCAGTCAAGACTTTGTGGGAACTTTTTTGGTTCGCTGAAAACAGGTGTAAGTCATAGATTGGCGAACCATTTTTTTGAATTTTATCCGTAAGCGCTTTCGAACTCTCATCCCTTGCCATGACAGATCGATATGTATACCTTTTTTTACCATCCCTTGAGTTCAGACAGGGCATGATAGATCGGTGTCCCGGACGATTGCTGTAAATATGGCACGTTATTCCGCGTTACCTCCGGAAGAAGACGGCGGACGCGTTGTTTCGCCTTGTTCACGACCGTCTGTTTAGTGAATGCCGTTTCCTCCGCCGGATGCGACGATTCTTCTCCGAAACGACGTCCGAAAAGACGAATCCCATCCATCCGGGCAATCATTGCCTTGAAA
>NZ_QCWL01000012.1:3165-3519 GCF_003064505.1 Geobacillus sp. LYN3 | reverse complement strand
CCGTCCCTTGAAATACTCCCGGCACGCGGTAATCCATGGAGCGCCGTCCCCGTTGATGACAAGAAGATCCCGGCAAGGATCATAGGCATATTCATTTATCAAAAATTCCTCGAAGCCTTCCCACACCTCCCCCTTGCCCTCATGGACGTAATGGCGCTGATTCACGAATTCGATCCGGGAGCCGTTGCGCTTCCATCCTTCGTGAACGGTCAGGATTTTTTGTCTTCCTTGGCCCGTTTTCCCTTCCCTTGGCGGGAAACAAACAGTCCATCGGCCTCCACCAACAGCACCCGTCCATATCGCTGGTCCACCGGGCAGTGCAGCGGAACTTCGGCCTCGAGCACCAACTGGCGG
>NZ_QCWL01000012.1:2846-3050 GCF_003064505.1 Geobacillus sp. LYN3 | reverse complement strand
AATTGCCGGTCGATGTCCTCCAACAGAGCCGTAAACAGCTCGGCGAAGGCGTTTTGCAAGGCTCGAAACAAAGCAAGTTCGATCTCTTTCCATGTCAACGAATTTGTGGTAAGATGTTGTTGAATATTCATAGGACTCTCTCCTCCTGTTTGTAGTGTGGTCAATGAACATCTTACCAGGGAGAGAGTCCTTTTTTCATGTTTC
>NZ_QCWL01000012.1:0-2812 GCF_003064505.1 Geobacillus sp. LYN3 | reverse complement strand
GCGAACCTACGTTCCCAACCCCCTCATCGGGGAATTCTAAGAATTTCTCCCACAAACATTTTACTCACACTTGACTATTTTACAGGTTTTAAAGGGAGCAAAGGATATGCTACCCATATTGCTAAACGTAAGGAAACGTATCAAACGCTGGGGATTAAACCGTTCTTTTTCGTGGACGAAGCATGGTTAGCTTTTAATCCCAAGATATCCGCTTTTACTACATTTGTGGAATCCGAGTTGCATATCATTGAAAAACGGCCGCAAGATCGTGCGTGGAATATGTTTTTATTAGACTTGGACCCTCATTTGCTGGACATTTTGTTGCAGCAACCAAGCAAATATGAACCATTTGATACTAGAAGCATTGTGTATATCAATCCAGCAGAGCGAACGTGTAAAATCCTCCGCTTTCTGATGACCAACCAAAGACATGCTTTCGTATTAGCCACACCTTTTGAGATTAGCCTTGAACAAGCACTAAGTATCACAGTCGACATGGAAGGGTTTCAGCTATATTCTCAAGAAGAAAATAATCAAATGGCCATTCTTAAAGAGGAATTAATGGCAAAATATTATCAAATTTTAGCTGAAGAAGAACGGAATTTGAAGGAGAGAGCATCTCGTACAAAAGTACATTTACAAGAGGAGATGGACGATCAAAATCAAACAATCCCTAACTTGGACAAAAAAATAAACAAATGGGGAAAAAGAATTAGAAGCCAGGAAGAAATGGATGAGGATTTAGCGAAACGGTTTCAAGCCCTTAACAGCCCTTATATGAAGAGAAAAGCGGAGTTGTTAATTCAATCCGCTCGACAACATATTCTTCAACAACATACAGTAAAAGAGGATTCTGAACAATCTGACATGACAACGGAAGAAAAGGTCGCAATGAAAAAGCGAGAAGAGCGGAAAGAAAAAATTTTAAATCATAAGGTAGCTGGGGAAATGTATATTAACGGTAATCCGAGGAAATGGAAAGAACTCGTTTTGTATAAATTTAATGCTGTTTATCGAAATGAAATGACCTTGCCGCAGCTGCTTGATTATTTAAAAAGGAACAATATAACATTTAATCAAAGCGAAAAGTTGGTGATTTACCCGATCAGAGAGTTTCTTCTCTACATTGCTAAAGAAGTAGGGAAAGACTTAAATGTATAAAAAAGTGGTCTGCAAAAAGGTAACCCTCCTTTATTGTTCGCACGGGATGGGTTACTTTTTCATTTTTCGGAATAACGGTTGTGCTGGAACTTTGCGAGGAGGTAGCAAAGAGAGTCTGTAAAATTGAAAAAGTAGGGTGTACCGTTTCGTTTAGCGTGCGCGTCATTCATGTGTCTCTTGAAAATTAAACAAATGAGGTAACCAAAAATAATTCTGTCGCCAACCCCTCTAACCAAAATTATACAAGGAATAAATATACTGAATTGACAGAAAATTTGTAAATATATTATAATTTTTATAGTTTCATATAGAAAGTGAGGTGATAAACATGGACAAGTTTAAACCTTCTTTTGAAGTAACCCAAGTAAGTTCTATGCAGTGGAACCGTACACTTCCAGGATCTACACAGGCCATGTTCTCCGAAGAACCTATTCCTATTTCCGAAGAAACTTTGAATCAATTGAGATTAGCAATTAGGGAAGAAATGAAGAAAGAAAAGACTAAATAAGTATTTATCATTGACGTATAGGGGAATAGTTCCTCTATACGTCCACAGAAATATGCTCGATCAAATCCCATATATCGAAAGGAACTGATTATTTTATGCATTTTAGAGGACCTGCTCACGTTGATTTCAACTTAACGAATGGATGTAATCTTGCCTGTTCTCATTGTCATAGCTCATCTGGTCCTAAACTGGACAATGAAATGAACACTGAAGAGATTTTGAATACGATAAAACAATTACATGAAATTGGAACTCTAAAAATTGCTTTTGCAGGGGGAGAGCCTTTTATAAGAAAAGATATTGTTCAAATATTAAGTTATGCTTGTTCATTACCAGGTTGGCAAATAGCGGTAATTTCCAATGGTTTTTTCTTTTCGCCTAAAATGGTCCGAAAACTGGAAGAAGAATGCCCAAACCTGTCCATTAATATTAGTTTAGATGGCTCCAACCCTCAGAGATACGGCATTTTGCGCAAACAACTATATCGACCGGACGCTGATCCAACTCCACTATTCGAGAAAGTGATTGAAGGAATTCGTACAGTTGTTCAATCAAAATTAAAAGTCTCTATTAATTTTACATTAACCAAAGCAACCATTGATGATGTCTTACCTACATACAAACTTATTGATGAACTGGGAGCAGAAGCTATGGTTGCCATTAAATTTTTTCCGGGGGGATATGGAAAACAGCATCTAGATATTTATGAGATCCCGTATTCTATGTGGAATGAAAGGTTTGCTGAACTAACACGTTTGAAACTTACCGGGGCAATTCCCAAAATGCAAATTTCGGTCCCTTCCCCATGGGAGTTCTACCTTCCTCTTATAGAAGGAGAAATCGATCTCGTGGCTGCTGAAATGGCTTGGAATTACCGTAGCCCTCTTAGAGAGAAGGTATATTCACGGATGAGATCTATCGGTGATGTTGCAGGTGTTGCAGAACTCTCAATCTCTTCAAATGGTAAAGTGTATCCTTCCATATTATTAACAGGAGAAAGGCAGATGGAATGCGGAGATCTTCGGAAAATGTCATTAAAAGATATTTGGGAAAAATCCCCTGTTTTAAAATTTCCTGAATCCGTGATGGTTGGAAATCAACTTTGATTTTGGTGTTAGTTCTATGGATATATGATCCATACAT
>NZ_QCWL01000011.1:2100-7961 GCF_003064505.1 Geobacillus sp. LYN3 | reverse complement strand
ATCCTTGTTGTTGAAAATAATCCCGCAACGCCGCATAAAGCTCACCGATGATATATTGATGGGTAAACGAAGGAGAAGGAGCCATACTATATGGCACGCCGTCAATCAATTCCCATTGTCCGTCCCATTTTAGATAATCTTCATACGTGTAGTTGTGATTTGGAAACTCTGGAGTTTTCACCGCACCTTCACCCCATTTGCTTTTTGTTTCCATTATATCATGCCGCCAAATTATTCTTTGGCCGTGGATTGAAGCCGTGTTAGCGAATTTGTTCCTTGTTATATTATGTTATTTGTTTTTAACCATTCTTCCAATAGCTTGCTTCCGACTTCATAAGATAAATCATCTGCATCAATAGTAAAAATCTTGTAACCATATTTTTCATGATAATCATATTGATCTAATATTTTTTGAACTAATGTAGTATCTTGTTCATGATCTAAAAAAACCACCCACTTATTTTCATTCTGAATTTTATATGCGACTGCTTCTAAGTCAACATTGCTCTTACAATATCCTAAATAAAGATGTTGATTTGAATCAAATTTCACGTTTATCCAAACAAACCTAGCAGCGATCGATGCACCCATGCTATAATATGGTGATAAAGAATGGATGGAAAGGACGGACAAACATGCTGCAAACGGCGATATCCAAACCACTCTTGCAGAAGGCGGCAGCAGAACTGCAAAAAGAACTGCCGTTTTCCATTTTTAAACATCTTATCGAAAAGGGACGGAACTTATCTCGCTTCGGACTCGTCTATAACGTCGTCGTCAAAGACGAGCATCACGTGGAAGGGGAAGTTGCCGACCAGACGGCCCACCGCGTCGCGTTTGATTTAACCGATATCGTTCGCCGCCATCGCTGCCCGTGCGGGACGGAAAGCCTTTGCCCGCACGTTTTAGCGTTGTTTTTTTACATCTATGGGAACGTCTTTGACAGCGGTGAACTGTTTCAGCGCTGGAAACAAGGAGAGAGCAAGCAGCCTCGGCAACGCCAAACGCGCATTGAGATGCCGACATTGCCGCCCGCAGAGCCAGCCGAGTCAGTTGATCAATGGCGGAACTGTTTCACCGAAACATACGCTGAGTTTGAAGCCAGCATCCGCAGCCATGACAATTGGCCATACCGATCAGCCCACCATCTTTTCCCGTCACTGGCAAAAGGCGGCCCAAAAAGCGTAGTCGCCCGCCCGTTGTACCGGTTCCATGCCGCATTGTTTTTGCTTGAGCGCCTCTTTGAATACGGGAAAGAACGAGGCTGGCATCAAGGGATATTCGGCTCGTACGGACAGTTTTCCTGGCGGCAGGACATCAACTATATCGCCGACGAATTGTTCAAGCTATTGGAACGATTTCCATCCGAACGGCGTACGCCCCAGCTGGAGCAACTGATTGAACAAACGATTCCATACGTACGCGAACTACTGCAAACGACCGAGATGTTCGCTTTACTCATCTATGATCTTTACACAGCTGCCTGGGAAGTGCTGTTTACGAAAGAAGAGTGGCGCCGACAAGAAAAAGAGCAGCTGCTGCATCTAACGAGACAAGAACGGCTGCCACTCGCTTTTCTAGCTGCCGCCCATTTGGCTTTTTTGCTCGAAGATGATGAGGAGGCGCTTGCCTTATACCGCGTCTTCCCTAGCGGGGCCGCGCCGCTTTTTGTCGAGTGGATGGAGCGATTCATCACCGATGATCGGCCTGCCCGCTTTGAATCGTTTTGGGCGCATGGGAAACAAGAACTGCCTCATTACTTATCCGCCCTTCCCGAATCCGAACGGTCCAAGTTTGCAAACGAAGTGTGCCGGCTGTACGAGTCATACGCTAAACGGAGAAACAAATTGGACGAGTATGAGGAGCTTTTGAAGCAATGCATGCCGTACAGCACCAACCGTTATGTTTTCTTTTTATACCACCAAGGGCGCTATCGGCAAATGATCGACTTATACTTGCTTGCCGATGTGACCGCCCATGAGATGGATCCGCAATTTTTAAAAACGCTCGAAAAGCGGGATCCTTCACTCGTATTGCCGCTTTACCACCGGGCGGTCATGAGGTTTGTCAGAGCGAAAAACCGAGAGAGCTACCGCATGGCCGTCCATTATTTGAAAAAACTGCGCGCCTGCTACCGGTCGATGAAACAAATGACCCAATGGGAGGCCTATATCGAGCAGTTGAGCGCACGGACAGTGCGCATGCGGGCGTTTCATGAAGAATTGCGGAAAGGAAAGGTGCTTCCATGACGGAACAAGCGTTACAGACAATCACACTTTCGTGCAAATGGAATGAAAAAAAGCAATGTTTTCTGTTAATCGGTCCTGATTCCGCAGCCAGCTGGGCTCCGCTCGTCTTCGCTTGGCACGAAGAAACGTTTTACGGCACGCTGCTCGACGTTGTGACGGTCGACGGGCGCGAAGCAGTCAAACTGTCGCCATGGCAGGCGCTCACGTTTTTCGCCTTTCGCCCAACCATTGACTTTCTTTCACTTGAGTGGGGCGACGAACAAACGGCGGCGCTGGAAACGTGGGCTAAGCAGATTATCGACAATGTGCGCGAGCGCCGGTTCCGCCCCGATTTTTCCGCATGGAAACAACAAGGGGGCCCCGGCGTTTGGCTGGCAGCGAAAAACACCCGCTGGAGCGGGATCGGGGACGATCTTCATCCGTTCGCAGCCGAATGGCTATCGCTTGCGATCGCCGATTGGCTTGAACGCGATCCGGAGTTGCGGAAATTATGGCAAGAAATCGTACACGCCAACCCAGCCATCATGGCCCACCCTGAGCAATGGACAAGCGGAGAAGATGATTGGCTCGAACAAATCGGCTGGCTTGGTGAACGCCCGCCATTTACCGTCGGCTTGCGCCTTATCGAGCCGCCTGATGACGGCGGGCCGTGGACGCTCGAAGCCGTGTTGATCGCCATGGATGAAAGTTTGATCGTCTCTTGGGAAGACAAAGCTCATCTGCCCCGCTCATGGCGCCCATATGAAGTATCGGTTGCACGCGCAATCCGCCGTTTTCAAACGATCGTTCCATGGCTTGGCGGTGAAGACGGCACGCTGCGCGCCGAACTGTCGGAAGACGAAGCATGGCGCTTTTTGTCGGAAGAAAGCCTCAAATTAACTGATGCTGGCGTCCGCCTATTGTTGCCGCCGTGGTGGGAAGACGTCAAGCAGATGCACCTCGCTGTGAAAGCGAAACTGTCGCCGTCATTTGATGCCGCCAACTCAATCTTCGGCTTAAATAGCCTCGTCGATTTTGACTGGCGCATCGCCGCCGGCGATACGGAACTGACCGAAGAACAATTCGCCGAACTCGTCGAAAAGCAGCGCCGCCTCGTCAAACTACGCGGCCAATGGATCGCCCTCGACCCAGCGCTCATCCGCCGTGTACAAACGCTCATGAACAAAGCGAAAAAAGAAGGGCTGCCGTTGCGCGATGTGCTGGCGCAAACGCTCATCACCGAGACCGCCGACGGAAACGAACGGTTTCATGAGGACGAGGAGACAATTCAAATCGAAGTGCACGACCAATTTCGCGCCTTTATCCGCCAGCTGCGGGACGTCAACGAACTGCCCTCTGCCGCTGTTCCGCCGTCCTTCCAAGGCACGCTCCGCCCCTACCAGCAGCGCGGCGTCGACTGGCTCGTCTTTTTGCGTCGCTTTGGCTTTGGGGCCTGCTTGGCGGATGACATGGGGTTAGGCAAAACAATCCAAGTGCTCGCTTATTTGGCTTATGTCAAGGAAACGGAGCAGCCTAGCACCCCGGCGCTCCTCATTTGTCCGACGAGCGTCATCGGCAACTGGCAAAAAGAATGTGCCCGCTTCACGCCATCGCTGCGCGTCTATACGCACCACGGGCCGAACCGGGCGAAAAACGAAGCGTTTTGCGAAGCGGCGAGCGAGGCACATCTTGTCATTACATCATACAACCTTGCTCACCTCGACCAAGACGATTTGAAACAGATCGAGTGGCATACGATTTGTCTTGACGAAGCACAAAACATTAAAAACGCGCAAACAAAGCAAGCGCGCGCCATCCGCCAATTGCGTGGGCGGCATAAAATCGCCTTGTCCGGCACTCCGGTCGAAAACCGATTGAGCGAGCTCTGGAGCATTTTCCATTTTCTAAACCCCGGCTACCTTGGCAGCGCCGCCGACTTTGAACGGCGGTTTGCCGGACCGATCGAAAAAGAAGGCGACGCACGCAAAAAAATGGCCTTGCAGGCGCTCATCCGCCCGTTTTTACTGCGGCGGACAAAGACGGATGAAGCGGTCTCCCTCAACTTGCCGGACAAGCTCGAACAAAAAGAATATTGCCTGCTTACCGCCGAACAGGCCGCCCTTTACGAACAGCTCGTCCAAGACACGCTCGAACGGGCGAAAGATGCAAACCCGTTCCAGCGGCGCGGCTTGATTTTGCAAATGCTAAACGGCGTCAAACAAATTTGCGACCATCCTGCGCTGTATTTAAAAGAACGCACGCCGCGCCGTGTGCTCGAACGGTCGCATAAACTGAAAAAACTCGTCGAACTTCTCGAGCAAATTCGCGCCAATGACGAAAGCTGCCTCATTTTCACGCAATACGTGCGCATGGGCGATATGATCCAGCAATTGCTCGCCGACTTGTTCGACGAACCGGTGCTCTTTTTAAACGGCAGCGTCCCGAAAGCCGCGCGCGACCGGATGGTCGAGCAATTCCAAAAGCGGCAGTCACCGATTTTCATCTTATCTCTTAAAGCGGGAGGCACCGGGCTCAACTTAACCGCCGCCAACCATGTCATCCATTTTGACCGCTGGTGGAACCCGGCCGTCGAAAACCAAGCGACGGACCGCGCCTACCGCATCGGGCAAACGAAATTCGTCCACGTCCATAAACTGATCACAACCGGGACGATCGAAGAAAAAATTGACGACATGCTCGAACAAAAACTAGCGCTTGCTGACGTCATCACTGAAGGCGAAACATGGATCACCGAACTGTCCGACGAAGAACTGCGCGACTTGCTCACCTTGTCCGCGGCTGTTAAAGGAGGGGCATGATCATGGTCGAAAAAACAAAACTGAAGAAAAAAAAGAAAAACGAGAATCCGTGGGAAAAATTGCTTAGGCGCATGGAGGAAAAACTGCGCGAACGCAACAAGCGCCGCCCATAGCGGCGCAAAAAAACAGCCTGCCGCACAAATTGCGGGCAGGCTATTTTTTCAGCGAAAGAGGTCTTCGATATCCAACCGAGTTCGATGCTTACTAGCTCGCTACACATATTACGTGTTCATCTAATTTTAAAACTCCCGAACAACCGAATTTTCCTGTATAACTCTTCCTTCCTCGGCAACGTAAAAAATATCTATCTCGCAGCCATACAATAGCTTTAGCAGCGCCAATCCCCTTATTTGCGCATCATTTAACTGATCGTTAATGTACACGTTCTCGCTCTCTGTTAAATTCTTCATACAACTTCCCTTGTTCATATTCCATCAAATAATTTAATGTCTGCTCAATGGCTGCTATTTTCATTATTATCGACAAGTGACAGGCACCGCGTTCAATTTCAAAAGAAAGCAGGGAACAGACGTTTTCCCTGCTTCTTTCCGCACACACTCCATGCCGGGCCAAACTGATCTCATGGAGACTGATTAACCAACTGCGCAATTCTTTCTGAAAAAAACACCATTTTTCAGCTCAAATATACTGCCCGGCCTCTTTTGGAAACACCCGTGACACGTGAATCAGCCTCCAGTGGCCATTGCTTGTTGTTTCGGCTATGTTTCCGCGGATGATCATTCCTGCTTTTGCGTAAGAACGAACAAGCGGAGTAATGGATATCGTATATTGCTTTCCGCTTTCTGCGTGTTGG
>NZ_QCWL01000011.1:0-2090 GCF_003064505.1 Geobacillus sp. LYN3 | reverse complement strand
AACAGCGGTGACTTGAAACAGGCCGCTTACCTGGCGATCCTCCAATGCGTTTTCGATTGCCACTCTTCCGATCTCCTGCAGCCAATCATGATATTTTCGCGCCGCATACGGAACGTATAAATCGAGCAAGCGAATCGCATCATATATTTCTTCTTCCACTTCTTGAATGATGGAGCGAACCGTTGGGGCATGATTCGTTCCATATCGCGCGTCAATCCACTTTGCCAGCGCTTTTGCCGTGCTGAAAAACGACTTCGCTTGATTGATGCTCACATCACCGTTTGTTTCTAAATAATGATAGACGATGCATTGGCGCCAATGGTCTTTTGTGATGCTTGTCCAAGATGAAAGCTGAGATTCTAGCAAATATTGCGCGATAATGGATAGGCCGGTTCGATATTTCGATACGGTCGCTTCTGATTTTCCTCTCGTTTTTTCGATAAAAAACTCCGCTATATCTTTACCAAAGAAGGAATCCATCCATTCAAGCGGCATGTCATATTGCTCGTATTGTTCCATTTCGTCTGTTCGCTGCTTCTCCAGCAATCGCGTTTGTCGTTTTTCCCCTAACGTGACAAATGGAGATAAAGGAAGACCAAACTTCCGGCGAATCGTATTAAAATCAACCGTAACCGGACATTCTAGACGCTCGGCGTTCATAAAACTAATATACTCGCGTTCTTGCAGCCATCGCTCGACTTCTTCTTTTTTCCCTTGTTCCACCATTTGCATCACGGTTTTCCCGTCCCATTCCTCTTGCGGAGTGTGCAATGACTGGTAAATATCTAGCGTCTGATTCGCCAGTGCGCCAAAATAAAGCGGTACATTTTCTCCTAACTGCATCGCATAAGAGCGAAATTCGACGTTTTTCGGCGCGTCCAATTTGCGTACCGTTTTTTTGATAAAACGGGCAACAGATCCCGCTTTCTCCATCACTTTTATAAATGATTCCACCGCATCTGGCAAAAAAGTCACAAACTTTAGGTGGTGTTTATTGATTTCTATAAATCCTAACACTTCGCGCATATACACCGGACTTGAAGCTAGATTGTCCTCATATATATACTGTTTGCCGGCAAAACTTAACTTTGTTATTTTTCCTTTCTGTTCATCCACGATAACGACGTCTTGTTTTTCTAAAGAATGAACCAGCTTTTTTCCATCATCCACTTCATAATGCAATGTCACTTCATCAATTTTTGTCATTTCGCGATGCCGAAAATCATACGGATCCATTAATTCATTCACAATTTCTAAAAAGCAGGTCATCGCGATTTGTTCATATGATTGTCTCGTTTCTGACATCAATTCGTTGATCTTTGCATATGCGCGCTTGACTCCACGTGGTCCTTCAATAATTGCCACACCATGAACATAATAACCTTCGCCGAATGGCTCAAGCAGACAAAACGTTCCTCCCCACGGAATAGGCTTACTCATCGTTTCACAAAACGGCATATGAAACCGTTCGTGCGTAAACGCATCTTCCACCGTTATTCCATTGTCATCCATATCTACAATTTGAATAAGGCGTGGGACAAGTGATACCCATGTTTCAAGCAATCGCGCTTTCTCCGCCTTTAAACCAGTTTTTTTCTCTTGATAAAACCATTCGACTCCGCGCAATCCGTTGTCAAATCGATGGAAAAATAAATACCAAAGACGAAACAAAGGTCCAAACATATCACCATTTTGTGTTGAGTTTATTTTTTGATCGAACACTGTTTCCGCGCGCAGTTTTTCCGAAAAAGGCAACGACCGCTCTAAAAATTGGTAAATTTCTTCCGATAACTCATTTTTTAATTGAAAAAAGCGCTCCTCCCTCACTTTTCGGATTTCTACAACAGCATCCTTTTTCATACAACACTTTTTATACTTTTTCCCGCTTCCACAAGGGCAAGGATCGTTTCTTCCTACTTTCATTTCTTTTCTCCTTATCATCATTTTTAAAAAATAAGAAGCATCCATTAGTAAATAAGCAACAATCATATTATAACTGTTGAGACGTGTCTTTTAGACAAGTGAACTACCCCCACTTAATTTCTAGCGAAAATTTGAAGTGGGGGCTTCCAAAGAAGTTTGACTGCTTC
>NZ_QCWL01000010.1:0-8561 GCF_003064505.1 Geobacillus sp. LYN3 | reverse complement strand
ACCCCTGCATCATACCAAGAGGGCTTTTTTCTTTCAAGTCCCCGAAAACCTTTCTAACAGGAATGCTCCTTACATTTTGGCTAAGCGATGTAAGGAGGGTTTTTTCTTTTAAACTAGTCATCGTAATATCCAAGCAATCGAGAAATTTCTTCTCCTGCTCGACAAACGTATTCTACAAAACGCGGAATAGCAGCAGGAGTAATCCGCTGATTTGGGCCGACCACACTGACAGCAGCAACGACATCTCCCGAATAATCACGAATCGGGGCGGCAATGCTTGTTACTCCTTCATGCAGCTCGTCAATGCAGACTGCGTAGCCTTTATTGCGGATATCTGCTAAGTTGTTGCGAAATTGATCGGGATCGGTAATGGAATTAGGGCCACACTTTGGCAATCCTTGGCTAATCACATAATCGGTCATTTCTTTTGTTTGAAAAGCTAAAATTACTTTTCCGGAGCTCGTGCAGGAACAAGGATTGTTTTTTCCGATATGGGATAATAAACGCACGGGATGTTTGCATTGAATTTTGTAAAGGTAAACGGTATTGGCTCCTTCTAATACAGATAGATGGGCAGCTTCCCCTAGATTGTGAGTGAGGGATTCTAATACAGGGATTGCTTCTCTGTAAATTTCTGTGTAGATATCAATAATGCCGCTTAAATTTAAAAGAGAAATTCCGAGACGATATTTACGTGTTTTTGGGTTTTTCTCGATAAAGCCTTCTTTTTCTAACGTTTTTATAAGACGGTGGACAGTAGTTTTATGTAAACCTAAGCGTATAGAAATATCCGTAATGCCTAATTCGGGAGTGTCTATTGAAAATAGCCGTAAAATTCGCAGTCCGTTTTTTACGGACGTCAGCATATATTCATAATTTTCCATATTTTCCCTCCTGTTTTCACATTTTTAGAGACAGCAATTTTGCCGTCTTAACGACTAGTTGTGCCAAATGAGGAACGGAGTTCTCATTGATTCGTTGTATAGGTCCGGCGATAGAAACAGAATAACGTACTTCGCCATTGCGATTCCAAATCGGTGCACTGATCGATGCAACACCTTCATGTAATTCTTCCATGCTGAGTGCATATCCTTGTTGTTTGATTCGAGAGAGTTTTTCAAGAAATTTCTGAGGTGAGGTAATCGTTTTGGATGTAAATGGAGTAAGTCCTTTTTTTATGACATTTTCGATGGCGTCTTTTGACTGGTAGGCAAGAATTGCTTGGCCGGAGCTAGTGCAGAAAGCTGGATTTCTCTTGCCAATGTAGGAAAGCAACCGAACAGGATGGTCACATTCTAGCTTGTTTAGATAAATAATATCGGTGTCCCATAAAGTAGCGATATGTGCGCTTTCTCCAGACAGGTTAACTAGTTCTTTTAAAAAAGGAAAAGCAATTTGACAAATAGAGAAACGGGAAAGGATAATTTTTTTCATCGCAAGCAATGAAGTTCCAAGAGAATAGAGATTAGTTTTAGGGTCTTTTTTGATAAATCCTTCGCTTTTTAAAGTTTGCAATAATCGATGGGTTGTACTTTTCCCGATATTCAATCTTTTGGAAATATCCGCGATACTTAATTCTGTTTCATCCATCGAAAAAAGATTTAATAATCGTAATGCGTTTTCTAAAGAGGAAAACGTCGTTCGTTCTTTATACTTCTCCATACCTTCGCTCCCTTCATTTTTATCGATTTTTTGTAATCGTTTTCATGCTGAATGATATTTATGAAATAATTTTGTTTTGTTTCGCATAGAAGAATAAGAAACTTTTATCCGGTACAACTATAATATAACATAATATTAGGAATGTTCTTAATATTAAAATGATGATTATATGAGAAAAGAAAGCAGAAAGGGGAGAGGAAATGGAAAATGGAGTTACCTTACAAGTACGAGAAACAGAGTTAGGGTTACGTGAATATCAACTGCAGAAGCTTAATGAACTGCTAGTGTTTGTATCGCAATTTAATGAATTTTATAAAGAAAAATTTCAACATATCTGTTTGCCGATCAGAACGATGGAAGATTTTCAGAAACTGCCGTTTACGACAAAAGAGGAATTAGTCGAGGATCAAAAAATGTATCCGCCATTTGGAAGAAACCATTGTTATCCAGAAACTAGTTATATTCGTTATCATCAGACATCTGGGACTTCGGGTAAACCCCTTAAAATTTTGGATACTGAAAGTAGCTGGAAATGGTGGAGAGATTGCTGGATGGAAGTATTGAAGTCAAGCGGAGTTACGAATCGGGATCGTGTTTTTCTTGCTTTCTCCTTTGGTCCGTTTATCGGTTTTTGGGCTGCTTATGAGGCAACAAAAGAGGCAGGAGCGCTTGTAATTACTGGCGGCGGACAGTCATCGAAAGAGAGATTGTACAGTATGATTGAAAATGAAGCTACTGTTCTACTATGTACACCTAGTTATGCATTGCATTTAGCGGAAGTAGCGGGGGAAATGGGAATCGACTTGCGCCATACAGCGGTTCGAACGATTATTACCGCAGGAGAACCTGGTGGATCAGTTTCTTCGACAAGAAAGCAAATAGAAAAATTGTGGGGAGCAATAGTGTATGACCACGTCGGGATGACGGAAATGGGGGCTTATGGATATTCCTGTTCTGAACAAAAAGGAATTCATGTCAATGAGGCTCAATTTTTAGTGGAGATTATTGATCCGCAAACACTGCAGCCAGTGAAAGAAGGAGAACGGGGAGAACTGGTGCTAACGAATTTCAGCCGCTACGGTTATCCGCTCATTCGTTACCGTACAAGGGATATGGTCATCCATTCTACTGTACAGTGTGCCTGTGGAAATCCATATAAATTTTTGCCTGGCGGTATTATCGGACGAGTAGATGATATGGTGATCATACGTGGAGTTAATATCTTCCCGTCATCCATTGAAGCAATTGTGCGGGAATTTGCAGAAATTAAGGAATTTCGCATCGTTTATTACACCCAAAATGAAATGGATCAAGTAAAGGTACAAGTAGAAACAGAAACGGATATTGAACCTTTATTGGCAGATCGCCTGCGGGAGCGAATCGGTATCCGAATAGAAGTGGAAAGAGTAGCGCCAGGTTCATTGCCTCGTTTTACTATGAAGTCCAAACGGGTTATTGATGAACGGGATTGTAAGAATCAAGTTGGTTGATGCAGTACGGTAAAGCAGTTAAAAAATCGAAAACGATTTCAAATTGGATAAGGGGGAATTTTACGTGAGTAAGGTGAAATCAGGTCGATACCCTGTTCTTGTTGTTGGTGCTGGACCGATTGGGTTAACAGCAGCCTTGGCGTTACGTCATCTTGGCCTTCCAGCTATCGTCATTGAAGCAGAACCAAAGGATCGGCTTCGTCCAGGTAGTAGAGCTATTTATTTTCATAAAGCGACATTACAACATTTGGAGGATATTTTTCCAGGATTAGGATATACATTTACAAAACATGGAGTTGTTTGGCCAGTCAAGCGGACATTATTCCGTGGAAAAGAAGTGTATGTAAAACGCTATCCATCTCCCGATCCGAAAGCGCTTCCTCCGTTTACGAGTTTGCCGCAAGTAGAAGCGGAAAAGTTTCTTTATCAAGCTTGTCTAGATGCAGGAGTCGAATTCATATGGGGAACGCCAGTCAAAGATGTTCGAGTGGATGAGCAAGGAGTAACCGTGATTACTGAATCGAATGAACAATGGCAGTGTGACTATGTCATTGCCGCCGATGGAGCTCGTTCTACTGTCCGACAGTCGGTTGGAATTGAAATGGAAGGGCCGCGTACAAAAGACTACTTTGTTGTTGTCGATGTGAGAGAAGATGAAACAGATCCGCTACCGCTTGAGCGCATCTTCCATTATCAGCACCCAGCAGTGGATGGACGAAATGTTTTATATGTTCCGTTTGCAGGGGGGTGGCGTATTGACCTGCAACTATTAGAAGGAGACGATCCAGAGGAGTTTGGAAGTGTAGAAGGGGTAAAGAAATGGTTGCCAAAAGTGATGCATCCTAAATATGCGGATCGTATTACATGGGTGTCGACATACCGGTTTTATCAAGTGGTAGCAAAATCATTTACCGATGCTCATTGTCGCGTTCTTCTTGCTGGTGAAGCGGCACATCTGTTTGCGCCGTTTGGAGCGCGTGGGATGAATTCTGGGGTACCGGATGCGATTGTTGCTGCAAAAGCTATCCATGTTGCTCTCCACGCTTTTACCGAAGAAGAAGCGAAAGAGGCTATTGCTGTTGCCGCAGAAGAACGCCGTATAGCCGCGCGGTACAATCGTGATTGTGCCGGGATAGCGTTAGAGCATATTCAAGGCAGCTCTCCGATGATGAATATGAAACGAGAAGTAGCTGCTTCTTTAGCGCCAATTTTGCCGCGCTTAGGCAAATGGCTGGATGAGGGGCCATATGGTCCAAAATCGGGCCCGCCTCAACTGTCGACAAAATATTAATTGAAAAATAAAGATTGGGTGAAACATATGGAGTATCAATTCAAGGTAAACTGGGGAGATACGGACGCTGCTGGCATTGTGTTTTATCCTAATTTTTATAAATGGATGGACCAAGCAACGCATCACTATTTTTCCAAATTGGGATTTTCCACTTGGAGGCTATTTCATGAAGATTATACAGGTGTACCAATTGTGGAAGCAAAATGTCGATTCCAATCTCCGCTCTTTTTTGAAGATGAGGTGTGTGTAAAGTCAGCGATCGTCGAATTGCGGGATAAGGTCTTCAAAATTCAGCATCAATTTTTCAAAGGAGAACAGATGATTGCCGAAGGCTATGAGATACGTGTTTGGGCGAACTTTAAAAATGGAAAGCCGAAAGCAGTGTCTATTCCGGATGAAATTCGAGAAAAAATGAAGAAAGCGTCGAGCGACAATATACAGGTATTAGGGTAAGGGGGAAGATTATGAAAATTATTAACTATCGACACGGAGAGATCGTTCGGGCAGGATGCATTGTCGGAGAAAACGTAGTGGATCTCAACAAGGCATATATTCAGTTATTGAAAGCAAAAGGCTATCCAAGAGCAGAACAACTGGCAGCGGCGTTAGTCCCATCCAACACAATAGAACTGATAGAAGGCGGCGAAAAGAGTTTTGAGGAAGCGTACAAAGCGGTTGATTTCGCCTTGGCCAATGGCATTGTCATCAACCGTTCGGATGTCAAAATCGAAGCGCCTATATTAAAGCCAAATAAAATCATTTGCGTAGGCCATAACTACCGGGAACACATTTTGGAAATGAAACGGGAATTGCCAGAGTATCCGGTTATTTTCGCAAAATTTAACAATACCATTATCGGTCCGGAAGATGATATTCCGCTTCCGCCGATTACGAAGCAGCTTGACTATGAAGCAGAATTTGCGTTTGTGATTGGAAAACGAGCGCGTAATGTATCACAGGCCGATGCGTTAGACTATGTGGCGGGATATACGATCGTAAATGACGTAACGGCAAGGGATTTGCAGCGCAGAACGCTGCAATGGCTGCAAGGCAAGACGCTGGATGGCAGTGCGCCTATGGGCCCGTGGCTGGTGACGAAAGATGAAATTCCTGATCCTCATTCGTTAGAGATTGTGTTGACGGTGAACGGGGAAGAACGGCAGCGTTCCAATACGAAAAATCTTGTATTTAATGTTCATTATCTTGTGGAATTTTTATCTCATATTATGACACTTGAACCTGGTGATGTTGTATGCACGGGAACTCCTGGTGGAGTCGGGGTGGCTCGGAACCCGCAAGTATTTTTGCAAGATGGGGATGTGGTGCGGATTGAAGTAGAGAAGATAGGAGTTCTTGAAAATCGTATTAAAGCAGTATCGAACGCCGTGGAGGTGGGACGGTAATGTCAAAAATTCAACAGTACCAAGAAGAAATGAATCAATCGATTGATGAAATTATCGAGAAAGCAAAAACATTGACAGAAGAGGTGATTCGTTGGAAACCATCCGCCGAGGAATGGTCTATTATGGAGATACTTTGTCATGTGGAAGAAGTGATTGGCTATTGGACAAGAGAGCTTGTCCGTGTCATTCAAGCGGGCGGTACAGAATGGGGAAGAGGTTTGCAAGATGAAGCAAGATTAGCAGCGGTCCGTCAGGCAGATCAACGAGCTGTTTCTGATGTCATCCAAGGAATCGAACAAGCAAGACAGTTTGCCAATGAACAATTTGCTTCGTTAAGTGACGCGGATTTAGCGTTAGAAGCGCCTCACCGCAATCCGAAATTTGGAATAAAACCGATGACTTTTTTAGTCGAACATTTTATCACGGAACATTTAGCAAACCACAATAAACAGATCGAAAGAAACTTAAAAAAATATGAGTCGCAACAAAAAGCGTAAGGAGGGGCGAAAAAATGGCAGAAGCCAATCCGTTTTTCCAAAGCAAGGAAGTAAAAGAGTTTACGAAAAAAATCGAACAGTATCATTTAGGGCCGCTATGGGAAGCGATTCCGGATTTAATGCATAAGGAGCCGACTCCAGAAGCGGTTCCATACTTATGGAAAGGAGAAACGATTCGGAAGTTGCTGTTAGAAGCGACACAAATTTTTACTCCCGAGCGCGGCGGCGAAAGAAGAGCCATTTACCTGCAAAATCCAGGATTAAAGCACCGCCAGCCATGGGGATGGGCCTCGACAACCAATACATTGTACGCTGCCGTACAGCTTATTTTGCCGGGGGAAACGGCACCTTCTCATCGGCATACCCAAAGTGCGATGCGCTTCATTACCAACGGTAAAGGAGCTTATTCGATAGTACAAGGGGAACGGTTATTTATGGAAGAAGGGGATTTCTTAATTACTCCGGGAGGGTTATGGCATGGCCATAGCCATCCGGGAGATGGGCCAATGTTTTGGATGGATTGTCTGGATATTCCGTTTATTTATGCGACAGGCGGCACGTTCTTTGAACCTTATCCAGATGGCATTGAACCTCCGTCGTTGCCGGATGATTACTCGGCGCGGAAATATCGGGGCGGAATGGTTCGGCCAATCAGCGACCGTAAAGCAAAAGTAGCGCCGTTAGGGCTATATAAATGGAAACAAACAGAAGCTGCGTTGACAGGATTAAGCGATTTTGAACCAGATCCTTATGATGGCATTGCCGTAGAATATATCAATCCATCGACAGGACATACAGCAAATCCAAATATTGCGGCTTGGATGCAGAAGCTGCCGGCAGGCTATCATTCCAAAGCCCATCGCCATACGTATTCGGCTATTTACCACGTATTTAAAGGAGAAGGGTATACCGTCATTAACGGCGTCCGCTTTGACTGGACGAAAGGAGATTATTTCGTGATTCCAAACTGGGCTTGGCATGAGCATGTTAATACTTCGAATGAGGAAGCGCTATTATTCTGCGCAAATGATTTGCCGATTATGGAGAAGCTTGGTTTGCAACGGGAAGAGGAATATCCGAACAATAATGGATATCAACAGGTTGTTAGTGAGTTTAAACCGGAGGTAGGCGTTGTGTAAATCAATCTCCCCTGTGATCTTTTCTATGATTACAGGGGGGATGGTAGTTTTTATATTGATGGGGATAAAGAGGGTTTGGTAACGATGGCGGAAAAAATATATGTCAATCATCTTATTGATGAGCAGTCTTTGCATCGTTTTCATATACTTTTGCTGAGTCAGCACCTTTCCTTGCGCAGTAATTTTCTAGTATTTGCTGTTCCTTGTATTATTTCTGCTTTAGCTATTTCTTTCGTTCAGGAAAAATATAGTCAGCGTATTATTATGGATAATAATGGAAAAATTATACGTTCGTTTTCTTAAAAAATATTTTTAACGAGATAAAAGGATTCTAGACAAAATAAAAAAGAAGAGAAAGGACAACGAAAAATCATTTGAAAGCGCTATCGATTCAATAGATGGGAGGAGAAAGGAAATGGCTGCATTCCCGAATACAAATACGATAACGAAAGATGTACTCTGTCTAAACGATGAACGGGTGGATCGGTTGCTTCAACGTTTATCAAGAGTAAATTGGTTGTCATCGTTTGCAGAAAAAAATGATGAGCAAGTAGAACAAGCAATTAAAGAATTTGCTCATTTCTTCGGTCTAAAACATTGTGAAATAAAGTGGATAGCGGAAGAAGAGCTTCCTTCGTTTTTAGAAGAAATGAAGTTGGAATACAACGATGTATGGCCGCAATTGCAGCAGGTACCAGAGAAAATAAAGCACCAAGCGGAACAAGCAGGCAGGTTGGATGCGTTGCTCACTCTCGCGGATGAGGTGCCGGCACTGATTTTTCACCATTGTTTTGACAAGTTATTTGCCGCGTTGGGACGATATGGATCTTCTGTGGTGACAACAGCGGTATGTTATATGATGTATATCGGCGGGATGGCATGCGCATGGGAGCTAGTTTCTGATATTGAAGGCTGGGAAACAAATCCATTTCTTTCCTTAATTGCTGTGCTGGAACATGGACACTGGCCTCTAGGATTAATTGGAAATCAGTTTTATGTTATATAATTAAGGAGCATTCCTGTTAGAAAGGTTTTCGGGGACTTGAAAGAAAAAAGCCCTCTTGGTATGATGCAGGGGT
>NZ_QCWL01000009.1:0-8676 GCF_003064505.1 Geobacillus sp. LYN3 | reverse complement strand
ATTTTCTATGACCGAAATGCCCTATTTGTGCTGGGCTTTTTTATACACTAGCACTGGGGTGAATAGTTACGCGATAATTTAAAAAAATTTCATTCTACTCATCCCTTCGAAAATAATATTTCCCGATTGCCAATGTCATCGACCGCTAATCTGCAAAATGCTAAAAACAAAAAATCAACAGCCCTTCCGTTTGCGGGAAGGGCTGTTGTTGATCAGCGGCTATATCATGGTATTTCTGTAAACTGTTCGACAGCGCAGTTGTTTTTGCCGCTGTCTGCACAGAAGAGATCACATCAGAGGTATTATAAAACATCAGGAGGATGACGAACCGCGCCAAGTTATTTTTGTTGTTGGGAGTGGCTATTCATTGGAAGGCTTTTTGGCTTTTCCGCTATTTCTTTAGAAAATTCCATAGTCGCTAAATTTGGCATTCTTCTTTGATTCATAAAGCTGTTTATGCCACGCATCGCCCGCTGAATCGGATTTGGCGTCATATAATAAGCGTTGCGTCTCCTTCTCATGCTGAAAGCAGCTGCGGCAATTCCCAGCCCCAATATAGTCCATATGGCGTTGTTATTGCTTCGGCGTCCTGTTAAGCGCAATAACTGATTCCACATTCCTCTATTACGCCCAAAATTAAATAGACGGTTCATGATCTGTACACTCCTCTTTTCGGATTTCCCTTGCGCTCGAAAAAATTTTCTTTTCGAGCATTTATTAATGTGCGTTAGAGAAGCAAGTTCATGTATGGAAAACACTACTTAATGACACCGTGTATTTCTTGTATTATTGCTCCTGATTGCCAAAATAAAGCGCAAAAAACCTAGAATAAAGAGGAATTACAACTTCATATTTCCAAAACGATTATTTATGCCATGAAAAAAGGCTCTCCATAAGGAAAGCCCTTCTTATTATTTTAATCGCTTTTCAAGTTCTGCTTTTTTCTCTTCATATCCAGGTTTGCCTAAAAGCGCAAACATGTTGACTTTATACGCTTCTACCCCTGGCTGGTCAAATGGATTTACCCCTAACAAGTAACCGCTCATCGCACACGCTTTTTCAAAGAAATAGACGAGATAGCCAAACGTATATTCATTTAGTTCCGGAAGGGTAATCACTAAATTCGGCACTCCGCCATCCGTATGGGCAAGAAGCGTTCCTTCAAACGCCTTCGTATTGACAAAATCAACCGTTTTTCCTGCCAAATAGTTCAGTCCATCTAAATCGTTTTCTTCTGCTTCAATAACTAAATCATGGCGCGGTTTTTCGACTTTCAATACCGTTTCAAACAAATCGCGGCGTCCTTCTTGGATATATTGCCCTAATGAATGAAGGTCAGTCGAGAAGTTGGCCGATGCAGGGAAAATTCCTTTTTGGTCTTTCCCTTCACTTTCGCCAAACAGCTGTTTCCACCATTCCGCAAAATATTGCAGCGCAGGTTCATAGTTAATGAGCAGTTCAATCGTTTTTCCTTTGTTATATAAAATGTTCCGAATCGCCGCATATTGATAAGCAGCGTTTTCTTCGAGTTCTGAGCTGCTAAAGTCTTCGCGCGCTTGCGCCGCCCCTTTCATCATTTCTTCGATGTTTGCGCCGCTTACCGCGATCGGAAGAAGCCCTACCGCAGTTAATACAGAATAACGGCCGCCGACATCGTCCGGAATGATAAACGTTTCATATCCTTCCGCCGTCGCAAGCGTTTTTAATGCGCCGCGCGCCCGGTCTGTTGTTGCGTAAATCCGTTTGCGCGCTTCTTCTTTCCCGTATTTTTCTTCCAAAAGCTTACGGAAAATACGGAACGCAATAGCTGGTTCTGTCGTCGTTCCCGATTTAGAAATAACGTTAATCGAGAAATCTTTTCCTTCAAGTAAGTCCATTACTTCTTTCATGTATGTCGAACTAATGTTGTTGCCGACGAAAATGATTTGCGGCGTATTTCGTTTTTCTTTCGGAAGCGCATTATAAAACGAATGATGAAGCATTTCGATCGCTGCACGCGCTCCCAAATACGAACCGCCGATTCCGATGACTAATAATACGTCAGAATCCGCTTGAATTTTTGCGGCCGCTTTTTGAATGCGGGAAAATTCTTCTTTGTCATAATTCACCGGCAAATCAAGCCAGCCCAAAAAATCATTGCCCACTCCGGTTTTTTCGTGAAGGGAATGGTGAGCAACTTTCACCGCATCGCGCAAATATGTAAGCTCATGTTCGCCAAAGAACGATAATGCTTTTGAATAGTCGAAACGAATATGTGTCATACGCTCGATCCTCCAAACAAAAATGTTTTCCCTTTTTACACTTTAACGAAACAATCAGAAGGAATCAAGTCACACCCTATCGTGTAAACGAATTCATTTTGAACATTTCATGGCCATAAACAAAATAAAAGAGGCAGCCGTTGCTGCCTCTTTTCCCAATTACAATGATGCACGTAAAATCGCAAGCACATCGTCTCGATTTAATTCTTTGAACTTTCCAAACTCACCATTCGCCATCGCCTTATCGGCAATTAATTCCAAACTTTCTTCACCAATTCCGTAATCCGCAAGCCGTGATGGCGCTCCGATGCTCGACCAAAATTCGCGCAGTTTTTCAATTCCTTCTAACGCTGTGTCCCGCTCCGATTTTCCTTCTGGATTTACACCAAAAACGCGAACGGCTAATTGTGCAAACCGGCTAACATTTTCATCAAGCACATGTTTCATCCAGTTTGGAAATAAAATCGCAAGCCCCCCAGCGTGCGGAATATCATAAACAGCCGAAACGGCATGTTCAATGTTATGTGTCGCCCAATCGCCTCGCACTCCCATTTGTAAAAAGCCATTGAGGGCAATGGTGCCGCAGTATAAAATCGTTTCCCGCAGCTCATAATTTTGTAAGTCGTTGACTAGTTTCGGCGCCGCTTCCATTACTGTGCGCAATACCGCTTCACACATCCGGTCTTGAAGCGGAGTATTCGTTGTATGATGGAAATATTGTTCCAGCACATGGGACATCATATCGACGATTCCGTAAACCGTATGATCCTTTGGAACGGTTAGCGTATATGTCGGATCAAGAATTGAAAATTGCGGGAACGTTGCCGGGCTGCTCCAACCATATTTTTCTTTCGTCTCCCAGTTCGTAATCACCGAACCAGAATTCATTTCCGAACCGGTTGCCGCAAGCGTCAATACAGTTCCAAACGGAAGCGCTTCTGAAACCTTTACTTTCTTTGTGATGAAATCCCACGGATCGCCATCATATTTCGCACCCGCAGTAATCGCTTTCGTACAGTCAATCACACTTCCCCCGCCAACGGCAAGCAAAAACTCGATTCCTTCTTTTTTACAAATTTCCACACCTTTTCGTACCGTTGACAAGCGCGGATTCGGCTCCACACCTGGAAGTTCTGTTACTTCCACGTTCAACTCATTCAATAGACGAATGACTTCATCATACAATCCGTTCCGTTTAATGCTGCCGCCGCCATAGACAAGCAGTATCTTTTTTCCATAACGAGGTATTTCCTCTTTCAGCTGCTCAATTTGCCCCTTTCCAAAAATCAACTTCGTCGGGTTTCGAAAAGTAAAATTTTGCATATGTATCCATCCCTCCTTTGCTTCTATTATGGAGGCTGCTTCCTTTGGATGTAAAGTAATTAATTTTTTTCACAAACTATGCATATTTTCCGTGAGTATTATGCATTCTATAAGCGAACGATTGAAAAATTTTAAGGAGGAATTTACCGATGAGCGCACTCCAGCGTATTGCACTATTCCTTACGATTATCGGCGCTATTAACTGGGGATTAATCGGTTTTTTTCAATTTGATTTAGTAGCAGCTATATTCGGCGGACAAGATTCCGCATTATCACGCGTCATTTATGGACTCATTGGTATTGCCGGACTCATTAACCTTGCGCTTCTTTTTAAGCCTGCAGAAGAGCTAGGGCGCACAGAACCAAAAACTTCCCGGACATAAAAAAGTAAAACACTCACCTTGTAAAAGGGTGGGTGTTTTACTTGGATAGGTCTTCTTTTTTCGATTGTTCGATCCATTCTTGCAGCTTTTCCTTTAATGTGTTAAACCCTGGGTTTAACGACATTTTCACTTTCACGTGCCGTTTTCTCCTTTTTCCTTGTCTTTCTTCCACCGCTCTCATGGACAGGCTGACCCGTTTTGTTTGTGGATCGATGGACAATACTTTTACGATTATTTCATCACCAACATTGACGTAATCTTTAATGTTTTTGACAAACTCATGAGAAATTTCCGAAATGTGAACAAGTCCTTGCGTCTCTTCGTCTAGTTCTACAAAGACGCCGTACGGTTGAATGCCAGTAACCTTTCCTTTCACGATACTCCCTACTTCAATATTAGACAAACAAAACACTCCTATTTTCCAATTTGAATATGCGTTTTTATATTATAACATAATTTTTCGTTCACCAAAAAATACGTTCTGCTATTCCAACGATGGAATAGCAGAACATCACGGCTACAATCGATCTAAAAAGCGTTTCATTCGTTTGATTGCTTCTTGCAGCTGTTCTAATGAAGAAGCGTAGGAACAGCGAATATATCCTTCTCCGCTTGCGCCAAATACGTTTCCAGGTACGACCGCAACTTTTTCCTCCAACAACAATTTCTCTGCAAATTGTTCGGATGTCAGCCCAGTCGATTGAATAGACGGAAATGCATAAAACGCTCCGCCAGGCATATGACAGCTAAGCCCAATTTCATTTAACGATTGCACAAAATAGTTGCGGCGGCGACGATAGCTTTTTCTCATATATTCGACATCTTGCTCTCCGTTTCTTAACGCTTCAATCGCACCGTATTGCACCATCGTCGGCGCACACATCATCGCATATTGATGAATTTTTAACATCGCTTGTAAAATTTCCGCAGGCGCCGCGGTAAATCCAAGCCTCCAGCCCGTCATGGCAAATCCTTTCGAAAAACCAGAAATCAAAATGGTCCGCTCCCGCATTCCATCTACCGCCGCAAAGCTTATGTATGAATCGTCATACGTCAGCTCTGCATAAATTTCGTCCGAAATAATAAGCAAATCATGTTTTTTTGCGATTTGCGCAATTGCTTCTAGCTCTTCTTTATGGAGCACCGTCCCTGTCGGATTGTTTGGTGAACAGATGATGAGCGCTTTTGTTCGATCGGTAATAACCCGCTCGATTTGATCTGCACGAAGCTTGAAATGGTCATCCCCATTTGTTTCTACCGGAACAGGCACTCCTCCTGCCAACGTAACAAGCGATTCATAAGCAACAAAGCTAGGCTCAACAACGATCACTTCATCCCCAGGATTCACCGTCGCCCGCAGTGCTAAATCAATTGCTTGGCTTGCGCCGACCGTGACAAGAATTTCTGTTTCGGGATCGTATTCAATATGGAATTTTCGGGCTAAATAAGCGGCAATTTCTTGACGAAGCTCTAAAAGTCCAGCGTTTGCCGTATATGATGTATATCCTTGCTCAAGCGACAAAATACATGCTTCACGTATGTTCCATGATGTGACAAAGTCAGGCTCGCCCACCCCTAGAGAAATAACTCCTTCCATGCTGGAAGCAAGATCAAAAAAACGGCGAATTCCTGACGGCTTCAGACGAGCGACTGTTTCCGACAAATAGGATTTCTTCGTTCGTTGCATCATGGCGCCATCACGATGCGACGATCTTGATCTCCTTGGTCAAACACCGTACCGTCATGTTTATATTTTTTCAATATAAAATGAGTTGTCGTCGAAATGACAGAGTCTAACGTCGATAATTTTTCAGAAACGAATTGCGCCACTTCCGACATAGAACGCCCTTCAATGACAACGGATAAATCATACGCTCCTGACATTAAATAAACGGATTTTACTTCTGGAAAACGATAAATGCGCTCCGCCACTTCATCAAACCCTACTCCTCGTTTTGGCGTTACTTTGACATCAATCATCGCCGTAACTCCTTCATGTCCGTCTACTTTTCGCCAGTCGACAAGCGCCGCGTACTGCACAATCACTTTCATTTCCTCAAGTTTTTTCATGATCGCTTCTGTTTCTTCCACGGATAACGATACCATTTTTGCCAGCGTTTCGATCGGAATACGCGCGTCTTTTTCTAATATTTCGATAATTTCTATTTCTTTTTCGGTCAGTTTCACTCTCCATCCCCCCGATAAACATTTTCACATAAATTCTATCAATTTGCACGAAAAAATGGCAAATACTACAACTATGCTACAATAAATTATGAGAGGTGGCGAACGATGGCAACATCGCAACCAAGTGCGCAAACAATCCAGTTAAATAATATTCAGCTTTATTACGAAGCATACAATATGGAACAAAAACGCTCTGTATTTGTTGCGCATCCATCGTCTGTCCACACCTTCCAAGCAAAAATGTTGAGCATACAAAAATTATAAGCGATAATCCTTAAAAAAAGAAGGGAGAGGACGCATTTTATGTATTCGTTTGACGATGTCATCGACCGCCGCAATACCCACTCCTTGAAATGGGATGATACAGAGCGCGTTTTTGGAGCGAAAGACGTGCTGCCATTGTGGGTAGCGGATATGGATTTTCCAGCTCCTCAAGCCGTCATAAAAGCGCTGCATGAACGAATTGCACACGGTATTTTCGGATATACAGTCATTCCCAATTCGCTAAAAGACGCCATAAAGAATTGGCTCAAGTTGCGGCATCAATGGGAGATTGAACCATCCTGGCTTTCGTTTTCTACTGGTGTAGTGCCGGAGATTGCCAATGCCATCGAAGCGTTTACGGAACAAAATGACCGCATCGTCGTCTTTACGCCTGTATATCCTCCGCTGTTTCAGCTTGTTAAAAAACATCAGCGCACGCTTGTAACAAGCCCTTTGCGACTTGCAGAAAACCGCTATGAAATCGATTGGGAAGATTTCGAGAAAAAAATTCAAGGTGCCAAATTATTGCTGTTATGCAGCCCTCATAACCCTGGAGGTCGTGTTTGGACATATGAGGAATTAACGAAAATAGGGGAATTATGCATCAAACATAACGTCATCGTCGTTTCCGACGAAATTCACGCCGATTTGACATTTCTGCCGCACCGACATGTTCCGTTCGCTTCGATTGATCCGGCATTTGCGGAAAACAGCGTCACATGCATCGCTCCGACGAAAACATTTAACCTTGCCGGACTGCAAGCGGCCGCTACGATTATTCCAAACGAAACATTAAAACGGCAATTTAACAAAGTACAACAACGGCAAGGCTTTTTTACACTCAACACCTTCGCGGTTGCCGGCACCGAAGCAGCTTACCGGCACGGTCAGGAATGGCTCGATGCATTATTGCGATATTTACAAGAAAATATTGATTACTTATGTTCTTACATAGAAGCAAACTTGCCAAAACTTCGTGTCATTCGCCCTGAAGCGACATATCTCGTGTGGATCGATTGCCGGCAACTAGATGTGACAGAACAACAACTAAGGCAGCTTCTTTTAGAGAAAGGGAAGATTGCTGTAGAATTTGGAAGCAAATTCGGAGAAGAAGGGAGAGGATTTATTCGCATGAATGTTGCTTGCCCGCGAAAAACGTTAGAAGATGCTCTTTTCCGCCTATCAGTTGCGTTGCAATAGCTTTCATCTTCGAGCAACGAACGAGATTTTAAAAAATAAGAAAAGGCTCTTTCCTTTACACAAGGTAGAGCCTTTTTATCTATTTTTTAATTTCACCACATGCAATTCGTCCACCAGCATCTCCAGCCGGCTGTGTCATCCCATCATCTTTTCTTTCATGGATGACAATCGCCGTCCCGTCTTTTGTCAACAGCGAACCTTTCTGTCCTTCTTTCAGCGTCACATTTGGCGCTGTCAATTCCACGTTTACCGTTCCGTCCTCTTTTACGATAATATTAGGCAAGTCCCCGGCATGAGCCCCTTCTGGATGAAGCAATCCATGTTTCTTTCCATCTGGATTGTAGTGGCTTCCAGCCGATTGAAAGTCCGGCTTTTTGCAAACTCCTTTTTCATGAATGTGAATCGCGTGCTCACCAGGCGGAAGTCCCTCCAAATCCAGTTTCAATTTAACGCCTTTCGCTTGTTCTGATAGTTTTATCGTACCGATCGAATCACCGGCACTATTAATCATATTAACTTCTAAATTCGTCACGTTTTCCTTTTTACAACCGGCGGCAAATAAAAACACCGCCAGTAACAAACCTAACTTTTGAAACACAAAACCCCTCCAGCAACACCTTTTTACATATAGTATTGCCAAAGGGGAAAACAATTAAACCATCATTTTTCATTATGAACAATATTGTCTTTCTTTAATTGTTCTTCTAATTCCTTTGCCTTTTCTTCCTGACGTTTCGAAATTTTTATGATCAGCCGCATCGTTAAAATTGCGGCAATAAGAAAAATCGTACATGTGATGGCAGCTGGAATGTACTCTCGTTTATCTTCAGGAAAATATAAAAAAGTCCAGTTTAATATATATGGAATGATCATCGTTCGACAACCTCTCACGCATAAAATGATACATCAATTATTATATTATCATAAACCAAGCGAAAAATCCGCCAAAAAAGCGACCTTTAAAGAGCAAACTTTTTTCTTAGCTGAGTCAACTACCCAACGGCTAAAGCCGTGGGCTTGCAGCTAGCCTAATTGGCTGCCGCGTTCGGCTGGTTGAC
>NZ_QCWL01000001.1:2915421-2922681 GCF_003064505.1 Geobacillus sp. LYN3 | reverse complement strand
AATATTCACATCATAGACAGGAAATACAAAAAATATTCAGCTCACTTGATCATGTGGCTGAATAGTTACATTATCGCTAAATAGGGAAACATAGATGAAAAAGGAGGGTGTTTGCGATGATTGAAATTCCTTCACGATTAGAAGGAAAGACGTTTCCGTTATATAAGCTGGAGCAGTTGTTAAAACCGCTTGGTTATACGATTGGTGGAAATTGGGATTATGATCATGGTTCGTTCGATTATAAAATTGACGATGAAGCAGGATATCAATTTTTGCGCGTTCCGTTTGAAGCAATTGACGGGCAGCTCGATTCCCATGGAACAACCGTCAAGCTCGGCAGGCCATTTTTATTGTCCCATAAGTATCAAATAGGGATTGATGACTACGCCGATGGCGGCAATCTTGGCGCAGCTTTTAACCAATTTGCGGAGCCGCAAGACCCTGATGCGACGTTTCCGGAAAAATATATTGACATTGGAAAAGCGCTTGTCAAAGATTTAGAAAGCCAACTGCTTGATTAAGTCATGATCACGAACAAGCGGTCTCCCTTTTCGATCAAAAAATGTGGAGAAGGATTTATATATCCTTCTTCTCCCCTCATTATACCGATTAAAATTATTTGTTTGTCTAATAATATTTGGCTGATTTCAAAAAATGTTTTTCCGATGAATAATCCTTCCGCATCGATAAGCTGTAGTTTTCTATTATGAAGTTGATGAAGCAACTCTTCCGTCGCTTTCGATACCCCTGGCGACTGAAGGCTGTTTGCCATCGCAAAGCTTGACAGCAAATTGGTCTGAATGACTTCATCGGCGCCAGCCCGCTTTGCGTTATTCACTTGCTGTTCTGTTAAAATTTCAACGATTGCATATATACAAGGATTAAGTCCTTTGGCCGCCAACAATGTTAAAATCGAATCTTTATCTGCTTCTGCTTCATTTTTATGCTGATCGGCTGTAATTAAAATCATTTGCGCTTCGGCAATGTTCGCTTTATGAAGCACATCATCGTAACTGGCATTTCCTTTAATAAAATGAACATTTTTATAGGAAACCGGAAGTTCCTGTAAAGTAGCATCGATAATCACGCATCGAAGCGATGAGTGATATTTCGTTAATTTTGCTATTACCTCGCGCGCCCGTTCATTCCAACCGACAATGATGATATGCCCTTTCTGCATGTAACGTAGCTGCCCGCTCGATAACATAGACTCTTTTGCCGCAGCGGCTGCGGATAATGTAGCGAAATAAGTGGTGATGACTCCCGTTCCTAACAAAATGAGGGAAATGGCGACAATTTTCCCGGCAAACGTCTTCGGCACCATATCGCCATAACCGATCGTCGCGGTTGTCACAATGGCCCACCATATTCCATCGAATACATTGCGAAATGTAGATGGTTCAACGAAATGAATCAATGTTCCGAAAAAGACGATCATTATACTTCCAACTAACAACAATCGTACCAAAACAGGAAGGCGTAAATACGATATTAGTACATCCCAGTTTTTCATTGGTTTCCTCCAAATATAGATCGTTTTACATAGCTAGTCTTTACCGTTTTGCACATTTTTTTGCATAAAAATTCCTCCCTGTTTCATACTACATCATGATAATTACAACAAGGAGTATGTCATTTTGAACGATAATTATGGTATTCTTTTCTGTAGAGGCATATTATTCCATAAGGTGGAGATACGATGATTCGAAATGCAAACAGAGAAGATTTACCAGCAATCGTTCAGATATACAATGAAACGATTCCGACAAGAATGGTAACAGCAGATCTCGAACCAGTGACTGTTGAGAGCAGGGAAGCATGGTTTTTCGCGCACGATCCGCATACGCGCCCGATCTGGGTTGTGGAGCTGGACGGTCATGTGTGCGCATGGCTTAGTTTTCAGTCATTTTATGGGCGGCCGGCATATCGTCATACAGCGGAAATTAGCATTTATATTTCCGAGGCATATCGGGGAAGAGGAATTGGCACACAGCTTCTTCAAAAAGCGATTGAGGAAGCGCCTAGTTTGGAGATAAAAACCCTTTTAGGGTTTATTTTTGCGCATAATGAGCCAAGCTTGCGGCTTTTTGCCCGCTTTGGCTTTGAAACATGGGGGCATCTCCCGAAGGTTGCGGAGCTAGAAGGGATCGAACGGGATTTGATCATTGTTGGCAAAAGAATTGTATAGAATACGGTGGGATTGGACAATTGTAATAAAGAAATACACCGTAGAAAGAGGGAAATGTATGGATGTGATGCCGGTTCGCTTATTTACGATTCAAGACGGGGAAGGATTTGTCGCTGATGCGTTTCAATGTCCGGTAACAGGCAATTTAATTTATAAGTCATCAGGAACCCCTTCGGTGATTGCTTATAACGACTTGACGGAAGAGCAAATAGAGAGGTTAGAGAAATATGGCTTTAAGCGGCTAAATGGCGCTTCTTTCTCCACAGCGGCTCATTTGTCCGAGCAGTCGGTGATTGAAGAGTTGCTGCCGGAGCAGTAACAGGTCCCGGTAGTCATTATAAAACAAAAGGAGCTAGTTGTTAGCTCCTTTTGTTCGTTCGGGGCGGGATGCTGCATATAGCCGTATCATATTATTTGCGGGCGAAAGCGTAAATAATGATAATCGCAACTGCGCCAATGAGCAAGTAAAGGAATGAATTTGTTTTGTCGGACTCTGCATCGTGCTGTTTTTGCTGGTCATCGTGCTGCGCTTCATTTTCTTGTGCCGGTGAGTTTGGTGCGGGTGTTGTTTTTTTGCTTTCCGTTTTTTCTTCCGCTGTTTGCTGCTGACGGGAGGAATCAGGTTTTTGCGCGGATGAACGGCCATACATTCCCGCGCCGTTTCGTTTCGCCTCCGCCATGGCGTCGCGGATTCGACCTTCGTATTTATAATCCCCGTAATCGTAAAAGTCTTCGACCAGTCCTGCTTTGGTCACTTCTTCCTGAAGCAATTTGTCTCCTACCCACACCCAAGCGAGCAAGCGATGATACTTATCAAACAGCGTGCTGCCGTCAGTTTCCAATGTGATGTTTCCTTGTTTTAAGAGGGAACAAGTAAATCGGCTTGCTTCCTTTCCATACGGCTCGACTTCGATTGTACTTTCCGGCGTATCGATGAATAGAAAGCGGGTTGTATATTCGCGGCCATTGACGATAAACTTTGCTGTATCTCCATCAATGCACTCTACTAATGTTGCAGGATATTTTTTTCCTAATCGCAATGTGGCCGATGAACTTGATTTCGTTGCAGGGACTCCGCCCAGCGTATGCCCTTCTAGGTCAATTTTATCCACCGTCAGCTGTCGGGTGCACTTGGCGTTGCTATTGTATTTTTTGACTAATTGGACAAGCTCTGCTTTATTTTTGGCCTGCATGGCAAGCGCTGTCGGTTCATGCAGCAAGTATACGCAGTCTGAATTGCGGAAATGTCCGCCTAGTTCGTCAAGAGTTCCTGGATGGGCGAAGCTGCTGGTTGGAAAAAAGAGAATGAATAAAGCTGCTGCCAGCAAATTTGCTAATTTTCTCATCTGCTTATACCTCCTTCAATATGAGTCAACGCGCAATTTTTATATATGATCGTCCTTTTGTAATGTAAAAAAGAAAGCCCTTGCCATGCAAGGGATCGGCTTGTCGATTTTGTCGACAAGTTGATTCATGATGTTTGCCGGGTGCTTTTTTATTGGCTGTTTTCTAAAAGATTATTGCTAAATAAAAATGACCCCCTATCTAGATAAAAAGGAAAAACCCTTGCCACGCAAGGGTTTCTCGAATGGAGCATACCGGGTTCGAACCGGTGACCTTCGCGCTGCCAGCACGACGCTCTCCCAACTGAGCTAATGCCCCATTTTCACGGAATATTATTGTCCGTTTTTATTATATATACGCCTTTTTTGAAATGCAATACAATTTTATCTAATTTTTGTTTAGAAGGATTAGGCGCTTTCTATATCGATATGGACGATCGAATCAATGGTGCGAATGGCATAGTAGACGTCGGCAGCGGCGCGTTTTTGGTCAACAGATGCTTTTAGTTTAATTAAATGATGGTTGTCGTCTAAGTCTTTAATACGCATTGTCTTAATATCGATATTTTGCAATTTGAGTTTGTGAATTACGTCGGCAATATTTTTTGCATCCGCAACGGTGATTTGTAGAAGAATTTCTTTTTCTCGCAATTGTTTTGGTCCAAAAAAACTGATTATAACAGGAATTAGCTCAACACTCACAATTAATAGCGCAACGCCAAATGCAGATTCTAAATAGAATCCGGCACCGACTGCGATTCCGATGCCAGCCGCTCCCCAAATGATCGCAGCGGTTGTCAGCCCAGAAATACTATCGTTGCCGCGCCGTAAAATGACTCCTGCCCCGAGAAATCCGACTCCTGAGACAATTTGAGCGGCAAGGCGGAGTGGATCCATCGTAATATGATTTTTTAGAGGAAATACATAAGCAGATTCAATCGATACAATGGTTAATAAGCAGCTGGAAATAGAAATTACTAAACATGTCTTTAGACCAACGGGTTTGCGTTTTAATTCTCTCTCTAATCCGATAATCATTCCTAATATAGCTGATATTCCTAGTTTGATAAAAGGATCGAAGTTCATATATGATCACCTCTTCTGTTTGTATGATGGTATAATCATGATAAAACGTTTTAAGGGGGATGGACAATGAAATCATCAAGTTTATGGAAACCATACTTTGCATTGTTTGTCGGAGTAATCTCCGTATCTACTTCCGCCATTCTTGTGAAATGGGCGCATGCTCCTGCCTCCGTCATTGCATTTTATCGTTTGTTTTTTACTGTGCTATTCATGACACCACTTTTTGTGAAATATGTTTCCGAATTAAAAATGATCTCGAAACGAGAATGGATATTTTCCATCATCTCTGGTGTGCTCTTAGCGTTTCATTTTATTCTTTGGTTTGAGTCATTAAACTATACTTCTGTAACGAGTTCGGTTGTACTTGTAACGTTACAACCGTTGTTTGCATTTATTGGCGGATATGTCTTTTTTAAAGAACGATTGACAGCGGGAGCGTTTCTTAGCGCATTATTAGCTATTGTTGGAAGCATTATCATTAGTTGGGGTGACTTCCGAATTAGCGGTAAAGCATTATTTGGTGATATACTAGCGCTTTTGGCATGTGCAATGGTAACAGGGTATTGGCTGTTTGGTCAAGAGTTACGAAAACGCCTGTCATTAATGACATATACATATATTGTATACGGAATTAGTTCTTTGACGCTCTTTCTTTATGTGCTTGCTTTTCAATTTCCGTTGTTTTCATATAGAAAAATAGATTGGATTTGCTTTATTTTGCTGGCGATTGTGCCAACGTTGCTCGGACATTCACTGATGAACTGGTCGGTAAAATGGGTAAGTGCTGCAACCATTTCGATGAGCATTTTATTTGAGCCAGTCGGTGCAACAATATTAGCTTACTTTTTGCTTGGAGAGATCATTCAACCGTCCCAATTGATGGGGGGGATTTTCATTTTAACAGGAATCGGAACATATTTGTGGGGAGAAAATCGAAAAGGGTCGCTACCAATACAAGAAAGTAGCTGACCCAAGCGTCCCGGTAATGAAATATTTCTTGTTAATGGGAAGACGATAGCCTCCGGGGGTGCTAGAAAACTGAGATAAATAAATAAAATCGACTCTTGTCGTTTGCGGAAGCAAGTAGGCTGATTTTGTAGCATCTTTTTTCCTTTTTTTATTTAAAGCGGCGATGATTTCTTCTGACGTTTTAATCCCGATTCCATGCCCGTAATGCAGGTCGTTTCCTAAATAGATCGTATTTTCTCCCTGCCACTGCGGCGTTTGCGGATCGAATTCAGGGTTTTTAAAATAAAGACAGTCGCCTGGGAGATAGTCTTCTCCCTTTTTTGTTTTTACTCCTAAGTCTTGATCGACATGCCAATCGTATAATAAGAGATTGGAAAACAGCCTATTAAATGTCTGTTTATCCATAACATCCAATACTGCCTTGTAAAACACGATAACGATGGCGGTAGCGCACTCAAAGGCGTATAAATGGCTGTTTATGAAAATATCGTTTATCGCATCTGAGGGAAGCACGCCTTCTTTTAATTGGAAACCTCCCAACTCATTTTTTATCCAAAATTGCTCATTGCATTTTGAAAGACGAAAAATAGCAAACCTTACTTTGCTTTTTGCGAGCGAGATGGCCGTATCGATAATGCGATCGCGCAAAATAATTTCAAACAAAAGTTGATGTTCGTTTTTATATACGTAGGTTTCTGGTGATTTTAATAATGCTTCAAATATTTTTTCTTGCTTTTTTGAAAGAGAAGAATGCGCGAGAAAGTCGTTATACACAATCGTATCTTGAATTTTAATCATATTTTCCTCCTTAACAACAAGTTATTCACATGTTATTCACAAATTATCCACATTATTAACATGAGAGGAGATCGGCTCATTTAGTAAATTCAAAGTAAGATGTTTTGTTTTTTATCGAACGAATCGATGAAAAACGGCAATATTATTTAATTTATATGTATGAGATATGTGTAATTATTATGTTATAAAGCGGTGTATAGTTGATTTGTAATAAATAATTCGGTTAAAGTTGTAATCGTAAACAGTTGAAATGAGAATGTCCAATTCCGATTGTTGTGAAAAAGTTAATTGCGCCATTTAAATAAATTTGAAGGAACAAAAAAATATAAAAAAGGGGTTGCATTTTTTAGATTAAGGTGTTATATTAAATAGCGTCGCTAATGAATTAATTGAACAATCTTGATAACGAAAAAAATTAGTTGACAATAAAAAAACGCTGTGATATTATTAAGAAGCTGTTTTGAGTAGCAAATGTTCTTTGAAAACTGAACAAAACGAAGCGTCCACAACGAAAAGCGAAGGCGAGCGCCTAACGCCGAAAGGAAAATGTTCTTCCGATGAGACATGCTTGCATGTCGACGAAGGAAGGTTATTTTCCGCAAGGCGTTGTGAGCCGGAGCTAGACAATAAGAAAAGCTGAAGCGCCGCGATCAGCTCTCGAAGCCAAATGTTCTTCACCCGCTGAAGTGCTTGCACTTCGAGGGGGAAGGTTATTTGGCACAAGAGAGCTAGGCGCTGAAGCTGGACAATAAGAAAAGCTGAAGCGCTTGACACCTTCGGTGTCGGTGCCGAAGCTTAAGAGATTAAGCCAATCAACTTTCTTTTTGGAGAGTTTGATCCTGGCTCAGGACGAACGCTGGCGGCGTGCCTAATACA
>NZ_QCWL01000001.1:2911750-2915321 GCF_003064505.1 Geobacillus sp. LYN3 | reverse complement strand
TTGCACATTATTTCCGAATCCGCCTGAAATAATTTGAAAAAGGGATTCTGAAATAATGTGCTAATTTACACTATAGAGCTTCTTCCATACCTTCGCATGGATACTGACTCTAATTCCACAAGACTTTCATGGGCAAACACCTCACTGGTGCTTATCGCCCTGTGCGCCCGATTCAAGACGTTGGATTTTTCTTCTCTATAAGAGTAGTATACCATCTTTGACTACGTCAAAGCAATCGGTTCATCCCATGTCTAAAGACGGGCTACACCCTGCATGGGCTTTCTCCGATTGTACTTGTAAAAAAGAATAAGGACACAAGAATTATAGCCCCTGTCTTCATATTTACGATTAAGTATCAAAATTGGTGCAATAAATATATGCTATCTCCCATGGGAGAACGGAAATTCTTCTTTAATCTGTGGTGCCGCGAAGCGATGGGCTAATGGGACAGTTTAGTTGAAGAAGGGGAATTGTACAAAGAGACAGAATATTACAAGTAAAAAGCTTTCGGGGGAAGTGTGAAGATGAAAATTGAAGATATATATAATGATTTACCAACACTCGAAACTGAAGGACTTTAGAAATTATTTGCAATTGACAATATCAACTGTAATCATTATTATTACAGTTAGGAGGAAGGTTCATTATGAATAGCGATTTTTCGATTGCCGTTCACTGCGTCGCTTACCTGGCCCAAAAGCAAAGCCAACGAGTGACCAGTGAAGACATTGCCCAAAGTGTTTCTGTCCACCCAGCAAGATTAAGGAAAATTTTGAGCATATTAAGGAAAGAAAATATTATTACTTCTAAAGAAGGGGCAAAAGGCGGATTCTCTTTAAACGATTCACCGGAACATATTACGTTAGACAAAATATTTAAAATCACTAGTGAGGAAACGCTTGTACCGAAATGCCCTGATTCCAATGAGAATTGTCCAATAGGCAGAAACCTATCAAATATACTCATTCGCGTTTTTCACAATGCGGAAGAACACTTTTTAAATTATTTAAAAGGTGTAACGATCAAAGATATCATTGATGAAATCAATAGTAGTTAGGTTTTCATGCCTGAAACAAAAGTACGACTAATGCTTTTATGTTAGTTGTGCTCCATAAATTTTTTTTAAACATAACTGTAACAAAAAATATTTCAGTTTAAGAAGGTGAATAAGGTTGAAGAAAAAACGGGTTGTCGTTGGAATGTCGGGTGGGGTTGATTCCTCTGTGGCAGCCTACCTTTTAAAACAAGAGGGGTATGACGTAATCGGTGTATTTATGAAAAATTGGGATGACACCAATGATGATGGTGTATGTACAGCAACGGAAGATTACGAAGATGTTAAGAGAGTTGCCAATCAACTCGGGATTCCTTATTACAGTGTGAACTTCGAAAAAGAATATTGGGATCGAGTATTTACGTACTTTATAGATGAGTTGAAACGGGGGCGAACACCAAATCCAGATGTTTTATGCAATACAGAAATTAAGTTTAAAGCGTTTGTTGACTACGCTCTTTCACTAGATGCTGATTATATCGCGACAGGCCATTACGCAAGAATCAGCAGAGAAAATGGCCAAATCGCCTTATTGCGTGGAAAAGATCCCAATAAAGATCAAACGTATTTTCTTAGCCAATTAACAGCAGAGCATTTGTCAAAAGTCCTGTTTCCTATTGGAGAATTAACGAAAGATGAAGTACGAAAAATCGCTCAAGAATTGAACCTTGTTAACGCCAATAAAAAAGATAGTACAGGAATCTGTTTTATTGGAGAAAGAAATTTCAAAAGCTTTTTAAAGAATTATTTACCGGCACAGCCCGGAGAAATTCGTTCTCTAGATGGAGAAGTGCTAGGTACTCATGATGGGTTGATGTACTATACGATTGGCCAACGAAAAGGACTTGGAATCGGTGGAAAAGGAACAGGGGAACCTTGGTATGTCGTCGATAAAGATTTAGAAAACAACGTTTTACTCGTCGCTCAAGGTAAAAATCATCCTGCTCTGTTTTCTACCGGTCTTATTGCATCGAACATTAGCTTTATTAACGGGGATGTTCGTCCACGTACATTTGCATGTACAGCTAAATTCAGATACCGTCAAGAAGATCAGAAAGTAACCGTTCATATTCGTCCGAATGGAACGGCTTTTGTGGAATTCGAAAAACCAGTTAAAGCCGTTACTCCAGGACAAGTAGCGGTATTTTATGACAATGATGTTTGTCTTGGCAGTGCGATTATTGACGAAGTGATAAAAATGGATGCTTCAACTGCCACTGCGGCATCTTAAAACAATACACTATTTGACTATAGAATGACACCCTGTATGCACGCTATCTTGTCAGGAATAATAAGTGCTGTGATAAGGAATAAATCTCGGGGAATTTTATCGGCTATCATACAAAGAGTAACTACAAAACATCATACTGAATCATCTTTAAGATATTTTATGTTTTGATGGAACGTTTTTCTAGATACAACGAAATTAAAAAATAATTGGAAGGTAGATGTGAAATGGAAAAATTTAAAAATCACAAAGGGTATTCACGCATGTATCAAGAAAACAAACTAACTTTAGGATTGTTCTTTCCGATTGAATCGTATATGGGCGATGTCCCTGAGATGAATATAGAAAAACAAATGAAGTTAGCCAAACGAGCAGAAGAACTCAATTTCGCTTCATTATTTGTGAGAGATGTACCGTTGCGCGATCCTAATTTCGGGGATGTCGGGCAAATATATGACCCGTTTACGTATTTAGGGTATGTTGCTGCCAACACAGAAAAGATTGCCTTGGGAACGGGAAGTATTATTTTAACATTGCGCCATCCTCTTCATGTCGCAAAAGCGGCGGCTTCTGTAGACAGATTATCTGGTGAAAGACTTATTCTCGGTGTCGCAACAGGTGACCGTCCAATCGAGTTTCCAGCATTCTCTGTGAATCCAGAAGATCGGAGCGAATTATTCCGAGAAGCAATTGGTGTCATGAAAAAAGCATGGAAAGAGCATTTTCCTGCCATTGACTCTTTACGAGTGCATATGACAAATGGAGATCTTTTGCCAAAACCGAAATTGTCAGACATACCAGTAATGGTGACAGGTCACAGTGGACAGTCTCCTGAATGGATTGCTGAACATAGTGATGGTTGGATTTACTATCCACGTGCACTCAAATTTCAAAGAGCATTAATCGAGAATTGGCGTTCGTTAACAGAGGAATTTAAGCCATTTACCCAATCGCTTTATGTTGATTTGGCGGAAGACCCATATCATGTACCAATACCGATTCATCTTGGATTCCGTACGGGCCGCGTTTTCCTTATCGAATTTCTTGAAGCTTTACGAGATGCAGGTGTGAACCATGTCATCATCAACTTAAAATATGGCCAACGCCCAGTAGAAGAAGTGATCGAAGAATTAGGTGAATTTGTGCTTCCACACTTTCCGGCTTTATCATGATGAGGACAATCCATTTGGTTGATAACCTTTAAAGACGTAAATATAAGGGTAGCGTCAAAAGTTCTATGAAAACTCCACACAGATCATCCCATTGAGCATCGTGGGGCATGCGGAGGG
>NZ_QCWL01000001.1:2898793-2911650 GCF_003064505.1 Geobacillus sp. LYN3 | reverse complement strand
TTGAAGCAGTCAAACTTCTTTGGAAGCCCCCACTTCAAATTTTCGCTAGAAATTAAGTGGGGGTAGTTCACTCCCGGAAACTTAGAAGGGCATTTATATTCGCTTTTAACACAAAACGATGAATATTTTGTGCTGCGTGATTTTGCATCATATGTGGAAACACAAGAAAAAGTAGAAGAGGCGTATAGGCAGCGTGAACGATGGCTGAAAATGAGCGCGATTAACATTGCTCATTCTGGTTGTTTTTCCAGTGACCGGACGGTTCAGGAGTATGCAAATGAAATATGGAATATTCATCCGTTGAATAAATAAAAAAAGAGAGGTTTTTCGCCTCTCTCTTAATCATCTCCATCGAACCAATCGCCAATGCTGCCGAGAACGCTTCCTTCTCCGACAGATCGGCCTCCCGAGCTTGGAGCAGAGGCAATAATTCGATCAGCAAGCCGGCTGAATGGAAGCGACTGCACCCAAACGGTTCCTGGGCCTGTTAATGTTGCAAAAAACAATCCTTCGCCGCTAAAAAAGGCGGTTTTAATTTTGCCTACATATTCGATGTCATAATCGACCTCTTTTGTCATTGCAACTAAACAGCCGGTATCGATGCGCAATTTCTCACCAGGCTCTAGCTGGCGCTTGTAAATGGTTCCGCCTGCATGTAAAAAGGCAAGGCCGTCTCCTTCGAGTTTTTGCATAATAAATCCTTCTCCACCGAAAAAGCCAGTGCCAAGTTTACGTTGAAAATCGATGCCGACGGAAACGCCTTTCGCCGCGCAAAGGAAGGAATCTTTTTGGCAAATCACTTTGCCGCCAAGTTCGCTCAAATCCACTGGAATAATTTTCCCTGGATATGGAGCGGCAAACGAGACGCGGCGTTTTTCTGCGCTGTTGTTTGTAAACACGGTCATAAATAAGCTTTCGCCTGTCAACAATCGTTTTCCCGCTCCAACTAATTTGTTGAAAAACCCTTTTCCAGAATCAGTGCCATCTCCAAAGATCGTCTCCATCGTAATGCCATCTTCCATCATCATCATGCCGCCAGCTTCCGCGATGACGCTCTCTTGGGGATCTAATTCAATTTCAACAAATTGCATATCGTCTCCATATAGCCTGTAGTCGATTTCATGGGCATTCATTGTCTTCACCTCAATATCATTGTTTCTTTGGTACATATTCTCTATACGAGTTTAGATCCCTTTTTGTTTCAAAAAAGAAGACCATCATTATCGATGGTCTTCTTTTTCAGTATAAGGGTCTTTTTCATATGCTGGTAAATCGCCAATATTGGACATGATTCCTTCATCATCCAAAATATTTTCCAATTGTTCGTGTTCTCTTGTTGGATATACTTTCACATTTTTTCCGTATAAATCTACCGCTGCAAAATTTTCTAAATCCTCAACATAACCGACATTTTCTTCTGATTCCGCATATACTTCCCCATAATAGTCGACATTTTTCCCTAAATCGGAAGGAGTATCGGATGTGCCATAACGGGCTACTTCTTGCCACGCATCTTCCGCGTCATATGCTACTGATTCGTCGCGGTCATCGAAATCAAATTTTCCAAATGGAGGAATCAACACTCCTTCTTCGAGCGGCCGCTTTTGAGAAACCGTTTGATCAGAGCTATGTTCCTTACAAAACGTTGTTGTCGGCAATGCTTCGAGCCGTTCGTACGGAATTGGCTTTCCGCAAACTTCGCATGTGCCGTACGTGCCGTTTCGAATGGCCTCCAGCGCATGTTCAATTTCCTTTAATTCTCGTTCTGTATGTTCGTTTAGCGCCAAATCTTTTTCGCGTTCGTATAGCTCCGTTGCTTCATCCGCCGGATGGTTGTCAAAGCTAGAGAGCTCGCCGACCGAGTCATGGGCATGGCTTCGTTCTTTGCCAAAATGGTCATTATGACGTAAACGTTCTTCAATATCTTGTTTTGCCTTAAGAAGCTGCATCTGGAAGGCAGATAACTGTTTGTGTGTTAACATATTTCATAACTCCTTCCTAAAAATAAACCGTTTATCTTGTAGTATGAACGAAAAATAAAAAAAAACACGGTTCATTCAGACCGTGTTACAACCAATAGCTAATAAGCAAACCAATTGCCAATAGAAAGCCAAACTGTGTATTCGTTTGTGCTGTTGCTTTCATCGCCGGCATCATTTCAATCGGCTTTGTTTTGCCGATAAATCCTTTCGTCGCTGTAATCGCTTTTGGCACGCTGAAAAAGACGAGCAACGTCCAGACGGAAACAAGGTGGAAAAGGACTAAGCCAATCATCCAAATAAACGATATGGCAAACATGCCGGCAAGAATGCGAATCGCATTGTTTCGTCCGACTAAAATTGCTAATGTTTTTCGCCCGTTCTCTTTGTCTCCATCGAGATCGCGAATGTTGTTTGCCAGCAAAATCGCTCCGACTAAAATGGCAATCGGAACAGAAATCAAAATCGCTGTCTTTGTCACTTCTCCAGTTTGAATGAAAAAGGAAATTAAAATGATAACTAGTCCCATAAAAAATCCGGCAGCAAGCTCCCCAAACGGGGTATACGCAATTGGTACAGGACCGCCTGTATAGAAATATCCAGCTGCCATACAAATGGAACCAATCAGTGCAAGCCACCAGCTGCTATTCACGCAAATATAGACACCGATTAGCATTGCGATGGCGAAAAGGAAAATAGCTAAATATAAAACTGCTTTTGGATGGATTCCTTCGCGGACAATTGCCCCGCCAATCCCTATGGATTCCGGTGAGTCAAGCCCGCGTTTAAAGTCATAATATTCGTTAAACATATTTGTTGCGGCTTGAATGAACAAAGAAGCTACAAGCATTGCGATAAATAGCGAAATGCGAATATTTGTTTCGTGAAATGCTAGTGCTGTGCCAATAGAAACAGGAACAAATGCGGCAGTCAATGTATGCGGACGCGTTAACCTCCACCAAACACGCCAATCGCGGCGGCGATTGACCGGCGGAAAACGACGATCTGTTTGCAATGAAGATTGCATAATCATACCCCTCATATTCGGATAAAATATAAAGTAATGCTTTACAAACGTTCACAATAAGTGTAGGAAAACGGTTATAAGGTGTCAACCCCTTTAGAATAGATAAATTATTTCCTATTATATATAATGGAAAATAGAAAATAAGTAATAAAACAAGAAAGCGGGATTACAGTGGGGATTTTATACCAGCATAAAATTCAAGAACAATTGCATTTCATCGGAAAAAAAGCGAATCGTCCGTTTATTAGCTGGAGCGAGGAAATTGATCATGTAGATCCGGTTTATTTTTTTTCATTAGGACAAGCCTGTTCCTTTCGTCAGCGGTTTTATTGGTCTGATCGCACGAACGAAACTGTCTATGTAGGACTGGGCTGCACATATATCATTGAAACCGAAGAAAAAGAACAACGGTTTCGCACAGTAGAGACAGAGTGGAAGCGATGGATGGAACAAACAGCTTCTTATTCGAACGGAACAGATGCAGTTCCTATTATATTTGGGGGTTTTTCATTTGATCCATTCAAGCCTAGGACAGAGAAATGGCGCGCTTTTCCTCATGCAAAAATGATAGTGCCGACGGTTCTTTTATCGCTCAAAAATGGAAAAGCAACATTAACGGTGACGATGCGTTCTGAACAGAATGAAGAAATGATGGAAAAAATAGGGATGTTGATTCGGTTATTATATCAGGGACAGGAACAAAGACAGACAACATCTTCATTGCCGTCGTTAATAACATATAAGGAAGTGCAAAAAGAAGAGTGGATTGATGCGGTCAAAAAAACAATCGAGAATATTCGCAAAGGAAAATTCGATAAAGTAGTGCTGGCGAGAGAAGCGCGTTTATCGTTTGCTGATGCGATCGATCCAAGCGTCGTTTTGCAGCAATTGCGTGAACAACAGCCATTTAGCTATATTTTTGCATTTGAACAAGAAGGGCAATGTTTTATTGGCGCTTCTCCGGAACAGCTTGTGAAGAAGGAAAAAGATACATGTTATTCTATTTGTTTAGCTGGGTCAATACGCCGCGGAAAAACACTTCAAGAAGATGAACAGCTCGGGAAATGGCTAATGAATGATGAGAAAAACCTTCGTGAACATCAATTTGTTGTTCAGATGATTAAAGAAGCGATAGAAGCGGTTTGCAAGCGTGTACAAATCCCATCTTCACCGCAACTGTTAAAATTACAGCATATTCAACATTTATATACGCCTGTGATCGGGGAAAAGTGCCGCGCCGCTTCTGTTTTATCGATCGTAGAACAAATGCATCCGACGCCGGCGCTTGGCGGAACACCGCGAGAAAAGGCGATCAAAGAAATTCGGGAAGCCGAACCATTAGACAGGGGATGGTATGCGGCACCAATCGGATGGATGGATGCAGAAGGAAACGGAGAATTTGCCGTAGCCATTCGTTCGGGGCTTTTACAGGGAAAAGAAGCGTCCATTTTTGCAGGTTGCGGTGTAGTCGGCGATTCTGACCCGATGAGTGAATATGAAGAAACGAAAGTGAAATTTACCCCGATGTTATCGGCGCTGGGAGTGGAGCGAGATGAATGAAGCACTAACATTATATATAGCAGCTTTTGTGGATGAGTTAGCGAAAATCGGCGTGCAAGATGTGGTGGTTAGCCCAGGATCGCGTTCGACACCGCTTGCCATTATGATGGCAGAACATCCGGCGATGCGCGTACATATAAACATTGATGAGCGCTCCGCCGCATTTTTTGCTCTCGGCATGGCGAAAGCAAAACGGCATCCTATCGCTCTTCTTTGTACGTCAGGAACGGCGGTTGCGAACTATTTTCCAGCGGTGGTGGAAGCTTATTATTCGCGTGTGCCTCTTATCGTCATTACGGCAGATCGCCCGCATGAATTACGGGATGTCGGGGCGCCGCAAGCAATTGACCAGCTGAACATATATGGAAGATATGCCAAATGGTTTGTAGAAATGGCGCTGCCAGAAAAGTCGACAGACATGCTCCGCTATGCGCGGACGATGGCAGCAAGAGCGGCAGGGGTGGCAATCAGCGCCCCGGCAGGCCCTGTTCATCTAAATTTTCCGTTGCGTGAGCCGCTTGTGCCGATCGTTCATGAAGAAACGTGGGAACAAATCGAAGCGAAAGAGCCGTCTTATACGACGGTCATTCCGGGGAAAATGACGATCGGCATGGAACAAATTCAGGAGTTATACAATGAACTTTCTTCGGCTGAAAAAGGGCTGATCGTTTGCGGACAAATCGATCAGCCAGCGTTTGCTGAGGCGGTCACGAAGCTAGCGGAAATGCTCGATTTTCCTATTTTAGCGGATCCGCTTTCTCAACTGCGCAGCGGAACACATGCAAAAGAGTATATTATTGACAGTTATGACGCGATATTAAAAGATGAAACGATTGCAGCTTCATTAGTTCCGGATGTCGTTATTCGTTTCGGCGCCATGCCGGTTTCTAAGCCGCTATTTCTTTTGCTGAAACGATATCCATCCATTAAACAAATCGTTGTGGATGGAGAAGGCGGATGGCGGGAACCGACATTAATGGCATCGTACATGGTGTATTGCGATGAGGTTGAATTTTGCCGCCGACTTATCGATATTGGGGCGTCGAAGCAGAGCAAAAGTCAATGGTCAACGACGTGGAAAATGATCAACGATATCGCAAAATCTGTACTTCTTGAAGCAACGATGGAAGAGGAATTATTCGAAGGAAAAGTGTTTACGGAACTTTCGCAATTGCTTCCGGACGGTGCTACCTTATTTGTTGGCAATAGTATGCCGATTCGCGATACGGATACATTTTTCTTTACAAACGACAAGGAAATACGCATTTTGGCGAACCGTGGCGCAAATGGGATTGACGGCGTTGTGTCAAGCGCGCTAGGAGCCAGTGCTGTTACCGAACCGCTTGTGCTTGTCATTGGCGATCTTTCCTTTTATCATGATTTGAATGGGCTATTAGCCGCAAAAATGCATGGACTACACGCGACGATCATCGTTCTTAATAATAACGGCGGCGGAATTTTCTCGTTTTTGCCGCAAGCGAAACACAAAAAACATTTTGAAATGTTGTTTGGCACGCCAACAGATTTGCAATTTGAGCATGCTGTCCGCATGTATGAAGGAAATTACCAGAAAATCAAGACATGGGATGAATTTCGCCATTATGTTACACAATCATTGACAACAGATGGCCTTCACGTAATGGAAGTATGCACGTCAAGAGAAAATAATGTAAGAAAACATCGTCTTTTGTGGGAAAAGGTTTCCCAGGAAATAGCGGAATTTCTCGAAAAAGGGAGAATGGTATGAATATTTTCGTCAACGGGGTTTCCTATCATGTGGAACGATACGGAGATGGAGAACCGCTTTTACTGTTGCACGGATTTACTGGCAGCGTTGAAACGTGGAAACCTTTTCTCCCATATTGGCGTGATTATCAGCTCGTTCTTGTTGATATTATCGGGCACGGCCTTACCGATTCGCCAAATGATCCAGCTCGATATGAGATGGAAAAAGCAGCTGCTGATCTGGACGAAATATTGCGGTATTTTCATTTGCAAGATGCACATGTGTTAGGATATTCCATGGGCGGGCGTCTTGCGCTGACGTTTGCAATTCTTTATCCTCATCGTGTTCGGACATTGATATTAGAAAGCAGTTCTCCGGGATTAAAAACGATGCAGGAAAGACGGGAACGAATGAAAAGAGATGAAGCGTTAGCGGAAGAAATAGAGCAATATGGCGTTACAGCATTTGTCGAAAAGTGGGAAAACATGCCGCTTTTCGCATCCCAAAAGCGCTTGCCTCTTAGCGTGCAGCAGCAAATCCGTAATGAACGGCTAAACAATAATGCGCTTGGATTAGCAAATAGTTTGCGCGGGATGGGGACTGGAAGACAGCCTTCCTTTTGGAATCGTTTATCCAAAGTAAACGTACCGACTTTGCTTTTGTGTGGAGAATGGGATCAAAAATTTTGCCGTATCGCTGAAGAGATGAAAGAATATCTTCCTAATTGCGAAATGATAAAAGTTCTCGAAGCAGGTCATGCAATTCATGTGGAACAACGAGAAATTTTTGCTAAAATAGTAAGTAGGTTTATAACAAGGAGGAGAGTATAATGGCTATCGAATGGGTAAAGGAACGCGAGTATGAGGATATTATATACGAAACGTACAATGGGATTGCGAAAATTACGATTAACCGTCCAGAAGTACATAACGCGTTCCGTCCAAAAACTGTCGAGGAATTAATCGATGCATTTTCTTATGCGCGCGATGACGCAAATATCGGTGTTATTATTTTAACAGGTGCAGGCGGAAAAGCGTTTTGTTCCGGTGGGGACCAAAAAGTGCGCGGCCACGGAGGATACGTCGGTGAAGATCAAATCCCGCGGCTAAATGTGTTAGATTTGCAACGATTAATTCGTATCATTCCAAAACCTGTTATTGCCATGGTGGCCGGTTATGCCATTGGCGGCGGTCATGTATTGCATGTTGTTTGTGATTTAACGATTGCCGCAGATAACGCGATTTTTGGACAAACTGGTCCAAAAGTAGGAAGTTTCGATGGTGGATATGGCGCAGGCTATTTAGCGCGTATTGTTGGTCACAAAAAAGCGCGTGAAATTTGGTATTTATGCCGTCAATATACCGCGCAAGAAGCATTAGAAATGGGACTTGTCAATAAAGTGGTGCCATTAGAGCAATTGGAAGAAGAAACAGTAAAATGGGCGCAGGAAATTTTAGAGAAAAGCCCAACGGCGATTCGCTTCTTAAAAGCGGCATTTAACGCTGATTCTGACGGTTTAGCTGGTATTCAACAGCTTGCCGGTGATGCAACGTTGCTATTCTATACAACCGATGAGGCAAAAGAAGGACGAGATGCATTTAAAGAAAAACGCAAACCAAACTTTAAACAATTCCCACGTTTTCCATAAGAAAAGCGGAAGGCGCCTCTATTTCGCCTAAAGGCTGCCCACATCCTGTGGGCAACGGCGAAATGTCGCCATCCCTGGCTCCGCGATACGCGCTGGAGGACCCGCGAGGAGGCTCAGACCAAACAAAGTTTGGTCTTGCGTGGGTTGCTCAGAGAAGTTAACTCAGTGTGTTGCCGCCGCAGCAATAAGAAAAGCGGAAGGCGGGTTTTTTCAAAGCAGCTTGGTGAGTTCCATCAAGCTGTTTCTTTTATTGGGAAAAGGAGAGTGTCATCATGCAAACATCGATTCCAAATTGGCTTATGCAGCGGGCGTTTTTAACTCCTGAACGTATTGCGGTTTACGACGGGCAAGGAAAAAAAACGTTTATGGAGCTCCATGAGTCTGTGATGAAGCGGGCACGTCAACTTGCAAACACCGGGGTGCGTAAAGGAGATATTGTCGCTATTTTCATGAAAAACAGTGTGGCGATGATCGAATGCATTCATGCCCTTCATTATATTGGCGCAATTGTTTTGCTGCAAAATACACGTTTAACTTCGCATGAACTTGCATGGCAATTAAAAGACAGCGGAGCGGTATACGTAATTGCCGATGATGAGTTGGCGGACCGTATAGAAGGAAACATTCGTGTTATTACCATGAGTGAATTGTCCGCATTGCCTGAGGAAAATGTTGAGTTTCAGCAATATTATCATTTCGATGACATCGCTACGATTATGTATACATCAGGGACAACAGGAAAGCCAAAAGGAGTGCTGCAAACATACGAAAATCATTGGTGGAGCGCTATTGGTTCGGCGTTAAATTTAGGATTGAATGAAAATGACTGCTGGCTTGCGGCTGTGCCGTTTTTTCACATCAGCGGTTTGTCGATTATGATGAGAAGCGTTATATATGGCATGAGCATGTATGTGATGCGCGCTTTCGATGCGAAAAAAGCAAATGAGCTCATTATCGGCGGAAAAGTTACGATTATGTCTGTTGTCAGTGCAATGTTGCAAAAAATGATCGCTGACCTTGGCGAAAGACGATATCCTGAGACATTTCGCTGCATGCTGCTTGGCGGCGGGCCTGCTCCGAAACCGCTGTTAGAAGTGTGTAAAGCAAAAGAAATTCCTGTCTATCAAACGTATGGCATGACGGAAACCGCATCGCAAATTGCCACCCTTGCGCCGGAATATAGTTTAACCAAACTCGGTTCTGCAGGAAAACCATTGTTTCCAGCACAGCTTCGCATTGAAAAGGACGGTCAAGTTGCTCGTCCGTATGAACCAGGAGAAATTGTTGTAAAAGGGCCAAATGTCACGAAGGGATATTTGCATCGTCCGGATGCAACGGCGAAAGCGATTCGCGGCGGCTGGTTTTATACGGGAGATATCGGATATATAGATGAAGATGGATTTCTTTATGTATTAGACCGTCGTTCTGACCTTATCATTTCCGGTGGAGAAAACGTTTATCCGGCTGAAATTGAAGCGGTGCTTCTTTCACATGAAGCGGTAGAGGAAGCAGGGGTAACAGGGATCGATGATGAAACATGGGGACAAGTGCCGTGTGCGTTTGTGAAACGAAAACGCGGTTATTCTGTCACCGTCGAACAGTTAAAACAGTTTTGCCAAGCCCATTTAGCGAAATATAAAATTCCAAAACAAATCTATTTTGTCGATGAACTGCCGCGCAACGCTTCACAGAAATTATTGCGCCATCAGTTGAAGCAGCTCATTCCAAACAATGAAAACGGGGCTTTATAATTAAGCCCCGTTTTTTAAATCTCATCGTCATCCATTAAACCTAATTCCATAATGCGATAGGAAATTAGTCTCTCCACTTCTGGCGGCAGGTCATCCAATGATCCAAATTCATATTGCCATAAATTTGTAAATGAGTCGACGCAGATCGGAAATGTTATTGGATTTGATCGTTTTACTTCTTCTTTCAATGCTTTAATTAAACTGTCCTTTTTCATCTCAGCACGTCGCCTCTCTTTGCTAAACTATGTAGGCGCTGCGCCTCTGGCGCTAAAACGCGCCAAAGGCTTCGGGTTTTTCTTCTTTACATTTCACTTGAAGGGACGAATGTTTTGCAATCGGTTTCAGTGGAATCAGACGCCATTTTCCCCGTATGGCTTACAACGTAAATCGATTCCGCGTTGCAGCGGTTTCCTTCTGCCCAATAATAGCAGTTTTTCACTTCACAAAGCACATCTTTTGCCATATGCATCACCCCATCCTATGAAAATGACTTACACGTTTAGTTTGGTTGTTTGACAAAAAGTTATGAAGGAAACTATAAGCAATTTTAAAATATTGATGATTATAATTGACATAGAAAATCATTCTCAATTAGAATAAAAATAAGAAAAGGCTGTGAAGGAGGGAGACGATGACATCCTTATTGGTCGTGGGTGCAGATCATTTAGGAAATATTACGGATAAGCTAATCGATTCAGGCTTTCAAGAAATCATCCATCTTGATGGCCGCAAAGTCAATATGGTAAAACGCGATATTCCAGAACATGTGGATATTGTTATTGTCATGACGGATTATGTGAATCATAATTTGGCAAAAGCAATCAAACAAAAAGCGAAAAGCAAAGATAAGCCAATTTATTTTGTCAAACGTTCCTGGAGTTCTATTCATTCTGTTATTGAAAAAATTGAAAAAAGAAAATGACGGGGGTACATAATGATGAAAGCAATAGCGAGCCATGAAGGAGGTTTGACATGGCAACAAGCGGTGAAAAAAGTGATACGCAACGTGATGGTTGAATATTACCGTGCCGTTCCGTCATTGCGATCTCCTTTTTACATGTTAAAGCTGATTGAAACATATCGGCGGCTGCTTCATCCGCATTTGTTTGAGTCACCAATTCATTATTATACCGTTTTAGCGAAAATCACCGATCATTTACTTCAATTTTTTACCTCTTCCGAAGAAGTGCAACGGTCTCCATTTCTTTTGTTTGAACAAGCAGTCTATCGGCATTGGAAAAGATATCAAAAAACGCATGTGGATATTGATTTTGCTTATAAAGATGCCGGAACGTACACGGTCCGAAAGCTGTTGTTGGAAGACAATCAACGTCTTGTTCAGCATTATACACAAATGGCTCCGGTTGCTTGTCGACAAACGTTTGGTTTTTTCCCAAAAAGGATCGAGTTTTGGTCTGTTCTTACGGGGAAACGGACGGTTGAAATGATCGATATTCAACCACCTTATATTGGTTACAAAAAATAGTTTACGTTTAAAGCACACGAAGCCTGGAAATAAAATGAGAAGCCCTAACACACAATGAATGGATAAATCATCCATCAAAAAACGCCCCAAAAAAACCGTCTGTCTCACAGAATGGGACAGACGGTAACTTTCATTGAAGCGCTTTTTGAAGCACTCGAATATTTTCTTCCATAATGGAAAAATAATCTTTATTTGCTTTTATATCTTCGGAAGTTAGTGATTCTAAGTTGTGCAGCCGGAGTGAGTCAGCTCCAATCTCGTTTTTTACAATTTCAGTAATTTTGGACGTTGTATTTTGCTCAAAAATGACATATTTAATGTGATGTTGTTTGGCTGTTTTAACGATTTTAGCTAATTCTTTCTGAGAAGGCTCATTCGTTGGCGAAAGCCCGGAAACGCTCAGCTGTTTAATGCCATAGCGTTCTTCCCAGTATCCGTATGCAGCATGTGCAACGAGAATTTCTTTTTTCGGAGCTTTCTTTACGACTGTTTGAAATTGTTGGTCAAGATGTTCTAATTTTGCTTTCAATGATTCAAAGTTTTTTGTAAATGTTTCTTTCTTCTCTGGCTTTAGTTCGATGAGCAAATCGCGAATATGTTCAGCCATTGTAATAGAGCGTACTGGATCAAGCCATACGTGCGGGTCTTTATCGCTGTGATGCTCGTGTTCATGCTCGTGCGCATGCTCTTCATGTGCGGAGTCTAACAGTTTGATCCCTTCAGCAGCAGCGAGAAAATGAACCTGTTCATTCTCTAATGTTTCTTTTATTTTATCAGCAAAGCTTTCCATCCCTTGACCAATATAAATAAACGCATCCGCATCCGCCAACTGTTTCATCGTTTTTGTCGTTGGCTCAAAGGTATGTGCCTCAACGCCCGGAGGATAAATGCTTTTCACGTTAACATAGTCGCCCCCGATTTTTTTCGTAAAATCTTCAAGTGGATAAACGGTCGTATAAATCGTTAAAACGTCTTTTGCTTTTTCAGTCTGTTCGTGATTTTTTTCAGCATTGCAACCGTACAAAAAAGCAGAGACGACAAGTAAAAGGGATAAAATCAATGATTTTGTTTTCATGTTAAGCCCCTTCCTAGTAAATGTGTTTAACAAGCAAACTTCTTTGTTATTACATCGTAATAATTACGATTTAACAAAGCTAATCATACAAAAAAATATCCAAAACGGCAACGGTTATTTTGGCGTCATTAAAAATTTTTTAGAGGCCGAAAGTCTTGCGATGAAACGAGGAGGAAGCAGACAGGAGATATCACTAACATCGATGATAAGTGGTTAAAAATAGTTTTCACCCGTGGTGCTAGATAAAATCAGACAAGCTTTCACTACTTTCCATTCCTCTATATTAGCAGAGGAAACTTCAAATAACGAAATTATAGAAGAAGCGAAAGAATTGATAGAGGATACTGAAGTTGTGGAAATTAGGCAAGATGATCCACTCGTGAATGTTTTTAAAGAATATATCCTTAGTAAAGGAGAGACCATTGACATTTCAGGAGATGTATTTGTTGGTGTAAAAACAGGAGATATTATAACTGTGCAATTTAATTCTTCTGCTTCCGATACAAATGTTACAATTTTTGAAATGCAGTATGATTTAACATCTTTCCGAAAGAAGTCTCCCACTTCTAAACGAAGTGAAAGTGGGAGATGAATTTCGGTTAGGT
>NZ_QCWL01000001.1:2872113-2898693 GCF_003064505.1 Geobacillus sp. LYN3 | reverse complement strand
TTTACCAACTGTGGATAATTTGAAAATCCCTATTTTGACGAAAAACTTTGAAATATACTCTTCATAGCTGAGGAGACAACCTATCTCTTTTAATAATACTCGAAATATGGTATAATTTTCAATAAAACCTTTCTTGTAATTAGGTTGTAAGTATGGATCGTTCCTAATTATAAGTGTTTTTTATTAGACAATGATTTTTCTGGATTACCTACTTGATAAATGGAAGTTTGATTAGGAAGTGATCGAATGTTGAAAGAAGTTCATTACAAAAATTGGAAAAGTTTTTCTAATGCAACATTATACATTGATCCGTTAACAGTTTTGATTGGAACGAATGCAAGCGGAAAATCGAATGCGTTGGACGGTATCGCTTTTTTGAGCCGAGTGGTACAAGGAAAAGAGCTACAGACGATTTTATCGGGAGATTCTGCTCTTCTTTTAGAAGCGAATATTCAAGCGATACGCGGTGGTGTTGAATGGGCTGCTAAGCATCCACATTCTTCTTTTACATTAGAAGCGGTCATCGAAGGCGATGAAGAAACAGACTATCATTATAGCATTGAAGTGAGTACAAAATCCGATGTGGAGCTTGTTTCAGAGTCATTAGTGAAAATAGACAGAAAAATGAACAAACGGACAAAATTATTCACTGCTACAGCAGAGGAAGACAGCCCGACGGTTGCTGCTTCAGTTTATAATGGAAGACGCCCAAAAAAGAAACCGTTCAAACGTTCTGTATCGGTTATTAGCCAATTAAAAAACCAAGAAACACATCCTGAAGTGGATGAAGCTATACAACTTGTTGTGCATACATTGGAAAATGTTTTTATATTAGATCCCGCTCCTGCTTTGATGCGTGATTATAAACCGTTTTCCAACCGCCTTGCGAGCAATGCCTCTAATGTAGCAGGAGTGCTGGCGGCATTGCCGAAAGAAGAAAAGAAACAAATGGAAAAATTGCTTTCAAAATACGTCTCCCGCCTTCCGGAAGGAGATGTCCAGCGAGTTTGGGCGGAGCCGGTCGGCCGTTTTAAAACAGATGCGATGCTGTACTGTGAAGAGCAATGGCCGGGAAGCGACAAAAAGTTGATTGTCGATGCGCGCGGCATGTCGGATGGCACGCTACGTTTTATCGGAATTTTGACGGCATTATTGACCCGTCCGAAAGGAAGTCTTATTGTGATCGAAGAAATTGATAATGGCCTACACCCTTCCCGTGCGGGAATTTTAATTGATATGTTAAATGAAATTGGCACCGATCGACAAATTGATATTTTAATGACAACACACAATCCAGCGTTACTCGATGAGTTAGGGCCAGAAATGATCCCGTTTATTATTGTTGCTCATCGTTCGATGGAGGACGGGGCAAGTGAATTGACACCATTAGAAGATATTCAATCGTTGCCGAAGCTTCTTGCAGGTGGATCGATTGGCAAGCTAGTAGCAGAAGGAGAAATCGAAGAAACGCTGTCGTGGCAAGGAAGTGAGGAGCGGTGAAGCGAAAAATCCTTGTCATTGATACGTCGATTTTATGCTGCTGGTTGCAAGTCCCGGCAAAGAAACATGCGGCGCGCAAGGGAACATTTGGGACTACAGGCGTGTGAACGAGCTTTTGACGGAAGAAGAGAAACGTGGGGCAACGTTTGTCCTTCCGCTGGCAACGATCATTGAAACAGGCAACCATATTGCCCAAGCAGCAAAAGAACGATATGAATGCGCGAAAAAGCTTGTTCACATTATACAAAAGGCGTTAGACAAAGAGTCTCCTTGGGCGCAATTTTCCGAGCAAGCAGAGTTATGGACAGCTGATGAATTGCATAAACTCATTTCCGAATGGCCAAAGCAAGCGTCTGAGCGTTTATCGATTGGGGATGCAACGATTAAAACAGTCGCTGAATACTACGCAAGAGTGAATGGATGGGAAGTCGAAATTCTTACCGGCGACGAAGGGCTAAAAGCATATGAACCAGCAAAACCAACAAGAGTGCCAAGGAGACGAAGATCATAAAAAGAAAAATCCTGTTTTCCTCTATCGATTCCTTTCGTTGTCATTTCGCCTAAATAAAATATGAACATTTTCACAAATCACCCTCAGTGCAAGCCTGCGTTCACAAATAGACTTTATTATTAAGGCAGATACATATTGATGGACAACGAGGGAGGGAAAAGCAAATTTTTTTGTTATTCGATTATTAAACAGAAAAGTTCCATGAGCAACGCTTGCTCTCCACCCGGGATGAAAATGGCCACTCCAAAGGCGCGCATTTTCACGGAAAAGGGAAGCGATTACGTCCACCATCCCATGCATGTTGTTGTGCTGCAGAGGTGGTGTTTTTTATGGATGTATCCAATAGGCTTTTTGCATCACTCTTTTTTAAGAATTATTAGACGTTTCGTTGTTATTTTTGTAAAATATAAGGTAAAAATTACTAGTTTATCATAATAGCAGAAACAGCTTTTAAAGGAGCATTCCAAATGGCGATGCGCGATCTTTATAGTTTCAGATTAATTTTCCGACATAATTACCTGTCCGATGTGTGGGAGCACTTTTTCTGGAAATTGAGTGAGATGCTCCAAGAACGAAACAATCGATTCCCGCAACTCTTTTCGATTGGCATGAAACCGATTGGCAATCACGCTCTCTTTCAGCCATCCCCAAATCCGTTCGACCAAATTTAAATTCGGTGAATACGGAGGTAAGAATATCAAAGTCAACCGTTCTTCGTGCTCATGTAGAAAAGGCTGAAGAATTTTGGCGCGATGAATTTTTGCGTTATCCAAGACCATCACGACATGTTTATCCGGATACTGGTCCAATGTGTATTGAAGAAATTGCAGAAAAGCCTGTGCATTGCATTGATTGGTTTCCATACAGTGAAATTCCCCCGTTTTGATATTCACACCGCCTAATAAGCTAACGGTTGCGTGATGTCCATACGCAGGGATTTGTTTTTGACGCCCTTTAACACTCCATGTGGCCCGTAGAGTTTGGTAATCCCGAATATGGCTTTCATCTTCATAGATTATGGCCATGTTGTCGGACAAGTTTTTTTTATGAGTTCCATCTCCTGTTGAAACTCTTTTTGTTTTTGTGGATTGGCCCGTTTGAGGGTATACGTAGGGCGTGTATAGCGAAATCCCCATCGATGAAGCATATCACCAATACCGCCACGGGACATGGTGACAGAAAATTTCTCTTCTAACACATGTTGAATAATCCGGGTATTCCAGCCCGTTTCAATGCCGTATCCTTCATCGGCAGGAGTGCTTTCTTCCAGCATTTTTTTTAATTCCCGTTCTTCTTCTGGAGATAGATACGGCTTTCTGCCCGGGGCGTATCGACGTTCTAATAGCGCATCCATCCCACCTTGATTAAACTTTTGCACGTAAATCGAAACGGTTTCGCGATGGAGGTTCAACAGCTCAGCGGCTTGGATTCCTAAGTAGCCTTGCATCATGAGACGAATCGCTGCAATTCGTTTCGCTATGTTGGCATTTTTCATTCTGCGTTCCTGTTCCTGAAGACGTTCGATCGTCCAACCGTGATCGTTCGTAATTTGTAATCCTTTTTTCTTCATTGATTAATCCGCTCCTTTTTTACTCGTTTAGGAGCAGTATAGACAAGAATACAGGTTGATTAAAAGTGTCGGAATTTCAAACCGAATTTATATAGTCTTACAAGGGACAAATAATACTCTATGACCAATGCAAGTCTCTCCATTGTCCATTACAAGCGTTTTGCCACTCATGGGTGAAACATGCAGTTAGTGGACAAATGATTTTGCAAAAAGTCTTTATTTCGCTTCTTCCGACAATATTTATCTGATACCTGTTGATCTCCATCCATCTTGCAGAGACTCCACTAATGCTGAGAAGACTTCTGGGTTTAACTTCTCCTTGCTAACGCAAGTTCCGTTGTTCCAATGGAATCTTTTTCTAGTAGTGTTTGCAGAACATTCCATAAGTTTTGGTTCATAATATCTACCTCCAACCAATATTTTTATCAAAATTTTACACTATATTACAATTTATGTCATTGTTTTCTAAAAAAATAGGTATTTTCCGCAATCAAATTTGCGGTAAATACGGATGTTTTTTCTTGTTCATTTTGATACAATAAGGGTGAAGTCGGCCGGCCGTTCATTTTAAAGTTTAGGGGGAGTGATGAAATTGAATAAAAACCTAAAAACAATTGCTATGTCTTTAGGAATAGGTCTAACTTTGTTGGCAGGGGCTAACGTGTATGCGGCAACCAAAACAGGTACTTTAACGTATAAAGACCTAGAGGCTCGTTATAAACTGGATGTTGATTGGAACTGGTTTGATAATGATAATGCAGTAGCTGAAACAAAATTTGTAAATCCTAAGAGTGGCTATAAAGTAGCTGTAAGATTAGAAATGTGGAAAAATGGTAAGATGCAAGGTTATAAATATCAGGAAGATAAAAAATGGGCACAGGTAACATATTCTTGGACAGGAGTTGATGTGTATCAAAGCAGACACTCTATTAATGATGTAAGCACAAACAAAGAGCTTGTTGTTCGTTCGTTGAGAGACGATTAATAGGAATTTTAGGCAAACATAAACGAGTATATTTACTCATTTATGTTTGCTCGCTCTTTTTTTGAATGACTATTAGTGCCTTAGCTTCTATGAGAGAAGGTGTATCTGTGATTTTCTATTCTATCAAAAATCAATTAAAAGCACATCCCATTACCACTTTTTTTATTGTGTTAGGTTTGTCGTTGTCGGTGTTGATGATTTCAGTAGGAATTTCCAGTATTAACTATTCTCAGCTTCTTGAGCAAGAACAGGCGCGTTACCAACCGCGGCATGCCGTAAGTGTAGACATTACCTTTGCCAAAGAACCGAATTGGCAGCATATCTTGGAACTATTTGAAAGTATCGATCCACAAACAGGGGTTATTTTGGAAGATGTCACATTGCCCCATCGTGATGCTATGATGGCGGTTACGCCGGAATATTGGACAAAAGAAGTGGTAGAACGTTTTCCTTTAATGCAAGGGCGGTATTTTACGATCAAAGAGGTAAGAAGAGGAGAAAAAGTAGCGCTTGTTGGGAAAGAAAGAATGGAAGATGTTATTATCGAAGGTAGCGAGCAATATCTCATGGCAGGGCGTGACAAATACAAAGTAATTGGAATCATTGGTGTTAAAGGAAAAAAGACAAGGGCGATTGATTATCAAGTGGTTATTCCAATGACGTCTCTTCCTGCTGATACAATTAATAAATTAACAAGTACGAAACAGCTACATTTGACCATTCATAACCCGGTTAAGGATACGTATCCGGATGAAAAAATTATTCGAAACAATATGGAACAGTTGTTTCCTGAAGCACAAATGGACGTTTCGCCTTACATGAGTAATACAATGTTCCATGTTGAGCTAAGTGAACGACTCTCGTTGATGGTAATGATTTATTTATTAGCCATTGTGAATGCCATTAATCTTACTTCTTATTGGATTCAAGAAAGAACGTATGAAATTGGTATTAAAAAGGCGTTTGGTTATAGTAATTATGACATTGTTTCCATGCTTTTCTGGGAGATGTGTTTAATTTCCAGTACATCCGTTATTATTGGATATACGATACAGCTGGCGTTCAACCGTGTTATTGAACAATGGATTGATTATCCTATCAATATTTCCATCACCCATCTATCTACAGCAGTTCTATTTGTTGTGCTTTCAGCCGCGCTAACTATTATTATTCCGGCGATAAAAGCGATTAAAATACAACCTGTTGATGTGATGAATAGAAGATAAAGGCGGTAGAACGATGAAATATACGAGGATTGCTTTTGCATCCATTGTAAAAAGAAAACTATCAATCTTGTTGATGGCACTCCAGCTTGTCGTCTCATTTTGGATGATTAACCATGCGTTAATTACCATAGATACGCTCAACTATCAAGAAAAACAGCTTTTTTCCATCTCTAAGATGGATGAGTATAAGACAGTGAAGTTGACGATGCCGGATGGGGATGATACTCAGTGGTTTGCGGAGCGGTTTCGGCAATTAGAAACATACATAAAAAGTTTACCAGAAATCAAAGGATACGGATCATTTAACACAACTAGCATCGTACCTCAAGATTTTCCTAAATGGCAAAAATATCAGCAGCGGAATAAGCAATTGTATGCGGGGACAAGAAGAGAAGATGATATTGAGAGTTCAGGCATTATTTATTTCGATTATGATATATATCGCCTGTTCACAAAGTTTGTCGTTATAAAGGGAAGAATGTTAGAAGAAGCAGATTTCCAAAAAGAAAACAACGATGTGATCCCTGTTTTAGTGGGATACGATTATCGTGATGTTTTTCGCATCGGGGACCGTTTTAAAGCTGAAGCCGGTGCAGGAGAAAAAACTATTAAAGTGACGTATAAAGTAGTCGGGATACTTGAAAAGGGAAGTAGATGGCTGTCAGGAAATGACTATTTTGTCAGTCCCGCTGACAACTTGGATCATTTTTTTGTCGCTCCTTTTTTTCCAGAGCAAAGAGAGGGCCGACCGATCAGTGTTGCCGTGCGATTACATAATACGTTCATCCAGCTTCATTCTGAAAAACAATTTAAGGACGTTAAAGCAGCTATTATGAAAAAGGGGAAAGAATTAGGGATTTCTCCTGTTTTGCAAACTGTTCGAAAAGATGTTGATGCTTATCAAGAGAATACCCGTAAAAGCAATCATTATGCTTTAGCTATCGGAACATTTTTTCTCGTAGTGACCTTGATCGGTGTGATTTCTGTAACAATTTCATCGATTCGTGCACGAAAATATGAATTCGGTGTGATGATGGTGACAGGGGCGAGCAAACGAGATATTTCGTTCATGCTGATCATGGAACTGTTTTTCCTTATAGGAATTTCCGCCGTCATCGGTGTCATCGTCAGCTATCTGACCGAAGTCAATAATGATTTTTTAGGCTATAACATCCGGTTAGAGGCCTTTACATGGTGGTTGTATGGGAAAGTAGCGATCATCGCTATATTCATTATACTATTTTCAGCCATTATTCCATTATGGAACATTAAAAAGTTGGAATTACGGGAGTTGGTGGAAGGGAGAGAGTAACGATGGCTCTCATTGAGTTGGAGAAGATTTCGAAAAAGTACGGGAAAGATGAGTACACAACCGTTGCGTTAAAAGGCATTGATCTAAAGGTGCATAATGGTGAATTCGTTTCTATTATGGGTCCTTCCGGATCAGGAAAATCTACGTTATTAAATATTATTGGCTGTATGGATGTGCCAACGGAAGGCATTTATCGTCTTAATGGGATTAATGTAACAACATTGCGTGATAAAGAACTCAGCCAAATTCGAAACAGAACGATCAGTTTTGTCTTTCAGCATTTTGCTCTCATGCATAACTTCACCGTTTTTGAGAATGTCGCTCTTCCGCTGTTTAAGCGGGATATAAGTAAAAAGGAGATAAAAGAAAAAGTGGATTATTATTTAGAGAAACTTGGTATTGCCGATTTAAGAAAAAAGAATGTCTCGAAGTTGTCAGGAGGGCAAAAGCAGCGAGTGGCCATTGCACGCGCAATGGCGGCAGAAACCGATATCGTGCTTGCAGATGAACCAACAGGTGCATTGGATCAAGAAAACGGAGCGAGGCTGATGGAACTTCTTTGCCAAATGAACGAAGAAGGGAAATGCATTATTGTCATCACACATGATGAAAAAGTTGCTTCTTATACGAAACGAATCGTTCGAATTGTCGATGGACAAATCCAATCAGACACGAAGGGGGAAAGACAATGAATAAAAAAGGAATTTGGTCTGTCATTGCGGTCATTATGACAGCGATTATACTTAGTGGATGGTATTATGCTTTTTACAATAAGCAAAATTTTGAATCATCAGCCGAGGGAACATTTCTCCCAGAGGAGTACGAACCACAATACCATGTGTTTGAAGCGACCATTAATGTCGACGAAAACAAATTTGATCAACTGCTCATCGAACATCGTATTGACTTGCGGGAAGGAAGCTTGAAGTATGCATTATATAACCCTAACGGCAAACTGGTTGAAAAAGGGGAAGTGAAGGCGGGGACTCCTTTTGCTAAAACGCTGAAGGTGAAACCTATCAAAGGAGAATGGATGGCAAAATACTATATCAATAAAGAAACGGATGGACACTATCTTTTAAGAATGAAAAGTAGCTAGACTGCTTTTGCAATGCATTAAGAGCATGTTCACGAGAACATCCGCCTTCCTCCCACTGCTTTAGCTGTGGGAGGAAGGAGGGGGTTATATTTTTAGTATATATTGAATTTTTCGTTCAATATAAGTACACTGGATTTAGAAAGGTAGGTGAATCAAGAATGCTCTGCACTCTCAAGATTAAATTAATGCCAACTCTTGAACAGTTTCATGCGCTGCTGGAAACAATGAAACGGTTTAACCAAGCATGCAACTATATTAGCGAGATTGCTTTTCGCTCCAGAACCTTTTCCAAAACGAAAATCCAGCGGCTTTGCTACTATGACGTCAGGGAAAAATTTGGCCTCTCTGCCCAAATGACCGTTCGTGCCATCGGCAAAGTGTCGGAAAGCTATCGTTTGGATAAAAAAACCTTGCATAACTTTAAAGAAACCGGTGCCATCGTGTATGGCGTTCCAAGAAGGAAAAACTATTTGCCCGTGATGGGAACCACTGCATTAGCAAGAAGATTGTTGAAAAGGCAAAGGCACTCGGATGCGGCATTGCCCTTGAAGATTTAAAGGGCATCCGCCAACGCACCGAGAAAACGGTTAAAAAGCAACAGCGTCGTCAACACTCTTCTTGGTCTTTTTATCAGTTGAGAAAGTTTATTGAGTATAAAGCGGCGATCGCTGGCGTGCCGGTGGTATAAGTTCATCCAAAAAATACTTCCCGCACCTGTCCGGTTTGCGGACATGTGGCCAAAGAAAACAGACCGTCAAGGGATCAGTTTTGTTGTCGAGCTTGTGGGTACGCTGCCCCTGCCGACAACGTGGCTGCGGAAAACATCCGCAGGGCTGCTGTCAACCAGCCGAACGCGGCAGCCAATTAGGCTAGTTGCAAGCCCACGGCTTTAGCCGTTGGGTAGTTGACTTAGATGTGCTCCATGATTTGCAGTTAGAAATAGTATAGGGAGAGAACTGCCGATCGTCTTGTGCTGTTTATCATCGAAAAAACTGGCTTCCTCCTCGGTAGTGTGCAAGGAGGAAGCAGGTTTCTTTTTACCGTCCATCCTTGTTTTCTGTAGAATGAGGGTTTACTGTTTTCCTGCGCAGCAAAGCAGGTGCGTGGAACTACTGTTCAACCTCTTTTTTGCGAATTTGCTTGTTTTAGAACCATGCTCGTTTTTGTCATAAGCCATTGCCGATGGTATTGGTACTAAAGTGTACTATGAAAAAACAAGCAAGGAGTTGAAATTATGGATATTCGCGCGATTTTGAAGCGTGTTTCCCATCGAGATATGATTGAGCTCGCGATGAGCCTAATTGCGCTTGACAAAAAAGCAAAGGAGCGAGCGCTCCAGTTTTTGGAGGAAAAAGGGTATCTCAATGATAAACAGTTAGCACAGAAATATTATCACGAGTACCGTGACAAATTTTCAGAAACAATAGACATTATTTCCGAGTTTAATATGTACGGCGGCGGTCCGCAAGAGGAGGAATATCGTGCGTATGAGAATATGGAACATATTCTTTCATTGCTTGAAGACGGGAAGCTGCCGGATGAATGCAGGGAGGAAATGATTCACGGATTGATGGAACAATACCTCGAGGGAAATTCAGGATTTGACGATGACATATGGGACTGGATTGAACAAATCGCCTGCGAAGAAGAGCATTGGCACCTTATTTTATCGTACTTGAAGCGGTCAAACAGCACATATGATCAATCGCTCATGCTAAAAATTTATCAGCACAAGCTTGGGGATGAAGATACATATGAACTAATGCGGATGCAGCAATTAACTTACGGAAGCGACTATTGGGATTATGTCCAATTTTTGCACCGCAAAGGAGAAGTGAAAAAAGCGCTCGATATCGCGGAACAAGGACTGGAAAAAGGGCAAGGAGCTTTAGATACATTATATGAATACGTATTTCGGCACTACGATCAAATAGGAGAAAAAGGAAAGGCGCTTCAACTATTAAAACGATACTTCCAACACCGTCCTTCTTATGAGTTATATAAGAAAACCATCTCTTATGCAGAGAAAAGCGAAAAAGAAGCAGTGAGGAAAGAATTGTATTCATTTGTTAGCGATCCACGTTACTCCTCTATAAAAGCGGAAATTGACTATCAAGAAGGGAATAGCCAAGAACTCCTTCGCTATGTGACAAGAGACGCGTCTTATGCTGTGTACTCTCGCCGCATCGTCTATGAACGTTACTTACACGAGCGTCATCCGCTTGAGATGATTGCTTACTACAAGCAAAAAGCAGAAGCGTTTATTGCGCAAAAAAACCGCAAAGCGTACCGTCATGCGTTGGAATATATAAAAGAAATCCGCCATGTTTATATAAATATTCTTAAGCAGCCAAAAGAATGGGAAACCTACTACCAGCGCGTCATCGTTCCGTACCAAAGCCGGCTGCCCGCGTTTTTGGATGAGTGGAATAAGTGGAGAGAGGGATGAGGCATCTATTTAGCTTATTTCATACTATTTGCCGTAAGAAAAACTGGCTTCCTTATTGCTATCGTTGAAACGCAAGAAAGGAGCCAGTTTCTTTTTAATGGCTTTTCGCGGCCGCTGGCTTTTTAGGCTTGCTCATTTTGCTTTGGATTGCGTAGGAAACGAAAGAAAAAAAGTTTGTTTCCCCACTTTCCAATCAAACATTAGGTAAGTGATATCATGAAAAGATGACTGAGCACATGGTCGATCGGGTCAAACGTGGAACTGACTGACTTTGTCGAGAATTATTAGACGTTCCGTTGATTATTTTTGTAAAATAAATATAAGGTAAAAGTTGCAATTTTCTCATATTTGCAGAAACGGCTTTTAAAGGGGCATAGGAAAATGGGAATACGCGATCTTTTTTTACAAGTGATGAAAACGTACTTGCAAGCAAAACGGGAAAAGTTTTCAAAGGAGCAGCCGGTGTTCCAATTAGTGACGAAAGCGATTCCGCAAGCAATCGAAAAGTTGCCTTTTATACCACAAGATCGCTATATGATTAAAGGATCGGTTGGCCAAGGGGTATGGACGGATGTCCCTTGGGTCGCCATTATGAATAAAGAAGTCACTACTTCCACGCAGCGCGGATATTATATTGTTTATCTATTTAGCGATGATATGAGCAAAGTGTATCTGACATTTGCCCAAGGTGTGACGGAAACACCGAAAGAAGAAATGATTCGCATTAAACAAGAAATCCGCCAAACGATTCCGATGGGCGGCGACGTGAAAAAAGATGATGAAATCGACCTTGGCGAAAGCAAAAAAGCAAAAGAGTATAAGGACTCTGTCGCCGCTTATATTGCGTATTCGTTCGACGATATGCCTTCGGATGAGCAATTGCGGCGTGATTTGCGGCGAATGATCGAATACTACGAAAAATATGTGGAGATTAAGATGGATATGAAACCAATATCTGAATCACATTCTTATGAAATGATCGTGGACCATATTCACGCTTACATATCTAGTAAAGGTTTTTATTATACGAGAGAAGAAGTGATTAATTTATTTTTGTCTTTAAAAACGAAACCGTTTGTCATCTTATCGGGGATTTCCGGAACCGGGAAAACAAAAATCGTTCAATGGCTTGCCGAGAGCGTTGGCGCGACGGAAGAAAACGGCCGGTTTACGTTAATTCCCGTCCGCCCTGACTGGAACGACGGCACGGATTTGCTTGGGTACGTAGATATTAAAGGAGAATTTAAGGCGGGGCCGCTGACGAAAGTAGTGCGGGAAGCGGAACAAAATCAAGAAGAGCCGTATTTTGTCTTGCTCGATGAAATGAATCTGGCGAGAGTAGAGCATTATTTCAGCGATGTCCTCAGCGTGATGGAAAGCCGGCGTTGGGAAAACGGGAAAATCGTTTCTTCTAAACTGCTTCCGAAAGAAATAGCAGGGCGGGATATTTATCTGCCTGCCAATGTCTATATTATTGGTACAGTCAATATGGACGAAACGACGCATCCTTTCAGCAAAAAAGTATTAGACCGTGCCAATACGATTGAATTCAATCGCGTTCAGCTTGATCATCTCGATTTTTTAAAAGAGTTAAAGCAAGTGCAGCCGATGAAGCTGAATCAGGAAGCATTTGCCGCTAAATATTTGCATTTAAAAGACGTGTATCAACAGTATCCGCATGTTGTCGAAAAAGCAACGAACGAGCTGGTGAAAATCAATACCTATTTACAGCCTTTAGGAGCGCATATCGGCTATCGCGTCCGCGATGAAATCTGCTTTTATCTTGCTTACAACGAAGAAGGCAAGCTAATGACATTTGAAAACGCGTTTGATCATTGCCTCTTGCAGAAAATTTTGCCGCGCGTCTCTGGGAGCGATGCGAGAGTGCAGCGCGCCCTTGAACAACTATTTGCGTTCTGCGCTGGCATTGAATTGAATGGGGAATACGATGCCTTGCTTGATTTTACATACGCAAAATATCCGAAAAGCGCGGATAAAATTTTACACATGTTAAGGAGGTTAGCGGACGATGGCTTTACCTCCTTCTGGATTGGCTCGTGAGGATGTAGAGCTGGTCCATATTGAAACAAAACACGTCACGCTTGTGATCAAAGGAAAGCCATATCATGAGCAATATAAAGGGCTTCAGCAGTACCGCAAACTCGACTTTCACGAATCGATGGAGTTTTTTGTCAAAGGCGAAGACATTTTTGAAGTAAAAATATTTGATATTGATCAACAAAGACTTGTGGAGTGGTCTGCCGGCCACCGCCCGATCTTTTTTGAAAACGGCATTTATCAAATCATCGTTTTTCCGAAAAACGATGTTGAATTAACGTTTTATCATGAACACCCATCGTTAAGAAGAGCGGTCGATCGAATCAGCATCGGCAATCAATATGTGCTAATGGGAAACCTTCAGTTTCAAAACGAAGTGGGATTATCCACGTTTGAAATCCGAATGGGAGATAAAGTCCTGTTAGAAGTGACGATCGAAATTTTTCCGACCAAATTAAATTATAAAGAAGACTATCAAAAGCTTCTCCAAGAAGTAAGCGAGGAAATTTATAATCTGGCGTTTCATTTTATCAAGAAAACGTATCAGCGGGCGAAAGCAAAATTAGACGGCACTCCTTCTAGAAGCGAATTTTTCCGGCTGATGGAGGCGCATTTTCACGACTTTCTTCAAGCCATTCGCCAAATCGAGCGGCAGCCGCATCATCAGCTCGCGACCACCCATGTAAAAGCGAGGGGAGACCAGCTCGGCCGCTTGGATGCAAAAGGAAGAAACTATTTGCGGAAAAGGCCGCAATTATTTTGCGAAGTCCATAACGGAATAAGAATTCAACACCGTTCACTGATGCCGGTATCCGGCTTAAAAGCGAAAAAAGAATTGACGTATGATACGCTGGAAAACCGTTTTGTCAAATGGATGATGGTACGCTTAATCGATAAATTGCGTGATTTATTCGAAAAGGTGCAGTCAAAAAACAAACGATATGAAGTGGAAGCCGACCCGGATTTGCTTGCGAAAATCATGAATATGATACGCGCGCTCGAAGCGAAAACAAACAATGCGTTTTGGCGAACGATCGGGAAACTGGACCGCTCGATCATGAGCCTTGTCTTGCAAATGGCGCCGGGATATCGTGATGCGTATCAAATTTTTTTAATCGTCACACGAGGCCTTGCGCTGCAAGGGAAGCTGTATCAAATGTCCGTCAAAGACGTGGCGACATTGTACGAGTATTGGACGTTTCTGAAGCTCGGACAACTGTTGGGCAAAAAGTATAAACTTGTCAGCCAGGATATTATTCAAGTGAATCGCAGCGGACTATTCGTCAATCTAGAAAAAAACCGCTCCGCAAAGCGGGTATACGAACATCCGCACACGGGCGAAAAAATTATTTTGACGTATCAAAAATATGAAGGAAGGCTGCCGACCATTCCGCAAATTCCGGATACGATGCTGTCGATCGAAAAGAAAGGGAAAGATTATACGTTCAATTACATTTTCGACGCGAAATATCGCATCGATTTTGCAGTCGAAGGAAGCAGTTACCAGAAGCGTTATCACATTCCTGGCCCGATGGAAGAAGACATCAATACAATGCATCGTTACCGCGATTCGCTTGTTGTCCGACACAACGGACCTTATGAAAGAACCGCTTTTGGCGCCTATGTGTTATTTCCTTGGTACGATGAGGATAGTTATCAAGAGCACAAGCTGTACAAAAGCATTAATGAAGTCAATATCGGCGGGCTGCCGTTTTTGCCAAACGCGACTCGGTTAGTCGAACAATTGATCGAGCGTCTGATCGAAAAAAGCCCAGAGGAATTGCAAAAAGAAGGAATTTTGCCGCAAGGAATTATGGAGGAATGGCGATCTTCTTTCGATGAAAAAGTGCTTGTCGGAATGGTCCCTAGCGCACGAAACTATCACGCTCATCTGAGACACCGATTTTACCACATTCCGGTAAAACGGCTGAAAAAAGGATGGCAGGAAGCGGCGTATATCGCCCTTTATCCGAGAAAAGGAGCGGCGCCGGAAAACGGGGTCACGTGTTACGGAAAAATCGCTGACGTAAAATTTGTCGAGCGCTCCGAGATCAAAGAGCTGCCAAAAAACAGTATCGAACAATACGTCCGATTTGAAATCGAAAGCTGGCATTTCTTACCGAACGTCATCAAACCGGTCGGCTACGGCATATCTGTCTACACAATGACCACGTTAAATACATTAAAAGAAGCGAAAGAACTCCCTGAATTGTTCATGAAATCGAAAGAAGAAATCGCTTTATGGAGAATGCTGCGGAGACTGTCCGACCGCATCCGCTTTGACCTTGATGACCGATACTTGGATAAAGCGTCTAAAATTACAGCGTACCGCATCAAAGATATTGTCATAAAGCTCGAAGGAGGGCTGCTAGCCATCACCAGAGGAACCGAACACAAAACAATCCCGGTAGACGCTTTGCTCAAACAGCCGTCGATGGTGTTTAAGGAGATGGTGAGACTGATGGATAGCGATAAAACTTAAAGAAAATAGCACCAACGGAGGGAATAATCATGAAACACTTGCAGCAAAAAATTATTGAATTTCGCGATGCGCGTAATTGGAAACAGTTCCATACCCCAAAGGACTTAGCGATTTCATTATCTCTAGAAGCAGGAGAGCTGCTGGAAAATTTCCAATGGAAAAGCAGCGAAGAGGCTATAAAAACAAACTTGGAAAATATAAAAGACGAAATTGCCGATGTAGTCATTTATGCGCTCTTGCTTTCACACGAATTAGGGATTGACGTGGAAAAAGCTATTATAGATAAAATGAAGAAAAATGAACAAAAGTATCCAATTGAGAAAGCGTTTGGGTCAAAAAAGAAATATACAGAATTATAAAATTGAAATAAGTATTGGTTGGTTTGTTAGATGCATGTTCGCTGTTTCAATTGGAATCATGATCGTGTTCACCCCTTGGTTTTGATCACTGTATATGACTTCTAAGGTGGTGGGTTTTTTTATGTGCATTTATGCATTCGTTATGCGTTTTGCAACACGTTCTAGGAGGCAAAAAGGGTATATAAAAATAGATTCATGATAGAGAAAAAATAAAAAAGTCTTGGATTAATCAACTAAAAGGGGCATTGTGAATTTATCTTTGCCCAGATAAGCTGTCTCCCGTTCACTGAACGGCTGAACGGGAGCCGGCTTGTTTTTTTGTTACTTGGATAGGTTAGGAAGATTTGATTATATTACGACAAAATTCGACAACATTCTTTTTTGTTATTTTAGTAAAATAGGATTATGTCATTAATGGTTGAAGGAGCATGGACGCATGGGATCTAAAGGAATGATTGACAATAAGCAGAGTGGTTTAGTGGGGGATGTTTTAAAAGAATATATAACTAAAGAAAGTAAGCTGTCGATTGCCGCGGCCCATTTGACATTATATGCGTTTGTGGAGCTGAAAAAAGAGCTATCACAACTCGATGAATTCCGTTTCATTTTTACAGAGCCTGCTTTTGTGCGCGGAGACCGTTCGTTAAAAGGACTAATGGAGAAAAACGAAGCGGCACTGTATGGAGTGGAAGAAGAGCGAAAATATAAAGTAGAGTTAAATCAAGCATACATAGCCAAAGAATTAGCGAAATGGCTGAAACGAAAAGCACAAATTAAATCAGTCACCAATCAGCGCATTCAAGGCGGTTTGTATCATGTCAAAAACAACGATGGAACGCAAATCGGCTTAATCGGCGGTGCGCCGTTTTCCAGCCCAGGTCTAGGCTACAGCAACTCTTCCAATATTTATATTAACCATATTGTCGACGATGAGCATTCAAATACCCAACTGCTTCGTCAGTTTGACGCCATTTGGCAAGATGAACAAGCACTGCAAGATGTGAAAGACGAAATATTGCGGCGCTTAGAAGTGATGTATAAAGAAAATTCGCCAGAGTTCATTTACTTCGTGACGCTCTACAATCTATTTAAAGGCTTCTTGCAAGATGCGAAAAACTACGAATCGCTACAAACAAGAACGGGATTTGAAAATACGGTCATTTGGAACAAGCTTTACGATTTTCAGCGTGATGGGGTAATTGGCGCCATCAATAAAATCGAAACGTATGGAGGATGTATCATCGCCGACAGCGTCGGGCTCGGAAAAACGTTTGAGGCGTTAGCGGTCATTAAATATTACGAACTGCGCAATCATCGCGTTCTCGTGTTGGCGCCAAAAAAATTAAGAGAAAACTGGACTATTTACCGTTTAAACGATAAGCGCAACATTTTGGCGGAAGACCGCTTTTCCTATGACTTGCTCAACCATACCGATTTATCGCGCGAGCGCGGATATAGCGGCGATATTAATTTGGAGCATGTGAACTGGGGAAATTATGACCTAGTCGTCATCGATGAATCACACAACTTTCGCAATAATGATCCGCGCAACGATCGGGTGACGCGATATTCCCGCTTGATGAACGATATTATTAAAGCGGGAGTGAAAACGAAAGTGTTAATGCTTTCTGCCACTCCTGTCAATAACAAGCTCGATGACTTAAAGAACCAGATTGCCTTCATTACGGAAGGAAATGACAAAGCGCTAGCGGAAACGGCGAACATCAAAAGCATCAGCCAAACGATCCGCCGCGCGCAGTCGCAATTCAACAAATGGAGCAATCTTCCCGAAGAAGAGCGGACCACTGAGCGGTTGTTAGATGTGCTAAACGGGGATTATTTCACCTTGCTTGACTCATTAACAATTGCCCGTTCACGCCGCCATATTGAAAAATATTACAATGTGAACGCGATCGGCTCGTTTCCGACCCGCCTGAAGCCAATCAATATTAAAGAAACGATTGACGACAAAGATGAATTTCCGCCGCTGGAGAAGATTAATAATGAAATATTGCGGTTGCGATTGGCGGTATATTCGCCGATGCAATACATCTTGCCTCATAAAAAAGCAGTTTATAGCGAAAAGTACGATACGAAAGTAGCAAACGGAAGAATTTTTAAACAAACCGACCGGGAAAATAATCTTGTCTATTTAATGAAATCTAACTTGTTGAAACGATTAGAAAGCAGCATTCATTCCTTTTCTTTAACATTGGAAAACATCATTCATCAGATTGATTCGCACATTCAAAAAATAGATCACTATGATCCGAAAAACGAAATGATCGGAGATATTAACGACATTGACATCGAAGATCCTGACTTAGAAGACGCGTTAATCGGCTCGAAAGTGAAAATTTTCATCAAAGATATGGACTTAATCCGCTGGAAGCAAGATTTATTATATGACCGCGAAATTTTGGCGAAGTTGCTTGCGCAAGCGAGAAGGATAACGTCAGATCGCGATAAAAAATTATTGGCATTGAAAAAAGTCATTCAAAACAAAATCGAGAATCCGATTAACGGCCAAAACAAGAAATTGCTCATTTTTACTGCGTTTGCGGATACGGCGAAATACTTGTATGAAAACTTGCATGAATGGATTTATCGTCAATTTGGCTTGCACTCTGCCGTAGTAACTGGCTCGGATCACCCAAAAACTACATTAAAAATGAAAAAAGTCGACTTCAATAATGTCTTAATGAACTTTTCACCTATTTCGAAAGAGCGGGCAAAAGTAATGCCCGAGATGAAAGAGGAAATTGACATACTAATTGCTACTGACTGTATTTCCGAAGGGCAAAACTTGCAAGACTGTGATTATCTCGTTAACTATGATATCCATTGGAATCCGGTTCGCATTATTCAGCGTTTTGGTCGTATCGACCGGATTGGCAGCAAAAATGAACGGATTCAACTAGTTAACTTTTGGCCGTCGCTGGAACTTGATGAATATATTAATCTCGTCAACAGGGTAAAAGACCGAATGACGATTCTCGATATTTCTTCCACCGGGGAAGAAAATGTTATTGCCGACAACAGCAATGAAATGAAAGATTTGGAATACCGCCGCAAACAACTCGAAAAACTGCAAAACGAAGTCATTGATTTAGAGGACATTTCCGGAAATATTTCTTTAACCGATTTTACGTTAGACGACTTCCGCATGGATTTATTAAATTTTATGAAGGAACATAAAGAAGCGGTGGAAAAAGCGCCGCTAGGGCTTTTTAGCATTACCGTGAACAAAAATGAAAAACTAAAAGACGAAATTAAGCCTGGGGTTATTTTCTGTCTAAAACAAATCGATCACGTCACATCATCGAACGAACAAAACGCGCTCCATCCATATTACTTAGTGTATGTGCGGGAAGACGGCACGGTGTTGTATAACCATGTCCACGTAAAGAAAATTTTGGATTTATACCGTTCGCTATGCAACGGAAAAAAAGAAGTGGAGCGGGATTTATACGAAACGTTTTACCAAGAGACGAAAAACGGAAAAGACATGGGGCGATATAAGGCGCTGCTGGAAAAAGCGGTAGAAGATATCGTTGGCAAAATCGATCAGCAAATAACGCTGAATATATTTAGCCTCGGAAGCTTGGACAGCTTGGTGACGAACGCGAATACGAGTTTGCAAGACTTTGAAATTATCTCTTATCTTATCATAAAAGGGTGAGAGCGGTGGCTGGATTCACATTTTATGCTAGAATAGGGCTGGACGATAAAGTCCGCCCTTTACATAAGAAGTTGGATAAAAAAATGTTTTACGATTTCGCCGATTTAACGAAAAAGGAAAAAGACTATATTACGAAATACGTCGATCGGATCGAGCTAACGTATTTACTGACTCCAAGTGTGATTAATATCCAGCCATTCATCAATGAGGATTACCATTACGAAGGGGTTATGTTTATCACGATTCGATTAAGAAACGAAACAAAAGACGCCCACCTTCCTGTCATTGGAGAGATTATTCAAGAAGCATTGCCAAACCCTGTCGTCATCGTATTTGAAAAAGAAGGAAATATTCAGGTTGGTACGTGTTTAAAGCGATTAAACAAAATCGATAAGACGCAAGTCGTTTTGGAAGAATTTGCGTATACTCCGTGGTTTTCATCCGACAGTGACGATGAAATGGTTCGGCGATTCATCGATGCGATTCATATAACAGCGTTATCTTTCTCTCACTTCTTCCGATTTTATCAAGACATTCATATCGCGGTACAGGCGTTTCAGCACGCGAAAGCGGTCGGCGCGTTTTACATCGCCACCGATGAAGAATCACGTCAACTGATTGCGCAAATTGAACAGGCGGAAGCGGAAATCGCGAAGTGGAAAAATCAAATTAAGAAAGAAACGCAGTTTAACCGAAAAGTAGAGTACAACATGAAAATTCAACAGTTAACGAAGCAAATCGAGCAGTGGAAACAACAATTGCGATGAAAGGGGAAGCACGATGGAAAAATTAGATGGAAAATCAATGGACATTGTAAAAACGAACATCGAGGCGTTAAAGCAACTATTCCCGGAAGTGGTCACCGAAGGAAAAATTGATTTTGAAAAACTAAAACTGATTCTTGGCGAAGAGATCGAAACGCGCAATGAAAAATATGAGTTCACCTGGCACGGCAAAACACAGGCGATGAAACTCGCGCAAACGCCATCCACCGGCACGTTGCGGCCAGACAAAGCATCAAGCAAAAATTGGGATACGACCGAAAACCTTTATATTGAAGGCGACAACCTCGAAGTATTGAAGCTGTTGCAAAAATCGTATTTCGGAAAAATTAAAATGATCTATATCGACCCGCCGTATAATACGGGGAAGGATTTTGTGTACAAAGATGATTTCCGCGATAATATCAAAAATTACAAAGAAATCACAAAGCAGACGACAAAGGCGAATACAGAGACGAGCGGACGGTATCATACCGATTGGTTGAACATGATGTATCCGAGATTGAAATTGGCAAGGAATTTGTTGAGAGAGGATGGGGTTATTTTTATATCGATTGATGACACGGAAGCAGCCAATTTGAGAAAACTATGTGATGAGGTATTTGGTGAAAATAATTTTGTTACCACTTTTATCTGGCAGAGAGCTTATGCACCTGTTAATATGAACAAATTTGCTTCTCGTAATCATGATTTTATTCTATGTTATGCTAAGAAAATAGATTGTTTATCACTTTACGGCTTATCAAGAAGTGAAGAAGCAAATAGTAGATATAAAAATCCAGACAATGACCCACGTGGTGTATGGAAGAGCGATAACTTATCAGCTGGACCTGTAGTAGAAAGTAAAGTATATCCAATTACTACCCCGAGTGGTAGAGTTGTTTATCCTCCTAAAGGATATTGTTGGAGGGTCACAAAGGAGCGCTTTGAAGAACTTGTGGCAGATAATAGAATTTGGTTTGGCGAAGATGGGAATAATGTTCCTAGCTTGAAACGCTTTTTAAGTGAAGTGAAATCTACTATTACTCCATTGACTGTATGGACATATCAAGAAGTATCACATTCACAAGATGCTAAAAAGGAATTAAAAGAATTATTCGATGATCAGTCAGTGATGGATTATCCTAAACCAGTAAAGTTGATGAAGAGAATTTTAGAGCTATCTACAAGAGATCATGATATAGTACTAGACTTCTTCTCCGGTTCGGCAACTACCGCCCACGCGGTAATGCAGTTAAACGCTGAAGACGGTGGAAATCGCAAGTTTATTATGGTGCAGCTGCCTGAGAAAACGGATGAAAAATCGGAGGCGTACAAAGCGGGGTATAAAAACATTTGTGAAATCGGAAAAGAGCGCATTCGCCGTGCGGGTGAGAAAATCGTTAAGGAAACAGGAAAAACGGATTTAGATATCGGCTTTAAAGTGTTTAAGCTCGATTCTTCGAACGTGAAAACATGGGATCCTGATTTCGACAACTTGGAGCAAACCCTTTTCGATTTGCAGGATAACATTAAAGAAGACCGCACGAAAGAAGATTTGTTGTATGAGATTTTACTGAAAATCGGCCTGCCGCTTACTATACCGATTGAAGAAATTGATTATAACGGCAAAACGATTTATAACGTTGCCTATGGTTCCGTGTTAGTATGCTTAGAAGACGACATCGATTTGGATATCGTTCAGGAAATGTTGAAATATCAATCCGAGCATATGCCACCGAAAGTCATTTTTAAAGAATCCGGCTTTATTAGCGACGCCGTGAAAACGAACGCGATTCAAACGTTGAAGAAGCACGGAATCACCGATGTTAGGAGTGTGTAACCGATGAAGCTGAAGTTTATCGCGGACTTGGATTATCAAAAACGGGCGATTGACTCCGTTGTGCAAATTTTTAAAGGGCAAGAAATGAGCCAGTCCAACTTCACCGTTTCGTATGGACCAAACGCGGGAATGATTCAAACGGATTTAGGCGTAGGGAATCGGCTCGACCTTACGCCGGAAGAAATTTTAAAAAACGTGCAGGAGATTCAAATGAAAAACGGCCTGCCGCGCAGCGAGCGGCTTGATGGCATGCATTTTACCGTCGAAATGGAGACAGGTACGGGAAAGACGTATGTCTATTTACGTACGGTTTACGAATTACACAAACATTACGGATTTACGAAATTTGTCATTGTCGTTCCGTCCGTGGCGATTCGCGAAGGGGTGTACAAGTCGCTGCAAATTACGAGGGAACATTTTAATGAACTGTATGACCATACGCCAGTAGAATACTTTATTTACGATTCGCAAAAACTCGATCAAGTCCGTAACTTTGCGACAGCGACAACGATTCAAATCATGATCATTAATATCGATGCGTTCCGCAAAAGCTTTGAAGATCCGGAAAAAGAAGATAAAGCGAACGTCATCCACCGTCCGAACGATCGTTTAAACGGGTATCGCCCAATCGAATTTATTCAACAGACGAACCCGATTGTCATTATCGACGAACCGCAAAGCGTCGATACGACGCCGAAATCAAAAGAAGCGATCGCTTCGCTCAATCCGCTTTGCACCCTGCGCTACTCGGCGACGCATGTGGAAAAATATAATATGGTGTATCGCCTCGATGCAGTCGACGCGTATAATCAAAAACTCGTCAAAAAAATCGAAGTGATGTCTGTTCGTTCTGAACCGTCTTTTAATGTGCCGTACATAAAACTAATCGAGGTAAAGGAAAGAAAAGCGAAGATCGAACTGGACGTCGAATCGCGCGGAAAGGTGAAGCGGACGACGAAAACGGTGAAATACGGAGACGATTTGTACGATATTTCCGGGGAACGAGAATTGTATCGTGGCTATATCGTCGAGCAGATTGATTGGACGGAAGGAAACGAAGCGATTGAAGTAAATGGCTATCGTCTGCGGGTCGGTGATGCGATCGGCGATATTGACGATGATGCGATAAAGCGATATCAAATCCGTAAGACGATTGAAGAGCATTTGAACAAAGAGCTGCAGCTTCGCCCGCGCGGAATTAAAGTGTTAAGCCTTTTCTTTATCGACAAAGTCGCCCATTACCGTGATTATGATAAAGATGGCAATCCGATTAAAGGAAAATATGCGGTGATGTTTGAGGAAGAATATAAGGATTTGATCCAAAAACCGAAATACCGCCCGCTCTGGGATGACCCAGGCATTGATAAGGACGTGGAAAAAGCGCACAACGGGTATTTCGCACAAGATAAAAAGGGGCGTCTGAAAGATACAAAAGGAAATACAGAAGCGGACACCGATGTGTACAACCTTATTATGAAAGACAAAGAACGGCTGCTTAGCCTCAATGAGCCGCTTCGCTTCATTTTCTCCCATTCGGCGCTTCGCGAAGGATGGGACAACCCGAACGTCTTTCAAATTTGCACGTTGAAAGACTCCGCGGGAACGTACGTATCGAGACGCCAAGAAATCGGACGCGGATTGCGTCTGGCTGTCAACCAAAACGGGGAGCGTGTGCAGGACTATCATATCAACACGCTAACGGTCATGGCGAACGAATCGTATGAAGAATTTGTCGCGACGCTGCAAAAAGAAATCGAAGAAGAAACAGGAGTCAAATTCGGCAAAATTGAAAAACATATATTCGCCAAACTTATTTATATCGACGAGAAGACGGAAGAGCCGATGCAAATGGGCTACGATTTATCGGTGAAATTATATGAAGAATTGAAGCAAAACGGCTATATCGATAAGCATAGCATGGTCACCTCTGAATTAAAGAAAGCAATAGAAAACTATGACTTGCGCTTAAGTTCGGAGTTTCAGCCATGGCTTCCGGCGATCGTAAAAGAAATAAAACGCCATTTGCAAGCATTGCCGATCAAAGACGCAACCAAAAAGCAAAAAGTGAAATTAAATATGTCTGTATTCAATCAGGAAGAATTCAGACAGTTATGGGATAAAATCAAATATAAAACGGTCTATTCCGTCGATTTCGACAGCGAACAATTGATTCAAAAGTGCATTGAAAGCATTCAAACGATGCCGCACATTGAGAAAATTCGCATTTTAAGCCGCAAGGGAAAAGTTGAAATCGACCGCGTGACAGGAGTACAGGCGCAAACGGTAAGCGAAAGCGTCGAAGATTACGTCAGCTTGCACCATACGCTTCCAGACGTCATTACTGAGCTGCAAAACCGCACGAATTTAACACGCAAGACGATTGTCCGCATCTTAACCGGCTGCAAGCGGCTTGAGGATTTCAAAAACAATCCGCAAAAATTTATCGAAGAAGTGACAAAGATCATCCAGCGTGAAATGAAGCAGCTGTTAAAAGACGGAGTGAAATATTATAAAATCGGCGACGATGCGTATTATGCGGTGGAACTATTCCAAAACGAAGAGCTGCTTGCCTACTTGAATGACAACGCAATTCCGAGTGAAAAATCACCGTTTGATCATGTCATCTATGATTCGGATGTGGAAGAGCGTTTTGCCAAACGGTTTGAAGACGATGAGAAAGTAAAAGTATATGTGAAGCTACCAAGCTGGTTTAAAATTGACACTCCAATTGGCACCTACAATCCTGACTGGGCGCTTGTCATTGAGAAAGACGGGGAAGAAAAGCTGTACTTCGTCCTAGAGACGAAAGGACAGGAATGGGAAGGAGAATTGCGCCCGGGCGAATCGGCAAAAATCTCCTTTGCCCGCAAGCATTTTGAAGCAATTGGCACGGATATTGAATTTGTTGGTCCGGAGAATGATGTGGAGGCGTTTATGCTGCGGGCGGTTAGCCGTTAGTGATGCTTTTACAGGAGGCTGTCCCAAAAGGTGGTACAATGACCTTTTGAGGCCAGCTTTTTTTATTGAATGCTCTCTCCTCTCTTTTTCCTTTCCAGCATTTGTGGCATACTATAGTCAAAGAGGAGGGGCAATATGATGGTTAAGGTTGAGGTTAAACCCAATGTTCTACAATGGGTGATCAAACGCATGGATAATTTTGATCGACTGAAGGATCAGTTTCCTAATATTGATAAATGGATCAATCAAGAAAGCCAGCCGACGCTTAAGCAGTTAGAAAAACTTGCAAAAATGACAGCTGTACCTCTTGGTTATTTTTTTCTCCCTAATCCACCAGAGGAGAAGTTAAGTATTCCTTATTATCGCACGGTGAGAGATGAAGGGGCTGTCCGTCCGAGTCCCAATCTTTTGGAAACGGTTCAAACGATGGAAAGACGGCAACAGTGGATGCGCGATTATTTAATTCAGCTAGGCAATCCGCCTTTAAATTATGTGGGGCGTGCGAACTTGTCAATGGATCCAAAACTCGTTGCACAAGATATGCGAAGAACGTTAAGTTTGGAAGATGGATGGGCATCAAAACAATCAACTTGGCAGGAAGCTTTACGCAATCTTATTAGAAAAACTGAAGATATCGGCATTATTGTCGTCATTAATGGAGTAGTCGGCAATAATACACATCGAAAACTGGATGTTGCGGAATTTCGCGGTTTTGTTCTTATTGATGACTATGCCCCTTTAATATTTATAAATGGAAGAGACGGAAAAGCTGCGCAAATGTTTACATTGGTCCACGAACTTGCCCATATTTGGTACGGGGCGAGTGCCGCATTCGATTTAAAAAGTCTTCAGCCTGCTGATGCTGAAATTGAAAACGTGTGCAACAAAGCAGCTGCTGAGTTTCTTGTCCCTGAAGATGAATTAATTATTATATGGAAACAGGTTGGTCAATCGGAAGATCGTTTTGAACAAGTGGCTCGCCATTTTAAGGTTAGTGAAATTGTGGCGGCACGTAGAGCTCTAGACTTAAACCTTGTGACAAAAGAGGAGTTTTTTTCATTTTATGAAGATTATATGAAACGGCTTCGGCAACAAACGGAACAAACGAAAACAAACGGAGGCAATTTTTACGCAACTCAAACGATGCGTATTGGCCGTCATTTTGCGGAAGCAGTCATAAGCGCGGCAAAGGAAGGAACGATCCTTTATCGTGAAGCCTATCAATTGACGGGGCTTTCTGGTGACACTTTTGCTAAGTTTGCCGAATATGTCGATACGGGGAGATATGTATGAGTTCTAGCCATAAGTTTGTGATTGATACGAACATTTTTATTGAAGCCTATAAAAGGTATTATTCTTTTGATATCGCTCCTTCCTTTTGGGATGCCCTGCTTCAACATGCCGAAAACGGCAACATCATAAGCATTGACCGTGTTAAACAGGAAATTAATAGCTTTCATAAAAATGATGAATTAAGCGAGTGGGCCAATCATTATTTTGCCCAATGGTTCGAGCCAACCGATAAGATTGAAGTTCTTAGAACATATCAAGAAATTATTACCTGGGCTGTTCAGCAGGGGCAATATTTTGAGGCGGCAAAAAGAGAGTTTGCTAGTGCAGCAGATAGTTGGTTAATAGCGTTTGCAAAGACATACAATTTTATTGTAGTAACACATGAACAATTTCATCCTAATTCCAAAAGCAGAATTTTTATCTTGTTTGCCGAGAAGACCCCCCACCTCTAAGCGGAGCGTAGGTGGGGGATGAATCGGCATTTTTTGTTTT
>NZ_QCWL01000001.1:2870143-2872103 GCF_003064505.1 Geobacillus sp. LYN3 | reverse complement strand
CTTGTTTGCCGAGAAGACCCCCCACCTCTAAGCGGAGCGTAGGTGGGGGATGAATCGGCATTTTTTGTTTTTTAGTAATCGTAATAGTTGAAAAACGTTCTTCTTCTGTCATAAAATATAAATAAATATACCGAACTTATGTTCCGTTAGAGGTGGAGAAAAGATGAAAAAAGCGTATTTTTCAAGAAGATTGTATAAATCAGAAATGGATATTCTTCATGTTACAGAAACATCTTATGCATTAGAGTTATTCAATCAAGCGAAACGTTTCGCCTTTCAAACGCTGGTCCGAGAAAAACGATGGGGGCGAAAATTACATAAAGAAAGCCTGCATATCGTTGTGAAGAAAAAATACGGACTGAATGACTATTTTGCTAACAGTGCAGTTCGAGAAGCAAATGCTCTTTTCTCTTCTCTAATGGAATTAAATAAAATGCACCTTCAACAGACAGAAGAAAAAATAAAAGATGTGAAGAAAAAACTGAAAACAGAACGAACCAAACTGACGAAATTAGGCAAAATCAAAGAAAGTTGTATCAAAGGGAACCTACGGTTTCCGAAAAATACAAACTTTGTTTTGCATAAAAGCGGAATCATTTCTCTTGAATTAAAAAACAGATCTTTGGTTTGGATGAATTCCTATTTGTTTGAACATCGTTATTTAGATGTGGAATGGAAACGGACGAAAGCAAAAATCGGTCGTTTAACACATCGTTTGGATCGATTAGAACAAAAGAAAATGAAATTAAAAGAACATATTCCAAGCGCTGTTTTTGGCGGTAAAAAACTATTCAAACAACAATTTACGAAAGAAGAATTTATAAAGGACCACGAAGCTTGGAGAAAGCTCTTTTTAGCTGCACGAAATAAAGAAATCATCATCTCCGGGCGGAAAGATGCCGGCTCTGGAAACTTTGTGTTTCACTATAATCCAATGACAAAAGAACTTCATATGAACTCGATAACAGGAAAAGTAGTTACCTTTCCGGAAGTAATATTCCCTTACGGCCAAGAAATGGTGAATAAAACGGTGACAGATCAAATCCAATGCAAAAACAAAAAAGAGTATGGTAAACCAATTTCTTGGTCGATCGAAGATCACGGGGAATACTATATCATCAAATGTTTGGTGGATGTGGAATCGAATCCATATATTAATTTTTCTACCTCCGATGGAGTTATTGGTGTAGATTGTAACTATAATCACATTGCTTGGACAAATGTTTCGAAAGATGGTAACTTTTTGGAAAGTGGAAAATTAACGTTTTCGATAGAAGGGAAAACTTCTGGTCAGATTACGAAAATCATGGAAGCAGAAGCCATTACTTTAGTAGATATTGCGGTACGGAAGAAAAAACCTATTGTTTTGGAAAAGTTGGATACCACCTTATCCAAAACAGGGAATCGATACGGCAACAAGAAAGCAAATCGGATGAAGAGTATGTTCGCGTATCGAAAAATGATACAAGCAATCAAAAGACGTGCCGATAAAATGGGAGTTGCTGTTATAGAAGTGAATCCGGCTTTTACTTCTGTCTCTGGAAAACTGAAGTATATGCGTAAATTTGGTATTTCTATTCACCAAGCAGCTGCATTTACGATCGGCCGACGGGGGTTAGGATATAAAGAAAAATCACCAAAGGTGCTTAAAAAGCATGTCCCGAAAGATGCTTCTCATCATTGGAAGCATTGGTCTATTTTAAATAAGAAGTTTTCTGTTCGTACACATACATTGTATCATCTTTTCAATGTGAATCAGCCGCATCAAGGGATAGATGTATTTCATCCATCCTTGTTAGAAGAAGAAAAACGGCAACTAATAAAAACTTTGGCATAACCACATAATGAATACCTATTCATATAAAAATGTTGTTCATTCAAGAGCGCGTTGTACCAGTATCTTACTCTCGTCACCGGAGCAGATGGCGATTCTAGGAGCTGGGTGCATTGCAATGCGTTC
>NZ_QCWL01000001.1:2867192-2870133 GCF_003064505.1 Geobacillus sp. LYN3 | reverse complement strand
AAAGATGGTGTACCTTCTATATGCGCTTTCATAGGCATATAGCTGGTCGTCCCGAAAGGACACTTCGGACATCTTGTATGGCTACTCCTCTCGTTGAACGGAGGGGGTTCTTGGAACCTTTGAGCAACTACGGCCAGAGGAAACAAGAATCCCCCACTTCCACCGGCATGAGCCGGTAAGTGGGGGTAGTTCAATGATGGTCGGTATCTCCACAATGTGCTAAAAGGGCATTAAAAAACAAAAAATTGACTACATTAACATGGTTCATGATCATTTCTTCTAAGAATGCGCTTCTACCATGGTCTTCCTTATCAATCATCCAATTCATCTTCAGAATGAATACTTCTCAAATGCACAAAGTTTTTATTTCTGAAAGCGGGCGGTTTCATTGATTATTGCAAGTAACATTGAAGAAATTGAGAACGCTTTTGATTTTACCGACAGTATAATAACGGGTGTCAAATGTGTTAATCATTTAACAGATTTATCAATCAGCGTAGATTATTATTGGGATATACAAGACGGTAAGAGTGAAACTATTATAGATGCACCTTGAAAAGTCAACCTCTGCATCACGTAGCACACCCCAAGCGTTGAAGTACTTCTTCCGAGCGTTAACAAATGTAGTCCATAAATTGCGTAATGGCCTAGTCAATCTCCACTTGGTTCTTGTGAAACACATTGGCAATGACGGCATCTTTGAGCCATTTCCACAGGCGTTCAATCGGATTTAACTGTGGCGAATATGGAGGCAGAAAGATGAAATGAAAGGATTCCCCTCTTGGCGCAAAAAGTCTTTGATCATCTTGGCGTGGTGGATGCGAGCGTGATCCAGTACGAGCACGATCCGTTTGTTAGGATCATGATTTTTTAGGATTTTCAAGAAATCCAAGAACGTTGTCGCATTGCGGCCACCCGTTGAAGAATGGTGTCTCCGTTGAGCACATTGACGGCTCCAAAGAGCGAAACATCGGTATAATGACCATACGTGGGTACCTGTTTCTGTCGCCGACTTCCGACCAAGTGGTCCGCAGAATTTGGTACGAGTGGACAAGGGTCTTGTCGACATACAAAAGGACCTTATCTAGGGTGATTAAGTTTTTTTTGATTAGGTCCATCTGCTTCTCGAAGGCTTGTTGTTGTTCCGCATCCCCTTTGTCTAAAGTATAGGTGGGCCGATTCCAAGACCGTCTCATTCGATGCAAAAGTTTCCGAATCCTCTCCCGGGACATGGCCACCCCGTAGTGCTCGCGGATATAGGATGGAAGAAGCGATGTCCCAACCGAGTGCACCTGTTGCTGTTCCGGTGTCAAAAACGGTTCCCGGCCTAGTGGAGATTTCCAATCAAGCAGGAGATCGAGCCCACCTTCGTTGAATAAGGACACATAAAAGGCGACACTTTGGCGACATAGATGGAGCATGGCAGCGACGTCTTTTCCCAGATACCCTTCCATGACCAAGCGAACAGCCATGACGCGTTGGCGCAGGGCAACATTTTTGATTTTCCACTCTTGCTTTCGGAGAGTGCGTGATGTCCATCTGTGGTCGTTGGTAATTTTTATCATTTACATCCTTGTTCTGCTCCTTTTCCGGAAATTTCCTAGGAGCAGTATAACTGGGATGGGAACAACTTATACGGACATTAATGTTTCAATGTGCATGTATATAGATAAGGGAGGGAATTTTTCTGCAGTGGATAATAGGTTTGGGGGTTAATTGGAATGCAATCGGGGCAATAGCTTCTGCAATAGCGAGTTTTGCTGCTTTAGTTGCTATAATTATTACTATTAAAACTAACAGGGATAATAATGATGAGAAACAGTTTGCTGTGCAACCATGGTTTCATGTTACTTGCATAGAAAGGATGGGGGCATCTGCATCACTTCGTCTTATTTTATTAAACGATGCATCATCGACAATTAAGATTAATAAGGTAAATATGATTTTAAATGAGGACAATAAAGTAATTAATCTTGATTATAGGTATCTCAAAAAAGATAGCCAGTATGTATCAACAGGAAAATGTTTCGAAGTGATAATAAAAAATGATGAAATTTTATTTGGAAAGACCGCATATTTAGAAATTTATTATACTAACCTCTATAATAAAAAAATGAAAGCAGTTTCTCCGCGCTTTGAATTTGTTGAAAAATTGAATGAAAACCCGTGGTGCTAGATAAACTCAAACAAGCATAAAAATAGCCCTTGCATGAGGATCCCCTTAAAATGAAAGTGAAACCAACCATTAAAAAGGAGGATCCCTATGCAAGAGCACTTTCATTTTACTACAGATCGGGCCAAGATTCAAAAGCAATATGCCGCCATTTTCGTTTTTGTTTCTGCTCAACTTTCATGCATTCAGGTGCATCTTCATCGTCGAAATCGCCATTTGGTCAAGCAAGAGGACGCTGTCATCATCGCCATTCATCTTTTAGGAAAGCTGCTCGGTTTTACTTCTGAACGGGCGTGGCATCGTTTTGTCACGGGAAATTTGTTCACAAACGGCTCGTTTCTCGAACGTTCCCGGTATAACCGCCGCTGCCGGGCGCTTGGCTTCGCTATCAAATGGATCCGCCATGAGCTGGCAAAACGTGGCCAACATCATGCCTATGCCGTCGTGGACAGCTTGCCGCTCCCATTGTGCCATACGGCAAGAATGCATCGCGTCAAACGGTTTCAAGAGATCGCCGACATCGGGTATTGCGCTTCCAAAAAGCAATGGTACTACGGGTTGAAGCTGCACCTTCAAGTGACCGATCAAGGGCTGCCAATGGGGTATGTGGTGACGGAAGCATCTTGCCACGATCGAATCGCAGCCGAAAGCGTGATGACCCAAATTCCCCACCCGTATAACTTTGGGGACAAAGGATTCATTAGCCGTGACTTGCAAAAAAGGCTGTACGAAGAATACCAAATGGCGCTTTGGACTCCGTCTCGAAAA
>NZ_QCWL01000001.1:2864239-2867182 GCF_003064505.1 Geobacillus sp. LYN3 | reverse complement strand
TGCGTCTGAGACATGGGAGCAGTGGATCCAACAAAAACGCAAAGTGATCGAGACGGTGTTCTCGGTTCTGGTTGACCACTATCGCATCACGGGGATCCGAGCCAATTCGATTATCGGATTTGAAGTGGCACTAGACGGTATATTGTTAGCTTATTCCCTGGTTACACTTGGGCTAGTTGAGCGCTAAAGCTCAACTAGCACCACGGGTTATATCGTGCATTTTATCCCATTATTCGAATGGGAAGATGGAGGGAACGAATAACAAGATCAAGCTGATGAAACGTCGGGGATACGGATACCGAAATATCCAGCGTTTTGCACTGCGGGTTCGGCTAGAAACAGCTAACATACTTTCATGACAGGTGCAAGTACATCTTTTGGTGATGAACCTATAAATTCCTAATTCCCAACCAACATACGCACCGAAAATTCGAGCGACCATAACAAAAAAAAGCTGCCCCCATCATCTTAGGGCAACTTTCTCCTTTAGCGGGTAACAATAGGCGCCGAGCCAATACGTATCCGGTGAAGCCATGAAAAAACGCTGTGGCCAGCTCTTTATTTAAACAAGCGGTCGTGGTCAATCGTTAACCCTTTTATGAACTTCTTCTTCCGTTAGGTCAAATATATGTGCAATATCGGCAATGCTCATTCCTTTTGCAATCATTTTTCGCATCATTTCTCGCTCTTTTTGCTTAGCTCCTTCACGTTTTCCCTTTTGTTCATACGAAATCAACAATTCCAACACTTGCTCTTTTTCTTTCGTTTCCATTTGATTCACCTCGTTTCGCAATCGTTGTTCTTCTTCATCCGACAATTTCACATATGTTTCAAAAAAGCCATTAACAGCCTCTGCTTTGCTTCATCCAGCTCTAAACGAACTAACATGCGTAAAAACTGTTTTTTCAATTCGATTCGTTCACTTTCAGTATAACCCATTTTGCTTAACAGTGCGGCGGCGATCGGGTTGTCAATGCGAATGTAGTTGCGCCAATTTTGTTTGCGTAGTTCGATGGTGAAAAAGCGGAAGTGAAGGATGTTGCCAAACGGAAGTTGAAGCGTAAACGAGGATGGTTCGTCGCGGATGGTATCGTAGCTGAAAACGGCAATCGGAACGACATTCGTGCGGTATTTCTCAAACAAGCGGCTGAAGTAAATGAACATCCGTTCAGGAAACGACGGCTGCACATAGCTTTGGTTTTCGATATGGACGATGATCAGCCCATCTTCCCCTTTTAATTTCGTTTCGACTAACAAATCGACGCGATACTTCTCCCCTGCCGTTACATCAGTGAACAGTTCTTCGAATAAAAAGGACAAATGCTGAAAATCAATATACTCGTACATTTCAGGGAAAAAGAGAAGGATAAACTCTTCAAAAAATGTTTGGATCAACTCTTTAAACAAACGGTCGTGGTCAACAGCCATCGGATCACCTCACAACCCATATTCATGTTCAATTCGAGATATGTCATCAGGATCGTCCTGTCGGGGGAGTTTTCAGGGGAAAAAACGGTACGATTTTATTAGAGCGGAAAGAGAGGAGAAAAGCAAAAGCCTGAAATTGAATTTTCTAAATAATAAAACAAAGAGAGTCGGTCTATGACTCTCCTTTTCTGCAAATCAAGTGAATTTTTTGGAGTGTGAAAACAACAGAACATTTGGTTTTACTCGCCCTTCATTGTGAAACAATTTGACGGTGTAGCACCCATAATCTATCTGACAAGTGGCGAACATTATAGGTCTATTTTTTGATTATTTCGTTTGTAAATGGAATGTATAAAAACCCTCTAGGTTCAATATATAACAATGAATTTTCATTCACCCGTGGTGCTAGTTGAGTGTCAGCGCTCAACCAGCCCTAGTGTGACCAAGGAATAAGCCAACAAGATGCCNGTCAAACCATTTAGCTGTTGTTTGATACAAAAATACATTTTTTCACCTCCCATCTAACTATATTATACTATACCCGTGGTGCTAGTTGAGTGTCAGCGCTCAACCAGCCCTAGTGTGACCAAGGAATAAGCCAACAAGATGCCATCGAGTGCCACTTCAAACCCGGCAATGGAATTCGCTCGAATGTCGGTGATCCGGTATTGGTCTACGAGAATCGAAAACACCGTCTCGATGACTTTGCGTTTTTTTTGATCCATTCTTCCCATGCCTTGGATGGGCCGTGCTTTTGATTGTGTCGAGACGGTGTCCAGAACNTTTTTTTGGATCCATTCTTCCCATGCCTTGGATGGGCCGTGCTTTTGATTGTGTCGAGACGGTGTCCAGAACGCGGCTTGGTGTTCTTTGTACAGCTTTTCTCGAAGAGCGTGGCTGATGTACCCTTTGTCCCCAAAGTTGTAGGGATGAGGGATTTGAGTCATCACCGTTTCAGCGGCTTTGACGTCGTGGCAGGACGCTTCCGTCACGACATAGCCCATGGCCAGCCCTTGATTGGTCACTTGAAGATGCAGCTTGAAACCGTAGTACCATTGCTTTTTGGAAGCACAATACCCCATATCCGCGATCCCTCGAAACCGCTTGACGCGCTGCATTCTTGCGGGATGGCACAACGGAAGAGGCAAGCTGTCGACGACCGCATAAGCATGGTGTTGGCCACGTTTCGCCAGCTCATGACGGATCCATTTGATGGCGAAACCAAGCGCCCGGCAGCGGCGGTTGTATCGGGAGCGTTCAAGAAACGAGCCGTTTGTGAACAAATTTCCCGTGACAAAACGATGCCAGGCTCGTTCGGAAGAAAAGCCCAGCAGCTTCCCCAAAAGGTGAACCGCCATGACCACTTCGTCTTCTTGCTTGACCAAGTGACGGTTGCGGCGATGAAGATACATTTGAATCAACGACAGTTGGGCAGAAACAAAACAGAAAATAGCGGCATATTGTTTTTGAAGTTTGGCTGGATCTGTAGTAAAATGAAAGTGCTCTTGCATGGGG
>NZ_QCWL01000001.1:2820286-2864234 GCF_003064505.1 Geobacillus sp. LYN3 | reverse complement strand
ATCCTCCTTTTTAATGGTTGGTTACACTTTCATTTTAAGGGGATCCTCATGCAAGGGCTATTTTTATGCTTGTTTGAGTTTATCTAGCACCACGGGTATTCAAAATAAATTAATTTTCTTTCATTGCCATTTTTAACTAGACATATAATCTAAATCATACGATTAGTTTATTACTGAAAAGTATATAGAAAGATGAGGATCAGAATGTTGCAAAGCGCTTTTTAAAGAAAGCTTTGCGGTCTTTTCATGTTTCGACTCCTTGTGTCATCACAGTTGACAATAATCCAGCTTATCCTGTAGCAAGGAAGAGTTGAAGAAAGAAAAAAAGATGCCTGTAGGCATCCAAGTAAGGCAAGTGAAATATCTTAATAACATCGTCGAACAAGATCATCGATTTATTAAAAAGCGAGTTCGTTCAATGTTAGAATTGAAATCCTTTCGCACAGCTAAATCCATTATTTCTCGAATAGAAGCTATGCATATAGTAAAAAAACGGCAACTTGTTTAACGGGATCAGACTGTCCAAAATCAAGTGAAGTTTATCCACCAACTATTTGGAATGGTTGCTTAAAGGCTTTATTAAATTCAAAATCTTTTTTCAGCTATTCGTAAAGATGGACTTATAGCCACACAAATCTTCCATAATCTAGCTAACCCATTCATAGGTTGGGACTCAGTCGAGGCAGTTTTTATAATCTACCTATGAATTTTAGTCATCATTCAGTGAATGCTGCACTTCTGCTTAACTTATTTATTTTGTCAAGTTGCTCATATAACCACCGAACAAAGTTTTTACCCTCTGATCCCAGCTCTTCCTTACCCTCTCGAATTAACTGATCACCTAAATAGAAACCTTTATCAAGCGCTTGAAACAAATGTTTATATAATGTGGCTTTTTCGTTCTCTTTTCGCAGCTCAGGAGAGAGAAACTCATGCTTCCTAATAGTTTGTAAATAGTACAATCCTAGATAAGTGTATACATGAAAAGCGGCTAAAACACGGTCCACCGGCCAATAGGTATCCCGCCAAGTGATATATATAGGACGTGACGTTTGAGCTGAATATCCTGGCCTTAATATAGGTTTGATTAGTAATAGGTCGGCATATTTTTTGTGTAAGGATTCGTGAAGTATAGCCTCAGCAGTCTTAATAGGATTATCTACAACTAAACGTGAGAGGAATATAGTACTTGGAATGTCGTTGGTAGAAGCACTTTCAAATAAGTTTTCACGATTACCTAGTGTATCTACGATTGCGATCATTTGAACATGGGGTAAGACATTCTTTGATAAATCAGGCAATAATAAGGTTAAAAGTTCAAAGCTATATTGTAAAGTTTTTTGTGTCTTTTCATCAGGCATGACCAATATTGGTTCAGGGTCAGTCCCTGCTGCTAGTTCGTTTTGAAAGAGTGTTTTGAAATGTTTTTCAATAATATCATTGTTGGATTCATTAATAAACCAAATCCAAGGTGACGAATCAGTACTTCCAAGGTAAATAATTTTTTCCATTCGACTTTTTAAAGGACCTATTTGTTTGCCTTCATCCAGTATTGAGATTGTGTAATCTAATATTTTATTATAAAGTCTAATTTTCTCAGTCTTACCTTTTTTCAAAAGGCCAAAAGCTTTATTTAGCACATCTCTCATTACTGGATCTTGAATAACCCTGTGTGTGATTGTACGTTCAGATTTTTGAAACCGATCATACAGCCTTCTAAAGTCACTATTTTCTTCAGCTAACAACTCTGTAATAAATGTATAGGTGTGAAAGACTAAATCGTTTATAAATGTATATTTACAATACAAAGGATGAAGAGACATTTCTTTTTCCACTTGGAACACGTAGTTCTCGTTCATAATATTTTACTCCTTATCTGTTTCTTTTTGATTTTTTAAGGTATACAAATCCTGATTCAGCAAGTTGAAAGAGAACATTTTTTATTTCCTTTAAAGGCAGATGATCTAGTCCTACAAACTGTAATTTATCGTTTTGTATAAGGCTAAATCCTTCAGAACATAAACTCCATAAAGCGTAAGCCTCTAAATTCATCGTAACGCTTTTCCCTGTAATTGTACTGATTAATATTGCTTGTTGCTCCTCCTCAATAAATTCCTCATAGACCCCTTTTTCTTGATAGAAGATCAGTTCTTCACTATCAATATCCTCAACAGAAACAGGTATCTTATTGCATATGAGCAGTTCAAAACGCAGTAACATTTCCAACAATTCTTGAGACTGTCTTTTGGTCCATTTCAGTGTTTTGGCGAGTATATCTCTTTGCTCTTTGAAGGGGGTTGGGTTTTTTAACCAATGCTCCCATTTATATAACGAACCTGGAATTTCAACTAAGTAATCTCGGTTCGATTTGTAAAGCAATGTACACTTTTTAGGTTTTTGGTCAACAAATGAGTAATTTGATTGAAGGACGGTGACATCATCTGCCAGCCATGTATATTGATTGTCAATCGATTCAATAAATAATTTTGGTTTGCAGGTCAAGGGTTTGGGAAGACCGGTATCATAACAAGCACGCAAAAACATTTCCTCTTCTACTTCGCGTGAGGATGAACGATGAAACCAATTTGCATCTCGTCTTGGTCGATAAGGGCTTCGTCTAGCAGTTGCTTCCATTAGTTCGGATGTTTCAGTCTCGCTTATTCCTTCTCTGGTGATGTAATTAGTGCTTAAAGCGAGATCCTCATCATCTTTTGGTGGAATAATTTCGATTCCAAATTTATCCGGATTTAGACCGATAGGAGAATTCAAATCAAGAACAAAGGGGCTAGCTCCCCATGTTGAATAAGGAACACCGTACTGTTCATCAGATTTCCTCATAATTTCTTCGGCAAAGAAAATGGTTCTTGTTGTTTCTTGTTTATTCTCCCCTGGAAATCCAAGAATTACAAAAAGATGTACAGGAATACCTGATTCCAAAAATGCATGTAGATTCTTAGGGATATAATCAACTCTAGTTTCTTTGTTCATCAAATCCAAAATACGCTGGTTAAATGATTCTAGTCCAAAGTTCATTCTACGGCACCCAGACTGATATAAGCGATTTGCAATTTTCTCATTTAAACCCGGAGCAAATCTCGTCTCTCCGTACCAGAACAATTTACTGTCGCGTTTAATTAATTCATCGCTAACACCTTGAAGAGTGGGCAGAGTTAGTAGCTCATCCACAAACATAAAATGCCTGGAACCATGTTTTTCTTTTTGGTATTCCATCTCATCGACTATTCTTTCGGGATTGCGCATACGAAACCTGTTACTAGCAAAAGGAATGGAGCAAAATGCACAATTAAAAATGCAGCTCCTTGATGCATAAGTCGGCAGAACAGGACCAGGAGCAAAATATTTTTCTAAAGGGTAGTCAGAGAAGTCGGCAAACGGTACTTCATCCAGCTGGACATCCTGAGGTGGAGTATGATGTAATTTATCTCCTTTCTTATATACATGTCCTGGTATAGATTCAACTCCACCATTGAATAAAGATTGGCAAAGCTTCGGAAGAGATTCTTCTCCCTCATATAGAATAAAGGAATCAATAAGCTGGCATAACGGATGAGGCTCCTTCCATTTATGAACAATCCGAGTTGTATAATTGCCTCCCATGGTAATGTGAATATCTGGACGAATTTCTTTGATCAATTTGGCGATTGTAATTGCTGCAACCAATTGGGTATCTGCAGAAACAGAAATTCCTACTAATCCTAGATTTGGGTCCTCTAAGTGAGGAGGAAGCATTTTTTGAAACAGCCATCGATAAATATTTTTTTCAGGATCATCTGCCGCTTTAAGTACTGCTTGGCTTGAACGAGCCGAATAGTATAAATCATTGGCAAACAAATCAAATTTCAATCCCGGAAACGATGCAGAGATAAAATGAAGTGCGTTGCGTAGAGTGATTTTGGCTTTCAGAAACTCTTCGTGATTTTGAAGACCAGAGAATGACCGCAATGTTTGCTTAGCATTGTCAATATTTTTTATCGTTTCAGGGTAAATTAGCCTAGCTCTTTCAAGTTCTGGGAGTAAATTGGAGTCGGAATCACGATACCTCTTTTCGAACAAGCTTTCAAGTGATAGTAGTCCTTTCCTTGATACAAGCCAGTCTACTGATTCAATACTTAAATCCAAGCATCTGACATCCCATCCTCGTGCCTTTAAAGATCCTGCAAGTAAGGGAATAGCCAGATGTGGTGCATATGTATTCCATAACGGAGGGTTGATTAGTAATATTTTGGGTTTACTCATAACCTAACCACAACTCCTTGTTAAGAAAGAACATCCAGGAGTAAAACCCCTGGATATTCTCAGTCAAAGTCTCAATCAGTTCTCTTTTAATTCGGGGTTCAGTTTTTTTCTCATAGCCGGAGGTAACGCGTACTGAACACCTGTGCGAATCTCAGGTTCGATTTTATTAATATAAGGTGGATCTACCATGTTTTTCTCACGAATGAGCTTTCCCAACTTCAAGATTCGCTCGTTGTTGCTCATCCTTTTCACCTCCTTTCAAAGGTTCACAAATAACAATTTCCGCATCGAGTAACATATTTAGGCTTTCTTCCAATTCCTTTAAGGTCACAGATGAATCGGAAGGAACAATTTCTTGATAAAGTTTAGTTATCTCATCGTAGGTTCTGTTATCACATAACTCGAATATTAACCATGCAGTAGGATTCAGATAGTGAATATTGGGTTTGTGAGGAGTATATATTAGAATTGTATTCCATTCCTCAACAGCCCTCGTACGGAGATTTGGGTGTTTCTTGTAGTATCCATTCGGGCAACTCACGAAGATCAACTCCTTTGTTTGTATTCACGCAGTATGGATCGGGTGCATCCCACCGTCCTGTGAAAGCATATGCCGTTGAACGGCAACCACCACGAGATCCTTGAGATTCATTGCAGTCTTGGCAATAATCAACTACATTTCCAGACCTTAATCTTTTGTAAAGCGGATCATCCCAAGTTTCCAAAAAAGACATTTTTCGGATATTACCGAAGTTGACATATTCTCTTAGATATGGACAGCCGATAGAATCTCCTTTGTAATTTACAGTTGCCATTTGCCAACAACAGTTTCCGTCATTAGGATGCCAAGATTGCATGATTGTTACATTATTAGGTACCCTGACACTCTGGATGGCTTCCATCATCTCATCAAGTGATAAGGAAAGTTCATTCCAATTGTGTTTTGCTCGTCCCAAAGGGTAAAGTCGAAGAAATCCCACTCGGTTAACCCCTAATTCCGCAGCTAAATCGACATATTGTTGGAGCTCGTTCGCATTTTTACGGTTGAGAATTAGACACATTAAGGTCGGGACCCCATGTTTCACCATGTATTTGATTCCTTTTACAGCACGTTGGTAGCTCCCTTTTACCCCGACCAAATCATCATGTGTATCCTCGGTAGCTCCCATTAAATCTACACAGACGGTCCCAACCCCAATTCGTTTAAATTCCTTAGCTATTTTTTCGGTGATTAATGTTCCGTTTGTACGAACCCAAGTTAACATTTTTGGACAACAATACTCCAAAATTTCTAAAAAGTCAGGCCTATGTAAAACTTCTCCACCCTCAAAAAAGACTTGAATAACTTCATTCTTTACCAACTCATCGATAAAATCTAGCCACTCTTCTTTTGTAAGTTCTTGACTAGACGGACTTTTTGTACAATTCCCATAACAATGTTTGCACTCCAAATTACAAGTATTTGTTATTTGGATTGTTAACTTTATTGGCTTATTAAGAACAAGTTGCAATTCCTGACCACCCCATTTTTTGTTATATTTGTAATTTATTTTAACAAATATTTATTATTATTACAATATTTGAAACTATTTTTCAATTATTATATAATTTAGTTCTATAAACAAAGTAAGATACGATTTATTTTCTTATGGTTGAAAAAGCGTGGATTATTCTTGTATTTGAATGATTATATATCCCGCTCTGAAATAACAAACGTGTCAGATCAACTTTTCAAAAAGCCGATCTTAAGTCAGCAAGCACCTAAGGTAATCGAGGACTATACAAGTTAAGGGCGTCTCTACGGGCATTCAGCTGTTACGAATACGTTTTTATAGAAGGGGTAATTGGCAATAACTTTTCAAAAAATATTGTCATCATAAGAAGGTAGCTTAGGCTACTTTTTCTTTCTCTTGGCATTGGAAAAGATTTTTAGACCTACCAAGGAGAATTCATATCATTTAAGACCAAATCGTAGTTTTCAATATAGTTTTTAAGTGATAAAAATTAGGGGGGACTCTTTAATGATCAAGAGCATTAAATTTTTGCGTCATGAGAGATCATATCGGCGCTTATTTATTTCCGGATTCATCAGTGGAGTAGGGGATTGGTTCAACAATGTAGCTGTATTGAGTATTATATTAACTTTAACTGGTTCTAGTTTGGCTGTAGGAATTACTCTTGCCCTACGAGTTCTCCCGTATTTAGTATTTGGACCATTGGGTGGAATGGTTGCTGATAGAATCCCTAGAAAAATCATACTTGTAACTATGGACTTGACTAGGTCTGTGTTAGCTTTATCTTTTTTGTTTGTCAATTCTAAAGATCAAATCTGGATTGTATATGTGGTTACTTTCGGGCTAGTTATCTTATCTACCTTCTATATACCAGCTCGGGCGGCTTCTATACCAACTTTGGTAAGAAAGGAAAATTTATTGACGGCAAACGCTTTGGATCAAACCAGTTTTGGAATTGTAATGATCATCGGTTCCGTTTCCGGTGCGTTTTTCACAGCTATATGGGGATTGCAGTTTGCTTTTATTTTCAATTCCGTTTCATTTCTTGTTTCTGCTCTTCTTACTATGGGGATTACTTTTCCACGTACCGGAACTAAATCCAATAAAATCACATATAAAGAGCAGATTAAATCATTTTTGTCTTTATGTAAAAAATCGCGTTTGCTTCGAGCTATTATTGTTTTGTCTGCCCTTTGGCCCGTAGGAGGTGGGGCAATCAATGTATTGTTAAGCGTTTACTCTTTTCAAGTCTTTGATATGGGGCAACAAGGTGTGGGAATATTTTACGGTTCACTTGGTTTGGGGTTTGTAATAGGCGGCATTTTTGCGGACTACATTTCACAAAATCTTAAAAAGATGGCAGCAGCGGGATTTATTTTAGAAGGAATATCTCTTTCAATTGTGAGTGTATCTCCATACTTCTCTTTAGCTTCATTAATGCTGTTTCTGGGTACAGTAGGTTCCAGCATAGGTATCGCAAGTACCAATACACTAGTAATGGAAGCTGTCAGCATCGATGAACAAGGTAAAGTCTTTGGTACGTTAGCTACACTGAGGAACAGCATTCTGGGAATTAGCATGTTTGTCGCAGGTTTGCTGTTAGAATGGATACAACCTCGTGTATTGGGCTTTTTGGGCGGTATTCTTATTACTATTGTAGGAGCGTTAGTGGGAATCCTATTGGTTACAGACCCATCTAAGCAAACATTCCAAGAAAAAAAGACATGCTGAACACCTAAGGTTTGCACATAAATCTGTCAAGTGGACAATGAAAAAAAAGATTATATTAAGCGGCGGCCTTTTCTCGGTATCAATCGTGGAAAGGTCGTTTAGTTTTTCTTGAAAATGATGGGTGATTGTAAAAATGAATATCTCTTGAATCGCTTGATAAGCCTGCTCGATCTTTTTGGGCACACTAAGTACAACTTCTATATCTTTAAATGTGAGGAGAAACATCGATACATGCGTTGTCATGGCAATTTACTTTTCGAGGATGGCTTCCTTGAATGTTAAGTTCTTTGATCTTGTTCTCATAGGATTTGATCATATACTGGAATCATTGATTGGAATGAGGAAGAGCGTTCTAACCCAACGGCTTCCCATTCAGTTGTTTCAGTGTATTCTCTACCAATTCAAGATCATTTTTTTCAGATAATTCCCTCGCAATAACTTACCACGAATCCTCTTTGTCCGTAGAAAGTCCGTTTTTTGCGGATCACGGATTGGGGATCTCTAGCTCCTTTATTAAAGTCGCACACAGTATATAAATCGTCAGTGAGTGACTGTGGAATTATTTTTTACACCTATTTACATTGATATTTCATACAAACAAGCTGTTTCATACCAGATGGAAAACGTTTATCCTTTTCTGCAAAAGGGAGGAAACCGAATGATTGCCAAAAAGATACAACATCCTTAAGATCTTTGACAACGGCAATTCGAACCTCCGGCCACCCCACTGAAGTTGCCCATTGAAGAAAACCCTTTGTAACTTCGGTGCCATAACCTTTTCCTTGATACTTTTTATGAATTATCAGCAATCCCAACCAAGGCATCTGATCTACATCGGCCTTCTCCCAATATTCAAGAAAACCTATCATTTCCTGATCCATCTTTTTAAATATCCCCATAACTTGTCTGCCTGTTAGTTCTGCAATATGTAAATCCCGCAACATTTGTTCTTTCGTATAGGAGCCTTCCCCGTCAGTTGTACCTTCCGTCAAATTAACGTAATCTGGATTAGACATATAAATCTCATAGAGCGCATTTACATGAATAGATTCAATCGGTTTTATGAGAAGTCGGTCAGTCTCAAACATTATACCTCTCTCCTTCAATAAATTACGGTTTAACTCACTCATATTCTCATTTTCCCAAAATAACTCTGCTTTTCACAACTGAATAGTTAATTTTTTGTTATACATTAAAATTTCCCTTCTTCTTGAATTACTTTAGTAATTATACCATAATTTTCCCTAAAATAAACTGCCTGGTTTGCATCAATTATCCGTTGGTAAATTATCTATTTTTTGAGAATCCACTAGTTGGTGTTATGTCAAGAAAATGGACACGTTAAACAGAGAGAAATATCTGAACTTATGCAGCTACTTTGGTATTATCCCCTACAGGTAGAGAGAACATTCGATATGATGTTCTTAAGAGTTCTATTTGAGAGGGGATTTTTTATATTCAAGAAAGGACAAACTTTTAACACCTATTCCGAAGATCTGAAACGGGTAGTTCATTTCTCTCTTATAACTAGTCATATAATATACATTATATGTCTAACAATCTCGTCTTTTTTGTGATATACTCGTCATATAATGTTATTTTTCAAAGCGATTATTTGCTCTTCGAATCCTTTTAAACTCGTCGTATAAGTGAAAGGGTGAAAAAGGTGCTCAACGAGTATGTCAATTACCTTCAAGAAAAAGGCGCTTCCCCAAACACGATCATCTCTTATACCAATGACTTGAATATCTTTTTCAACGATTTACATATCCGTCCGGGTGATTACGTCACGCCAGCTGACATCCGCAAATGGATCCAGCAAATGTTGAATCCGGCGGAAGGAAAACCGTTGGCCATTTCTACGATCAACCGCCGGCTTAATTCGTTGCGAAGCTTCTATGCGTGGGCGGTCAAACATCATAAGCTTGAGCAGAACCCAATGAAAGACATCCAGGATTTAAAATCGGCCGATGAAGACAATGAAAAAATCATGTGGCTGACGGAAGAAGAATTTGAGGACTTGTTGCATCGAATGCGGAAAAAACCGGTGCAAAGCCGGGGAGTTGATCCCGAGGAGAAATATCGTCGGGACCGTGCGGTGGTGTACCTGCTTACCTATGCAGGATTGCGGGTGGAAGAGTTATCCAATTTAAAATTAACGGACTTAGATTTAGAAATGAAACGAATTCGGATTGTAGGAAAAGGGATGAAGGTAAGAACAGTGCCGATTTCGAATATCTTGTTGGCAGAACTCGAGGATTGGCTGGAGTTTCGTTCGGAAATGGCGAAAAAGAAACCACATGTCGCCGCATCGCCATACGTCTTTTACAGCCAGCGCTCGCCGAAGTTTTCCGTAAGGGGCATTCAGCGAATGATTGAAAGCTACAGCCTGCCGAATAAAAAACTGACGCCCCATATGTTTCGGCATACGTTTTGTAAATGGATGTTAAAGGCGACGAACAACGATATCGAGAAAGTACGGAGACTCGCAGGTCATAGCAATATCGCCACGACATCACGATACTTAAAAGATAGCTACAGTGATTTGGCGGATGCCGTGGAGGCGTTGCCGAAATTCTAACATCAAGATGGATGACAGTTTTGGCATCGGAGCTGTCCAAGTACATTTAGAGACTATATAGAAAAAATGCCCTGGAGGGTAGAATTTCAGGGCATTTTTTTGTTCCCTTTCCGAGAAGAGTCAATTAAACTACGAAACCTTCAAAATTTACCTACCTTGTTAAAAAACCTCTTAGTAAGGTTTACAATCACTAAGATCTTCCTTGCTGGTCAATTAATAAATAGCTAGGAGAAATTTTTAATTTAGCATTGCTGCTCTAATAAAATCATATACGGGTTTAATCATTTTTGGTCCTCCATTGTAAGTGGTACCATTGACACTAAAACTGCCTCTATGAACAGCAATGATTTCATTTGATGAATTTAATAAAGAAGAACCGGATTGCCCATTGTAAGTATCAATTTGATAAAATGCAAGTTCATTGGTTTCTTTTGAAATAGAGCCAGTCATTCCCCATTGAGAAACTTCGTTATACTGTTCGATTTTATCCCCTGGGTATCCATAAAGTTTTGCTGATGTACCTTGAATGCTAGATACTTGTCTTAATGGAAGGTATCCAACTACATCACCAATATTTTTTCCTAAGTATGTGCTAAGCTTAAGTACTGCAAAGTCTTGAGTTGGATCGCCTGTTTGAACATAGTTGCTTGTAATATAATAATCTACTATTTGATATACCCCATATGAATACGTATTATTATTGACAGCGGGATATACATAACCGTTTATCGCACCAGACTGATTTGTAACATCCATAACACAATGTGCATTTGTAAGGACTTTATCTTTCCCAATAACAGTTCCTGTGCAAGTATACCAACCATCTCTAAATTCTAATTCAATGTACGCGATTTGTCTGTGAGGAGTGACTGAAGTATTGGAAACCTTTGTACGACCATCAGCACCAATAACGACCTGAGGGAAATATTCATTTGGAGATTTACCACCTATATATGTTGTTTCAGGGGTTAAATTATATTTGTAAGGTTTATTTTTTTTTGAAATCCGTATTTATCTCTGTTTTTGGAAGAACTTCACCGGTACCTTCCGAGCCTTCTGTGACTAAAGATTTGGAATTCTTTAACTTTTTTATGTAGTCTTCATACTTAATGACTTCACCTTTTGAATTAATCATGTCATAAGCATTATTACTATTTTTTTGAGCGTTGACGGTTTCTGGAGCATTAATTATGGGCGAAATGATAAACCCAACCATTACTAAAATGATAAATCCAATTTTTTTCATAAAGTAGCCCCCCTTTATGAATTTTTCAAAGTTATTATAACCAAATAGTTCATATATTTCAATTATTTTGAAAATTATAATTACATAGGTTCAATCTTTATAACTTCGACTTTGCCCGGATACGATTCTAAAATCTCTGAATACCACACTTTTACTTTTTGTCCATTTTCTATTCCCCTCAAAGTACCAAACCCCTTAATTAATAACTTACTCATATTATATTTTCTTCTTAATTCCTGTATTGTTAATTTGTTTGCGTCTTCCTGAACAAAATCTGGATCTTCAACTAAATATACTTCCCCTTCTTTCATAATTATAAAACCTTCCAAAGTAGCTTCTTGATTAAGAGATTGGTTAGTTCTATATTCGCTAAAGAAAAATAATAATAATATAAGACCTAAAATAGTACTCACTAAAATATATCTTTCCATACGCTTGCCTCCTAGCTTTTATATTTTGTGTTATATAATGGTCTATCTTCTATAGATCCATAGTTTTCCCTTCCCAAGATAACAGAGCATTTTATAGTAATACATATTCAGCATATTCAGTGAAGGCTGTACTTTGGAAACCTCGCAACCACCTCTAGGTATCGTTGAAACTCTCCATTCTTGAAAATGCGCTCAATGGCTCGATCAACTTCTTTTTGGATTTTGTTCAGCTTTTGCAGGTTTCGTCTATGTCGCCAAGCCGAGCATACCCAAAACGAGGGATTTCGTAGATCGGCTTGCTCTGATCATTGTACCTGCCGAACCGCCCAGCTCTACCGTTCGATAGATTGCATTCCTATCCATTCATAGATGACGCTATGCGGGGGCTAGCCCCCGCACCCCCAGCCAACCTCACACCCCAAAACAAGAAGGGTATCCTTAGCTTGTGTTAGAAGTAAATAAAACTAGAAATTTATAAAGCCAGCCTATTGAATGAAAAATACTGGGTGGGAAAATTAGAAAGGTGGAGAACTTTTGAAAAAAGCAAAAATTATATTGCCAGTTGCTCTTTTTGTTATTTTAATAAGTTATACATTATTTATGTTGTTTAGCGCTTACAAATATGAGCTCTATGATAAAAGAATAGAAGGACAACAAGAAAAATTCGCCTTAAAATCAAAAAGAGCACTAATTCTTGAAATCAGTGCTCTTTTTGATAGATTAATTCGGTCTAAATGTAGTAGAAGATAGATTAATTCGGTCTAAATGTAGTAGAAACTCCTGGTAAAACTCTGTATCTATCACCTGTTAATGCATATGCTGTACCTGATAGATATGCAACTCCTCCATTATTTTTGTTCATCGTTACAGCTCCGCTAACAGTTGATCCTAAAGCTCCCATACCACCTACAGGGACATCTCTTTTAAATCCAGAATAATATCTTAACTTTACAAGACCTACAAAGTTATATGGCCATGCTGTAGCGGGTTTTACAGACCAATACACAATTCTTCCAGAATCACCAGCTACAATGCTTGCTCGCCCTCCTGGACCAGTAACTGATGAAAAAGGTATAATAATATTATTTTCGCTACTTATTTCACTTTCATTTACAACAACACTATTAGGGTGGTTAAAAATAGCATCAGAAATTTCGGGATCATCACCGAAACTTATAACTGTAATTTCATCATCTTCATAGATAATTTCTCCTGTTTGAGATAATTTTTCTAGTTCTTGATCAGCCTTCTCATTAGCGAATGCTGGAGTGACTAATACAAGAGAAAAAAATATCATAACTGCTGAAAAGATAAACTTTCTCATAAAACTCTCCTCTCTTTCTATACCTTCCATTTTTCTTATATAATAACATAAAATGAAAAGAGAGGTGCTTTGTTTTGGAGCAAAAAAATCATTATAAAAATCTATTAAAGAAGATTTGTAAAGCTAATAATATTTCCCCTCAAAGGCTTAGATTCGAACAAATTGAAGATTTTGTAATTATTAATATAAAAAATCAATTGAAAGAGGGCGTAGATTTAGAATGCTTTAAAATTTTAAACTTGATCCATCAAACAGCTTCACCTTTAGGAATACGCTTTGAACAACAGTTATACTTATATCCACGAGGAGAGAGATTAGACAGAGTAACAATAATGTTTAATAAAGAGGACTACGTACTTTTAAATGAAAAATTAGAAAAAGGAGATATTTAAAGGAAAGAATTAGAGCGCCTTAAAGGCGTTTTCTGTTGCCTTAAAGGCAACAGAAGGGGTAAACAAAGGGGCATGTCCTTTTCGGGCCAGAAATGCCCCGTATGGCGTCTGTCAACGGTAAGCGGACCGAAGGGAGCATTAAGGAGTTGACAGACTCACTACACCAAGACCCTCTTGGTGTGTCAAAAGTTCACCTTTTGACCTGCCTACCGGCGAGGGAGCCCCCTCAAAAGTGAGGGGGTTGGGGGAGTTTTTGAGCTACACTTCTCTTAATCTATCTATCTTCGAGAAGGAGCTGAACCCCCTCATATGAGCTATGCTGTTTTACATATGCAAAAGCTAAAACAACCTGCGATCAAGGGCATTCAAATTCATAATCAAAGGGAAAAAGAGAGTCAAACGAATCCAGATATTGATGGAGGACGTTCACACTTAAATTACGATTTGGTCAATCCGAGTCCGATTGATTACAGCGAGAAGATCAACAAAATGATTGAGGAAAGGGTGACAACTGGCAAAGCCATTCGGAAAGATGCGGTGAAAGTGGCCAGTTTTCTTGTGACGTCTGATTCGGAGTATTTTCACAATCTCTCGGAAAAAGAAGAAAAGCGATTTTTTGAATCTGCCTATGAGTTTTTCGTAAAAGAATATGGAGAACAGAACATTGCTTATGCGATGGTTCATAAAGACGAGAAAACTCCCCATATGCACGTTGGTTTTGTGCCGATTACAGAAGATGGTCGGCTTTCCGCAAAAGACTTCTTCGGTAAAAAGCAACAATTGGTGAAGCTACAAGATAAGTTTCATGACCATATGGTGAAAGAAGGATTTGATCTGGAGCGGGGGATTTCATCCAGCCGTAAACATGTAGAATCAGCTAAATACAAAGCATTGACGTTCAAACGAATGGAAGAGGTAGCGAAAGAAAGATATGAGCGGACAATGGAGCATATTCAAAAGATTGACGATAAAACAAAAGCAATCGAAGACATTGAAGCAAAAAAGGTTCTTGGACTGGTGGGGATGAAAGAGCAGGATTATAAAACTCTGGTGGATTACGCCATGAATGGAGTCGTTTATCAGCTCCAAACGGAGAATTTGCAGAAAGAGCTGGAGAAGGCTCAAAAAGAAGTAGCGCAGCTTAAAAAGGATATGAAGCTTGGACAGGAAAAGATTCGGCACTATTACAAAGACGTTGAAAAGAATATGGATGCGTTGGCAGAGAAAAAAGCCGTAGAAAAGCTGAAAAAGAGCGATATCGTAAAGAATTATGGGGAATTAATCGACAAATACATGGACTAGTTCGGGAGTATAATGATCAGTTACAGGAGAGAAAAGAATTAAGGCAAAAGGTCAATGATCTGACTTTCGAGAACCGTTCTTATCAAAATGAAAATCGAGAATTGAAATCAGAGAACAAGAGACTGAATGAAAAGCTGTCGCAGATCAGTAAGGAGTTTTCTGCATTCAAGCAGAAAGTGACTGCGATTTTATATGCTCAAATCGATCGGGTGAAAACATTCTTGCGGATCAAGGATGCAGATCAAAAATATATCAAATACTTGGATGATAAGCGCGATACATTCGTTCAGGATTCATTGGATAAATTGGAGAAACCTCAAAAAAGTAAAGAAATGGAACTGGGACGTTGATGGTATAAAAATAGATCGAGTAATTCTCCACTACTCGCTTTATTTAATTCTTTTAAGATGTTCGTATTCTTTTTTGGTTTTATTGATTCCTTGACCTTTATGTCCAATCATTGGATTTAATCGATAAGTATTAGAATTACCTACTTTGGGACCCTTACGAATAATATCTTGTTCGAGTAAACCTTTAATGGCTCTTGCTACAGATGGTTGTTTCATTCCTAATTCTTTTGCTATTTCAGTTTGAGTTACTCGTATATAATTTTCAAAATCTAGCTTCCCTAATAGTTTTAAAAACACCCTGTATTCTTCATAGCTCAATTTAGCGTCAGCTACCCAATTTAATGCTTCTTGGTACATAGCCATCCAACCACCTCCTAAATTAGATTTCATAGGTTTATATGGCATTGTAAGACTAATTATTTCCCCTGTTTCAGTATCTACATTAGCATGTAACATTTTCGCCTTTTTGAGACGTCTGTATTCTTCTTGATTCATTATGTATTTTACACCCCCTAATATATGTCTAATATCGTTATGTATATTCTAAGGTGTATATCTTACGAGCTATAAAGTATAGCTCCACAGCTATATAGCGCTACAGCTATAGTTATAGTTTATAGCTCACCAGCTATATAGTCAACCCTTCAAACCATTGATATATCTGTCCTTTTTAAATTCCCTTTCTGTATCTGTAAAAAAAGGGGCTATCCACTATGCAAGGTTCGGGTAGTATTTTCCCCACTAACGTTCCGAAAATCTCCACCCTTTGTATTCATTCGATTGTTGGTAATAACTCATGATTCATCCCTCACTATGGCGTACAGTGGCTCATACAGTTTTTTCCCGTTCTCTTCATATTCCAGATACCCTACTATCTCATAATCAATGAGAAATTCTCCTGAAGGAATCTCAGAAATGGTCTTAAGACCCGGCGGCTTAGTGCGATAAATCGGCTTTTCGCTGCCCAGGATTTCATGGTACTCGTACATAATTGGTCATCCTTTCTTCAAATGGTCTTGGTTTATTGGAATGTTGAGCGTTAAGACTCAACTAGCACCACGAGTATAGTTTTCATTAGAACCGAACGAGAAAGGTTCAGGCATACTAATGCTGCCCGATAGCTTTCTCGTTCGAGTATATATATTGCTGACAAAAAATCGCTGCTTACGATTTGCCGTTTTCCTGCTTCTCGGGAACGGGGTCGAATCCACCGGGATGAAACGGGTGGCACTTTAAAATTCGCTTTATTGTCAGCCATCCGCCTTTAATGGCGCCAAACCGTTTCACCGCTTCTAGACCATAGTGCGAGCAGGTTGGATAAAACCGGCATGTCGGCGGCTTTAACGGAGAAATGAAAATTTGGTAAAAACGGATGAAGGAAATCAATAATTTTTTCACCACTTCCCATACACCCAATCAATAAATGATTTCGTTAATAATGTATCATAAATGTAAAAAAGATGAAAAAAATCGAATTTCAGTGTATGATGAAAAGAGAAAATAAAGTAGGAGTGATTTGTATGCCTTCAGTAGAAAGCTTTGAATTGGACCACTGCGCTGTGAAAGCGCCGTATGTGAGACATTGTGGTGTTCATAAAGTCGGAAGCGATGGAGTTGTGAATAAATTCGATATTCGTTTTTGCCAGCCGAACAAACAGGCGATGAAGCCAGATGCGATTCATACGCTGGAACATTTATTAGCTTACACCATTCGTAAACATGCGGAAAAGTATGATCACTTTGATATTATTGATATTTCGCCGATGGGCTGCCAAACAGGATTTTATCTTGTTGTGAGCGGATCGCCGACAGTGGATGAAATCATTGATTTGCTTGAGGAAACGATGAAAGATGCGCTAAACGCGACTGAAGTCCCAGCAGCGACAGAGCGGCAATGCGGGCAAGCGAAGCTGCACGACCTCGAAGGGGCAAAGCGGCTCATGCGTTTCTGGCTAGAGCATGATAAAGAGGAGTTAAAGAAAGTATTTGGATAAAGTGGAAAGGCTATTATTATATTGATGATAACCTTATTCATTTTGCGAATGATCCTTTTCAGAAGGCGGGTCGATTGTGTGTTTGTACTTATATGCTTTTGATGTAGCAATCAAGGTTAAAGCAAGAATGAGCGCAGCAATGATCAGTGATGCCACTAAAGTCAAATACATCGCTAATTCACCTTTTTTCTTTCCATTGTAACACATTATCATCGTATTGGTGAGATGACACTTTGCACGAATGGATAAATAACAGGCATAATTTTGGTGATTATTGGTAATGAATATGTGTTAGGTAATAGCAAATAATATAGTTTGATTATGAATATATCTCAAGGTTATCCAATTGTACACATTCATATTAGAGGAGGAATGAGGATATGTCCAAACAATTAACAGACATTGTAAACAAGCAAATTGCCAACTGGAGTGTTCTTTACATTAAGCTCCATAATTATCATTGGTATGTCAAAGGTCCGCAATTTTTTACGCTTCATGAGAAATTTGAACAATTGTACAATGAGGCAGCGTTACATATTGACGAGTTGGCGGAACGTCTTCTCGCGCTTGGCGGAGCGCCGGTCGCTACGATGAAAGAATGTCTTGAACAATCATCCGTAAAAGAAGCGACTGGGCAAGAAACAGCGGAACAAATGGTCGCAACCATTGTGAGCGATTTTGAAACAATGATCGGAGAATTAAAAGAAGGAATGCAAGTTGCCGAGGAAGTCGGAGATGAAATAACAGGCGATATGTTGCTTGGGATTCATCAAAGCTTAGAAAAACATGTATGGATGTTAAAATCGTTTCTTGACCGATAAAATGAATCACTCCTTCGATGACGAAGGAGTGATTTTTTTGTAGGAGGTTGTCTATGCCTCTTTCCTCCTTTGCGCATATCATAATAATGCTTATTCACAGGAGGAGAGAGGATGCAAAAGTATGCGTCGATGTTTGGCATTTCGTTAGTTGGGTCGTTCGTTTCATTTCTAATTGGAAGCATGGACTCATTGGTAATGATTTTACTTTGTTTTGTGATAGCAGACTATGTAACAGGACTGATCGCTAGCGCTATTGAAGGAAGATTGTCAAGTCAAGTCGGATTTCGCGGCATTGTCCGTAAGCTGCTTATTTTTGTTTTAGTGGCTGTTTCCCATTTATTAGAGATCGCGATTGGCTGGAACAATCATTTTATTCGTGATGTGATTATCTTTTTTTATATCACAAATGAATTCATCTCCATTGTTGAAAATGCAGGAAGAGCAGGTGTTCCGATTCCATCCTTTTTAAGGAAAGCGATCGAACTTTTTAAAGACGAGATGAACTAATTTTTAGCATAATTTTTTTCCATTCACCCACACTAAACATAAAGAAAGTGATTATAAGGAGATGACAAGTGTGGCAAAGCAGCAAAAAAAAACCTATTATGTGTCGATCGCAACGGGAGAAATTTCGCAAGTAAAAACCGCTTCCCCTTGGGATTTTCAAATTGAAGCTACAGATGACGAAATTATTCAATTGCGTGAGTACTTTGATCAAAACTATTCTACAGATTGGCAAGCGTTTTGGCGCGCTCACGTTCCATATGTTCAATATCATTATGATCGTCAAAACGATGCTTATGATGAAACGCTAACGAAAATTTATCAACTCATTTATAAGCTTGGCAACGAAGAAGCAAAGGAACATATTCGTTCGCTTGGCATTCTCTCGGAGGAGACAAAAGATAAATGAGCTGCCAACCATGTTGGCGGCTTTTTTTGTTATGTCATTTGTCAGTATAATAAATAGAGAGAAAAATGGAATGAGGGTATGGAATCATGTATACGTTTTTGGATTACTACGGGAATCGTGTTTGGTTATCGTTTGCTGATCATCCATTTTCCCCATCCCCCGGCCATGTGTGGATGGTCTGCCGCTATCAAGGGCAATGGTTGTTGACGAATCATTCACAGCGAGGATTAGAGTTCCCAGGCGGGAAAGTGGAAAAGGGAGAAACGCCGGAACAAGCTGCGGTTCGTGAAGTGAAAGAAGAAACGGGGGGAATTGTCGGTTCGTTAACGTATATTGGCCAATATAAAGTAGAACCGTCCATCATAAAAAATATATACTTTGCGGAAATTGCAGCGATGGTTAAGCAGCCTTCTTATTTAGAAACAAACGGTCCGGTGTTGTTTCCGGAGTTGCCGGAACATATTCGGTCGGACGATCGGTTCAGCTTTATTATGAAAGATGATGTGCTGCGCTTAGTGTTAGAAGAAATAAAGAGACGTTCTTTATAACGCGGTGAACGTCTCTAGCGATGTTTCATTAATTTTTTTTCAATGATGCTGACAGCTTGATACATAACGGTCGATAAAAGCGCAATGACAAGCAGGCTCATTAAGACAAGCGTAAAGTTAAAAACTTGGAATCCGTAAATAATCATATAGCCAAGCCCTTGTTTCGAGACAAGAAATTCGCCGGTAATGACTCCGACCCACGATAAACCGACATTGACTTTTAACGTAGAAATAATGGTAGGAAACGATGACGGCAATACCGCTTCTTTGAAGCATTGGTAGCGGGTAGCGCCGAATGTTTTTAGCACTTTGAGATAGTTGGCATCCACTTCTTGAAAGGCAGAATAAACGACGATCGTCGTGATGATGACAGAGATAATGACTCCCATTGCGATAATCGAAGTAAATCCCGTACCGAGCGCGACGATGAGAATGGGAGCGAGCGCTACTTTTGGCATGGCATTAAATACGACTAAATATGGATCGAGCGTTTTCGATAGGCGCGGAAACCACCATAGGAGAGCGCCCAAGCATGCGCCTGCCAACGTGCCGATAATAAATCCTAATACGGTTTCAAACAACGTGACGAGCGTATGGGTAATAAGAGAGTGATCCGCAATCTTTTGAGCAAATAAGTTCCAAATCGCTGACGGAGAGCTGAACAAAAGCGGGTCGACCCAGTTATATCTGCTTGCCGCCTCCCATAGCAGGAAAAAGGAGACAAAGATAATGAACTGAAAAAAGCGGATGAGCCGCTTTTCTTTTTTCAATGTGGCGATGTACTGCTGATGAAGAGAACGAACGTGTTCATTTGTTTGTTTCAAGTTGATCAAGCTCCTTCCAAATGGATTGGAATAGCGAGGAAAATTGCGGGTGCTGACGTGCCGCAAATGGGGATAAACGGCGCAATTCATCGGGAACAATAAAGATGCGCGCGATTCGCCCTGGTTTTGCGGAAAACAGAAAAATACGGTCGCTCATCGCAATCGCTTCACTGATATCATGCGTAACAAGAAGCGCAGTTTTTCCGTAATCCTTTAGTGTTTGCCACACTAACTCTTCCAGTTTTAATTTCGTTTGGTGATCGAGAGCGGAAAACGGTTCATCCAAAAGTAACATTTTTGGGTCTGTCGCAAGAGTTCTTACGAGTGCGACGCGCTGACGCATACCGCCTGAGAGCTGATTTGGATAATGTGTTTCGACCCCTTTTAAACCGATGTAGGCAAGCAAATCCAGCGCCCGTTTTTTTGTTTCTTCCGTCAATGTTCCCATGATTTTTAAGCCAAGCAAAATGTTTTCCTCAATCGTTTTCCAAGGAAATAAATAGTCTTGCTGCAACATGTATCCAGCTGTTGGATGAGCGCGGTCCAATTCTTTTCCTTCGACGAAAACCGCTCCTTCTGTCGGCTGGATTAATGCGGCGATAATCGAAAGCAGCGTTGTTTTGCCACAGCCGCTAGGGCCGAGAAAGGAGACAAATTCCCCTTTCTCTACTGTAAACGATATATTTTCAAGGGCGATAACGGCTGTTTTTTCCGTAAAATATGTGTGGGAAACGCGGTCAACGGCTAAAAAACTCATATTTTCACCCGCTTTCGTTATTTGGACATCACTTTTTCCGCGAATGAATTATCGACAAGTGTTTCATGATCGATGCGTTTTGGCAATTCACCCGCTTCGTCCATAATGTTTTGCAAATTATTCCATTCTTCTTTGTCAAGAACCGGATTTGTCGCATATGTCCCTTGGCTTTTATAACGATCGACGACTTTTTCGATAATTTGAATATCCGTATCTTTAAAGTAAGGCTGAATTGCTTTTGCCACTTCTGCTGCGCTATGTGTTTCCACCCATTGCTCGGCTTTATAAAGTGCGCGTGTGAATTTTTCGATCGTATCTTTGTTGTTTTTAATAAAGCTTTGTTTTGCCATAAAAGTCGTATACGGGACGTGGCCGGATTCCGTGCCAAATGATGCGACAATATACCCTTTGCCTTCCTGTTCGAAAATGCTTGCTGTTGGTTCAAATAGTTGGACGAAATCACCTGTACCGCTGGCAAATGCGTTCGCGATATTAGCAAAATCGACGTTTTGAATTAGCTTTAAATCTTTATGTGGATCGATGCCATGCTTTTTCAAGACAAACTCTCCGACCATTTGCGGCATACCGCCTTTGCGCTGGCCAAGAAATGTGCTACCTTTAAGTTGGTCCCAAGTAAAGTTTTCAATTTTATTGCGGGAGACAAGAAAAGTTCCATCCGTTTGCGTCAACTGCGCGAAGTTAATGACTGGATCATTTGTTCCTTGGCTGTAGACATAAATGGATGTTTCTGAACCAACGAGGGCGATATCGGCTCCTCCCGAAAGAAGAGTTGTCATCGTTTTATCGCCGCCCCATGTTGTGGTGAGTTCGACCTTTAATCCTTCGTTTTTAAAAAATCCTTTCGATAGGGCAACATATTGCGGGGCATAGAAAATCGAACGAGTTACTTCCGCAACACGTACTGTCTTTATTTCTTCCTTCGTTTGCTTGTTGCAAGCAGCTAGCGGAATAATAAGAAGGAAGAGAAAAAGCGATATCATAGCAATCTTTTTCATGCAGGGAACCTCCTTGGAAAGGTGAAATGAAACTTACTTCACCTTATCGTATGCGCAAGACAAAAATGTGTGAATGCCTAATGGAAAGGAAGAAATATATGGAGATGGACGGATATATCGTGGATCAATATAGATTTCCTTCCCCCAACCCGCATGTGGATGTATTTCTCGTCACGTATTTATGTCAAGGGCTGAAAATTAAAGGTTTTTTGGCCCAGCCGAAAACACCTGGAATATACGATGGTTTTTTATACTTGCGCGGCGGAATTAAAAACGTTGGGCAAGTGCGCCTATCTCGCATTACACAGTTTGCTTCGTACGGATTTGTTGTCATGGCGCCATTTTATCGAGGAAATCAAGGGGGAGAAGGAAATGAAGATTTTGTGGGGGAAGATCGGTATGACGCCCTCGCAAGTTTCCGCCTTTTGCAGCAGCATCCCTGGGTGAATACAAAACGCATTCACGTATTTGGCTTTTCTCGCGGCGGAGCGATGGCGCTTCATACAGCGATTTTGGAGCCTGCGGTTTGTTCCGTCGTCGTCTGGGGCGGAGTATCTGATATTGCATTGACATATTGGGAGCGAGAAGATTTGCGGAGAATGATGAAACGGGTAATAGGCGGAACGCCAACGAAATATCCAGAGCGCTACCGGTGGCGAACCCCATTGTATGAGATCGAAAAGATTCAAGCCCCTGTGTTAATCATTCATGGAGAGAAAGATCGAAACGTTTCGATTGAACACGCGTATCGCCTTGAAAAAAGACTAAAAGAGGCAAATAAACAAGTGACGGCATGGTATTTTCCAAACTTTACTCATTACTTTCCACCGAAAGATAACCGCGAAACAGTTCGTCGGTTAACGGAATGGATGAAACGACAACCAAATGTATGATACGATAAAAAGAAAAGGGGTGTGTTTCAATGGGCATGCCGCTGGAATTTCAAACACTCATTGTGACAAAAGGCAAGGAAAAGCGAGTGAAAGACAATCTATTTATTCTAGAAAAGGAAGGGTATCGTATTTATCCGATCGATATTCCGCTTGAAGTGAGAAGAACGTTGCAAAGCGAAGCGAGCGGCCAAGCAGTGGTAAAAAAGCTGGAACTTGCCAACAATCAGACGATTGTAACGTATGAGCTGATTTCGTTGCATTCGATAAACTAAAAAAGGAGGGAATGATTCCCTCCTTGGAAGTTATACGATTGGACCGCCCAGCGCTTCGATTTCCGGAGCGATATGTTTAAACTTTTGAAAGTTTTCCCGGAATTTTGCGGCAAGTTCTTTTGCTTTTTGTTCATATGCTTGCTTATCGGCCCATGTATTTTTTGGCTGCAGCACTTCATCTGGTACACCAGGAATATGAATCGGAATTTCTAAACCGAAAATAGGGTCCTTCACTGTTTCGACATTGTCGAGTTCTCCTTCGACAGCTGCTTGCACCATTGCACGGGTATAGGCAAGCTTTATGCGGCTGCCGACTCCGTATTCTCCACCTGTCCATCCTGTGTTAACGAGGAACACTCGCACGTTATGTTCAACGATTTTTTTACCGAGCATTTCCGCATATTGCACAGCTGGAAGCGGTAAAAACGGAGCTCCAAAGCAAGTAGAGAATGTCGCTTGCGGAGAAGTGATGCCGCGTTCTGTACCCGCCAGCTTGCTCGTATAGCCGCTTAAGAAATGATACATCGCTTGTTCGCGCGTTAGCTTGCTAATCGGCGGCAATACTCCGAATGCGTCTGCCGTTAAGAAAATAATCGTCGACGGATGACCAGCGATGCTCGGATCAACGATATTGCTAATCGCTTGAATAGGGTAAGCAGCGCGGGTATTTTCCGTTAACGTAGCGTCATCATAATTAGGCAGTCTTGTATGCTCATCGATAATAACGTTTTCGAGCACCGCACCGAATCGGATCGCATCAAAAATTTGCGGTTCTTTTTCCCGTGATAAATTGATGCATTTTGCATAGCAACCGCCTTCGATATTAAAGATGCCGCGGTTGGACCAGCCGTGTTCGTCATCACCAATAAGACGGCGGTTTGGATCGGCGGAAAGCGTCGTTTTTCCCGTGCCGGATAGACCAAAGAATAATGCGACATCCCCTTCTTTACCGACGTTTGCCGAACAATGCATCGATAAAATTCCTTGTTCTGGGAGCAGATAATTCATCACAGTGAAAATCGATTTTTTCATTTCGCCAGCATATTCTGTGCCACCGATTAGCACGATCCGCCGTTCAAAAGAAATAATGATAAATGTTTCCGATCTTGTTCCATCAACAGCAGGATCTGCTTTAAAGTTTGGTGCGCAAATAACGGTGAATTCCGCTTTGTGTGTTTGCAGTTCTTCCGCTGTTGGGCGAATAAATAGTTGATGTGCAAATAAATTTTGCCACGCAAATTCATTAATGACTTGAATAGGTAAGCGGTATTTGGGATCAGCGCCGGCAAATCCTTTAAAAACAAATATTTCATCTTTTTTCATTAAATAGTCAATTACCTTATTGTATAAGTTTTCGAAAACTTCTTCAGAAATCGGCTGGTTCGTCGTCCCCCAATCGATTTTTGATTTCGTCGAAGCTTCTTCTACAATGTATTTATCTTTTGGAGAGCGACCTGTATATTTTCCTGTCGTTACCGCAACTGCTCCGGTAGCTGTCAACCGACCTTCATTTCGTTGCAACACTTTTTCTACAAGCTGTGCTACCGATAAATTATGAAACACATTTGGCTGTTGTAATAATGTGGTAAGTTTACTTGTCATATTAGCGACTCCCATGTACAAAACCTTCCTTTTTATTGAAATGGTCTCCTTCAAATAGTATAACACATTTTTATTATTAGTCCATACTATTTGTGACAATTTCTTTTCTTTTATTTTTCTCATTTTTGTTCATAAAAAAATTGTCTAATTTTGTTGACTTTCTTTATTTAATTACGATATGATAACTCATTGAACGGATACTCTTATCCCGAGCCGGTGGAGGGACAGGCCCGATGAAACCCAGCAACCGTCACAACTGGAAATGTGTGAAATGGTGCTAACCTGTGGCAAGGCAACGTCCTTGAGCGATAAGAGTGAAAGGAGCAATATGATTGCAATGACCTTTCCTCAAAATTACAGGAAAGGTTTTTTTATATGTCTATGTGTCAAGATATATAAAAGCTATAATAAAAGGGAATGAGTACCGTATCATCTGCAGTTTGCAGGAATACAATATTTAGACGTTCGATTATGAAAAGAGGAGGAAACTGACGAATGTCAAAAAAAAGACGTTTATTTACTTCGGAATCTGTAACGGAAGGTCATCCTGACAAAATTTGTGACCAAATTTCCGATGCCATTTTAGATGCCATTTTGGAGAAGGATCCGAATGCTCGCGTCGCATGCGAAACGAGCGTTACAACAGGGCTTGTGCTCGTAAGTGGAGAAATTACGACATCAACATATGTAGATATCCCGAAAATCGTCCGCGATACGGTTCGCGAAATTGGCTATACTCGTGCGAAATATGGTTTTGATGCCGATACTTGTGCTGTATTGACATCGATTGACGAACAGTCTCCAGATATCGCAATGGGAGTCGATAAGGCGTTAGAAGCCCGCGAAGGTCAGATGACTGACGAGGAAATTGAAGCGATCGGTGCTGGAGACCAAGGGTTAATGTTTGGATTTGCTTGCAATGAAACGAAAGAATTAATGCCGCTTCCGATTTCGTTAGCGCATCGTTTGGCACGCCGTTTGTCAGAAGTGCGGAAAGAAGCCATTTTGCCATATTTGCGTCCAGATGGCAAAACACAAGTAACAGTAGAATACGATGAAAATGGAAAACCAGTGCGTATCGATACGATCGTTGTATCAGCGCAACATCATCCGGAAATTACACAAGAACAAATTGAGCGCGATATTAAAGAACATGTCATTAAGCCGATTGTACCAGCAGAACTGATCGATGAAAACACAAAATATTTTATTAACCCGACAGGCCGTTTCGTCATCGGCGGACCTCAAGGCGATGCTGGCTTAACAGGACGGAAAATTATCGTTGACACATATGGCGGTTATGCTCGCCATGGCGGCGGTGCGTTTTCTGGTAAAGATCCGACAAAAGTAGACCGCTCCGCAGCCTATGCAGCGCGTTATGTAGCGAAAAACATTGTTGCTTCAGGACTTGCGGATAAATGTGAAGTGCAGTTGGCATATGCGATCGGTGTTGCAAGACCAGTTTCCATTTCCATTGATACATTCGGGACCGGAAAAGTATCCGAAGATATTTTAATTGAAGTGGTGCGCAACAATTTTGATCTTCGTCCTGCTGGCATTATTAAAATGTTAGATTTGCGCCGCCCAATTTATAAACAAACAGCGGCCTATGGCCATTTCGGACGCACGGACATCGATCTTCCATGGGAGCGCACTGATAAAGCGGAAACATTGAAAGAGCAAGCTCTTGCGTTAGCAAAGCAATAACAAACAGAAAAGGGAGTTACGTTATGTAGCTCTCTTTTTTGGCAAAATCAAGGGCAAACGCAACGAAAAAGCATCTGCTTCGACTGCTCTGCAGAAAAGATTGGCAACAATTTGTTTCAAAAGAGTAAACGAAATGTTATATTCCTATTATGTATGGTATAACCAATAGGGTAAATATAAGAGGACAGGTGAAACAAAACATGTGTGGGTTTATCGGATGCGTTCATGATGAGCCGAAAATGCCAGACGAACAATGGCAGAAAACGTTCGAAGAGATGAATGATATGATTACACATCGTGGTCCGGACGATCATGGATACTATTTTGATGAATATGTCCATTTCGGGTTCCGCCGCTTAAGCATCATTGATTTAGAAGCAGGTCATCAGCCGCTTTCTTACGAAAATGAGCGGTATTGGATTATTTTTAATGGCGAAATTTACAATTACCTTGAGCTGCGGGATGAATTAGTGGAAAAAGGATATGAATTTGCAACCAACTCGGATACGGAAGTCATTATCGCTCTTTACAGCGCTGAAAAAGAAAAAGCGGTAGAAAAGCTTCGCGGCATGTTTGCGTTTGTCATTTGGGATAAAGAAGAAAAAACGATTTTTGCCGCGCGCGACCCATTCGGCATTAAGCCGTTTTTCTACTTAGAAGAAGCGGGTCGTACGTTTTTTGCATCGGAAAAGAAAAGCATTTTGCATGCGATGGAAAACGACGTTCTTGATTATAATGCACTGCAGCACTATTTAACATTCCAATATGTGCCTGAGCCAATGACCATGTCCGCTGGGATTAAAAAATTGGAGCCGGGCCACTATATCAAAAAGAAAGTCGGTGAAAAATTAACGGTACACCGCTATTGGAAAGCGCGGTTCCAGCCTGTATGGAAATCGGAAGACGAATTTGTGAAAGAAATTCGCGATGTTTTATTCGATTCTGTACGCGTACATATGCGCAGTGATGTGCCGGTTGGTTCATTTTTATCGGGCGGAATCGATTCTTCGCTGATTGCTTCGATTGCGAAGCAGTTTCATCCGAACATCAAAACTTTTTCGGTCGGTTTTGAACGGGAAGGATTTAGCGAAATTGATGTTGCGAAAGAAACGGCAGAAAAATTAGGTGTCGAAAACATTAGCTACGTCATTTCACCAGAAGAGTACATGGAAGAATTGCCGAAAATTATGTGGCATATGGATGATCCGCTTGCCGATCCAGCAGCTGTTCCGCTTTATTTCGTCGCCCGTGAAGCGAGAAAGCATGTAACGGTTGTTCTTTCTGGAGAGGGAGCAGATGAGTTATTTGGAGGGTACAATATTTATTGCGAACCACAGTCATTAAAAGTGTTTGAACGGATCCCTAACCCGGTAAAATCCGCATTGCGCGTCATTGCTCATATGCTTCCAGAAGGTGTCAAAGGAAAAAGCTTTATCGAACGCGGATTAACTCCGATGGAAGAACGTTACATTGGAAATGCGAAAATGTATAGTGAAGAAGAAAAGCAAGGTTTGTTGAAATCTTACAAACATGGGTTGGAATATACGAAGATTACTCGTCCGTTTTATGAAGAGACAACCCATTATCCACCGATGAATCGGATGCAATATATTGATATTCACACATGGTTGCGCGGAGATATTTTGTTAAAGGCCGACAAAATGACGATGGCCCATTCGTTGGAATTGCGCGTCCCATTTTTAGACAAGGCCGTCTTTGAAGTGGCGGCAAAAATTCCGCCGGAAATGAAAACGGCTAATAATACGACGAAATACATTTTGCGCAAAGCGGCAGAAGGCATTGTTCCCGATCATGTTCTTCACCGCAAAAAGCTTGGCTTCCCAGTGCCGATTCGCCATTGGCTTAAAAATGAAATGCATGATTGGGCAATAACAATCATCAAGGAAAGTGAAACCGATCATTTATTCCATAAAGATGTGTTATATCGCTTGTTAGAAGAGCATTGTGCCAATAAAGCGGATCATAGCCGCAAAATTTGGACGGTGCTAGTATTTATGATTTGGCATCAAGTATATATTGAAAGAAAGTACGATTTTTCCCATCTATATAAAAAAGACAGACAACCCCTATCCATCTAATCAGGTTGATAGGTGATTGCCTGTCTTCCCATTTGCGCCCAGGCGTCTACAAAATCGGTCTTGGGTGCTTTTTTATTTTTTTCGCCTGTAAGAGGATCATTGAAATAAATATAATCTTGGTCGTATCCCGTAATAACGACGGAATGTTCGTAATACGTAATTTTAATGGGCCCTCTTGGCGTTTCCCATTCACGGAAGGCGGATTCAGGAAGTTTTTTATACGTGCTGTTGGTAATAATCCAAATCGGTACTCCTTTCGAAAGATATTGCTGCAACACGGAAAAGTCGCTTCCTGTTAAGTCAATGATTCTATCGGGCAGATACATTTCAGCAAGCTGTTTAATCGGCTTATGGTACACACCTAAGCCTGGCGTGGTAAGCGAGTACATATCCCCGACAAAACCATCATTTGGATGGCCAAAATACACTTTGCCATTTTTTCGCTGAAACGGAGTAGGATCTTTTTTTATTTGTTTAGCAAGCGTCAGTTTGTCGGTTTGTACGCCGGCATCCTCAAGAAGCATCGCCAGGCTCGTGACTTCACAACCGCGAGGCAACTCGGGAAGTTGGCGAATGGCTGGCACATCAAGCAGCACAGAAGGTTTGATTTTCTTCTCAGCAGCGGAAGAAATCACATTCTCTATCAGTGCTTCTTCTTTTGTTAAATAAGATTGTGTTAAACGCGCGATCGTTGTTTCTATTTTTTGGTTGAACAACAGTGCCGCGAGAAGACAAAACATCAAAAGAGAAACAAGTGCTGATTTCGATAATGCTTTCGTTAGGAAAAATATAATCAACAATGCGACAGCAATGATGAAAAGAAGCAAGACGATAGGCATAATGCTACTCCTTAATTGATCGGAATGACTTTAAATTACTGAAAATAAGGAACGATGATCACGGTTTTAGCTGCAACGCCTTATAGTATTGCCCTTTTTCCACATATTCGCGGCGAATTCGCTCCATCTCACGGACATCTTCGTCGGTCAGTTGGCGAATGACTTTAGCGGGACGGCCAAACGCAAGCGTGTGCGGCGGAATTTTTTTTCCTGGCGGGACAAGGCTTCCGGCGCCGATAAACGCTCCTTCGCCGATTTCTGCACCATCGAGAATAATGGAGCCCATGCCGATTAAAGCGTTTTTTCGAATGATGGCGCTATGTAAAATGACTTGATGGCCGACGGTTACACCATCTTCAATGATAAGCGGATTGTTTGGACTTTGATGTAAAATTGAGTTATCTTGGATATTGACACGATTGCCGATAATCGTTGGAGCGACATCTCCGCGAATAACAGTATTAAACCAAATGCTTGTTTCTTCCCCGATGACCACGTCACCGGTAATGGTGACATAATCGGCGATAAAGGCAGATTCCGCAATTTTCGGAGATTTTCCTTTATAAGGATAAATCATACGCTTCTTCCCTTTCCTTTTATAAAATGGTTCGGTATTATTTATTGTACAGATAGTGGCACGATTCGTAAATGGAGGAGATTGACGATGTGGAAATGGGAGGCAAATGAAGGAAAAGGAACGGTTGTGATTGTCCACGGAGCCGCGGAGCACCACGGGCGCTATCAATGGTTGATCGAGCAGTGGGTGAAAAGCGGTTATCATGTTGTAGCAGGAGATTTGCCTGGACAAGGGCGGACAACGAGAAGAAAACGTGGACATATCCAATCGTTTGATGAATATATTAATGAGGTGGCCGATTGGATCACGGAAGCCAAACAATTTCATGTACCGGTATTCCTTCTTGGACATAGCATGGGAGGGCTTGTTGTTATCCGTACATTGCAAGAAAAACGCCCTTCTGTACAAGGGGTTATTTTATCTTCGCCATGTTTAGGACTTGTATCGTACCCATCGAAAGGGCTTGATATGTTATCAAGAGTATTAAATTATATCGCGCCATCCCTTTTGATCGATTCAGGATTGTCTGTCGAACTGGCAACAAGAAATAAAGAAGTACATGAGACGGATAAACATGATGAGCTTTATGTGACGAAAGTATCTGTCCGCTGGTATCGTGAATTAGTAAAGGCGATGGAATTGGCTTTTCGCCGTATTCAGAAATTCCCTGATATCCCATTGCTGCTCATGCAAGGCGGGGACGATAAAATTGTCGATAAAACAGCTGTAAAAGAATGGTTTGACCGTTTGCCGATATCGGAAAAAATGTATAAAGAATGGAACAAGTTATATCATGAAATTTTTAACGAACCGGAGCGGGAAGATGTTTTCTTATACGCAAAATCGTTTTTAGATACACAATGCCAACTGTATTATTAGACAATGTAGAAGCATCTGAGGTGAGCCTGTTGAAAATCCCGACACATCCGATTACTCTTATGAAAAAAGTCTATCGCGACGTCTTTCCGATTGTGCATCGCGAATTAGCCTATTGGAAACAAAGAGCACAAAATATTCCAGACCCGGAGCTTCGAAAGCAAGCGTTGGCAAGTATTGAAACAAAAACGTTTCACTGTGAAGGAGGCTCCATTTTATCGTTATTAGCAGGAGAGAAAATGGAGGAGTGTATTCGTTTTATTGTCGCTTATCAAACAATCAGCGATTATCTTGATAATTTATGTGATCGAAGCACTTCATTAGATCCGCTTGATTTTCGTGCTCTTCATGAATCGATGCCTGCCGCATTATCGATTGATGCCGACGTTTCGAATTATTACCGCCATCGTCAAGAACAAGATGACGGCGGCTATTTACATGACCTTGTACGAACCTGTCAAGATGTTTTAAAGAAAGTAACGCATTACGATAAAATTGTTCCGTTTTTGCATGAATTAGCTGGATATTATTGTGATTTACAAGTACATAAACATGTGCATGTAGACGAGCGAGTACCGCGTCTTGAGAAATGGTTTAAACAATATAAAGATCAGCTTCCACCAATGGAATGGTATGAGTTTTCTGCTTGTTCCGGTTCTACGCTGGGCATTTTTTGCTTAGTTGCCTATGCGTTTACAGAAACATTTCATGAGGAAATGGCAAAACAAATACGCGACGGTTATTTTCCTTATATTCAAGGGCTGCATATTTTGCTTGATTATTTTATTGACCAAGAAGAAGATCGTCTAGGAGGAGATTTGAATTTTTGTTTTTACTATCCAAATCAATCTGTTTTGTTAGAGCGGCTTTGCCATTTTATTGAAGAGGCGGACCGCCATGTGAATCAATTGCCGCATGGGGAGTTTCATCGTCTCATTCATCGAGGACTTCTTGGTTTATATTTATCGGATGAAAAAGTAAAGAAACAAAAAGAACTCCGCCGCCTTGCGAAAAAGCTTGTTCGATCAGGCGGAATGATTGCTTGGTTTTTCTATTGGAATGGAAAAGCATATCGGTTATGGCAAAAAAAGTTCTCTGTAATAGCAAAATGAAGGAGGCTGTCCTGATTAGAAGGGCAGCCTCATGATCGTTTTTCGATCGCGATAATAAAAGGGGGATTGTTTATTTGGTTGATGAATTCATATTTTAATACGTGGGCTCGCTTTTGGTCTATCGTCTTCACGTAGTTAAGAAGCTCGTCACGTTCGATGATGCCTTCCGGATGGCCATGATAAACAACGAGAACGATGATCCCTTCTTTCGCCATAATTTGCATCAATTGCTCAATGGCGCGGATCGTTGAATCAGGTTTTGTTACAATTCGTTTATCGCCGCCCGGCAAGTAGCCGAGATTAAACATTGCTCCGGTGATGCGGCCATGATAAATAGAGGGAATTTTTTCGATCAGTTGATCGTGGCTTGCTTGAAATAACGTTACTCGGTTTAACATATTGTGTTCTTGAAGGCGGGCCGATGTTTTCGCAATCGCCTCTTTTTGAATGTCAAACCCAAATACGTGTCCAGATTCTCCAACGCGCTGGGCTAAATAAAGCGTGTCATGCCCGTTTCCGACCGTGGCATCGACAACGATATCCCCTTCATTCACCGCAAGATCCATCAATGTTCGGGTAAAAGGAAGGATTTTGGCCAATTTCATTGTTTCATCACTTCTTTTTTGTAATATTTCCCTTGATAGCTGTCGCGGCGTTCAAGTTCCGCATCAATTGCGTTTAATACTTCCCATTTATTGACGCTCCACATTGGACCGATCATTAAGTCGATTGGACCGTCCCCTGTAATTCGGTGCACAATCATTTCTGGAGGTAAAATTTCTAACTGATCACAGACAAGGTTCACGTATTCTTCAAATGACAAAAATTTGACTAGCCCTTTTTCATATTGCTTTACCATCGGTGTTCCTTTTAACAAATGAAGCAAGTGAATTTTAATTCCTTGAATGTCCATGCTTGCCACTGTTTTTGCTGTTTCCATCATCATATCATAATCTTCAAGCGGAAGCCCGTTAATAATATGAGCACAAACGCGAATGCCATGTTTGCGAAGTTTTTCAACTCCTTTTACAAAGCATTCAAAATCATGTGCACGGTTAATAAGCATGGCTGTCCGTTCATGGACGGTTTGCAAGCCCAGTTCGACCCATAAATAAGTGCGCTCGTTCAATTCGGCCAAATATTCGACCACATCATCAGGGAGACAATCCGGGCGAGTCGCAATGGACAATCCTACAACTCCGTCTAAGTTAAGGACGGTTTCGTATTTTTCCCGCAATACATCTACAGGAGCGTGTGTATTCGTAAACGCTTGGAAATAAGCTAAATATTTTCCATCCTTCCATTTTTTATGCATTTTTTCTTTAATTTTATTAAATTGGGTAACAAGGTCATCAGCACGATTGCCCGCGAAGTCGCCAGAACCTGCCGCGCTGCAAAACGTACATCCGCCATAAGCGACTGTCCCATCGCGATTCGGACAATCAAAACCGCCATCAAGAGCGACTTTAAATACTTTATAGCCAAACGTTTGTCGTAAATGATAATTCCATGTATGGTAACGTTTATGATCGTTTGTATATGGAAATGGGTTGAACTGTTTCAAAACAAACAGCCGCCTCCTTATTTAAAATAACATCATTTCAGCATTGTAACATGATTAGCGGGAAAAATCGATGATTGCCAATCATTAACGTGATATTCGCAAAATGAAATGTGCACATTAAAAGATGAAACAAACGATTATACGCTTGGAGGGAACATAATGGCAACGCGGCAATCGGTCGATGAATTTTTGCAGCATTGCGAAGATGTCATTCGCTATGCAAAAGAGCAATATACAGAGGCGCAAAAGCAAGAACATTATAATGACCTTGAATATACACAAGCACAGCAAATGCTAGAGAACGCAATCAATGATTTGGCGCATTTAGCACTTAGCTGTAACGCGCAACAGCGCGAGCAGCTGCATCGAATGCGTTTGCAGCTTCAGCAATTGCAAAACGAAATGATTTTGCTTAATCATTAAGGAAGGGTGGGCGCTGTGAAAAAACGTTCTAAACAGAACAATCCTGAACAAAAAACGAGAAATGGCCTTAACAACAATGATATCGAACTTGGAAAAGATTTTGATCCAGTGAAACAAGCGAAAAAAGCATATGAACAAACAGGCGGGCAGCCGCAAAAATCAAAGCAGCACGTCGAAGGGTGAGAAAGCTTGTCGAATAGTCGGCAAGCTGCTTTTTTATTGCCTTTTTTCAGCAAAATCCATACAATTATTTTGTCACTCGAAATATTGAAGGAGGATTTACATATGCCCCGTGCGCTTTGGATATTAATGATCGGCATGGCCATCAACGTGACAGGGGCTTCTTTTTTATGGCCGATGAATACGATTTACGTTCATGAGCAGCTTGGCAAATCACTCTCTGTCGCTGGAATGGTGCTCATGCTCAATTCTGGAGCAAGCGTGGTTGGAAACTTAGCCGGAGGGCTATTGTTTGATAAAATTGGCGGTTTTAAGTCGATGATGATCGGAATTGTCGCGACGATGTCCGCGCTTGTTGGCCTTGTTTTCTTTCATGGCTGGCCGCATTATGCCATCTTTTTAACGATCATCGGGATGGGAAGCGGGATTGTATTTCCAGTAGCGGCTGCGTATGCGGGAGCAATTTGGCCAGAGGGCGGAAGACGGGCATTTAACGGGCTTTATGTCGCGCAAAATATTGGCGTGGCAGTTGGTTCGGCGCTTGGCGGTGTAGTCGCATCGTATTCGTTTACGCTTATTTTCCTTGCCAATTTATTGCTATACGCCGTCTTTTGCTTGCTTATCGTGTTTGGATTGCGTCATGTCCGCGCTGTCAAAGCGGCAAAATCAAAGGAGGCGGAAGCAGTGAAAGGAGAGGCGCGGGCCAATTGGTATGCGCTCGTGACGCTTTGTATCGGTTATTTTTTATGCTGGATCAGCTATGTGCAATGGCCGACGACGATTGCTGCTTATACGCAGACACTTCATATTCCGCTGCGGCAATATAGTCTCCTTTGGACAATCAACGGCGCGCTGATTGTATTGGTGCAGCCGCTCTTGTCTGTCGTGATCCGGCGATGGATGCCTTATATCAAGAAGCAAATGCTGGTCGGGTTTGCGATTTTTGTCGTTTCGTTTGCTTTATTGCTAGAAGCAGATTCATTCGTGGAATTTGCCGTTGCGATGGTCGTCTTGACGATGGCGGAGATGATCGTCTGGCCGGCGATTCCAACGGTGGCAAGCGAGCTCGCTCCTGCAGGGAAAGAAGGGTTTTACCAAGGATTTGTCAACAGCACGGCTACCGCAGGGCGGATGGTCGGTCCGGTGCTTGGCGGGTTGATCGCTGATTACGCTGGCATGAAACCACTGTTTGCCGCGCTTGTTTTCTTTTCCGCACTTTCGCTTGTCACGACGTTCTTCTATGACCGGAACTTGCCAAAGAAGCAAAACAAGGGGAAACAAACGGTTACAGTAGGGTAGACATGTTCTCTGCTTCATTTTTTATCTGAAAAAATATGGAGGTTGACAATCCTCATCGAAAACGGCATATATGAACTGAATCCGCGGGAAATGTGGCATAAAATAGATGAATAAAACAAGCCATGTGTGGATATTAACGGCATATATAGCATGTAATCTCTACTTTCCCCACTTGCAATAAAACGACAAATTTTTTAAAATATTATACACGAACAATATCGGTAAATAACGGTGAAAAGGAGTAGTAGTGAACAAAACGGACTGCAGAGAGTTGACGGCTGGTGCGAGTCAACCGAAGTTTGTTCACGAACTCGCCTTGGAGTTGCGAACATGAGCGGCTGTGTGGTTGCCTCGTAATGTTCGCCGTGAATCTGCGTTAACGATATTGAGTGAGCATGCGCCGATGCATGCTAAGAAGGGTGGTACCGCGGGAATTTTCACCTCTCGTCCCTTTTGGGATGGGGGGTTTTTTCATACGTATTTTCGTTAACAATGATGGATATGAAAAAAGAATAGGAGGAAAGACAATGAGCTTTAATCATCGGGAAATCGAAAAAAAATGGCAAGAATACTGGGAAAAAAATAAAACGTTTAAAACGGTCGATGACGATGACAAACCGAAATTTTATGTGCTAGATATGTTCCCGTATCCTTCGGGAGCTGGGCTTCACGTCGGACACCCGGAAGGCTACACAGCGACGGATATTTTAGCACGGATGAAACGAATGCAAGGATATAATGTGCTTCACCCGATGGGGTGGGACGCTTTCGGGCTGCCTGCGGAGCAATACGCCCTTGATACAGGAAATGACCCTGCGGAATTTACGGAGAAAAACATTAATACATTCCGCCGCCAAATTAAATCATTAGGATTTTCGTACGATTGGGACCGGGAAATTAATACGACCGATCCGAGTTACTATAAATGGACGCAATGGATTTTCTTAAAGCTATATGAAAAAGGATTAGCTTATATGGATGAAGTCCCGGTCAACTGGTGCCCGGCGCTGGGAACGGTACTGGCAAATGAAGAAGTGATTGATGGTAAAAGCGAACGCGGCGGCCATCCAGTCATCCGTAAACCGATGAAACAGTGGCTGCTTCGCATTACAGCGTATGCGGATCGCCTTTTGGAAGACTTAGAAGAGTTAGATTGGCCGGAAAGCGTTAAAGAAATGCAGCGAAACTGGATTGGGCGCTCAGAAGGTGCAGAAATTCGTTTTGAAGTCGATGGCCGTGATGAAACGTTCACTGTCTTTACAACTCGCCCAGATACGCTATTTGGCGCAACATATACCGTGTTAGCACCTGAACATCCTCTTGTCGAAAAAATTACAACTCCGGAACAAAAAGCGGCAGTAGAGGCATATTTAGATACAATTAAAAGCAAAAGCGACCTTGAGCGTACGGATTTGGCGAAAGAAAAAACAGGAGTATTCACCGGTGCATACGCGATTCATCCGGTCACTGGCGAGAAGCTGCCAATTTGGATTGCTGATTATGTGTTAATGAGCTACGGTACGGGCGCGATTATGGCCGTGCCAGCACACGATGAGCGCGACTATGAATTTGCGAAAAAATTTAATTTGCCAATCAAAGAAGTGGTCGCCGGCGGCGATATTGCGAAAGAAGCGTATACGGGCGACGGAGAACATATTAACTCCGATTTCTTAAACGGTCTCAACAAAGAAGAAGCGATCAAGAAAATGATTGAATGGCTAGAAGCCAATGGAAAAGGGCAAAAGAAAGTTACATACCGCCTCCGCGACTGGCTGTTCAGCCGTCAGCGCTACTGGGGCGAACCGATTCCGATCATCCACTGGGAAGACGGTACAATGACACCGGTGCCGGAAGAAGAGCTCCCGTTAAAGCTTCCAAAAACAGATAAAATTAAACCATCGGGTACAGGAGAATCACCGCTTGCGAACATCGAAGAATGGGTGAATGTCGTCGATCCGAAAACCGGCAAAAAAGGGCGCCGTGAAACGAATACGATGCCGCAATGGGCAGGAAGCTGCTGGTATTATTTGCGCTATATTGATCCGCATAACGATAAACAGCTTGCCGATCCGGAAAAATTGAAAAAATGGCTTCCGGTTGATGTTTACATCGGCGGGGCGGAACATGCTGTACTCCACTTATTGTACGCACGTTTCTGGCATAAATTTTTATACGATATTGGCGTTGTACCGACAAAAGAGCCGTTCCAGAAACTATTTAACCAAGGAATGATTCTTGGGGAAAACAATGAAAAAATGAGTAAATCAAGAGGAAATGTCGTCAACCCGGACGATATTATCGAAAGCCATGGCGCCGATACGCTGCGCTTATATGAAATGTTCATGGGGCCGCTTGAAGCATCGATCGCATGGTCGACAAAAGGGTTAGACGGGGCGCGCCGTTTCTTAGACCGCGTTTGGCGCTTGTTTGTCGATGAAAATGGCAATTTGAATCCGAAAATTGTTGACAACCCAGAAACAGATACACTTGAGCGCGTATATCATCAAACGGTAAAAAAAGTAACGGAAGATTATGAAGCGCTTCGCTTTAATACAGCGATTTCGCAACTGATGGTGTTTATTAATGAAGCATATAAAGCGCCGCAACTGCCAAAAGCCTATATGGAAGGATTTGTGAAGCTATTATCGCCAGTTTGCCCGCATATCGGGGAAGAGTTATGGGAAAAACTCGGTCATAACAATACGATCGCGTACGAACCATGGCCAACATATGATGAGTCAAAATTAGTCGAAGAGGAAGTTGAAATTGTTGTTCAAGTAAATGGAAAAGTGCGAGCTAAATTACGGGTGCCTGCGGATATATCGAAAGAGAAGCTCGAACAGCTTGCGATGGAAGATGAGAAAATTAAAGAGCATATTGCAGGAAAAACGGTGCGTAAAGTGATTACCGTACCAGGAAAATTAATCAATATCGTGGCAAACTAATAAAAAATGCCCCTCTTTTTACGAGGGGCAAATGATTGAAGGGAGATTCGAGGATGGAAGAAATTAAAGAAATTACCGCGGCAGAAGTAAAAGAAAAACTCGAACGCGGTGAAAAGCTAAATTTAGTCGATGTGCGCGAAGATGAGGAAGTGGCGCTTGGCATGATCCCTGGCGCCAAACATATCAAAATGGGGGAAATTCCAAGCCGGCTCGATGAATTCAATAAAGAGGAAGAGTATATTTTCGTCTGCCGTTCCGGCCGGCGCAGCGAAATGGTTTGCCTCTATTTGCAGGAGCTAGGCTACCATGTCCGCAATATGGTGGATGGGATGCTGGCATGGGAAGGGGATACCGTTCCGAAAAAATATTAAAGGTCATTGATTATTTGTGAAGATATAAAAAAAGCGTTTGGCTATTTGGTCTGGAAATAGCTGAACGCTTTTTTCTTTAATTGTTTACGTGAAATATAACGATATAACAAATCTTAATGCGGCAGAATGTATGAAAGGTTAGGGAGAGTTCTTTCGCTGATATTCTATTTTTAGGAAAGTGAAGGAATTTCTCTTTGTAAATGGAATGAGTAAATGAGGGGAAACCATAATGGGGGAGGAAGGGAAATAAAAAAATGTATAAAGTAAAATTATTTGATGAAGAGCATGAAAAAGATTTAGAACGCGCGGTGAATGCGTTTTTGGCAGGACTAAAAGAAGGGCAGCTGATTGATGTGAAATATAATGTTGCGATGATGGAATCCGAAGGAGAGCAAATTTATTGCTTTTCAGCAATGGTTATTTATCGGACCTAACGCCATCCGTTAGGTCCGTAAAGAGATTGCGTGGTTGGCTGCGTTCACTCCGGCAAGCCTTCCAGTGACAAGGGCTGCTGTGATGTTATATCCTCCTGTATAACCATGAATATCTAAAATTTCTCCGCAAAAATAAAGTCCCTCCATCAATTTCGAAGCCATTTTTTTCGGGTGAATTTCTTTGACGGAAACACCTCCGCCGGTGACGAATGCTTTTTCTAACGGCAACGTGCCGTGGACGTGAAACGTAAATTGTTTACAATGATGAACGAACGTTTGAATTTTTTCGTGTGAGAGCATTCCAGCCGGTGTTTGCGGATCGATATTGCATTGTTCTAGCAAAAATAATATATACCGCTCTGGAAGCAAGCCTTTCATGACATTTTTTACCGCCTTCTTCGGTTCCGCTTTGCACGCGTTAGCAAGCTGCTGAAACAGTTCTTCTTTATTTTGGTCGGGAAGTGCATCAATGCTCATCATGACGGAATTCGTTCCATACTTTTTTAACGCTTTGACGACAAATTGGCTGCAGCGAAGAGCGGCGGGACCGGAAATGCCGAAATGGGTAAACAGCATGTCCATTCGATGGGTAATGATCGGTTTTCCGTTTGGTTTCAGGACGCTTAAAGCGACATCGCGCAACGACAATCCTTGCAGTGTCCGCTCTTGAATAAACGGTTCGTTTGATGTAATCGGAACCTCGGTTGGAAATAGTTCGGTGATCGTATGTCCTGCCTTTTCCGCCCAAGCATAGCCATCGCCGGTAGAGCCTGTTTGCGGAACCGATTTGCCGCCAACGGCGACAACAACTGCTTTTGCGCCAATAAATTCGCCTGTTTTTAGCGTTACGCCGATCGTTTTTCCATGCTCGTATTCGACATCGGCAACCGGTGTGTTGAGCCGAATGTCTACATGCAGCCGTTTTAATTCGTTTACTAACGCTTGTACAACAGATTGCGCGTTATCGGTCACCGGAAACATGCGGCCATGATCCTCTTCTTTTAACTGTACGCCTAACCGTTCGAAAAAGCGGATAATATCTTCATTATTAAATTCAGAAAAAGCGCTGTATAAAAACCGTCCATTTCCTGGAATATGTTTAATAATTTCCTCCACTGGAAGGCGGTTTGTTACATTGCATCGCCCACCGCCGGAAATGGCAAGCTTCCGCCCGAGCTTGTTCCCTTTTTCAATAAGAAGCACTTTTGCGCCCTGTTCCGCAGCGCCAATTGCCGCCATTAATCCCGATGGCCCTCCCCCGATAACAACAACTTCATATGTCATCTTCTTCACTATCCTTTCCTTCTAGATTATAATGGAGCGGGGGAAATTTTCTCGACCTGACCAAAAATATGATAAAATAACATAGTTATTATTTTCAATGTGATCAAATTAGGGAAGGGATGGTATGTCTACCTCAAAATTATTGCGCGGGACGTTTATTCTGACAGCTGGTGTTATGATTTCCCGGATTCTCGGTTTAATTTATGTCATTCCTTTTTATCATCTTGTAGGGGAAGAAGGCGGTGCGCTTTACGGATATGGATATGTGCCGTACCAAATTTTTCTCAGCCTTGCTACAGCAGGACTGCCACTGGCGGTTTCCAAGTTTGTGTCCAAATATAACGCTTTAGAAGAGTATCGTGTCGGTTATGTGCTATTTCGATCGGGATTACGATTAATGATCGTTACCGGCATCGTTTCTTGTGTTGTTTTATATACCATTGCCCCATGGATTGCTCCGTTTGTGATTGATGAACGTGCGAACGTCAATTCTACTGATGACGTCGTAACTGTTATTCGCGCGGTAAGTTTTGCGCTTATTATCGTTCCTGTCATGAGCTTAATCCGCGGTTTTTTCCAAGGCCATGAATCGATGGGGCCGACAGCGCTATCACAAGTAGTTGAACAAATCGTCCGCATCACCTTTTTGTTAATCGGTTGTTACGTTGTGTTGCGCGTATTTGAAGGTTCTCTCGTTACGGCAGTCAGTGTGGCAACGTTTGCTGCATTTGTCGGCGCACTCGGTGGGCTCGCTATTCTTATTTGGTATTGGTGGAAACGAAAGAAGTATCTGGATGATTTATTAGGGAGAGATCGTGGACAAGTCACGCTTTCCTTGAAAGAAATGTACAAAGAATTGTTTCTGTATGCAGCGCCGTTCGTTTTTGTTGGGCTGGCGATGCCGCTTTACCAGTTAATTGATCAGTTTACCTTTAACCATGCGATGGCGAACATAGGACTTGGGAAAATTTCTGAGCATGCTTATTCTATTTTTAATATATGGGCGCAGAAACTTGTCATTATTCCGGTAACGCTCGCGACATCGTTTAGTTTGACGCTGATTCCAACGATTACAAAGGCGTATGTAGAAAAAGACCGGAAATCATTGCGAAAATATTTAAACCAAACGTTTCAAGTCGTCATGTTTTTAACATTGCCTGCCGTTGTCGGCATGGCACTTCTTGCAGAACCAGTTTATGCCGCGTTTTATAGCTATGATCCGCTTGGAGAGCAAGTGTTGCGCTGGTATGCGCCAACCGCCATTTTGTTCGCATTGTTTTCCGTGACAGCGGCGATGCTGCAAGGCATTAATCAACAACGTTTTTCGGTCGTCAGCTTAACGATGGGACTTTTTGTGAAACTGTTACTCAATACGTTTCTTATCACAAAATTGGCGACGATTGGCGCGATACTTGCGACGATGTCTGGTTATTTTGTTTCGGTTGTATTTAATTTATGGATTATTAAAAAATACACCAACTACCAATATCAGTTTGTCATGCGCCGCACGATTTTTATTGGAATATTAACGGCGCTTATGTCAGGATTTGTTGCGATTGTGCAGCTGCTTTTGAAATCAATGCTGCATTATCATGGCGGAAGAGTGGAATCGATCGTGATTGTTGCGATTAGTGCGCTTATCGGCGCTGGGGTGTATTTCTTTTTCAGCGAACGGTCTGGGCTGCTTGCCTCGCTGTTTGGAAATCGATTTGCGTTTTTGCAGCGCAGAAAGGAAAAGAAGGCGGTCTCTTAGCCGCCTTCTTTTCTAAAAGATTAAAATTGTTCAAAAGGAAGCCCAAGTCGGCGCTCGACGCGTTGCAAACGGCGGTTAAGGCGATTGAGACGATCTTCATGACGCTGTAACGTCCGTTCGATCCGATTCAGTTGCTGTTGAATGTTTCCGAAACCTCCTGGGAAGCCTGGGCCAAAAGGTTGAGTAGGTTGTTGATGATAATCATCTGTCACTGGAAGATAATAATAATTCATTATGGGCAAATCTCCTTTCTTCTTTTTTCTTTCATAGTGTATGGAAATAGGAAGAATGCGGACTAGACAAACGCCTAATTGAAGCAAATTTTTTAAAAGGTGGTGAAAACATTGGGATTGCGTATTGATAAAATGCTCGCCAACATGGGGTACGGGACAAGAAAAGAAGTAAAAAAATTGCTGAAATCAGGAGTCGTCAAAATTGACGGGGTTGTGGTCAAAGATCCGAAAACACAAGTCAACCCGACGGAGCAGGTCGTGACAGTGCGGGGAAAAGAAGTGGAGTATAAAGAATTTATTTATTTAATGATGAACAAACCGCCGGGAGTCGTTTCGGCGACGGAAGATGTGGTGGAAGAAACGGTTGTTGACCTGCTAGAAGAGGAAGATCGCGTGTTTTCGCCATTCCCAGTTGGGCGTCTGGATAAAGATACAGAGGGGCTTTTATTGTTGACGAACGATGGGCAATTAGCTCATCAGCTGCTTTCCCCGAAAAAGCATGTGCCGAAAACGTATTTTGCCGTTATTGAGGGAGAAGTGACAGAGGAAGATGTGGCGGCATTCCGCCACGGGGTGGTGTTGGATGATGGTTACGAAACAAAGCCAGCGGAACTGGTGGTTTTAAAATCGGGACTTCGTTCGGATGTGGAGGTAACGATCACAGAAGGAAAGTTTCACCAAGTGAAGCGAATGTTCCGGGCGATAGGTAAACGGGTCATTTACTTAAAACGGATTCAAATGGGGCCTCTTGTGCTTGATCCGTCGCTAGATCTTGGTGAATATCGAGAATTGACGGATGAGGAAGTGGAGATGTTAAAACAATTTCGCCCATGAACCTTCCTCCCTTCACTCCGTTTAGAGGAGGAGAGACTTCTCTGGGATTAAAGCTGAAAAAAAAGGAACCGCACTTAGGTTCCTTTTATATGCAAACTAATACGTATTCTTTTTTGGCATGTTGAGGCTTATTCTTATCTCGCTATAACCTCTCACCTTTCTCTCTCTTCTTCGCACCCATTAAGAAGATATTCGTACCTTCTTATTGGTTGTCGTCCATTTGCCTTTGCTAGGGCTGCGAACTAGGTCGTTATACGCTAACACGTTTAAATCACGCTGAATCGTTCTTGGGGTGGTGCCAAACTCATCAACAAGCTCTTGTGTCGTTACGGTTCCTTTCTCACTAATGTACATGTATACGGATTTAATTCGTGTTAGCATACGATGTGTTGAAGGTTTCAAAAAACCACTCCCTATCATTGCATAATTCGCATGGCACAACATCGCTGCTTCTGAGATGAGAGATTATATCTTGCTGTGATTTACTATCATTTTACACGAAAATAGATGAAAAATGCTACCTATTTACCGACATTAACAAAATATTTCAATATTTTTTAACATAAATTAGCCAGAAGTCCCCCACCTCTACAGGTGGGGGATGAATGGCTTCTTTTTTGTTTCTCCCTTCTTTTTTGATTTTCGATAGA
>NZ_QCWL01000001.1:2818173-2820186 GCF_003064505.1 Geobacillus sp. LYN3 | reverse complement strand
TCAACCAGCCGAACGCGGCAGCCAATTAGGCTAGTTGCAAGCCCACGGCTTTAGCCGTTGGGTAGTTGACATATGACTCTCTAAAAAAGAAGTAATACAAGCATGAATGGCGTCTTTGGCCGAAGACTCCATTTCTAACATATAGCTGTAAAAGACATGCACCTCCAAGCGTTTACGAAAGGATGGTGCATGTCCTTTTTTATTGTCCATTGGCGTTTGTTTCCGAGTGATTCAGACACTTTTTATGCAATTCTCATAAAATATCTTATGCAATTTCTTATAAAATACTTTATTGCTTAAAAGCGTTTAATAAATAAAGTATTTTTTGATGACAACTGCTTCTGTTTCCATTATAATAATGACTAATTAAAAAATAATAACCACAAAGTCCGTGACTGGAGTCATCCGGATAAGGTGGAAAATGGTTTTGAACTAAACTGCACGAAAGAAAGGATGGGAAAGCATGAGCAATAAGAGATTAGATGAGCTACGGGCAAAGGTGGATGAGATTAACTTACAAATTTTAAAATTAATTAATGAACGAGGGAGACTTGTTCAAGAAATTGGAAAAATCAAGGAAACGCAAGGAACATATCGTTATGACCCAGTGCGTGAACGGAAAATGCTTGATTTAATTTCTGAGCACAACGATGGACCATTTGAAACATCGACATTGCAGCATATTTTTAAAGAAATTTTTAAAGCTGGTCTTGAACTGCAAGAAGATGATCATCGTAAAGCATTGCTTGTATCGCGCAAGAAGCATCCGGAAAATACGATTGTTGATGTAAAAGGCGAAAAAATTGGCGACGGCAACCAATATTTTGTGATGGGACCGTGTGCGGTCGAAAGTTATGAACAAGTTGCGGCTGTTGCAAAAGCGGTGAAGAAACAAGGATTAAAACTTCTTCGCGGCGGTGCGTACAAACCGAGAACATCGCCATATGATTTCCAAGGACTAGGCGTGGAAGGATTAAAAATTTTAAAACGAATTGCCGATGAGTTTGACTTAGCTGTGATTAGTGAAATTGTCACCCCTGCGGATATTGAAATAGCGCTAGACTATATTGATGTGATTCAAATTGGTGCGCGCAACATGCAAAACTTTGAGCTTTTAAAAGCGGCAGGCCAAGTGAACAAGCCAATTTTGTTAAAACGCGGGCTAGCGGCAACGATTGAAGAATTCATTAATGCGGCAGAGTACATTATGTCGCAAGGAAACGGTCAAATTATTCTTTGTGAACGCGGTATTCGCACATATGAGCGCGCGACAAGAAATACGTTGGATATTTCTGCGGTGCCAATTTTAAAGAAAGAAACACACTTGCCTGTATTGGTTGATGTTACTCATTCAACAGGCCGTCGTGACTTATTAATTCCTTGTGCGAAAGCAGCGTTAGCAATTGGCGCGGATGGAGTAATGGCAGAGGTACATCCAGATCCAGCGGTTGCATTATCGGATTCGGCACAACAAATGGATATTGCTCAATTTAATGAATTTATGGAAGAAATAAGAGCGTTCCAGCGGCAAATGGTAAAAGCATAATGGAATTCAACGTCCCCCTTCAGCAATTCTCTGAAGGGGGAATTTTCTGTTTACTGCCATTTGGGTTGTGATGTTTTTTGGAATGTACGTTTCTCTTTCCAAGATGTAGCGCGGATTTCCTGAACTAATCTTCGTGAATGCATTATTTTATGAGAATTTGTGTTCGGTTGCAAAATATATCGGAAACGGAATGGAAATGGACCATAAAGTTATCATTGTTCATAGGTTGGGTATGATATACATAGAAAGTTTTCCTCAATATTAGTGAATTGTTTGTGAAAACATTTGCAAAATAGTTGCCAATTCGTTGCGATTCAGCCATAATGTATCGTATGATATTTTTGCATAAACGGATATTTGTGGTTATGAAAATAACAATCGATGTTTATTTATAAAAGGTAGCGTCAAAAGTTCTATGAAAACTCCACACAGATCATCCCATTGAGCATCGTGGGGCATGCGGAGGG
>NZ_QCWL01000001.1:2809107-2818073 GCF_003064505.1 Geobacillus sp. LYN3 | reverse complement strand
TTTTTTCTTCCAACCGTTGAAACTCAAGGGAAAACCGTGAGTGTGGAGGATAAACTTTTGACAATACCTTATAAAAAAGAGGAGTGAAATCAATGAATGTAACGATTTACGATGTGGCACGAGAGGCAAACGTGTCGATGGCGACCGTGTCTCGTGTCGTGAATGGAAACCCAAATGTGAAGCCATCAACAAGAAAAAAGGTGTTGGAAGCGATTGAACGTCTAGGCTACCGGCCAAATGCGGTTGCACGGGGACTTGCTAGCAAAAAAACAACGACCGTTGGGGTTATTATTCCTGATATTTCTAGCATCTTTTTCGCGGAATTGGCACGTGGAATTGAAGATATTGCCACGATGTACAAATATAATATCATTTTAAGCAACTCTGACCAAAATAAAGAAAAAGAATTGCATTTGCTCAATACGATGCTCGCTAAACAAGTGGACGGCATTTTGTTTATGGGTGGAAACATTACCGAAGAGCATGTCAATGAGTTTCAGAAATCACCTGTGCCAATCGTGTTAGCCGCAACGATTGAACCAAATAATACCATTCCATCAGTCAACATTGATTATGAACAAGCTTCCTTTGAAGCGGTTGCTTATCTTGTAGAAAAAGGAAACAAGCGGGTCGCCTATGTGACGGGACCGACGGATGATCCAATCAATCAAAAGAAATTGGCGGGCTACCGCCGCGCTTTAGAAACGCATGGAATAGCCTATGACGAAGAGCTTGTAATTGAAGGAGATAACTCCTATGATTCCGGCATTGAGGCATACGAAAAAATCGCTGAATTAGCCGAGAAGCCAACCGCTGTTTTTGCTGGAACTGATGAAATGGCGCTTGGCATTATCCATAGCGCGCAAGATCATGGCGTTCGCATTCCGGATCAATTAGAAGTGGTCGGTTTTGACAATACACGGCTTGCGACAATGGTTCGTCCTCGTTTAACGACGGTAGTGCAGCCGATGTATGACATCGGTGCGGTTGCGATGCGTTTATTAACTAAATATATGAATAAGGAAAACGTCGAAAACCATATCGTCGTGCTGCCGCACCGTATTGAATATCGTGACTCAACGAAATAACGAAAAGGGGCTATCGTTTTTGCTAAGCCCCTTTTTGTTTTTTATGAAGATGATAAAATATCATTTATTAGAAATAGTTTGATCGGTTGATTTTTGTCGCTGACTGCGAATTGGATATAACGCTTTTTCTACCGTTTGAGCATTTTTTTCGGTAATTTCCGCTTTTCGTGGAATCGGTGGATATAGTGGTTCCGGATCATCCCATTCTTGCGGCAATGGGACAGGAGAACGCGATTGCCATTTATCAAGCCATGGCTTCGGTAATTTTCCGGAAATATTCGATTGTTCTGTCATTTCTAGCCAAATAAGCGCCCATGCCCGCGGAACAACGCGCCAAATATCGTAACCGCCGCCGCCAACTGCGATCCAACGCCCGTCACAATATTCGTGAGCGATTTGATGGGCGAGTTTCGGGATTTCACGGTATGTTTTCATTGTTACGGACAAATGAGTAAGCGGATCGTAATAATGAGCGTCCGCTCCGTTTTGCGTGAAAATCACATCGGGCCGGAAAAATTCCGCAATTTCTCGAAGCGCTTGTGTATAAGCGTCAAGCCATGATTCATCTTCTGTAAACGCATCTACTGGAATGTTAAATGAGTACCCATATCCTGCCCCGTGTCCGCGTTCATTCACACCTCCTGTTCCGGGAAATAGGTAGCGGCCTGTTTCATGAATGGAAAACGTACATACATTTGGATCATCATAAAATGCCCATTGGACGCCGTCTCCATGATGGGCATCCGTATCGACGTAAAGAACGCGGAGTCCGTATTTTTCTCGAATATACTTAATGGCGACAGCGCTATCATTGTAAACGCAAAAACCGGATGCTTTGCCGCGAAAGCCGTGGTGAAGCCCTCCGCCTAAACTTAACGCATGCTTTGCTTTTCCGGATAGCACATAATCGACTGCAGTTAATGTGCTTCCTACCAACAAAGCGCTTGCCTCGTGCATATTTGGGAAAATTGGCGTATCTTCTGTCCCTAGTCCGTAGTTTAAGGCTACCTGTTCAGGCAACTGGCCTTTTCCGGCTGCTTTGACCGCTTCAATATATGATTGATCATGAATTAAGGCAAGTTCTTCGTCCGTTGCGACTCTTGGTGTGACAATTTGTTCATCTTCTAATGCATTCATCGCGCGCAATAAATCGTATGTGAGTTTAACGCGAAGTTGGTTAAACGGGTGCTCATCATGAAATTTATACCGAAGGAAATCTTCGCTGTAAATAAATACACAATCTTTTTTCATGACGAAACCCCCGGTAAGTTTGGCCATAACACCGTATAGCCAGCATTTTTTAGATCGTTAATAATTCCAATCGGATTCATTGTCTGCACGCGGAAGACAAGAATTTGGTAGTTTTCGTCTTCGTCAGGATATAAAAGAACGCTGGAAATATTCGTATGTCTTTTGGCGATAATAGCGGCCGCTTTGCTTAACATGCCGCTTTCATTAGGCACTTTCACTTCAATTTGTGAACTAGGTTGATGTGCCCCCGTAAGCTGAATAAGCGTATATAATAAATCTGTCTCCGTCACGATGCCGACAAGTTTGCCGTCTTGGACGATAGGTAAACAGCTGATTTTATGCTCGTAAAACAGCGCTGCTATTTCTTCCACAAAATCGAGCGGATGTCCGACGATGACGTCTGTTTTCATAATCGTGCTGAGCGGTTTTTGTAAATCTTCGAGATGTTCATGAATCCGGAAAATGGAAGGGCTTGCATCACGGATGTCGCGATCTGTTACAATGCCGATAACATGGTTTTCGGCATCAACAATCGGAATATGGCGAATGCGCAGTTGTCGTACTAACTGAATCGCTTCTGCAATCGTATTTGTCGGCTGGAGTGTAACGACAGGAGTTTTCATAATTTGTTCGACAATCACTGATTCCTCTCCCCTTTGTTGTCAAGAAAGATTTTTAATACATGTACCGATTCATAAAGCGAAGGCGATCGAATTTTTGGATAGATTCTTGATCGACCCGTTTGCCGATGCGAACCATTAAGCAGTTAGCCGGATGGGAACAAATTTCAGGATCATCCGTTGCATACCAAACAAGCCCGCCGGCGTTCATCATTTTCTCCATTAATTTCCGGTATTCCCATACATTTAACCCCGTCCCTTTTAAATCCCAATGCCAGTAATATTCTGTTGTAATAATAATGTAATCTTCCATTGCATCATCCATCATCGATACAATCAATAAATTTTTTCCTACCCCATAGCCGCGAAACTCCGGGATGACTTCAATTGCGCCTAACTCGATTAAATTTTCCATGTTTCCTTGTGACCAACGTTCAAGCGGGTCGGGATAAAGAAACGTAACATAACCAACAATGGTTTGGTTATGACGGGCGATAATAATTCTTCCTTCTGGCAGCTTTGCGATTTCAATGAGTGCTTTATGTTGCTGCGGCGGCTGGCGGAATGATGTCAAATCGTGATGAAATTCGTAACTTGCTAGTTTTTCAGCAGATACTGGGCCCTCAATAATTAATGTCCCTTTTGGGGTTTTTAGTTCTTTCGCATTATACGTTTTTTTATGTTCCATAGAGCACCACCTAGATTTGTCTTTCTGCTAACATTATACATGAAAAAACGACTGGAAGACCGGTTTCAAAAAAAGTTCATAAAAAATAAAAAGGAAATTTTTAAAAAATTGAGAATTCGAAAGAGATATACTATAATAGGACTGTAACCACTTACATAAGGGGGAGTCGGAGAATGAAAACGGAAGTACTACCGGTCATACAAGGGGACTATAATTTAAAAAATTATGAAGAAACATATAAAAATTTTGATTGGAAAGAAGTAGAAAAGGAATTTTCGTGGTTTGAAACAGGCCGGGTCAATATGGCGTATGAAGCGATCGACCGCCATGCGGAAACGTTTCGAAAAAATAAAGTAGCTCTCTATTACCGTGATGCATCGAGAAATGAAAAGTATACATTCAAAGAAATGAAAGAAATGTCCAACAAAGTTGCAAATGTACTAAAACAAGTAGCAGAGATTGAAAAAGGAGACCGCGTATTTATTTTTATGCCGCGCTCTCCGGAATTGTATTTTTCTGTATTAGGAATCATTAAAACAGGCGCGATTGTTGGTCCGCTGTTTGAAGCGTTTATGGAAGGAGCGGTGCGCGATCGGCTTGAGGATAGTGGAGCGAAGGCAATCATCACGACACCGGAACTGTTGCCGCGGGTTCCAGTCAATGATCTGCCTGAGCTGAAATACGTTTTTCTTGTCGGGGATAACATTGTGGAAGAAGGTCCGTATATTGACTTAAAGAAACGAATGAACGAAGCGAGCAAACATTTTGACATTGAATGGGTAGACCGCCAAGATGGACTTATTTTGCATTATACATCTGGTTCTACCGGCAAACCAAAAGGGGTTTTGCACGTTCACAATGCAATGATTCAACATTATCAAACAGCAAAATGGGTGCTTGATTTAAAAGAAGATGATATTTATTGGTGTACAGCTGACCCTGGTTGGGTAACGGGAACATCATACGGCATTTTCGGCCCTTGGTTGTGCGGCGCTTCAAGCGTCATTATTGGAGGACGTTTTAGCCCGGATGCATGGTATCAAGCGATTCAAGATTTCGGCGTAACCGTGTGGTATAGTGCGCCAACGGCATTTCGCATGTTGATGGGGGCCGGCGATGAAATTGTCAAAAAATACGATTTAAGCTCACTTCGCCATATTCTCAGTGTTGGAGAACCATTGAATCCAGAAGTCATTCGCTGGGGGATGAAAGTATTCGGGCGACGCATTCATGATACATGGTGGATGACAGAAACAGGCGCTCATCTTATTTGTAACTATCCTTGCATGGAAATTAAGCCGGGGTCGATGGGGAAACCGATTCCTGGTGTAAAAGCAGCCATTGTTGATGATCAAGGAAATGAGCTGCCGCCATATCGTATGGGCAACTTAGCGATTAAAAAAGGATGGCCGTCGATGATGAAAACGATTTGGAATAACCCACAAAAATATGAATCGTACTTCATCGGCGATTGGTACGTTTCCGGCGATTCCGCCTATATGGATGAAGACGGATATTTCTGGTTTCAAGGTCGTGTCGATGATGTGATTAATACATCTGGGGAACGTGTTGGTCCATTTGAAGTAGAAAGCAAGCTAGTGGAACATCCAGCGGTGGCGGAAGCCGGGGTTATCGGTAAGCCAGATCCGGTGCGCGGGGAAATTATTAAAGCGTTTATTTCGCTTCGGGAAGGATATGAACCATCAGAGGAATTGAAAGAAGACATTCGCCAGTTTGTCAAAAAAGGATTGGCGGCACACGCAGCGCCGCGGGAAATTGAATTCCGCGACAAACTGCCAAAAACGCGAAGCGGAAAGATTATGCGTCGCGTCTTAAAAGCTTGGGAACTCAACTTGCCGACAGGGGATTTATCGACAATGGAAGACTAAGAAAAAAGCTGATCGATATGATCAGCTTTTTTTTAATGGTTCTTCGAAGGGCTATCTGATGTTTTCTTTTTTCCTTGATTTGGTACAGCGGCATTTTGTTCAGAAATGATGTTCGATGGCGGGGATTCATTGCCGCTTATATCTACTGCTGTCACATAATATGTTGCTTTTGGCTGTAGATTAGAAAATGTTAAAGATTTTCCAGCTTTAACGATAGAGACAACACGAAACGGCGCTCCTTTTTGTTCCGCACAATATACACGATAGCCAATGACGTCGTTTTCGTGGTGCGGCTTCCAAGTTATTGTTTCATTGGTTAGTTGGACGGTAGGCGGGTCTGGACGTTTTCCGTTTTCTTTCATTTCGCTAACCAATAATGTTCCGTTCCACTCGGCGGAGTTTATATGGTAGATTCCTAGTTCTTTGAGCAATTTTTTATTAAGTATGACCCCGCTTGAAACAAACTCGCTCGGCGTTGTATTAAGCGCGATGTACCGTTTGCCGTTGACTTCAACAAAGCGTCCTTCGATTAAATATTGGTCCTTACTTTGCTTTGGGGTGAATTTTGTATTATATAAATCATAGTTGACTAATCCAGCTTTTTCGCATAAATCAGATGGAACGAACCCTGAAACTGTACAATATGCACGACGGACGATGCCGCCTGGCATATTGAATCGCGTTTTTGGAGCGATTAGCTGCGGCTTTACATCATAAGCCGCATTCATTAGTTGTGCCCATAATAGCTGGGTTCGTTTGCTATAGGATAACCCTTTATATTTTAGCTGCAGCGGTGCCGGAGTATCATATCCCATCCAAACGCCAAATGTAACGTTCGGATTTGTTGCAACAAACCAGGAGTCTTTATTATTTTGTCCTGTTCCCGTTTTCCCAGCCCAATCCGCTTGGAATTTTAAATAATACGGAAGAGAGGACGCTGTGCCTCGGCGAATAACGTCTCTCATCATATCAATCATTAAATAGGATGTCTGCGGAGAAAAGACAGGAACAGGTTTGCTTTGATGTTCGTAAATGACTTGTCCATCTTTCGATACAATTTTTTCAATTAAATACGCATCGATAAATGTTCCGTAATTCGCAAATGTGGCATAGGCGTTGACATTTTCTTCTACTGTCACTCCTTTATTCGTTCCTCCGATCGCCAAGGCAACGTGGTTTTCTTCTGTTTTTGCCACACTGGTAATGCCCATTTTGTGCAAATATTGTACTGGATGTTGATTCATGATCTTCATATATGTTCGAATCGCAGGAATGTTATAAGAATACTGCAAGGCGCGTCGAGCGGTGACTAAACCGTGTGTTTTTCGGTCCGCATTTTTTGGAGTGTAATAACCTTTACCTGTCTTGATGTGTAATTCTGTGTCTGGGATGATGGAACCGGGCTGAATAATGCCCATTTCCATTGCTGGCGCATATACGAGCAGCGGTTTCATTGTCGAACCGTTTGATCGATATGCTTGTGTGGCGTGATTGAGCTGCTCTCGCCCGTAATCTCTGCCGCCGACAAAGCTAATAATTCTCCCTGTCTTATTTTCAATAAGGATTGCACCGACTTCGACAGGTTCCCGCTTTGCAACCGTTTTGCCCGTCTGTTGATCTTTTACGTATTGAATAATGTCGTCGCCGTAATATTGATAATTTGCAACTACTTTTTGCATGCGATCGTAAATATTTTTGTCAATCGTTGTGTAAATGTTATACCCGTTTTGGCGAAGCTGTTTTTCTGCTTTTGCTAAATAGCGTTTATAAAGAGATGCGTCTTGCCATAACTGCTGTTTCTCATACCCATCTTTTTTGGCTAAAACTTCCGCTAGCGCTTCTTTCGCACGCTTTTCAATTTCCATCGTGAGCCACGGATATTTCTCAAACGGTGATGGCTTCGGTGGCGCAAAATGTTTGGCGATATCATATTGCAGCGCTTCTCTATATTGCTTTTCGGAAATATAGCCTTCCTGTTTCATGCGTGTTAACACCGTTTTCATGCGATGCAATGCTGGGGATAAATCTTTTTTCACTTTTCCATCGCTTGTAAATGGCGTATAAACGAAAGGGCTTTGCGGAAGGCCGGCTAAAAATGCTGCTTGGGCTAGATTTAAATCTTTCGCATTTACTCCAAAAACGCCTTGGGCCGCTGCTTGGATGCCGGCAATGTTGCGCCCGGATGAGTTTCTGCCGAATGGAACGACATTTAAATATGCCTCTAAAATTTCATTTTTGCTAAAAAATTTTTCGAGGCGAAGCGCAAGCAATATTTCTTTCGCTTTCCGTTCAAACGACGCTTCATTGGTTAATATTTGATTTTTCACAAGCTGTTGCGTTAGCGTGCTTCCGCCTGTTTGCATTGCAGAGTTGGTAGCTTCTTGAAAAAGCGCCCGGATAATTGCTTTTGGAACAATACCGTGATGTTCGTAAAAATATTCGTCTTCTGTTGCGATCAGTGCTTTTATGACGTAAGGGGAAACATCTTTCAATTTTACTTCTTCTCTCTCTAAATCCGTGCGGAAATTTCCAAGATAAACGTTATTGGCGAAGTAAATATGCGTTGTTTCCTCATAGTTGTAAATATCTGTTTTCATTTCTTGATACGAAGGAAGCGGCATATCTTTTACTAAAAAAGCAAAATATCCGGCGCCAAGACCGACCGCAAAGCAAATGGCGCATAGTGCGAAAATAAGAAAAATAAGAAAAAGATTCCAACATACTTCATATGTAATGAGAAAATAGCGCCATGCTTTCTTTAGGGAAAACGTTTGTTTTATATGTTCCATGGGCATTCCCCCTATATAAACAACAAATAAATGTAAACACAGTATATCATATTTTTTGTTGAATATTGCGGCTTTTTGTCATTTTTCTTTCATTATAAATGCGATCTGATTCGGTTTGACAAATTTATGAGAGTATGATAAAAACATGTATATCAAAAACGATATACATAAAAGCGATGACAGGAACGAGTAGTGTTTATCTCCCTGTTTCAGAGAGCTAGTGGTTGGTGTGAACTAGCACATAGATAAACACGAATTACCTCCTCGAGCAGCTTTTGCGAACGGATTGTCCAAGTAGCAAAAGACGGCATTTGCCGTTATCGAAATGAAGTGAGAAAGCGCTATGCTTTCTAAGTAGGGTGGTACCGCGATGTCAATCGTCCCTTCCGTTTAAGGGGCGATTTTTTTATGAAAAAATAAGGTAGCGTCAAAAGTTCTATGAAAACTCCACACAGATCATCCCATTGAGCATCGTGGGGCATGCGGAGGGCCGGATTCGCCCTTGACCAACACCCGCCAAAGGTGGGAAAGAGTCGTCAAGGGCGACGGGGACAAAAAGAAGGCAATAGGAAAGCCGCCCTTGCCATGACCGAATTTTACCTTTGGCGGTGTTCGGTTGGTCAAGGGTTCGCTTCGCCGAA
>NZ_QCWL01000001.1:2808272-2809052 GCF_003064505.1 Geobacillus sp. LYN3 | reverse complement strand
CTGTTCAACGGGCTCCGGCGGACAAAAAAGTCAGGCCGCCTCTTGTTGGAGAAACGCTTGTGCCATGGCGATGAGCTTCGTCCACCGGGCCGGCATATGCGGAAGATCCGCCAGTTCCGGGATGACGACCGGGACCCGGCCTTCGAGTGCGCTATGCGGGCGCAGGAAGTTGAAATACGCCACAAACAGCGTCACAAAGGACACCGAGCCTTCTTCCGCACCAAACCCATGGGTCGGGCGGTAGTTGCCTTTAAAGGTCCGGTTGAATCGCTCGATGATCTGTTTGAGAGGGCGAAACTCTTCCGAGACCGGATCTTCGTTGGTTAGGCCGATCACCTGGCGGACGTCAAACGAAATCCCGTGCTGGGCGAAGAAGTGTTGCGCCAGCCGGTAAATCGGGTTGCCATCCACGACAAACGACAAGTCGTCTGGGAGGGACGGCAGCTTTCGCAGGACATCATCGATGGCCTGGATGGCCGAGAGCGTGTCCCGCTTGGGCGAGACGCGATACGACAGCACGATCTTTTTGACGGCATCAAACATAAAGAACAGGTAATGCCAGCGCCCTTTGACGCGAATATACGTCTCGTCCCCGCAAAACGAACCGGACAGCTCATACGGGAACCGGTCGACAAAGGGCTTGATCCAAAGCGCGACGCTGTTGGCGTAGTTGAGCACCGTCTGATGGGAGATCGAGACGCCATGGATGTCCTTCATGGCGGCGGCGGTCTCCCTCGAGGACATCCCAAAGTTGACGTAGTACGTCAACACGAGCCCCAA
>NZ_QCWL01000001.1:2803988-2808224 GCF_003064505.1 Geobacillus sp. LYN3 | reverse complement strand
CAAGAACTCTCGAAACAAATACCGCACCTTGAAGGCTTGAGGATCCTGTTGAAACTGTTGGCGCTCCTTCTTGGTCATCCGGCGAAGGTTGGCCTGGTAAAACGGGCAATCGTTGTTCTTGCACTTATAGATGTGGTATTCTTTGCGTTCCTTGATCTTTTCCAGCGTCTTTTTGCAGTGCGGGCAGCGAAAGACCGCTTGCTTGGTGAACCGGTTCCGGTGGTTGAACCGGCACTGGCACACTTTGCATTGGTATTGCCCGTTTCCGCCGTTATTGGCGTACAGGTAAGAAGAGGGAGCCTGGCAGCGAGGGCAGGTCAACGAATCCGGAACANCGAATCCGGAACACGGTGTTTCGCCTTCGCGCGGCGCTGGATGGGCCGCAAAGGACGTCCGTGCTGGGCTTCGTAGTCCGCCAACAACTTCCGGTAATCAAGGGTTTCCGGCACATCGATGATCGGAAGGTCATCGACCTGAAGTTTTCGGTACGGCTTTTGGACAGGTTCGTCCAAGTCCTTACGATTCAGGGATTTTCCCACGATCACACCCATGAGATACACAATGATTTGATATTGGGTCTTGATGATTTGAAGCAAATAGGCTAATAATTGAGGTAACAAAGCTTGTCACTCCTTCTTTGTTTGGGCTGTTGAGTGTGTGGTTACCTCAATGATGGCCGAAAACAACGGGGGTGGCAAGCTTTTTTTCTTCCAACGGTTGAAACTCAGGAGAAAACCGTGAGTGTGGAGGATAAACTTTTGACAATACCTGTCCCATTGCGGGAATGGAAAATAAGATTTTCGGCAGCATTGACTACTTCTGGACTAATGCTGGATGGAAATTTCTCGCTCCATGCCAGTACCGCTGCAGAAGCAAATAAAGCATGAGAATCATCGGCTATTTTGAGCCAGTTCGTTAAGATGTTCGGAATAATCTCATCCAGTTCTTTAATTAAATACTTTCCATCGATCAATTCAAAATAAGTTTCCTGATAAAGCGCTGACAGCTCTTTCCAATACTGTTCCCGGCTTGCATCGAGATTTAAGAAAAGATGGTTAAATTCCTTCAGCCATGAAAAATAGGAACGCTCGTTTTTATAGCTATTCCATAATGCCTGAACGATCTGCTCAAATCTTGTCTGATCCACCCTGTATAGCACGGCTAAGCATTTGGAAAAATAATGCGGTTCAAAGATTTTGGTTAGTCCTTGCTCTGCGTATGTTTTTAAAATATCAAACCAATGATCTGATTCTGTTCGGACTGCTTCATTTACTGCCAGTTCAATTGCGCTCTTCCAATCCTTATGTTTTTCAAAAAAGGCGCGAGCAATGTCAGTCACATTCGGGTAGTCCGGATTAAAGGATACCGCTTTTTTAATCACTTGGTCAGCTTTTTCAAGCTTGCCTTGGTCTATATAAAGCGAAAATAATTGCAGTGCAACTTCGGATTGCAAGACACTGCTTTCCGTATTAATGGATTTATAAATCTCTTCAGCTGTTGATAATTGCCCGATTTCATGGTAACAATCCGCTATATTTTTCTTCGCCCACGGTTCTAAATCATTATGAACGTTTTCCCATTTGAAAATAGCTGCTTCATAATCTTTGTGATGAAAATATACTTCTCCCTGGGCAAAACGGATGGTGGAGATGTCAGCTGTCTGATCTTTATGCCCGGCAAGAAAAGCTTCTCCGAGCACACGGACAGGATTTTTCTCATTCGCTTCCATCAATGTTTCATAAAATGTTTTTTTGATCAGTTGATTCTCTAACGTCATGTTTACCCCCCGACCTATATATTTTACATACCGTATTATATAGTTATTAAAACTTTCCTGTTTCTATCCTTAGATATTCTAGCAAACTTACTTTTGCAATAAAGTTTCAAATTGTTTTCATTTACAATACAGATTTTTATCATGGTGTAAAATTTCAGCTAAATTATGTTATTAATTGGATTGAAATGTAAAAAGCTGCATAATCCTCCTGAGAATACTGACAGCTGGTTTTCCATCATCAATACTATTTTAGTAGTATCAGTATGTCCTGATTTTATAGATTTCTTGCACCAGAACTAAAAGGAGCAGGATGTATGCTGCTCCTTTTTTTGCATAACTGCACTTTCCTGCTGAATAAGATGACAGTAAGCCATCTTTTTGTCAGCTCACAAAAGAATTGGATAAATATTCGATGGACGCTTATTTGAGATACAACCCGTTTGGAGTTAGGTTATCTGCAGGCGTCATCGACATGATCAAAGTACTTCTTTCACTGGAAGGATTAGTGGAGCTTTCTTTCCTAGAACTGTTACGTGAACTAATTGTTTACCCCTAATATTCGCTTCTATGAAAAATTTAATGCCTTTATCAATCATGCGTTTAATTTCTTTATCCGCAGCATATCCAAGTTTAATCCATTCTAACTTGCCGGTCCCGCCGTTTTCTACGCTTGTTTGCGTAAATTTCGCCGCATATAAGGTGTCGGCTGACAAATCACGCGGTTTATCAGCCACATACATAAACAGCGCTGTATATTCACCATTGTCTCCAAAGTAAGCGGTGCGCTCATCCGGCATTACATCATCATTTCATTGCCTATGCTTCGCTTAGAAGTGGGGGCTTCTTGGTAAAAAAAAGATAAAAAAAGAAGCGGCTATTGACCGCTTTTTCATTGCCCCCACTATCCGGGTTGTCTTCTTATCACTTTATCGCTTGCAATTACAACAAAAAGCCAGCCTTAACGGCTGGCTTTTTGCATAGCGTCCCAGGAGAGATTCGAACTCCCGACCGACGGCTTAGAAGGCCGCTGCTCTATCCGGCTGAGCTACTGGGACATAGTGTTATTATACTTATATTTTTAGCTGGCTGTCTCTTCCTCTACTAGCTAACTCAAGGAAGCGGGATGCGTCGAGACAACTCGCAGCGAATTCAATGATGCATCGCTCGTTGCTCTATCCAGCTGAGCTACTGGGACATGGTGTTATACCTCTTTAGCTTCGCTGCCTCTTCCTCTACGAGCTGGCTCAAGGGAAGCCAGATGCATCGAGGCAATGTTCTAACAGTTTTTAATGATATTGCGACAACTAGAAGTAAGAAAAAAAAAGCGGGTGATGGGAATCGAACCCACGACATCAGCTTGGGAAGCTGAGGTTTTGCCACTAAACTACACCCGCACGGTTGAAACACGAAGGCGGCACCCGGATTCGAACCGGGGATGAAGGTTTTGCAGACCTCTGCCTTACCACTTGGCTATGCCGCCAAGAAAAGCGGAAGACGGGACTCGAACCCGCGACCCCCACCTTGGCAAGGTGGTGTTCTACCACTGAACTACTTCCGCAATTGGCTGGGCTAGCTGGATTCGAACCAGCGCATCACGGAGTCAAAGTCCGTTGCCTTACCACTTGGCTATAGCCCAATGTATCATCATTTCATCGCTTGCTAAACTTCATTTTAAGATTTATACAGGGGCAGTAGGAATCGAACCCACACCGGAGGTTTTGGAGACCTCTGTTCTACCATTAAACTATGCCCCTATATCATATCATTCGAACCGCCAATCTAAAGGGAGCGGATTTACACTCTTCGAAGTCTATCCACTTCCCTACCTATCCCAACTAAATACTTAACTTACCGTTCTAATGGAATTTAAAACTCTACATGACTAAAGCCAAGAGTTTTTGTATTTACTCTTTAATATACTTATGTATAAAAGTTATGTATATGTATGTAAACTCTTCTCATGGTCGGGAAGACAGGATTCGAACCTGCGACCCCATGGTCCCAAACCATGTGCTCTACCAAGCTGAGCTACTTCCCGAAATGGCGCGCTCGAGAGGACTCGAACCCCTAACCTTCTGATCCGTAGTCAGACGCTCTATCCAGTTGAGCTACGAGCGCACATTACTTTATGAAGCGAAAGACGAAACTTAAAATTCATGATTCCTATCTTAGCAAAACGGCGTTTTATCACTAAATTACTTCTATATAGGTTGTAATAAAGAATTTCCAATCTCCAGTCTTTATCCCTTGACAAGCCGGAACGGTGACAAGAAGAGCGAACAATGCCATTGAAAACAAAATTGCAACTTATATATTTTATATATGTTCATTCCCTCAAAACTAGATAACCGTCTGTTTGGAAGAAGCCGTTTTGCGTAGGCGGCCTACGCTTTTCCGTTGTCTAGCTCCGGTGCCTAGCTCTCTTGCGCCAAATAACCTTCTCCCTTGAGGTGCAAGCA
>NZ_QCWL01000001.1:2759816-2803888 GCF_003064505.1 Geobacillus sp. LYN3 | reverse complement strand
AGCTTTTTTTCTTCCAACGGTTGAAACTCAGGAGAAAACCGTGAGTGTGGAGGATAAACTTTTGACAATACCAAAAATAAAAAAGGGGTGGATCAAATGGACTTGTTGCAAGAGTTGGAATGGCGCGGATTAATTAACCAAGTCACGGATAAGGAAGGGCTTCAGAAATTACTAAATGAGGAAAAAGTGACGTTATATTCCGGATTTGACCCTACGGCGGACAGTTTGCACATCGGACATTTATTGCCGATTTTAACGCTGCGCCGATTTCAGCTAGCTGGCCATCGTCCAATTGCGCTTGTTGGCGGTGCGACCGGGCTAATCGGAGACCCAAGCGGAAAAAAAAGCGAGCGTACATTAAATGCAAAAGAAACGGTGCAACAATGGAGTGAACGCATTAAAGAGCAATTGTCAAGATTTTTAGATTTTGACGCGAAAGAAAATCCGGCGAAAATCGCCAACAACTATGATTGGATTGGTTCGCTTGATGTGATTACTTTTTTGCGCGATGTTGGAAAAAACTTCGGGCTAAACTACATGCTGGCGAAAGAATCGGTGCAATCGCGCATCGAGACAGGCATTTCGTTTACGGAGTTTAGCTATATGATTTTACAATCATTGGACTTCTTAAAACTTTATCAAAACGAACAATGTCGTTTGCAAATTGGCGGCAGTGACCAATGGGGAAATATCACAGCAGGATTAGAGTTAATCCGAAAAACGGAAGGAGATGCAAAAGCGTTTGGATTAACCGTTCCGCTTGTTACCAAAGCAGATGGAACAAAATTCGGGAAAACAGAGAGCGGAGCCATTTGGCTTGATCGGGAAAAAACGTCTCCATATGAGTTTTACCAATTTTGGATTAACACAGACGACCGTGATGTCATTAAATATTTAAAATACTTTACGTTCTTATCGAAAGAAGAAATTGAAGAGCTAGAAAAACAATTGCAGAAAGCTCCGGAACAGCGTGCGGCGCAAAAAGCGTTAGCCGAAGAAATGACGAAACTTGTCCATGGAGAAGAAGCCTTGAAGCAAGCGATTCGCATTTCGGAGGCGCTCTTTAGTGGAAGTGTGTCACAATTAACAGCCGAGGAAATTGAACAAGGGTTTAAAGACGTTCCTTCTTTTGAATATAAGGGAGAGGAAGTTCCGTTAGTGGAACTCCTTGTCATGGCGAAGATTGTGCCATCGAAACGGCAGGCGAGGGAAGATATTACAAACGGAGCGATTTACATCAATGGCGAGCGCATACAAGATGTCAATGCAGTGATTACAAAAGAAAACCGCATCGAAGGACGTTTTACCATCATTCGCCGCGGAAAGAAAAAATATTATTTAATTCGCTACCAATAAAAAACCCGGGAAGACCGGGTTTTTTATTGGTAGATGATCACAAGAAAAAAATCCCTCCAGAACCATATCTGAAGGGATGCGGCGCATTAACGAGAGTAGAACTCAACGATTAATGCTTCGTTAATTTCCGCTGGCAATTCGGAACGTTCAGGTAAACGAGTATACGTGCCTTCAAGTTTTTCAGCATCCAATGTTAAATAATCTGGTACGAAGTTGTTCAATTCTAATGCTTCTTTAATGACTTGAAGGTTGCGAGATTTTTCGCGGACAGAAATCGTTTGGCCAGGTTTCACACGGTAAGATGGAATGTTTACACGGTTTCCGTCAACTAAAATATGGCCGTGCGTTACAAGCTGACGAGCTTGGCGGCGAGTACGCGCAAAGCCTAAACGGTAAACAAGGTTGTCTAAACGTGATTCTAAAAGAATCATAAAGTTTTCCCCGTGTTTACCAGGCATTTTGCCAGCTTCTTCAAACGTTTTGCGGAATTGACGTTCGTTTACGCCGTACATATGGCGAAGTTTTTGTTTTTCTTGCAATTGCAGACCATATTCCGAAAGTTTTCTGCGTTGACTTGGACCATGTTGACCTGGTGGGTAAGGACGTTTTTGCAACTCTTTACCTGTACCGCTTAAGGAGATTCCTAGGCGGCGAGAAATTTTCCACGTTGGACCTGTATAACGAGCCATTCAATGCTCCTCCTTTTGCTTTTATTTCGGGTAAAATAAAAGCAGGCGTGCGTCAACAATTATGGCCATTTTGTTTTCATGTATCCTCGCTCTAGCAGCTAAGAGTTACACGATACACCTCGTTATCGAGGAACAAAATGGAACCATAAAGGTGAGCACTAAGGCTGCTATATTTTACACAAAGGCTATTATATGACTTTTATAGGGCAAAGTCAATATTTTTATTTTCCTTATTTCGAGATAATATGATATAATAAAAGATGTAATTTTTTGAAAAGTTTTGTATATACTCCATTCTAAAACTAACTGGAATGAGAACATCAGTTTAGGTGAAAAGGGCGATGAAATTAGAAGAAGAAAAAGTGTACGGAGCCTTTAAACAAAAATTTTTTCATTGGTTTTTATCGTATGATGATTATGAGAATTTTTCCAATGTGATCACAGAATTGCTGTTACTACTCAAACAGGAGCTTATGATAAAGCAAGCTGCTTTTTTTGTGTTTGATCCTTTAAATAAATCGTTTTATCCGGAAGCAATCACGAAATCAGAAGAAAGTCACTCTCCTTTCTGTTATCAAATTCTGCCTGACAATATAAAAGCAATGGTAGATGATGAGCAGCAGACGATACAAATTCATGAAGATGAAAAGTATATAACCGCGCAAATTTTCCTTCGCCTTTCCGAGGAGTTAATCGGGATGTTGCAACTAGTGTATGATCGCCAGCTTTTCATAAGCAGAAAGCTGCTAAAAAAAATCAAACAAGATTTTTCAACGCTTTTCCGAAAGTTCAGGATGATATCCCAAGGGCTTAGCGATGAAAAACGTTATGAACAGCTTCATCGGTTTGCCGCGAAAATTCATTCATCGATGAAGATTGATGATGTGCTCGAGGAAATTATTAACACTCTTAAGCAAGTATATCCGTCCTTTACATACCATTTGCTTTTGTCGCACGATAATCAGCATCACGGGCATTTGCCAATCAAACCGCTTGTTTTTGATGAAAGCGGCGAAAATATGGCAGCGATGCAGGCTTTTTTGACGGGGAGAATTCAGTTTGAAGACTCCATTTCGCTGCGTCGTTCCGTTTTGTATGCGCCGATTAAAGGAGCGCAGGGCGTTTACGGTGTTATTGAAATTATGGCCCCTTACATTATGGAGTTTCCAAAAAGGGAAATCAATTTTATTTCTTTGCTTGCCAATACGGCGGGAAGCGCGTTGGAAAATGCGAAATTGTATGAGCAATCCCGTCGTCTCGTTGCGGATTTACAGCTAATTAATGAAACGATACACCAGTTGAATGCAAATTTGCGTCTTCAAGATGCCATTGAATTTATGGTAAAGCAAATTAAGCAATCGTTTTGTGCGGATGAAGTCGGTTTTTTCTGGTTTGAAGGGAGGAAACGAAAGCTATTACCTGGGAGCACACCATTTTTTCAATCCTGTAAATCCAAAAAGTATATTGAATTTGTGGAAAAGAAAATGAAAACGGAAAAGGATATCGTCTTTGTTGGAGATGCAAAAATTCATGCTTCTCTTTCCGTTCCTGTCTATCACTCTCTAATGGCTGCTCCTATGGTTCAAAATGGGGAGCTAAAAGGAGTTTCGATTGTTTTACATCGCGAACCATACCATTTTACGTTTGAAATGTTTAAACTGTTGCAGTCACTGATTCAACATTCCACCCTCGCATTTACGAATGCGATGTTAAGAGAAGAGCTTGAAAAGCACGTTGTTACGGACTATTTGACGAAATTGTATACAAGACGTTATTTAGATGAACAAATCAAAACATCGATGCTTCATGATGAATTTGGAACGCTTATTTTAGTCGATATCGATAATTTTAAACAAGTAAATGATACATATGGACATCAAATAGGAGATGATGTACTCGTTCAGGTTGCCAATATCATTCGTGCCAATATTCGTGCTAGTGACATTGGCGCTCGTTGGGGTGGGGAGGAGCTCGCAGTTTATTTGCCTAAAGTGTCATTAGCTTCAGGAATTTCGATTGCGCATCGTCTTGCTGAAAAAGTAAGAAAGGAAACACATCCTCCTGTAACGATTTCATGCGGCATTTCGTATTGGAAAAAAAATCGTCCCGAAGAAGCGAAAGATTTATTTAAACGGGCTGATGAGGCGCTTTATGCGGCGAAAAGAACAGGAAAGAATTGTATTTTTGTGAAAGATTATGTTCGTCAATATAAAGTGTAAAAAGGAATCCGTTCATTCGGATTCCTTTCTTCTCGATTATTGTTTTCTATCCTATAATGTCGCTATAATGACGTCGACGAACTTTTCCAAATATTTTTGATCTGTTTCATCAAAGCTATTTTTGATCGGACTATCAATGTCTAGTACACCGATTACATTTCCGTCTTTTACCATAGGCACAACGATTTCCGATTGAGATGCCGCATCACATGCGATGTGGCCAGGAAACAGATGAACATCAGGAACGATGATTGTTTTTTGTGCCGCATACACCTTTGCCAAACGGAATGCGTACACAGGCCGGAAGTCCTTGAAACGGCCCTAACACAAGCTCATCGTTTTCCGTTAAGTAGAAACCAACCCAATTGATTTGTTCGAAAAAATGATTTAATAAAGCGGAAGCATTGGCTAAATTGGCGATGAAGTTTGATTCTCCTTCAATTAACGCGCGCAGCTGTTGAATGACAAGTTCGTAGTTTTCTTCCCGTGTTCCGTTATAAGCGACAGCATGAAACAATGTTTTTCCGCCTCCTTTGTCCATATGAGGATATTCTATGGTGGTTATAGAAACTTTGTCAATCGAAAAACGCTTCTTTTAGCATAACGTCCGTTCCTTGATGTAAATCGTTTGCGCTATGTGCGTCTGAACCATATATAATACGGATGTTTCGCTTCATTGCCTCGCGGATTACCCAGTTTGGCGGATACGGCTGCAAACAAAGCGGTTTTCTAGCACCTGCACCGTTATAGTCAAGCTCATAATCGCGGAGTTTTATTTCATTGAGAATCTGTAACAGCGGCTCCGTCATCGGTGAAGAACAAGGGAAGCGTTTTTGAAATTTATGGATAAGCGTCATATGGCCAATGCGTTTCGGTTTATATGGGCCAAGATTTGCGCGAATCGATTGCAAAACTGTGTCGTAATACGCATTGTACACATTGTCGATCGAGCCGAATAATGTTATGATATCGGCGAACATTTCAGGGCTGTAATCGATACAGACGTACTGTCCTTTGCAATAGAGAAAATGTACAGATAAAATGCCGTCATCTAACAACGGTCCGACATCTTCTAAAAATCGTGCTGTTTTTTCTTCGAAACCGAGAATAAAATCGACTTCAAGACCGATGTGGATGATAATATCATTTTGATAACGTGCTTTCAAATCGGTTAATGATGCGAAATAATGATCGATTTGTTCGCGACGCATTGCGCTATCTTGATATGGTGTCGGATCGGTAAATCCTTCCGGAAGCGGGGCATGCTCTGTAAAAGAAATTTCTTTATAGCCAAGCATAATGGCCCGTTCAACGTATTGTTCTAGTGAATCGCCGCTTCCGTGCGGACAAAACGGGGTATGGATGTGCCCGTCACGCAAAATGACTCACTCCTTCCTTAATATAAGAAAAATGAAGATTTCTGTGAAAAAAATAAAAAATTTGGTCAAAAAATGTCGTTAACATGGTATCATAAAAACATTGAAAAAACATTACGCAAATTTGCCTTCTCGGTTAACCTCATTTTCTTTTGTGACTAACTCGGGTGCAAGGGGGCTATTTCTTGATGGAAATCGCAGTTATCGTTCTACTCCTTCTTGGCGGAGTAATGATATATAATCATGTGTACCGAAAAAAAATGTATAGCGAAATTGATCGACTGGAAGCGTGGAAAATTTCGATTATGAATCGACCGGTGCCCGATGAGCTTTCGAAAGTAAAACAATTGAATATGACGGGAGAAACGGAACAATTGTTTGAGAAGTGGCGGCAAAAGTGGGACGATCTCGTAGCTGTTAAGTTGCCTGACGTGGAAGAAAAATTATTTGATACAGAAGAATTGCTTGATAAATATCGTTATGCAAAAGCAAAAGCGGTGTTGCGTGAAATCGATCAGCTGCTGCGTCAAGCGGAAGAGGAAGTTCAACTCATTATTGATGAAGTGCATGAATTGATCGGCAGTGAGGAGCAAAACCGTACTGAAATAGAAGAGTTAAGAACAATGTATCGTGAAGCGAAAAAAACGTTGTTGGCTTATCGGTATACGTTCGGAGTTGCAGCGGCAAAGCTAGATGAAAAATTAGAAGAGATCGAATCAAAATTTAAACAGTTTGAGGAATTAACAGCATCAGGAAACTACTTGGCTGCGCGGGAAATCGTTCTTTCATCAAAAGGGGAACTAAACAAAGTTACAGAGATGATGAGCGATATTCCAGAATTATTAACAGAGTGTCAAACAACGATTCCAGCCCAGCTGGAAGAGCTTTACGATGGATATAAAGAAATGAAGCAGGAAGGCTATATCCTTGATCATTTACAAATAGATCGGGAAATAGTGCAAAAGCGGGAAAAAATTGAACAGTGTATGCAAATGATTGGCGATTTGCAAATAGAAGAAGCAAAACAAGGGATTACTGAAATAAAAGAAGAGATTGATACATTATACGATTTATTGGAAAAAGAAGTAATTTCCCATCACTACATAAAAACAGAAATGTCTCGTATTGAAGAAATGTTGAACGAGCTCAACGAAGAAGCGAAAGAAACAAGTGAAGAAACATTGTTTGTACAGCAAAGCTATCGGTTATCGACAAAAGATCTTGAAAAATATCGCAGCATTGAAAAACAAATCCATCAGTTAATGAAGCGTTTTGAAATCATTCAAGCCCGCATTTTAGAAGCGAAAACCGCTCATTCGCTTTTAAAAGAAGAATTAGAGCAGCTGTTGGCGCAAATAGAAATGATGAAAGAAGAGCATGAGGAGTTTCGCAAGATGTTGCAAACATTGCGAAAAGACGAGCTAGTTGCCCGCGAAAAACTAGATGAGATGAAGAAAAAGCTGTCGGAAGCAATGCGGCTTGTGCAAAAAAGCCGGTTGCCAGGGCTTCCAAAATCTTACGAATTGCAATTGTCGGAAGCAAAAGATAGTTTGATGAAAGTCGCGGTGCGTTTGGAGGAAAAACCGCTTAATATGTCTGCTGTCCATCAAGCGTTGGAGGAATCCGGAAACATGGTTCAGCGCGTATATGAACGGACGGTGGAAATGATTGAGCAAGCATCTCTTGTCGAAAAAGTGATTCAATATGGGAACCGCTACCGCCGTCGCTATCCTAGCGTAAAAGAAGGATTGGAAGAAGCCGAATTTCTATTTCGCCATTACGATTATGAACAGGCGCTGGAGCAAGCGGTAGCTGCTTTAGAAAAAGTGGAGCCTGGTGCGCTTCAACGCATTCAACAAATTTTTCGTGATGAACGTTCCAAGGAAGAATAAACGATTCGCAAGACCGATAAATATCAATGGATAGATAGAGATATTTATCGGTTTTTTTGCGAATAATGTAAGTATAATATGTTTCGGTTGATGTTTAACGGCTTTCTTTATTATAATTACTTACTAGTGTACAATTTGTTAACGATAATCGGAGGATGGACGTGATGATTTATTTAGATAACAGCGCAACAACAAAACCGTTTCCTGAAGTGGTGGATTCGTTTGTCACTGTGGCTACAAAGTATTTCGGAAATCCGTCCTCTCTTCACGAATTAGGAATGAAAGCGGAGCGGCTATTAACGCAAGCTCGTGAACAAATTGCCGCGTCATTGCAAGTCAAACCGAGCGAAATTATTTTTACATCTGGAGGAACGGAAGCAAATAATTTTGCCATAAAAGGAGTTGCCTTTCAATATCGCCATCGCGGCAATCATATTATCACGACGGCGATTGAGCATCCATCTGTATCAGAGGCTTGCCATCAATTGGAACAATTAGGATTTGAAGTGACATATTTACCGGTGAATGAAAATGGTGTCGTTACAGTTGAGCAAGTAAAAAAAGCGCTGCGCGATGATACGATTCTCGTTTCGATTATGCATGTCAATAATGAAGTTGGCGCTATTCAACCTGTAGAAGAGATTGGTGAGCTGCTTTCGAGCTATCCGAAAACGATTTTCCATGTCGACCGAGTGCAAGGAATCAGTAAAGTACCGCTTGATATGAAAAAAGCGCATATTGATTTATGTACAATGTCGGCTCATAAGTTTCATGGGCTGCGTGGTGCGGGAATTTTATACGTTCGCCAAGGAATTCAGCTTTCGCCGTTGTTAGCGGGCGGAGGGCAGGAAATGCAGCTCCGTTCTGGGACCGAAAATGTTCCGGCAATTGTAGCAATGGCAAAAGCGTTGCGGATGTCGTTAGAAAAATACGACAAACAAATCGATTATTTACTTGAAGTCAAGCAAGCTTGGCTCAATGAATTAAAAGAGATTCCCTTTATTCAAATAAATACGCCATTAGAGCATTCCGCCCCGCATATTATTAACTTTTCTTTAGATGGCATTAAACCGGAAGTGTTTGTTCATGAATTGGAAAAAAACGATATTTTTGTTTCCACTACATCGGCGTGTTCTTCGAAAAAGAAGGCGCCAAGTAAAACATTATTGGCGATGGGAATGGGGGACAAACGGGCGGAAAGCGGCATTCGCATTAGCCTTTCCTTTGAAAATACGCTCGAAGAAATTCCGATTGCTATCGCCGTGATGAAAAAGGCAATCGAAAAATTAAGAGAGGTAACGAGGTAATTGCTATGAAATATGACCGTATTTTAATTCGCTATGGAGAAATGACGACAAAAGGTCGAAATCGAAACTTGTTTGTTCGCCGTTTAAAAGATAATGTCGCTAAAAAACTTCATGCGTTTCCGAATATTAAAATCGAATATATGCGTGATCGCATGTACATTTTACTAAACGGAGAACCGCATGAACCGATTATTGACAAATTAAAAAATGTATTTGGCATTCATTCATTTAGTTTAGCAATGAAATGTCATAATGAATTGAACGAAATAAAAGAAACAGCATTGGCAGCTGTTAAGCAGCTTCCTCATCAAGGAAAAACGTTTAAAATAAGCGCTCGAAGAGTGGACAAGCAATTTCCGTATGGAAGCAGCGAGTTAAATTATGAAATTGGCGCTCATATTTTGCGCAATACAGACGGGTTAACGGTAAATGTACATGATCCTGATATCGATGTCCGCGTGGAAGTTCGCCAAGAAGGCACATATATCACGTGTCACGATATTCCAGGTCCCGGAGGCTTGCCGGTGGGATCGAGCGGCAAAGCAATGCTCATGCTTTCCGGTGGAATCGATAGCCCAGTTGCCGGATATTTGGCAATGAAGCGCGGATTGGAAATAGAAGCGGTTCACTTTTTTAGTCCGCCGTTTACAAGCGATCGGGCAAAACAAAAAGTGATTGATTTAGTGAAAAAATTAACCACGTACGGAGGAAAAATAAAACTTCACATTGTTCCTTTTACAGAAGTGCAGCAAGCCATTTATACACAAGTGCCAAACGAATACTCGCTTATTTCAACAAGAAGAGCAATGCTAAAAATTACTGATGCATTGCGTCAGCGGCATCGAGCACTTGCGATTGTGACAGGGGAAAGCCTTGGACAAGTTGCCAGCCAAACTCTAGAAAGCATGTTTGTCATTAATGATGTCACCACAACGCCGATTTTGCGGCCGCTTGTATCGATGGATAAAATAGAAATTATCGACATTGCTAAAAAAATTGACACACACGATATTTCGATTCTTCCATATGAAGATTGTTGTACCATTTTTACGCCAAGATCGCCAAAAACAAAACCAAAAAAAGAAAAAGTGGTTCATTATGAAAGTTTTGTTGATTTACAACCATTAATAGAGAAGGCGATCGCAAATACGGAAACGATGGTCATCGACGAACATTCCGCAACGGAAGATGAGTTTGAACAGTTATTCTAAATCCCGAAATTTACCAATGAGATAAATGCATGAAGCCATATGTTTTCACACATTCTATAGGTACAAGGAGGTGAAAACATATGGCACGCAACAACAATTCGAATCAATTGCTTGTTCCAGGAGCACAACAAGCTCTTGAACAAATGAAATACGAAATCGCTCAAGAATTTGGCGTAAAATTAGGCGCTGATACTACTTCTCGCGCTAACGGTTCTGTTGGGGGAGAAATTACAAAACGCCTTGTTGCTATGGCGCAACAACAATTAGGCGGTACTCAACAACAATTTTAATTGAATATATATGGCTACGAAGGCGGGTTTATCCCGCCTTTTATTATTTTTTAAAAATATTCAAAATATATAAATTATTTTGTATAATGTAAGTAGCATGCGCTAAATTGGCACCTATCATATTGTAAAGGGGAGTTGGAGAAAATGAAGAGGGAAAATTTCATCGCGCCGGAACGCTATAATTTAACGTCTGAGATCGAAAAACATGCGATGGCTAATCCGAATAAGCTTGCTTTAAAATGGGAAAATGAACAAGGGGAAACACGGGAAATTACATATGGCGATTTAATCAAACACGCCAATCAAATTGGAAACGCTTTATTAAAACGTGGGCTTGAAAAAGGGGATAAAGTGCTTGTTATGGTGCCCCGCTTAATTGAAGCGTATGAAGTATATTTAGGAACATTAAAAGCGGGGCTAGTAGTCATTCCGAGTTCGGAAATGCTCCGCACAAAAGATCTGCAATACCGTATTTCCCATGGTGAGGTAAAAGCGATTATTGCGTATGAGCCATATGTGGATCAATTTGAACCGATCGGAAACATTGACCATATTATGAAATTCGTTGTCGGAAAGACGAAACCGAGCGGTTGGATCAATTTAGAGGAAGCGATGAAGGCAGAAAGCGATGAGCTTGTTGCTGCTGACACATCCCGTGATGATATGGCATTTTTATCCTATACATCGGGAACGACCGGAAATCCGAAAGGGGTCGTTCATTCGCACGGGTGGGGGTATGCGCATTTGCGCATCGCTGCGAAAAATTGGTTATGCATCGAAGAAAATGATCTTGTCTGGGCGACTGCCGGTCCAGGATGGCAAAAATGGATTTGGAGCCCGTTTTTATCAACGCTCGGTTCAGGCGCCACTGGGTTTGTCTATTATGGCCGGTTTGATCCAGAAAAATATTTACAGCTTTTAAGCAAGTACGAAGTAAATGTGCTTTGCTGCACGCCGACGGAGTATCGGCTAATGGCAAAAGTGCCAAATATCGGCGATTATAAGCTTCCGCATCTCCGCAGCGCCGTATCAGCCGGAGAGCCGCTTAACAGGGAAGTGATTGATACGTTTGAAAAATATTTCAACATTCAAGTCCGGGATGGATATGGACAAACGGAAAATACATTGCTTGTCGGCGTTATGAAAGGTATGAAGATCAAACCAGGCTCCATGGGCAAACCGACGCCGGGAAACATCGTTGAGATTATCAATGAAAACGGGGAACCTTGCTCCGTCGGCGAAGTTGGCGATATCGCCGTCCACGTCGACACTCCAACGCTGTTTAAGTATTACTATAAAGATCCGGAAAGAACGGCGATGCAATTCCGCGGTGATTATTATATTACAGGGGATAAAGCGAGAAAAGATGAAGATGGATATTTTTGGTTTGAAGGGCGTGGAGATGATATTATCATTAGCTCCGGTTATACAATCGGACCGTTTGAAGTAGAAGACGCCCTTGTCAAGCACCCTGCGGTAAAAGAGTGTGCTGTCGTCGCTAGTCCAGATGAAATACGCGGTTATGTTGTGAAAGCGTTTGTTGTTCTTCGCGAAGGAGTAGATAAAAATGATCCGGCGCTGATTCCAAAGCTGCAGGAGCATGTCAAACAGCTGACCGCACCGTATAAATACCCGCGTAAAATTGAATTTGTCGATGATTTGCCGAAAACGCCGTCAGGAAAAATCCGTCGCGTGGAGCTGCGCGAACGCGAGATGCGCCTTGCAAAGCAGCAATAAAAAAGTAAAAAAAGGACTGTTTCAAACAGGAAACAGTCCTTTTTTGCTCTTAAACGGCATTGTGGGCGAAAGACTGTCTCCAGACTGACTTGTCTTATCAAAAAGCTAAATCACAACAAAAGCAAGAACACCCCAGCGGGCGAAGAACGGTTTACTTCCAGAGAGAGAGTTTTCTTATAAAAACACTCGTTTTACTTTGTCCCAGAAAGAATTGTCTTTTAAACGGACGGTTTTAATCACTCTGTCGCTTAAGATGACATCAATTTTTTCAATATGTTGAATGCTTAATGCTTCATTATCTAAACCAATGATTGGAAAATAGCTTGTTTCATCGGACATTTTTAAAGTTAATTTTCGCTCTCCGCTTAAAATAAACGATGAACCGAGCGTCCGGTAACGGTTATTATTGAGTGAAGCTAACTCGCTTACTTGAAAGCAAGGAAGAAGCGGATCAACGACCGCGCCGTTTACCGATTTATTATATGCCGTACTTCCTGTCGGTGTCGAAATGATGATTCCATCTCCACGAAACGTTTCAAAGTGCAGGTCGTCAATAAATACGTCCATCGTTAATGTTTTAATAATTTGCGAGCGAATGGAACATTCGTTTAAACAGAAAAATGAAGCGGTGCCATCAATGGTAACTTGAATAATTGGATATTTTCTTACTTCCAGCTGTAAATTTTTTATTGCTTCTGCCATATGATCAATGTCATCAATTTGAAAGTCGCAGTAAAACCCGCGTGACGGAAGTGTGGAAATCCCGACATATAAGCAATCGTTGCGAAATCCTGTTTGACGCACCGCTTGTAAAAACGAGCCATCGTCCCCGATGCTGACGATGATATTCGCTTTTTTATGATCATCGACTACCACAAACGGACCTTGTTTTGCAAGCGTGATCAGCGGTTCTACACGTTTCATCAGTTGTTCATCACGCTTATAAAAAAAATAAAGATGATTGCGCTCGTCTGCCATTTAAAACCCTCCCATTGTCCCGTTGTCATATTTTAGTCAATTGGTAATTATGGTACAATAAGTGAAGTATACATAATTTAGTGTAACACTTTTACACGAAATCTAAAAATAAGTTGTTTTCATAGGGGGAAGAATGATGAATCGAAAGCGATGGATTGCGTTATTGATTGCTGTTGTATTATTTGTTTTTTCCGCCTTAGTAAACGTTATTACTACACTGTTAACAAGCGATGCGGAAAAATGGTCGAGAAATTGGCTTGCATTAGTGCAGAATGAGTTCAGCGAAGAGGTTCTTGAAGATGGCGATGAATTGCAAAAAATCGTTGTTCTTGAAGTAAATGGAGTCATTCAAGATGTAGGAGATACGGGAGCGCTATTTGCTGCAGCAGGATATGATCATCAATCATTTTTGCGAATGATTGAGCAAGCAAAAAATGACGATACGGTAAAAGCGATTGTGCTAAGAGTAAATTCACCTGGGGGCGGCGTCGTGGAAAGCGCGGAGATTCACGACCAACTGCTGGAGCTAAAAAAAGAAACGAAGAAACCAATTTACGTTTCAATGGGATCGATGGCAGCTTCGGGAGGATACTATATTTCGACGGCAGGGGATAAAATTTTCGCAAGTCCTGAAACGATTACCGGTTCGCTGGGGGTGATTATGCAAAGTTTAAACTATGAAGGACTTGCTAAAAAGTATGGAGTAAAGCTTGTCACGATCAAAAGCGGACCGTATAAAGACATTATGAATCCGACAAGGGAAATGACGGAAGAAGAAAAGAAAATATTGCAGCAACTAATTCAAAATTCTTATGAGGGATTTGTGAAAGTGATTTCCGAAGGCAGACATCTTCCGGAAAGCGAAGTTCGAAAAATTGCCGATGGGCGAATTTATGATGGAAGACAGGCAAAACAATTGCATTTGATTGACGAATTTGGTTATTTGGACGATACGATCGCCGCATTAAAAAAAGACCATCGTTTGTCGGACGCGCAAGTGGTGAAATATACGAATGAATTTTCGTTTGGCTCCTTATTTCAAATGGCGTTCAATCAAAACACAACGCCAAAGCATGAAGCAACCGAATTAATAAAATTGCTTTCTAACCCTTCTTCACCGCGCTTAATGTATTTATATGCTGAATAAAGGAAGTGGAAAAATGACCGAAAAGTATCTGCCAGTTCCTGTAGAGGCAAGAAATGAAACATATGCAAATGTATCTTCTCATGTACGATATGCTGGGTTTTGGATGCGATTTTGGGCATATTTGCTCGATTTGCTTGTTGTCGGCAGCTTAAACCGTTTGCTTATTTTTCCGCTCTTTCATCTGTTGGATATTTCTGTCGATCGGACGAATATGTTTGCGCCAGCAACGATTGCTACGACCTTGACATTTTATGCATATTTTGTATTGATGACAAAATTCTTTCAACAAACATTAGGAAAAATGGTATTTGGATTAAAAGTGATTGATGAGTCAGGAAAGCCATTAACATGGACGACCGTCTTATTTCGTGAAGTGATCGGAAAGTTTATCGCGAAAACGATTTTATTTATCGGATTTCTTTTTGTCGCTTTTTCAGAAAAGAAAAAAGGGATGCACGACCAGTTTGCTGATACACTTGTCATTCATGAATAAACCTGTCATATTGGCAGGTTTATTTTTTTGCGCATATGGTGACAATGGTATGTTGAAGGGGAGTGCTGATGTTGAAAATTGCGGTAAGTATAGTTGTCGCTCTTTTTCTATTGATTTTTGTTTTATCGGTGATGAAGTTGTCGATTACAATTTTTTTTCAACATGCACAAGATGATGATGAATGGAAAATTACGTTTCGAACATTATTTGGGATTATTCGATATACGATACATATACCATTAGTAAAAATAGAAACAGAATCGCCGGGCATTGTCGTTGATCATAAAGAAACAGTAAAAAATATTTCTGAAAGCAAGCCAAACCGAAGCAAGTATACGCTAGAGGATATTATCGATATCTTTCAGAAAGCAAAGGAGTTTGCCAGACATGTCGTACGACTGAATGCAATTATAAAAAAATTCCTTCGTCATATATCCATTACGAAATTCGAATGGCAGACGAAAATCGGAACAGGAGATGCAGCGGCAACAGGGATGATTGTCGGATTAGGATGGTCGTTGAAATATAGTTTGGTTGCATTATTTAGCAAATATATGAAACTACAAACGTCACCTTGTTTAATGATTACTCCATCTTTTCATGAAGCAATTTCCGAAACGAAATTCGTATGTATGATTCATTTTCGAATCGGGCATGCTATGTTAGCAGGAATACGAGTTGTGAAATATTGGCGTGACTATCATTTGTCAGAAATAAAAACATTTGTCACCCAGCAAACAAATGAAAGCTACTAGGAGGAATCTTGCATGAGCAATCATCCAATTCAAGGGCTTATGACAACAGCGATGGAAAATTTAAAACAAATGATTGATGTCAATACAATTATCGGTGATCCGGTCGAAACGCCAGACGGAAGTATCATTTTAACGGTTTCCAAAGTAGGTTTTGGATTTGCGGCGGGTGGTAGTGAATTTATGATGGATGGCAATGGCGCTAGTCAACAACAGGCTAGTGAGCATCCATTTGGCGGCGGAAGCGGCGGCGGTGTTTCCATTACGCCTATTGCCTTTTTGATCGTTAACTCTTCGGGAGTAAAACTGCTTCATCTTGACGAAAGCACTCATTTATATGAAAAGATATTGGATGTGGCACCGCAGGCGATTGAGAAAATTCAAGAGATGTTAAAGAAAAATAAAAAGGATTCGCCAACAGAAAAACACGATTTTGATATTTGATAAGTTGAAACCATTGAAATTTTTTGGTATTCCCTTTATGATGACAGTAGTACATATTTTAAGGGGGGAAGACCAATGGCGCAAGTTACATTTAAAGGACAACCGGTAACATTAGTTGGTAATGAAGTGAAAGTGGGAGACAAAGCACCTGATTTTAAAGTATTGGCTAACGATTTATCGGAAGTCACGCTCGCTGATACGAAAGGCCACGTCCGCTTGATCAGTGTTGTTCCATCGCTGGATACAGGCGTTTGTGATGCGCAAACACGCCGGTTTAATGAAGAAGCAGCAAAATTGGATAATGTGAAAGTATTGACGATTAGCGTTGATTTGCCGTTTGCACAAAAACGCTGGTGCGGGGCGGCAGGTGTGGAAAACGTACAAGTTCTTTCTGACCATCGCGATGTTTCCTTTGGGCAAGCGTACGGCGTGCTGATTAAAGAATTGCGTTTACTGGCACGCGCGGTGTTTGTCATTGACAGCAACGATATTGTAACATATGTGGAATATGTGCCGGAAGTAACAAATCATCCGAACTACGAAGCGGCCATCGAAGCGGCAAAAGCAGCAAAATAACCGAAAAGACCTCGACTTGTTCGAGGTCTTTCCTATTTTATCGACACAGGCTTGCGATCGGCAAATGTTCGTTTATCCTTCTTGCTATTGGATTGTGCACATCGTACAATAAAATATTGGACACTTACGGAAAGGTGGAGGAACAATGGCAACTCCAGTAGAACGTTTGTTTACATTATTTGATGAAACAGCCAAAATTTTGCAAGATGAATTACAATGCACCTATTTAGAAGCGGTGGCAGAAACGGGAGAAAATGTGTTTCACGGCGATGTTCTTCAAGAAGAAGTGAGCGAAGTCAACGCGAAACGTCTCAAAAAACAATATGCCGACATTCAACTCGAACGGTTTACGAATGAAGAAATAAGAAAAGCATTTCAGCTTGCGGTGTTAAAAGGAATGAAGGAATATACACAACCGCATCATCAAATGACCCCGGATGCGGTTAGTTTATTTATAAGCTATTTAGTCAATCAATTTACTCGCCAACATCTGGCGCTTACCATTCTTGATCCTGCCGTCGGTACCGCGAATTTGCTGACAACGGTGCTTAACCATCTTAAAGGGAAGCAAACGAAAAGTTACGGTGTGGATGTGGACGATGTATTAATCAAGCTGGCATATGTGAACGCGAATTTGCAAAAACACGCGATTCAGCTTTTTAATCAAGATGGGCTGCAGCCGCTATTTGTAGAGCTTGCAGATGTAGTCGTGTGTGATTTGCCTGTCGGTTATTATCCACATAAAGAAAATGCTTCTCGCTTTGCATTAAAGGCGGAAGAAGGACATTCATACGCCCATCATTTGTTCATTGAACAAAGCTTGTATTATACAAAAGAAGGCGGCTACTTGTTTTTCTTAATTCCAAATACATTATTTTCAAGTGACCAAGCGGCAAAATTGCATGAATTTATTAAAGAGCATGCGGTTATTCAAGGATTGTTGCAACTGCCGCTATCGATGTTTAAAACAGAACAAGCAGCAAAAAGCATTTTTATTTTACAAAAGAAAGGAGAAAACGTAAAAGCACCGAAAAAAGCGTTGTTAGCGGAACTTCCCCGTTTCTCCAATAAACAGGCGATGCAGGCGATGATGAGAAAAATTGATGAATGGGTTACAGAAGAAAAAGGGAAGTAAAACAGTTCCCGTGATAAGTGGGAACTGTTTTTATTTTTAAAAGATAGCAACTATTTTTATTTTCAAAAGATAAAAACATAAGTTTGTAACCGATTACCAGCAAAGAACTTGCTTGAAAAGGGAGGAGGAACAATCATACAATGAAAAAGTATAGTGGGATAATTAAAAATCGAACAAAATAACGATAGCGATAAATGTTAAAAGATTAAAGGAGTTGTTTGAAATATGTCCAAAATTTTAGCGATTAACGCGGGTAGTTCATCCTTAAAGTTTCAATTATTTGAAATGCCGAGCGAAACGGTGCTAACCAAAGGGGTCGTGGAACGAATCGGTTTTGACGATGCGATTTTTACAATTACGGTCAACGGTGAAAAAATCCAAGAAGTGACAGCGATTCCAAACCACGCGGTAGCTGTTAAAATGCTGCTTGACAAGCTAATTAGCCACGGTATTATCCGTTCGTTTGATGAAATTGACGGAATCGGCCATCGCGTGGTGCATGGCGGGGAAAAATTCAGTGATTCCGTGCTGATTACCGATGAAGTATTAAAACAAATCGAAGAAGTATCCGAGCTTGCCCCGCTTCATAACCCGGCAAACATCATCGGTATTAAAGCATTTCAAGAAGTATTGCCAAATGTGCCGGCTGTGGCGGTATTCGATACGGCGTTTCATCAAACGATGCCGGAGCAGTCGTTTTTATACAGTCTTCCATATGAGTACTATACGAAATTTGGCATTCGCAAATACGGTTTCCATGGTACGTCTCATAAGTATGTGACACAACGCGCTGCCGAATTGCTTGGCCGTCCGATTGAACAGCTTCGTCTCATTTCTTGCCATCTTGGCAATGGTGCCAGCATCGCTGCCGTTGAGGGAGGAAAATCGATCGATACGTCCATGGGCTTTACGCCGCTCGCTGGTGTCGCAATGGGAACGCGTTCAGGGAACATTGACCCAGCCCTTATCCCTTACATTATGCAAAAAACGGGAATGACTGCGGATGAAGTGCTTGAAGTATTAAATAAGAAAAGCGGAATGCTTGGAATTTCCGGTATTTCCAGCGATTTGCGTGACCTTGAAAAAGCTGCGGCAGAAGGAAATAAACGTGCTGAGCTAGCGCTTGAAGTATTTGCTAATCGCATTCATAAATATATCGGTTCTTATGCGGCGCGCATGTGCGGTGTAGATGCGATCATTTTCACGGCTGGAATTGGCGAAAACAGTGAAGTGATCCGTGCGAAAGTCTTGCGCGGCCTTGAATTTATGGGAGTATACTGGGACCCTGCATTAAATAAAGTGCGCGGCAAAGAGGCGTTCATCAGCTATCCACACTCCCCGGTAAAAGTGTTAGTCATTCCGACGAACGAAGAAGTCATGATCGCCCGGGACGTTGTCAGATTGGCGAATATTGGTTAATATGGAATAAAAGCAGCCTTTTATGAAAGAAGGCTGCTTTTTTATAAAAAATTTTAATCAAATAGGTGATCGATATGAGCGTTACGGAACATAAAAAAGAAGCACCGCACATCGTCCGCTGTAAAGTCATTACGATTAGTGACACAAGGACAAAAGACACGGATAAGAGCGGAAAATTAATGATGGATTTATTAAAAGAAGCTGGTCATGAAGTTGTCAGTTATGAAATCGTAAAAGATGAAAAAGAAGCGATTCGCGAGGCGATTTTGCGCGGATGCGAACAGACAAATATCGATGTGGTGCTAACAAACGGCGGCACCGGCATCGCTAAGCGGGATGTGACCATTGAAACAGTAAAAGAAATCATCGAAAAAGAAATCGTTGGCTTTGGCGAGTTGTTTCGCATGTTAAGCTACACGGAAGATATCGGTTCAGCGGCGATATTATCGCGGGCGATTGCCGGTGTAGCGAACGATACAGCGATTTTTTCCACCCCAGGGTCGTCGGGAGCGGTACGCCTTGCGATGACAAAATTGATTTTGCCGGAGCTTGGCCATGTGATGCGGGAAATAAGAAAAGATTTACGATGAAAGCAAAAAGTGTCCGTTTAAGGAATCGGACACTTTTTTGTCTGATTAGGTGTTTTTTTGTTTTTCGACTTCTTGATTGCGTAGGATAAATCGCTGGATTTTTCCACTAGGCGTCTTAGGCAGTTCCGTTACGAATTCCACTTCGCGAGGGTATTCGTGTTTTGATAAACGGTTTTTCACGAATAATGGTAATTCTTGCGCTAGTTCGTCTGATGGAGTAAATCCATCTGCCAATACGACGAAAGCTTTGACGATTTCCCCTTTTAACGGATCTGGTTTTCCAACGGCCGCTGCTTCCACTACCGCTGGATGTTCGATGAGGCAGCTCTCGATTTCAAAAGGCCCGATGCGATATCCGGCGCTGGAGATAATATCATCGGCCCTGCCTTGGAACCAAAAGTATCCGTCCGCGTCTTTCGTTGCCAAGTCTCCAGTGAGGAACCAATTTCCCATCAATCTCTCCGCCGTTTTTTCAGGCTCTTTCCAATAGCCTTTAAATACATTTGGAATGGAATCGGTGTTAAAAGCAATTTGTCCAACATTTCCGTCCTCTACCGGAACGCCTTCTTCGCTGAGCAGCGCGACTTCAAATCCCGGCAGCACCCATCCCATCGAACCAGGGCGTATCTCCATGTCAACCGCGTTGAAATTGCCGATCAGCATTAACGTTTCCGATAGCCCATATTGGTCGTGGACAGTAACCCCTAAATGTTTTTGGAAAAAGCGGATCACTTCCGGATTAAGCGGTTCTCCCGCGGAACTCATTGCCCGCACGCGGATATTGTATTTATTGATTAATTCTGCTCCTGCTGCGACCATCGCGCGATAAGCGGTCGGTGCGTAAGCGAAATTCGTTACATGATATTTTTCCATAAGAGAATAGTACGTTTCTGGTTTAAACGGTCCTTCGTAAAAGACGATTGGCACGCCAAAGCACATTGGCGCAAATGTGCAAAAGATCAGCCCGTAAGCCCATCCCGGATCGGCTCCTCCTAAAAATACATCATCATCCCGTAAATCGATGGCGTATCGCATATAAGGATATATGTTAATGAGCAAGTTGTGCGACCACATGGCTCCTTTAGGCATCCCCGTCGATCCGGATGTGTATTGGATAGCTAGTAAATCGTCCACAGTTGTTTCTTCGGTCTGATGATCGACAGGCTCTTTTGAAAGCGTTTCCCAAAATGATAAATCGTTATGGTCATTTGTTTCATCAATGACAAAAATATGCTCTAATGTTGGCATTTTTTCTCTTGGAGGTAATTTTGAACGTTGTTCTTTATTCGTCAAAATCACTTTTGCTTCAGAATGATTAATCCGATATTCAATCGCCTGTGGACCAAACGCTGTAAATAATGGAACATAAACCGCGCCAACTTTCCAAGCAGCTAAAATATAAACGACTAGAGCAGGATTTTTAGGCAGAAGAGCGCAAACTCTATCTCCTTTTTTTACTCCAAGTTTGCGAAATACATTCGCCATTTGGTTCGACCAATCCCGCAATTCTCGATAGGTGATGGCTTGCTTTTCCCCTAAATGGTTTTCGTAAAACAGAGCAATGCGAGTTGGATCTTCTGCATAGCGGTCACATACTTCATGAGCGACATTGAAACGTTCACGTGGATTCCAGTCGTAATGTTGAAACACGGTCTCCCAAGAAAAAGAAGTGCTTAATGAAGAATGGGACGTTTTATTTGGCATTTATACCCCTCCACTGTTGTAAAAAGTAGAATCAGTATTAATAATAATTGCAAAAGAAAAAATATTCAATATATTATTTAAAAATAAAATAGTATATTGTATCCAGAGGCAAAAAAAGAAGGAGCATTTTTCTGCCATCTTTTCGCTCCTTCATTGTTTTATTGATGAGCGCGCATCGATACCGTTTGATTCATCCGATACCAAATCCATAAATCGTTGATGATCGAGGCGAGTTCGGCTATTTCCGAATTTAACCGGCATGATCGCTCAAAATCGTTTTCATCACTCAACTGATCTTGTTTTTCGTTAATAATTTTTTCTAATTCGGCAATACGGTCGGGAATGGTTCCACGAATATTTTCCCATCGCAGCAAAATTGCGTGTTGTTCGTTTTCGCTATAATCCTCCCAGTCTTTTTCAAGTTTCGGCAATGGAATGCCAAGACGTTGATCATAAATGAAATATTGCTCCATGCTTCTCCCTCGCTTTCCCTTATTTTCTATTTTATAAAAAACAACAGAAAGAACCAACTTTCAGTATTTTTATACTTTTTTATGAATAACTATTGAAAAACCTTATAAAAACTGATAAAGTGATAATATACTTAGTGAATATTTATTTATGTACAAGTATATTTATGTGAAAGGGAAGGGGAATACAATATGACAAATCCGAAACTTGTGCTGGCGTATTCCGGTGGTTTAGATACATCTGTTGCGATTAAGTGGCTGCAAGAGCGAGGTTATGATGTCATTGCTTGCTGTTTAGACCTTGGAGAAGGAAAAGATCTTGATTTCGTGAAAGAAAAAGCGTTAAAAGTCGGAGCGATTAAGTCATATGTTATTGATGTCAAGGAAGAATTTGCTGATGAATATGCGCTTATTGCATTGCAGGCACATGCGCTTTATGAAGGAAAATATCCGCTTGTCTCCGCCTTATCGCGCCCGCTTATTGCGAAAAAATTAGTGGAAATTGCGGAATTGGAAGGGGCGGTTGCCGTCGCGCACGGATGTACAGGAAAAGGAAACGACCAAGTTCGCTTTGAAGTATCCATTAAAGCGCTAAATCCAAATTTGGAAGTGATCGCGCCGGTTCGCGAATGGAGCTGGTCGCGTGAAGAGGAAATCGAGTATGCGAAAAAACATGGCATTCCGATTCCAGTCGATCTAGACAGTCCGTTTTCGATTGACCAAAACTTATGGGGCAGAAGCAACGAGTGCGGTATTTTAGAAGACCCTTGGGCGGCTCCGCCGGAAGAAGCATACGAATTAACGGCAGCGTTGGAGAATACACCGGATGTGCCGGAAATCATTGAAATCGGTTTTGAACAAGGCGTGCCGAAGACATTAAACGGCAAGCCGTATTCGCTCGCTTCGCTAATTTTGGAGTTAAACGCCATTGCCGGAAAACATGGGGTTGGACGCATCGACCATGTCGAAAACCGCCTAGTCGGCATTAAATCGCGCGAAGTGTATGAATGTCCTGGAGCGATGACGTTAATTAAGGCGCATAAAGAATTAGAAGACTTAACACTTGTAAAGGAAGTAGCGCATTTTAAACCGATTATCGAGCAAAAATTAGCGGAAGTCATTTACAACGGTTTGTGGTTCTCACCAATTAAAGACGCGCTTGTCGCTTTCTTAAAAGAAACGCAAAAGAACGTAACTGGCGTGGTGCGTGTGAAGCTGTTTAAAGGGCATGCGATTATCGAAGGGCGCAAATCAGAGTTCTCCTTATACGACGAAAAGCTTGCGACATATACGGCGGATGACCAATTTGATCATCAAGCGGCCGTTGGCTTTATTTCCTTGTACGGATTGCCAACGAAAGTATACAGCATCGTCAACAATCAAAAGAAGGTGAACGTGTGAAAAAGCTTTGGGGAGGACGTTTTAAGAAAACAGCGGAAGAGTGGGTCGACGAGTTTGGAGCGTCGATCCCATTCGACCAAGAGTTAGTCGAAGAAGACATAGAGGGCAGCATCGCTCATGCAACGATGCTTGGCAAATGCGGAATTTTGCCAAGTGAGGATGTGGAGAAAATCAAGGCCGGACTGTTTACGCTGTTAGAAAAAGCGAAACAAGGCAAGCTCGAATTTTCTGTTGCCTACGAGGATATTCATTTAAATATTGAAAAAATGCTTATTGATGAAATTGGCCCTGTCGGTGGGAAACTGCACACAGGAAGAAGCCGCAACGACCAAGTGGCAACCGATATGCATTTATATTTGCGCAAACGCGTAACGGAAATCATCGAGCTTATTCAAGAATTGCAAAAGGTGCTTGTCGAAAAAGCGGAGGAGCACGTGGAAACAATTGTACCGGGATATACACATTTGCAGCGGGCGCAGCCGATTTCGTTTGCCCATCATTTGCTTGCGTATTTTTGGATGCTTGAACGCGACCGCGAGCGATTCCGTGAATCATTAAAGCGCATTAATAAATCACCGCTCGGGGCGGGAGCGCTCGCTGGAACAACGTTTCCAATTGACCGTCATTTGACCGCGGAGCTTCTTGGCTTTGACGGCATCTACGAAAACAGTATCGATGCGGTGAGCGACCGTGATTTTATCATTGAATTTTTAAGCAACAGCTCCATGCTGATGATGCATTTATCACGTTTTTGCGAGGAGCTTATTCTTTGGTCAAGCCAAGAGTTTCAATTTATTGAAATTGACGATGCGTTCGCCACAGGAAGCAGCATTATGCCGCAAAAGAAAAATCCGGACATGGCAGAATTAATTCGCGGAAAAACGGGACGGGTATACGGAAATTTATTAGCGCTTTTGACAGTGATGAAAGGAACGCCGCTTGCGTACAACAAAGATATGCAAGAAGACAAAGAAGGCATGTTCGATACGGTGAAAACGGTCACTGGATCGCTGAAAATCTTCGCTGGTATGATTAAAACGATGAAAGTAAACGTCGATGTTATGGAAAAAGCGACAAAACAAGATTTTTCGAATGCAACGGAGCTTGCCGACTACTTAGCCAACAAAGGGGTACCATTCCGCGAGGCGCATGAGATTGTTGGCAAACTCGTGCTAATTTGTATTGAAAAAGGCGTATTTTTAGCCGATTTGCCGCTGGATGTCTATAAGGAAGCGTCACCGTTGTTTGAAGAAGATATATATGAAGCGCTTAAGCCATACACCGCTGTTAACCGCCGCAATAGCGCGGGCGGAACAGGTTTTTCCGAAGTAAGAAAAGCGTTGGAAAAAGCTAAAAAAATAGTGAACACTCCGTAGCGGATGCTGCGGAGTGTTTTTCTTTATTCTTTTTCGGTTCGCACGACAAGCACATCGCACTTCGCATAGCGGGTGATATGTTCAGAAACGCTTCCAATTAACAGGCGTTCGACTGCGTTTAATCCTGTTGCTCCACAGATGATCAAATCAGCTTTATATTTTTGCGCTACATCTTTAGCGATTTTTACTTTTGGGGAGCCAAATTCAATGTCGATGACCACATCGTTTAATCCAGCGTCCAACGCTTGTTGTTGGTAACCGTTTAAAAGCTCTTTTGCGTATTCTTCAGACCGTTTAACGGCGGTGCTGTCATATAATTCAAATGGGGCGGCAAAGCTCCGTAAATCAATGACGTGAGAAAGAATAAGTTTCGCATTATTACGTTTAGCAATTTGGATCGCTTTTTTGAATGCCCATTCCGCTTCTTTGGAACCATCAATAGCAACAACAATCGTCTTATACGTCATTGTCATTGTTCTCCACTCCCTTTGGATAAAAGTGCTATCTCTATTATTAGTATACCTGCTACAAGTAATGAGAAACTACCATATGTATGATATTTCTATGAACGAGGAGGGATATAATTATGGAAAAAAACTATAGAAAAGATTTCGATTATGATGAAGATGCAGTAAAAATGGTTAGCGAGCAAATTATGGATGCATATCATAGCGGGGTTGTTGATCGTGATGAACTTCACTATAATCCAAAGCGTGAAGTTGGTGAATAATTTCCACTACATCATGGTGTTTATGCGCCATGATGATTTTTTTTAAGCGAGATGGATGCGTTTAGACATATCTTTATAGTAAAGTAAAGACAGGAAGTTGTTAAGGTGAGGAGGAGTAGATGTGCGACATGCCCTCATCACAGCCGGAGCGAAAGGGCTGGGGAGAAAAGTAACGGAACTGTTGTTAGAAAAAGGATATTCGGTAACCGTCAATTATCGAAGTGATGAAACAGCGGTACAATCACTGCAAGAAAAGTATGCCCATCTAAAAGAGCGGCTTCAATTTGTTCGCGGTGACGTCACAAAAAAAGAGGATTTATCTGCGCTTGTGGACGCGGCGTTAGATCGGTTTGGGCGGATTGATTTTTTAATTAATAACGCAGGGCCGTATATTTTTGAGCGAAAAAAATTAGCTGATTATACAGAAGATGAGTGGTACGAAATGATTGAAGGAAATTTAAGTGCGGTATTTCATTTATTGAAAAAAACGATTCCAGTGATGAGAAAACAACGATTTGGCCGCATTATTACATATGGTTTTCAAGGTGCGGCAGGAGCGCCGGGATGGCCGAACCGATCCGCGTTCAGTGCCGCAAAAGTCGGGTTAGTGTCATTAACGAAAACAATCGCGCTAGAAGAAGCGGAATATGGCATTACAGCTAATATGGTTTGCCCAGGCAATATTGTTGGAGAGATGAAAGAAGCGACGATCGCCTATTCGCGTACAATAAAAGACAATGAGACACCAATTGGGCGCTCGGGAACAGGGGAAGATATCGCTCGTGTTGTTGCTTTCTTATGCGAAGAAGATTCAGACATGATTACAGGAGCGATCATCGATGTGACAGGAGGAGTAAATGTTATTCATCGATACTGGACATAAGCGCATTTTTCCAAAAATCACCTTGCTCGATGCAGTGGGGTGATTTTTCTGTTTTTCTATGTTCCATTGGATGTGAAAAAAACATTTGATAGATAAAAGTGATCGTTTATTTAAGTGAAAATAGGAGAAAGATAAGTAATGATGATCTCACCTTTTATTAACAAAATAATATGTTATAGTAAGCAAATGAGCTAGGAGGAATTCGTTGCAATGAAAATCGGTGTTCCAAAAGAGATAAAAAATAACGAAAACAGAGTAGCGATCACACCGGCCGGAGTAATGACATTAGTGAAAGCAGGACATGAGGTATATATAGAAAAAGGAGCGGGGCTTGGTTCAGGATTTTTCGACGAAGAATATGAAAAAGCAGGAGCAACGATTGTTTCATCGGCGCAAGAAGCGTGGTCGGCCGAAATGGTTATGAAAGTGAAAGAGCCGCTTCCACAAGAGTATTCTTACTTTCGCGAAGGTCTTATTTTATTTACGTATTTACATTTAGCGGCGGAAGAAGCGCTAACGAAAGAATTAATCGAAAAAAAAGTAGTCGGAATTGCTTACGAAACGGTGCAGTTGCCAAATGGCTCGCTTCCATTATTAACTCCAATGAGTGAAGTGGCGGGGCGAATGTCCGTACAAGTAGGAGCGCAGTTTTTAGAAAAACCGCATGGCGGGAAAGGAATTTTATTAGGAAGTGTACCAGGAGTGCGCCGCGGAAAAGTAACGATTATCGGCGGCGGGGTTGCTGGAACCAATGCGGCGAAGATGGCAGTTGGTCTTGGAGCGGAAGTGACGATTTTAGATATTAATCCAGATCGGCTCCGCGAGCTCGACGATTTATTTGGGGATCGTGTGACGACGTTAATGTCAAATTCGTATAATATTGCCGAATCAGTGCAACAGTCTGATTTAGTGATTGGTGCGGTGTTAATTCCGGGAGCGAAAGCGCCAAAACTCGTCACAGAAGAAATGATTCGTTCGATGTCACCAGGTTCTGTTCTTGTGGATATTGCTATTGATCAAGGAGGAATTTTTGAAACGACCGATCGCGTTACAACCCATGATGATCCAATCTATGTGAAACATGGAGTTGTTCATTACGCAGTAGCGAATATGCCTGGTGCGGTGCCAAGAACGTCAACATTTGCGCTGACAAACGTTACCGTACCTTACGCGCTGCAAATCGCTAATAAAGGATATCGAGAAGCTTGTTTGCAAAACGAAGCGTTGTTGAAAGGAATTAATACGTTGAACGGTTATATTACGTATGAGGCGGTAGCGCAGGCACATGGATTGCCTTATAAAGATGCGAAAACATTGTTACAACAATCATAATCTTGTTTTCGGCAAAAAGAGCGGCCTTTTCGGCAACATCCCGAAAGACCGCTTCTTTTATTTATCTGTCTTTAAACGATTATAAGCTCTTTTGGATATTTCGTTAAAATTTCTGCACCGTTATCGGTGATGAACACATCGTCTTCAATACGCACCCCGCCGACAGAAGGAACATAAATGCCCGGTTCAATGGTAAACGTCATACCACGCTCTAGCGGCATCGTATTTGTTGCATTCATAGATGGATATTCATGTAATTCGATGCCTAAACCATGGCCGACGCGATGTGTAAAATATGGACCATATCCTGCCTGTTCAATAATGGATCTTGCGGCTCGGTCGACATTGCCGATTTCCACGCCTGGTTTAGAGGCATCAATCGCCGCAAGCTGCGCGCGCAGAACCGTATCATAAATCATTTGCTGTTCCTCTGTCGCTTCACCGAAGACGACCGTTCTTGTAATATCAGAGCAGTAGCCGTCCACAATGACGCCCAAATCAAATAGAACAAAATCACCGCGTTGAATGGCTGTCAGTCCCGGCACACCGTGTGGGTTAGCGGTGTTTTTGCCGGTCAGTACCATCGTGGCAAACGACATTTCCCGTACGCCTTTTTTCTTCATTTCGTATTCGATGGTTGCGATAATATCTAGTTCTGTTTTCCCTTCGGCAATTGCGTTTACTCCTACTTCGACGGCATAGTCTGCAAGTTCTGCCGCCTGGCGCAATACGACAATTTCTTTCTCCTCTTTGATCATTCGCAATTGCCGCAGCTTTTCTTCCGCGTTTATCCATGAACGCGCTTGGAAATAGGTATGAAGCAATTCGTATCGTTCGAGAGAAAGATGGCTTTTTTCGACAGCAATTCGCTCTACAGCAATATTTCTTGAGCGAACATGATGCTCAAGCAGCTGCCATGGATTGTCTGTATCGGTGTAATCAATAATTTCGTATGTCCATCCAGCTTGTTTTACGCGCGCCGTTTCCATTTGCGGGCAAATTAATGCCGGCTCTTCTTGCGGAAAGATGAGCAACGCTAAAAGCCGCTCGTGAGGGTCGCAATAAAACCCGCTTAAATAAAAGACGTTCGGACTTGACGTAATAAGCGCAAATGAAATATGTTGTTCTTGAAGCCACTCGGAAAATAATTGAAGTCGTTTGTTCATTCTGCACCCCTCCTTTCTATATACTTTGAGAGTAGCAGGAATATAAGAAAATGTAAATGTTTATAAGCGTATGGGCAGGGAAATGCATCCACCACCGCGAATAATAATGATGAAAGGAGAGGATGATCATGAAAGTAACATATCATGGACATTCCGTCGTAAAAATTGAAACAAACGGGAAAACGATTTTTATTGATCCATTTATTACAGGTAACGGCGCGACAGATTTAAAATTGGAAGATGTGAAAGCAGATGTCATTTTGCTTACTCATGGTCATGGCGACCATGTTGGGGATACAGTGCAGCTGGCTAAGAAAAATAACGCGCTCGTCGTTGCTCCTTTTGAATTAGCTACATATTTAGGATGGCAAGGAGTAAATACCCACCCGATGCATATCGGGGGAGCGCATCAATTTGATTTTGGAAAAGTGAAATTAACGCAAGCGTTCCATGGTTCCGGTTATGTGACAGAGGACAAGCAAATTATTTATTTGGGTATGCCGGCTGGAATTTTATTCACCGCCGAAGGCAAAACGATTTATCACGCTGGAGATACGGGGTTGTTTTCGGATATGAAACTGATCGGTGAGCGCAATTCTATTGATGTCGCATTTTTGCCGATCGGAGATAATTTCACAATGGGACCGGAAGATGCTGCGGTTGCGGCGGAATGGCTTCGCGCGAAAATAGTCGTGCCGATTCACTACAATACGTTCCCGGTCATCGCCCAAGATCCGCACCAATTTGTTGCGCTGCTTCCTGATGGCGTAGGACGTGTATTAAAACCAGGAGAAGGTATTGAATTATAAATGAAAAAGCGTCTCTTATGGAGGCGCTTTTTTTAGGAACAAGTGTGTTTGGTCGTTTCATTGAATTGAATTTGCTCCACCCGTATAATGAAATAAGGAGACTATGTAAAGGGTGAAGAAACTTGGCGATGACAAAACACGAACAAATTTTGCAATATATTCATAGTTTACCGGTCGGTGAAAAAATTTCTGTGCGGCAAATTGCGAAAGAAATGGGGGTAAGTGAAGGAACCGCCTATCGCGCCATTAAAGACGCGGAAAATAAAGGGTATGTGAGCACGATTGAACGGGTCGGTACAATTCGGATTGAAAAGAAGAGGAAAGAAAATATTGAAAAACTTACGTATGCAGAAGTGGTAAACATTGTTGATGGGCAAGTGTTAGGCGGGCGCGAAGGATTGCATAAAACGCTGAACCGGTTCGTTATTGGCGCGATGCAGCTGGAAGCGATGATGCGCTATACAGGCGCTGGCGATTTGTTGATTGTCGGAAACCGTACGAAAGCGCATGAACGGGCGCTCGAAGCCGGAGCAGCCGTATTAATCACCGGCGGATTTGATACAGAAGACCATGTAAAAAAATTAGCAGACGAATTACAGCTCCCGATTATTTCGACAAGCTACGATACGTTTACAGTAGCGACGATGATTAACCGAGCGATTTATGACCAGTTAATTAAAAAGGAAATTGTTCTTGTCGAAGATATTTTAATACCGCTTGAAAAAACAGCATATTTATATACGACCGATCCGATTGAACGTTGGTATGAGCTCAATCGTGAAACAAGACATAGCCGGTTTCCGGTTGTGGATCAGCAGTTAAAAGTGCAAGGAGTTGTTACTACAAAAGATGTGCTTGATTTTGACCGAAAATTGCCGATTGAAAAGGCGATGACAAAGCACCCGATCACGGTAAAAGGAAAGACATCGGTCGCCTCCGCTTCCCATATCATGGTATGGGAAGGCATCGAATTATTGCCAGTTGTTGACGAACATAACCGGCTTCAAGGAATTATTAGCCGCCAAGACGTATTAAAAGCGCTTCAGATGATTCAACGCCAGCCGCAAGTTGGTGAAACCATTGATGATATTATTACAAGCCAATTTCAGGAAGCCAATAGTGACGGGAAAGAGGAGATGTTTCGCTGCACGATTACTCCGCAAATGACGAATCATTTAGGAACACTATCGTATGGAGTATTTACAACGATTGTGACGGAAGCGGCTACGCGCGCGCTTCGGGCATATAAACGCGGAGATTTAGTGATTGAAAATATTACGATTTATTTTATTAAACCAGTGCAAATCGAAAGCACGATCGATGTGAAAGCGAAACTGCTAGAAATTGGACGGAAATTTGGAAAAGTCGATGTGGAAGTGTATAACGAAGGTGTCGTCGTTGGAAAAGCGCTAATGATGTGTCAATTAATTGACCGTTAGAAGTCGTATCAAAACGGGACGCGATTTACGCCCCGTTTTTTGCTGTTTGTTTTGCTTCTTCCAAAACGAGAGGCAAATAATGCTTATAGGCGCGATAGCCCGCCCACGCGCTTCCGGCGCCAATTAGCAAGAAAATAGTACCGATAATATAGGTGACGGTGGAAGAATGGAGAAAAAACTGATTTAATCCGAAAAAGAACACGAATAGACCGAGAGCAATGCTTGATTTGGCGGAAAGCCAACGTCGTTCCATCGGACGGTGGGAGCGAAAATACTTTATTTTATAATAGACGTAAAAAGAAAAGGAAAATATAATGAAAATCACGAGTGTTGGCATAAATAGCACCCTCCATTATTTCTTTCTACCTTATTGTACATAGAAATGAGGAAGAATTCTAGCAATGACCTTTCTTGTTCGCGTATAATGAAAAAAAATACAGCCGCAAAAAAGGGGAAGAAAGATGAAAGAGAAATGTTTGGAAATTTTAAGAGCGATCCATCAATTTGATACGATCATCATTCATCGCCACGTGCGCCCAGACCCTGATGCGTATGGGTCACAAGGAGGATTGGCGGAGATTTTGAAAGCCTCTTTTCCAGAAAAAACGGTGTATACGGTTGGGAAGGAAGAAGAGTCGTTGCAATTTTTACGGCGGATGGATGTCATTGAAGACAAAACATATGAAAATGCGCTCGTGATTGTTTGTGATACGGCAAATACAGATCGGATTTGCGATGATCGTTATCGGCTTGGCAAACAATTGATTAAAATTGACCATCATCCAAACGAAGACCCATATGGAGACATATTATGGGTAGATACAAACGCAAGTTCCACAAGCGAAATGATTTATGAATTTTATTTAGCTGGTAAAGAAGAAGGACTTGTGATGACAAAAGAAGCGGCACGTCTTATTTACGCGGGGATTGTCGGAGATACAGGCCGTTTCCTTTTCCCAAGAACGAGCGAAAAAACGTTTCGTTATGCAAGCGAACTGATTCAATATGGATTTTCATTGACGGAGCTATATGATGGATTGTATCGTACGAAGTTGAATGTGGCGCATTTAAGTGGATATGTGCTGCAAAATTTTACGGTATCGAAAGAAGGAGTGGCAGCGATAAAAATGCCGAAATCGCTGCTTGAGCAATATGGCGTTACTGCTTCCGAAGCATCGCAGTTAGTTGGCCTTCTTGGCAATATCGAAGGAGTTGTCGCATGGGTATTTTTTATCGAGGAAGAGAAAGAAATTCGCGTCCGCCTTCGTTCCAAAGGCCCAATTGTCAATGAAGTAGCGAAAAAATATCGTGGCGGCGGCCATCCGCTTGCCGCAGGCGCTTCGATTGATTCTTGGGATGATGCGGACCGCGTCATTGAAGATTTGAAAGCAGCGTGTCTTTCTCAATAAAATGAAGGAATGTCCCGGTATGGCAAGATCCGGGACATTTTCTCTTTATGAGGAAGGCAGCGGTTTTAATTTTAGTTCAATCGATAAAGTAGTAAAGACGAACATCTGATAAATTTCCAGCTTATACGGTTGCTCGTTGATGGTGTATGTTTTATTTTCAATAGCCCGCTTTAGCAACTCCCGGCTGTTATAAACGGTTTCGATATCTTTTGCTTTTAAGTGGGAAACATCCTCCTTTACGCTTTCTTCAATGCGAAACGTCGTATAAGAGTCAAGTTTATATTGCTCCGCGTTGACGAGGTGGACAGAAATTTCTTGTACCATCAATTTTTTTTTGTTTATTTTATTCTGTTTGACATAGTCTTCTTGCCAAATGCGGATTTCATCTTCCAAATCGGCAATTTTGTCTTGAAGTTCGATGATTTTTCGAACTTGTTTTTCTTGCAAGACGCCGAATAAATGTAAAAAAACAAACCAGCTGATGAGCGCTCCGATCGCAACGCCGGCAAAAAAACGCTGCCATGTTGGATAGTTGTAATGAGGCGGGATTCTCATGAAGAAATATGCTCCTGTGTCAGCCAAGTAATAATGGTAACGCCTGTCTGCGCGCCTCCCATCGCGGAAAGAATGAGAAGAAACTGTTTAATAATGTCGCGAGTTTCCCCAAAAAAGAATCCCCGTTCTACCATATAAAACGTATCGAACGTTCCTCCAATGGCAGCAACCACAGCCCAAATTCGCAAATCACCGGCAAATCGATACATTGCCGTAAGCGGCTGTTCTCCGCTTAAAAACGCGCCGAGCGCCCCGATCATCGCACCGCCTAACAGCACGCCGACAGCAATAAAATAACTTTGAATAAAAGCAGACAAAAATGGCATCTTTTCGCTCATACTCGTCCCACCCTTTCTTTTACTATGTATATGGACGATCGGGGAAGAGTATGTTTTGCAATGAAAAAGTTTTGTCCACTATAATGGAGGAAAAGGAGGGGGAGATTGTTGTCGTTTGTTCACCTTCACGTTCGCAGCTGTTACAGCCTGTTAACAAGCCCAGCGAAAATCAGCGATTTGGTAAAAAAGGCAAAAGACCTGCAATTTTCTGCACTGGCATTAACAGATGAAAACGTATTGTACGGAGCAATTCCTTTTTATATGGAATGTAAACGTTACGGCATTCGGCCGATTATTGGGATGATCACAGACATTGTGCTGGAGGGGGAAAGCACATATCCGCTCGTTTTATTAGCAAAAAACGAAACAGGCTATCAGCATTTAATAAAAATAAGCAGTACGATTCAAACGAAAACACAAGAAGGAATTCCAGAAAAATGGCTATGGCATTATCGTGGCGGATTAATTGCACTAACCCCAGGAAAAAGCGGGCAAATTGAAACATTGCTTGCCCATAACGAAATAACAAAGGCAAAGCAATTGTTAGAACGATATAAGCAAATTTTTGGAGATGATTTTTACCTTTCCGTACAGCGAGGAGAAAATAAGCAGCAAGAACCGTATGAGCAGCAGTTGATTCATTTAAGCAACGAAACCAATACCCCGCTTGTGGCAACAAACGATGTTCAATATATTGAAAAAGAAGATGCGTTTGTGCAGCACTGTTTATTAGCGATCAAACAAGGCGCGGTGATAAAAACGGGGATGGCGACAGATGGAGAACGATATTTAACATCGCCAGAGGAAATGAAAAAGCGGTTTTCTGATTTGCCCGAGGCGGTGGAAAACAGCAGGAAAATCGCGGATCAATGCCATCTTCATATCAGCTTGGACACATTAAAGCTGCCGAAATACCCTGTTCCAGAAAAGGAAAACGCAGATCATTATTTGCGGCACCTTTGTCTGAAAGGACTATATGAACGAGTTTCGTCCCCTTCTGATGCTTACATCAAACGGCTTGAATATGAACTCGATGTCATTCAGCAAATGGATTTCAGCGATTATTTTCTTATCGTTTGGGATTTTATGAATTTCGCTCGAAAAAAAGGGATTGTTACGGGTCCAGGGCGAGGGTCGGCAGCAGGATCGCTTGTCGCGTATACACTTTATATTACAGACATCGATCCGATTCAATACGGGCTATTATTTGAGCGGTTTTTAAATCCAGAACGGGTGTCGATGCCGGATATTGATATTGATTTTCCCGATGACCGGCGTGAAGAAGTTATTCAATACGTCGCCAATAAGTATGGACAACAATATGTGGCGCAAATCATTACATTCGGTACGTTTGGCGCTAAAGCGGCCCTCCGGGACATTGGCAAAGTGTTACAGATTGATTCGAAAGAGATGGAAAACATCATCAAGTATGTTCCTAACAAACATGGAATAACGATTCAAGAAGCATATCATCAATCATTTGCTTTTCGCCAAGCGGTTCAAGCTTCTTCTTTGTTGAAACAATGGATTGCAATCGCAATGAAGGTCGAAGGGCTTCCGCGCCATACTTCGACACATGCGGCGGGTGTGATTATTAGCAGTGAGCCGCTTTCCCAAATCGTTCCACTGCAGCAAGGCCATGGTGAATTGTATTTAACGCAATACCCGATGGACGTGTTAGAGCGGCTAGGTCTATTAAAGATGGATTTTCTTGGCTTGCGCACGTTAACATTGCTTGAACATATATGCCGTCTTATTCAGCAACAAACTGGAAAAACCATCGATGTGCGTTCCATTCCGCTTGATGACCGCAAAACATACGAGCTGGTCAGCAAGGGAGACACCAATGGAATTTTTCAGTTAGAGTCGGATGGGATGAAGCAGGTATTAAAGCAATTGAAGCCGTCACAATTTGAGGATATCGTGGCGGTGAACGCGTTATATCGGCCTGGACCGATCGATTACATTCCTTCGTATATAAAGAGAAAGCACGGAGAAGAAAAAGTTTCTTATCTTCATCCAGATTTAGCGCCGATTTTAGCGCCGACATATGGTGTTCTTATTTATCAAGAACAAATTATGCAAATCGCTGCGAACATTGCCGGTTTTTCGCTAGGAAAAGCAGATTTATTGCGCCGGGCAGTCGCGAAAAAGAAAAAAGAAATTTTAGATCAACAGCGGAATGAGTTCGTACAAGGCTGTATCGACCAAGGTTATGACGAAGGGTTTGCAAATGATGTATATGATATGATTGTCCGTTTTGCTAATTATGGGTTTAACCGAAGTCATGCCGTTGCTTATAGCATGCTTTCCTACCAACTTGCTTATTTAAAAGCCCATTATCCGCTTTATTTTTATACAGCATTATTAACGAGCGTGATCGGAGACGAAGAAAAAGTATCTTTATATATTTATGAAGCAAGACGAAAACAGATTGAATTATTGCCGCCTTCGATTAATCAAAGCCGTTATTCTTTCTCAGTGGAGCATGAAAAGATTCGCTACAGTTTAGCCGCGATTAAACATGTTGGAATAGCGGCAGTCAAAGCGATTGTACAAGAGCGAAAAAAGGGGCCTTTTGCGGACTTTTTTGATTTTTGTGTTCGCTTATTCGGAAAAGGCATCAACCGAAAAACGATAGAATCTCTTATTTTGTCAGGCTGCTTTGATGAATTTGGAATCGAAAGAGCATCATTATTAGCAAGCGTCGATGTTGCTTTAGAACATGCGCAGCTTGTTGGTCCGTATGTCGAAGAAGGATTATTTTCAGATATATCATTGAAGCCAAAATATGTAGAAGCACCTTCTTTGTCATTAGAGGAAAAGTTAATGTACGAAAAAGAATTGCTCGGTGTTTATGTTTCTCCTCACCCAACATCTGCTTATCGGAAGGTGTTCCGTTTGGATGGTGTCCGCTCAGTCATGAGTGTAATAAGGGAAAAAACGGACTTTCCTGTTAAAGTGGGTGTATATATTGTGGAAGAGAGAAAAACACGTACGAAAACAGGAGAGGAAATGGCTTTCTTTACGGTTAGTGATGAAAGCGGGGAAATGGATGTGGTTGCGTTTCCAGATGTATATCGTCGTTATTCTTCAGTTTTAAAAAAGGGAACAGTGCGGTTATTAGAAGGAAAAGTAGAGGTTCGTAAAGGGAAAGCGCAGCTGGTCATTCGCAAAGCAGACGTACCTGCGATGGAGGCGCTTTATGTAAAAATTCGTCCGGAACATATAGCGTCTGGAAAATTGTTTACGCTAAAAGAGCTGCTGCAAAAATATCATGGAAAAACGCCTGTCTTTCTATATTACGAGCAAGAGCAAAAGATGGTGAAGCTTACGGAAGAATATGATGTCGCTTTAACAGATGAATGTATCGCTTCATTGAAAGCGCTGCTAGGGGATGAACATATTGTAGTAAAATAATTTATTTCTTTACTATTTTTCAATTTTGTTATATCGTATAAGCATTAAGTGGTCAGACCAGTGATGGAAATTGGAGGAAAGAAATACATGATTTCATTAGAATTTCCTGAACAATGCATAGAGCAAGCATGCAGGGAGGGGTAACAAGTAAAAGACGCAAAAGTATACATTGAAACGCTCGAACAAATCCGCCGGATCATTCGCGAAGACGGACTTGTCGCCGGCGATAAACTACCTTCTGAACGAGAATTATCAGAGCGTCTGCAAGTCGGTCGCTCTTCTGTGCGCGAGGCGTTAAGAGCGCTTGAATTTCTCGGCTTAATTGAAACGCGAAGAGGAGAAGGAACGTATATCAAAGAAGTTGGGAATCATCAGCTTATTAATTTACTCGGAATGTTTATTTTACAAGATGAGCGAGCAAAAGAAGATTTAGCGGAAACGAAAAGGCTTATAGAACAGCTTTGTTTGCAGCTTGCTTGCCAACGATGGACAGAACAGGAACTGGCTCAACTTGAAAAAAGCGTTCGACAAAAAACGATCAGTTATGAGCTTTTTTTCAAATGGGTGACAGTAGCTTCACAAAACTATTTGCTCGAACGGATTTGGCGCGTGCTCCATAACTTTTCGCAAACAATCTATGATGAGGATGCATTTCCAGATGAATTTTATGATCAGATGCTAAAAGCGTTTGCGAAGCGGGATGTTGCCGCTGTGGCGAAAATTTGGGAAACATATACGCAACATCGATTGTCGAAAGAAAGATGACACCGTTTTACAAAAAATATTACTCATTTCCGATACAGTAGTAATGATAGAGTGAAAAAGTGGAGGAGGGAGCACCTCATGTGGAAAGACTTATTTACAAAAAAGAAGAAATATGCATCGATTCCTTCCGAAAAAGTGAGAAGTGAAGTTCCAGAAGGAATTATGACAAAATGCCCCAAGTGCAAAAAAATTATGTATACGAAAGAACTGGTAAAAAATTTGAGGGTTTGCATGAGCTGCGGCTATCATCATACGATGCCGTCCCGTGAACGAATTAATAGCTTGTTAGACGAAGGAAGTTTTCATGAATATGATGCGGATATGGTGTCAGTGAATCCATTGCAGTTTCCAGGATATATAGAAAAACTCGAAGAAGACCGCCGCAAATCGAACCTAAACGAAGCGGTCATTACTGGCGAAGGAACGTTAAATGGATACCCGATTGTGATCGCTGTGATGGATTCGGCGTTTCGGATGGGAAGCATGGGTTCTGTTGTTGGTGAAAAAATTACGAGAGCGATTGAAAAAGCGAGAGAGCTCCATGTACCATTTCTTATTTTTACGGCTTCCGGCGGCGCGCGCATGCAGGAAGGAGTATTAAGTTTAATGCAAATGGCCAAAACAAGCGCCGCTTTAAAATTGTTCAGCGATGAGGGCGGTCTTATTATTTCGGTGATGACACATCCGACTACCGGAGGGGTATCCGCAAGTTTTGCCTCGCTGGGAGACTATAATTTTGCAGAACCAGGAGCGCTCATTGGCTTTGCGGGCCGACGCGTGATTCAACAAACGGTAAGGGAGGAACTTCCAGAAGACTTTCAAACGGCAGAGTTTTTATTAAAACACGGGCAGCTTGATGCCGTCATTCATCGCCATGATTTAAAAGATACATTAACGACCGTGCTTGATATTCATCAAGGAGGAGGGGGACACGGATGGTGGCAGAGTTAGAATTTGAAAAGCCGCTTATAGAATTGCGCAAAAAAATTAGTGAGTTAAAAGAATTTATGAAAAGCACAGATGTAGACCTTTCATCGGAAATTGAAAAATTGGAAGCGCGCCTTGCAAAATTGGAAAATGACATATATGCGAATTTAACTCCATGGGACCGCGTTCAAATTGCGCGTCACCCGAATCGTCCGACAACGCTTGATTACATTGAGCGGCTGTTTACTCATTTTTTGGAATGCCATGGTGACCGCTGTTTTGGAGATGATGAGGCAATTGTTGGAGGGATCGCCAAATATGACGGTCTGCCTGTGACAGTCATTGGTCATCAGCGCGGAAAAGACACGAAAGAAAATATTCGACGTAATTTTGGAATGCCGCATCCAGAAGGATATCGAAAAGCATTGCGTCTGATGAAACAGGCGGAAAAATTTCAACGGCCAATCATTTGTTTTATTGATACAAAAGGGGCATATCCCGGAAAAGCAGCGGAAGAGCGCGGGCAAAGCGAAGCGATTGCCAGAAATTTATTTGAGATGGCAGGACTTACGGTACCGATTGTTTGCATCGTTATTGGTGAAGGGGGAAGCGGCGGCGCGCTTGCGCTCGGCGTTGGCAATCATATTCATATGCTGGAAAACTCTACTTACTCTGTGATCTCTCCAGAAGGAGCCGCTGCGATTTTATGGAAAGATGCATCGCTTGCCCAACGCGCAGCGGAAACGATGAAAATTACAGCGAATGATTTAAAAGAACTTGGGGTGATTGATGAAATTATTCCGGAGGTCCGCGGCGGTGCCCATCGCGATGTGGACCAACAAGCGGCGGAAATTGATAAAGTGCTGAAACGATCGCTAAAGCAGCTCTTAAAGCTTGATGGGGAAACGCTTGTTCAACAGCGATATGAAAAATTTAAACAGATCGGGCAATTTGCGTTTTCTCGTGATGACATTTGGGTAAGATAAAAGCAAGGCTGTCTCATTCTATGGGGCAGCTTTGTTATATTGTAAGCCGTTTCAATAAACTTGTCTATTGTGTTCTGTTATGCTTCGTGTTATTTTATAGATGTGTTTTAAAGGTATGAGGTCAGACGTTTTTAAATGTTTTGTGAAACAATGAGCGAATGAGGTGGCAATATGAAACGTATAGGTGTGTTAACAAGTGGCGGAGATTCACCAGGTATGAATGCAGCGATTCGCGCTGTCGTCCGTAAGGCGATTTATCATGGAGTAGAAGTATTTGGAATTTATTATGGGTATGCTGGCTTGATTGCTGGGAAAATTAAAAAATTAGAAGTAGGGGATGTCGGCGATATTATCCATCGCGGAGGTACAATACTGTATACGGCGCGCTGTCCGGAATTTAAGACAGAAGAAGGGCAGTTAAAAGGGATTGAACAATTGAAAAAACACGGGATTGAAGGATTAGTCGTCATCGGTGGAGATGGTTCTTATCAAGGTGCCAAAAAATTAACAGAGCACGGATTTCCTTGTGTCGGGGTGCCAGGAACCATTGACAATGACATTCCTGGAACAGATTTTACGATTGGTTTCGATACGGCTTTAAACACGGTGATTGACGCGATTGACAAAATTCGTGATACTGCTACATCGCATGAACGAACATATGTGATTGAAGTAATGGGGCGTCATGCTGGGGATATTGCGTTATGGTCAGGGCTTGCTGGAGGTGCAGAAACGATTTTGATTCCAGAAGCCGATTACGATATGAATGATGTTATTGCACGGTTAAAGCGTGGTCATGAACGAGGCAAAAAACATAGTATTATTATCGTTGCTGAAGGTGTCGGAAGCGGAGTCGAGTTTGGAAAGAAAATTCAAGAAGCGACAGGATTTGAAACGCGCGTCACAGTGTTGGGACATGTTCAGCGCGGCGGTTCTCCAACCGCGTTTGACCGTGTGTTAGCCAGCCGCTTAGGTGCACGGGCAGTAGAGCTATTGTTAGAAGGCAAAGGCGGCCGCTGCGTCGGCATCCAAAATAATCAGCTTGTCGACCATGATATTGTGGAAGCATTAGCAAACAAACATACCGTTGACCAAAAAATGTATTTGTTATCGAAAGAGCTATCCATCTAGTATATTTCCTGTGGAAAGGAAGAAGAAATGATGATGCGGAAAACAAAAATCGTCTGTACGATCGGTCCTGCAAGCGAAAGTGTAGACAAGCTTGTGGAATTGATCCATGCCGGGATGAATGTAGCACGCTTAAATTTTTCCCACGGTGACCATGTTGAGCACGGGCGTCGCATTCAAAACATTCGGGAAGCGGCAAAACGAACGGGAAAAACGGTAGCGATTTTATTAGATACAAAAGGACCGGAAATCCGTACGCATAATATGGAAAACGGGGCAATTGAGCTAAAAGAAGGAGAACAGCTGATTATTTCGATGGAGGAAGTGCTTGGAACACCGGAAAAAATTTCGGTTACGTATGAAGGACTGGTCGATGACGTCACTTCTGGTGCAAAAATTCTCCTCGATGATGGTCTAATCGGATTAGAAGTGATTTCAGTCGATAAACAAGCGCGAGAAATCGTGACGAAAGTATTGAATGGCGGTGTATTGAAAAACAAAAAAGGAGTCAATGTGCCTGGTATCCGTGTCAATTTGCCAGGTATTACGGACAAAGATCGCCAAGATATTTTGTTTGGCATCGAGCAAGGGATTGATTTTATCGCTGCTTCATTTGTGCGGCGTGCTTCCGACGTATTAGAAATTCGCGAATTGCTTGAGGCGAACAACGCGCTTCATATTCAAATCATTGCAAAAATCGAAAATCAAGAAGGCGTGGATAATATTGATGAAATTTTAGAAGTTGCAGATGGACTAATGGTGGCACGCGGCGATCTTGGGGTAGAAATTCCAGCTGAAGAAGTGCCGCTTATCCAAAAGGCGCTTATTAAAAAATGCAATATGCTTGGCAAACCGGTTATTACAGCCACACAAATGTTAGATTCGATGCAGCGAAATCCGAGACCGACGCGGGCCGAGGCAAGCGATGTCGCGAATGCGATCTTTGATGGGACAGATGCGGTGATGTTATCTGGAGAAACAGCGGCAGGGCACTATCCAGTAGAAGCAGTAAAAACCATGCATCAAATTGCGCTGCGTATCGAACAAGCGTTGCAATACCGGGAAATATTAGCACAGCGGACAAAAGAAAGCGCGACGACAATCACAGATGCAATTGGGCAGTCTGTTGCGCATACGGCTTTAAATTTAGACGTGGCGGCAATCGTAACGCCAACAGTAAGTGGAAGAACGGCATATATGGTGTCAAAATATCGTCCAAAAGCGCCAATCGTTGCTGTTACTGCCAGTGAATCTGTATCGCGGAAATTGGCGCTCGTATGGGGGGTATATTCGCAAGTAGCTCCAAAAGCGAACACAACCGATGAAATGCTTGATATTGCCGTGGAAGCTGCGGTAAAATCAGGAGTAGTAAAACACGGTGATTTAGTTGTCATTACCGCGGGAGTTCCAGTAGGAGAAACGGGGTCGACGAACTTAATGAAAGTGCATGTCATCGGTGACATTATCGCAAAAGGGCAAGGAATCGGTCGTAAGTCTGCTTTTGGAAAGGCGATTATTGCGAAAACGGCAGAGGAAGCAATCAATAAAATGGTAGAAGGCGGAATTTTAGTAACATGTAGCACAGATGCGGATATGATGGAAGCATTGGAAAAAGCGGCAGCGATTATTACCGAGGAAGGCGGATTAACAAGCCACGCTGCAGTCGTTGGTTTAAGTCTCGGCATTCCTGTTATTGTCGGTGTAGAAAATGCTACATCGATTTTAAAAGATGGGCAGGAAATTACAGTTGATGCTGGATTTGGAGCTGTTTATCAAGGACATGCAAGCGTGCTGTAAGGTATAATAAAAACAGAGAAGAAATTTTCTCTGTTTTTATTCTTTTTTCTGAAAGGAAGAAGAAAGAAATGAAATGGTTTATCGGAATGTTTATCGTTATTCCTGCCTTGGAAATCGGGCTGTTTATTCTTTCCAGCAAACTTATTGGCATTTGGTCAACGGTCGCATTGATCATGCTGACTGGAATGATAGGAGTGTGGCTTGCAAAACAACAAGGGCTAGCCGTTGTTGAAGAAGCCAAACGGGAGTTTTTCTATGGACGTCTTCCAAGCGGAGCGATACTCGATGGCATTTGTGTGCTCATCGGTGGAGTACTTCTCATAACACCAGGTTTTTTTAGTGATATCGCTGGGGTCTTTCTTCTTCTTCCTGCTACCCGGTCCATGATTAAGCCGTATATCGCCCGATGGTTAAAATCATTTTTTGATGCAAAAATGTTTTTTCACATTTTTAGATAAAAAAGAGCCTTTCGGTGTGTCGAAAGGCTCTTTCTCTTTGGCGTTTATTTTGGTGTTTATGCTGTCGGCTTTCCGATAATAAAATTCCAAATATCGCGAAATACGTTGGCGCTGTGCAGTGTACGGATAATGACAAGTGTAACAGGTCCAATAATTAATCCTAGAAACCCAATTAATTTAAATCCGACAAATAATGCTACTAATGTAGCCAGCGGGTCAAGTCCGATCGATGATGATAATACTTTTGGCTCCATGATTTGCCGTTGAACGAGGACGACAATATAAAGTACACTTAGCCCGATTGCAAACGGTACATCACCGCTTACCGCCGCATAAATAATCCAAGGAACAAAGACAATTCCCGTTCCTAAGTATGGTAAAATATCCACAAGCCCGATAATAAGCGCAATGGTAATAGCATAGTTGACACGAAGAATTAACAATCCGATCAAAACAATGACCGTAGTGATCGAAATAAGCGTAGCCTGCGCTTTGATAAAGCCGAATAGCGCTTTCTTTAAATCGAGAAATACTCTTTTTCCGCTCTTGCGTGCTTTTGCTGGCAAAATTTTTTGGGCGATTCCAGTGAGTCGATACCAATCTTTGCTAATAAAAAACGTAGCTAATAGCGAAAAAATAAAGACGGTAGCAGCATTTGGAAGCCAAGCGAGCAGCTGAGGAATGTTCTGAAGCACATGCTGAATAAATTGCCCGACTGTTGTTGCTATTTGTGTACCTGCTGCTTGGATGTTATTCATAATCGTATCTTGCTGGCTAGCATCTAAATTTTTAAATAAAGCGGCTAAATCATTATAAAGAGGAATGATTTGCTTCGCAAAAAATGTTTCTATATACGTAATTAATTTTTGAAAATTCTCTGGTACGACATTTGCCAGGTATTGTGTACCTGAAACAATTTCCGCGATCAGCAAAGTAACAAGACCAGCTACGCTGGAAAAAAGTACAATTAATGTCACAATAACCGCCAGCCATCTTGGCATTTTCGTTTTTGTTTCTAGAAAATCGACTAACGGATTGATCAAGAAAGCAATAAAAAACGCAATAATAAATGGATATGTAACGGTGGATACATAATAAAGAGCCATTGATCCGAATATAACTACAGCGATCACAAACAAAAAGCGAAGAAAGCTATATAAGTGATGGCGGGACAATGTTTCACCTCCATAAATTTTTCCATAGTTATATATTACAGGTTTCATTACGTATACGCAAAGAAGAAGGTTTCACGAGAACATCCGCCGGAAGCCCACTGCTTTAGCTGTGGAAGGAAGACGGGGTTTATATTTTCAATATATATTGAATTTTTCGTTCAATATAAGTACACTGGATTTAGAAAGGTAGGTG
>NZ_QCWL01000001.1:2734047-2759716 GCF_003064505.1 Geobacillus sp. LYN3 | reverse complement strand
TCAACCAGCCGAACGCGGCAGCCAATTAGGCTAGTTGCAAGCCCACGGCTTTAGCCGTTGGGTAGTTGACGCTCTGAATATTTTAATTACTGTAGATGAGCAAAATCACTAACATAAATTTACATCGAAACAAAAAAGGAGACATGAACCCGATTCCTTGGTTAGAATAGATGTGCTACCAAACCATTCACAAGGAGGTTCATGTCTCATGAATAGATTAGCACATCATCAAGGAATTCACAAGTTTTTCACGATGTTGGGGTTGACCCTTTATTTTTCAAAACCTGTTATGAAGCATCTCGTTCATATCGTGGATGCGATGATCACGAAGGGCTTTTCGGGAACATTGACCGATCTTCATCATGGGAGCTTTCATCCGAACCACCGCACGACACTCAGCCATTTTTTCACGAAAAGTCCGTGGGAGGAAGAGACACTGCTTCGCAAACTCCAGCAGTGGATCCTTCGTCGTGTCGAACGCATCGCCAAACAGGAGAATCAACCCTTGTTTGTTTCGATCGATGATACGATTTGCCAAAAAACCAAGCCTTCGTCACGGGCAACACACGCGATTCAGGGATGTGATTGGCACTACTCTCACTCAGAGAAAAAATCGATTTGGGGCCATTCTCTTGTTTGGTTCATGGTTCATACTGCAACCCAGGCGTTTCCCTTTGCCTTCCGCCTCTACGACAAGACGGCGGGAAAAAGCAAAGGGGAACTCGCGATCGAGATGCTTTCTTCGTTGGATGTACGCCGTCCCGTTTATGTGCTGATGGATTCGTGGTATCCATCGAAAGCGCTCGTGGAAGCTTGTCTGAAAAAAGGATTCCACGTCATCGCGATGCTCAAGACGAACCGGATTCTCTATCCGAACGGCGTTGCCGTCCAAGCGAAGCAGTTGGCCCGCTCCATCGAACCGAATGACACTCACCTCGTCACGGTGGGAGAAGAGCATTATCGCGTCTATCGTTACGAAGGAGCGCTCAACGGTCTCGACCATGCGGTGGTGCTGCTCGCTTGGAAAGCCGATCAGCCGATGACATCGGAACATCTTCACTGCGTCTTGAGCACCGACCGGGAGCTAAGCGATGAAGAGATCTTGCGCTACTATGCCCAGCGTTGGTCGATCGAATGCTTTTTTCGACAAGCGAAAGACCAGCTGAAGCTCGATGGGTACCGCGTTCGTCAACGTTGGGCGGTGAAACGGTATTGGATCTTGGTGCAACTCGCTTATGTGTACAGTATGGTCGAATCCAACAGCGATTTCTCTACCGGGCTTGACTTCCTTCGAAAGAAGAAAGGACATAGCCTCGTGGAGTTTATTTACGATGCAGCGAAACAAGATATTCCCATTGATGTCGTTAAAAAACAGCTTCATGTGGCATAAGGGGTACTCCGTTTGTCTCTTTTTACATGGTAATTATTGTAATGAAAATTGCTCAACTACAGTTAATTAAAGAAAGGAAGAGAGTTAGTGGGCGAACCAATATTGTTTTTACTTATTTTATTTATTATCGGATTTATTGCCAAAAACCAATCATTAATGATTGCGGTTGCTATTTTATTAATTATTAAAATGGTCGGGATGGGAGAAAAGTGGCTGCCTATCGTCCATGAAAAAGGAATTCATTGGGGAGTTACGGTGATCACGATTGCTGTATTGGCGCCGATTGCTACGGGAGAGATTGGTTTTAGACAATTAATCGCATCACTGCAGTCGCTTTCGGCTTGGATCGCGCTATTATCAGGAATCTTTGTCGCATTAGTCGCGAAAGGTGGAGTCACATTATTGGCAACGGACCCGCATATGACGGCTGCTCTCGTATTTGGGACGATTATTGCAGTGTCGCTTTTTCATGGCGTTGCTGTCGGTCCACTAATCGGTGCGGGGATTGCTTATATGGTGATGAAAGTGATAGAATATTTTTAAATAGTTATTTAAACCGAATTTATTTTTTTGTAATAATATTTAAAGAATAAGAGGATTTGGATTCACAAAAGTCAGATAATTGTTTATAATATAGACGTAATCCTATTTAGCGGCATCCCCGCTGCCGCTTTTTATTCTAGCAAAAGGCGGCGGACAACAGGGAATATATTATAAAAAATGTAAGCACTTTCTACATTAAACTTTTTTTACTTTTATTTCGAGCAAGCGCTCACTCTCATATCGTATAAATTGCAATTGAGAGAAGGGGAATTTTAAAGAAAAGGAGAGATCACGATGACAGTTACACGCGGTCTAGAAGGGGTTGTGGCAACCACGTCAAGCATTAGCTCGATTATTGATGACACGCTAACATACGTAGGCTATGACATTGATGATTTGGCAGAAAACGCTTTGTTCGAAGAGGTTATTTATTTGCTTTGGCATCGTGAACTTCCGACGAGACAACAGTTGGAAGAGCTAAAACAGCAATTGGCGGAAAATGCGGCAATTCCGAAAGAAATTATTGAACATTTTAAACAGTATCCAATCGACAAAGTTCATCCGATGGCAGCATTGCGGACAGCGATTTCTATGTTAGGGCTATACGACGAAGAAGCAGATGTAATGACAAAAGAAGCAAACTATCGCAAAGCGATTCGTTTGCAAGCAAAAATTCCTACAGTTGTTACAGCATTCGCCCGCGTCCGCAAAGGGTTGGAGCCTGTCGAGCCAAGAAAAGATTTAGGATTTGCAGCTAACTTCCTTTACATGTTGACAGGCAAAGAACCAAATGAAACGGCTGTTGAAGCGTTTAACAAAGCGCTTGTTTTACATGCGGATCATGAATTAAACGCATCGACATTTACTGCACGTGTTTGCGTAGCGACATTATCAGATGTTTACTCTGGTGTGACAGCGGCGATTGGAGCGTTGAAAGGACCGCTTCACGGGGGCGCAAATGAAGCAGTCATGAAAATGTTAAAAGAAATTGGAACGATTGATAATGTAGAATCATATATCTACAAAAAGTTAGAAAATAAAGAAAAAATCATGGGCTTTGGCCATCGCGTTTACCGAAAGGGCGATCCGCGTGCGAAACATTTGAAAAAGATGTCGGAAAAATTAACGAAGCTTGTTGGTGAACCACATTGGTATGAAATGTCAGTGAGAATTGAAGAAATTGTTACTTCCGAAAAATCACTGCCACCAAACGTTGATTTTTACTCGGCATCTGTTTATCACTGCTTAGGAATTGATCATGACTTATTTACGCCGATTTTTGCAGTAAGCCGTATGTCTGGATGGCTTGCCCATATTTTAGAACAATACGATAACAATCGTCTCATTCGTCCGCGCGCGGAATACACAGGTCCGGCAAAAAGGGCATATGTGCCGATTGAACAACGCGGCTGATTATGTTTATAGTTTATAAAAGGTGAGAAGATATAATTATTCTCACCTTTAACAAAATATATTTGGAGGTTGTTATGGTGGCGCAAGGTGAAAAAATTACTGTAACAAATGGTGTGTTAAATGTACCAAACAATCCAATTATTCCATTTATTGAAGGGGATGGGACAGGTCCAGACATTTGGGCTGCCGCATCTCGTGTGTTGGAAGCAGCAGTAGAAAAGGCGTATAAAGGGGAAAAGAAAATCGTTTGGAAAGAAGTTCTCGCAGGGGAAAAAGCGTACAAACAAACCGGCGAGTGGCTTCCACAAGAAACCATTGATGTTATTCGGGAATACATAATCGCGATCAAAGGTCCGCTGACGACTCCAGTTGGCGGGGGAATTCGTTCATTGAACGTAGCGCTTCGCCAAGAGTTGGATTTATTCGTTTGCTTGCGTCCGGTCCGTTATTTTAAAGGTGTACCTTCTCCGGTAAAACGTCCAGAAGATACAGATATGGTCATTTTCCGTGAAAACACGGAAGATATTTATGCTGGAATTGAGTATGCCAAAGGGACACCAGAAGTGAAAAAAGTGATTGATTTCTTGCAAAATGAAATGGGCGTTCGCAAAATCCGCTTCCCAGAAACTTCTGGTATCGGTATTAAGCCAATTTCCGAACAAGGAACGAAACGGTTAGTGCGCGCCGCAATCAACTATGCGATTGAACACGGGCGAAAATCGGTTACGCTTGTTCATAAAGGAAATATTATGAAATTTACGGAAGGCGCGTTTAAAAATTGGGGCTATGAATTAGCAGAAGAAGAATTCAGCGACAAAGTATTTACGTGGGCGCAATATGACCGCATTGTCGAAACAGAAGGAAAAGAAGCAGCGAACAAGGCGCTGGCGGAAGCAGAAGAAGCCGGAAAAATTATTATCAAAGACGTCATTGCCGATATTTTCTTACAACAAATTTTAACGCGTCCGCGCGAATTTGATGTGGTTGCAACGATGAACTTAAACGGCGACTATATTTCTGACGCGTTAGCAGCACAAGTTGGCGGCATTGGTATCGCTCCGGGAGCAAACATTAACTACGAAACAGGGCATGCCATTTTTGAAGCTACTCACGGAACGGCTCCGAAATATGCAGGATTGGATAAAGTGAACCCATCATCGGTCATTTTATCTGGTGTGATGATGTTTGAGCATCTCGGCTGGAACGAAGCGGCAAAACTCATTGTCAAAGCAATGGAAAAAACGATTGCCGCAAAAATCGTTACATACGATTTTGCTCGTCTCATGGAGGGCGCTACGGAAGTAAAATGTTCAGAATTCGCTGACGCACTCATCCGGAATATGGAATAAAACTGGGAGAGGATGGGGAAAAATGACAATGAAACGCAAAAAAATCTCAGTGATCGGTGCGGGATTTACCGGAGCAACCACCGCATTTATTTTGGTGCAAAAAGAACTAGGAGACGTCGTTCTTGTCGATATTCCACAATTAGAAAATCCGACAAAAGGAAAAGCGTTGGACATGTTGGAATCAAGTCCAGTGCTAGGTTTTGATGCAAATATTATCGGCACTTCCGATTATGCGGATACTGCCGATTCCGATATTGTTGTTATTACAGCAGGGATCGCACGCAAACCAGGCATGAGCCGCGACGATCTTGTTACAACAAACCAAAAAATTATGAAACAAGTAACAAAAGAAGTCGTCAAATATTCGCCGAATTGCTATATTATCGTATTGACGAACCCTGTTGATGCGATGACATATACGGTATTTAAAGAATCTGGATTTCCGAAAAACCGGGTAATCGGTCAATCTGGCGTATTAGACACAGCTCGTTTTCGCACGTTTGTTGCACAAGAGTTGAATATTTCTGTGAAAGACGTTACTGGTTTTGTATTAGGAGGACATGGTGATGACATGGTGCCGCTCGTTCGTTACTCCTATGCTGGCGGCATTCCGCTCGAAAAATTAATTCCGAAAGACCGCCTAGACGCGATTGTGGAACGCACTCGCAAAGGCGGCGGTGAAATCGTGAACTTATTGGGCAATGGAAGTGCTTATTACGCTCCTGCTGCATCGCTTGCAGAAATGGTGGAAGCGATTATTAAAGATCAACGCCGCATTCTTCCAGCAATCGCTTATCTTGAAGGCGAATACGGTTACGAAGGCATTTACTTGGGTGTGCCGACGATTTTAGGCGGAAACGGCATTGAAAAAGTCATCGAACTAGAGCTTACTGAAGAAGAAAAAGCGGCGCTTGCCAAATCCGTCGAATCTGTCAAAAACGTGATGAGAGTATTAGAATAATGGCAAAGGCAAAAATTCGGGAATCCCCCGAATTTTTGCCACATATTTATTGAAAGCGCTTTCTAAACAAAGGGGTGTTTTAAGTGCTGAGAAAACGAAAACTAGGGAGAAATATATCAGAAATCACGGTCGGGGAAAAATTAGTAATTAACGCCAAAATGGAAGATAAAGATTTATTGCTTTATCTTGGATTAACAGATGATGCGAATCCGTTATACATTCAACACGATTACGCTTCACAGACACCGTTTAAAAAGCCGATTGTTCCAGCGGTGATGCTGACAGGCATGATCACATCGGCTATTTCGAAATATTTGCCGGGGCCGGGAAGCCATATTACAAAGCAGGAAATTCATTTTCTGAAGCCGGTTTACCATTATGAACAATTGCAATTTTTGTTTGAAGTGACGGAAGTAGATGAAGAATGCCATCATATTACGATTGCTGTCGAAGCGATACGTCAAGAATCAGAAAAAGTGTTAGAAGGTATTTTATCCGTCTGTCCGCCGTATGCACTGCCAACATTGGATAGCTGGGCATTAGAAAATTTTTAAATGAAAAAACCGCCTTATTTGAGGCGGTTTTTTGCATGTTTATGGTATGATAAAAACGAATAATATTATTGATGTGGTGGGGGCGTATATGTGTAAAAAAGTATTAGTCGTTGATGATGAGCAATCGATTGTCACACTTTTAACATACAATTTGGAACAAGCGGGTTTTACGGTTTTGACCGCAAATGACGGCGAGGAAGCAATAGAAAAGGTAGCTTTCGAACAGCCAGCATTTATTATTCTTGATTTGATGCTGCCAAAGCTCGATGGGGTGGAAGTATGTAAACAATTGCGCCAGCAAAAAGTGATGACACCGATTTTAATGTTAACAGCGAAAGATGATGAATTTGATAAAGTGCTTGGGCTTGAACTCGGCGCTGATGATTATATGACAAAGCCGTTTAGTCCGCGTGAAGTAGTAGCGAGAGTAAAAGCGATTTTGCGGCGCACGCAGCTTTCTAATGGAGAAATGGAAACAAAAGAAATAGTCATCGGAGATTTAAAGATTCTTCCTGACAGCTATGAGGCATATTTTCGTGGGGAGCGGCTTGAGCTGACTCCAAAAGAATTTGAACTGCTTGTTTATTTAGCAAAACATAAAGGTCGAGTATTAACGAGGGATCAACTGCTAAGTTCGGTATGGAACTATGATTTTGCTGGGGATACTCGTATTGTCGATGTTCACATCAGCCATTTGCGTGAAAAAATTGAACAAGATACAAAAAAACCTATATATATTAAAACAATAAGAGGGCTTGGATATAAACTAGAGGGGCCAAAGCGGAATGACTAGCTTCCGATCGCGTCTATTGTTTGGGCTCGTGACATTAATTGTCACGGTATTGATTTGTCTCGGTATATTGCTTGGGCAGTTGTTTAAAGACTTTTATGTGGAAACTATGAATATACGAATGGAAAAGGAAGCAAAAGCAATTGCCATTTTATTAAAAAATGAATCACTTGATCTAATTCGCCAAGATTTACAAGAGATGAGCGAAGCGTTATCGTCACGTATTACCATATTAGATAACCATGAAAAAACGTTGTTTGATACAGGACATGTTGCTCATATTAGCGATGAAGACCATGAACAGATCATTCGCAATATTTTGCGGAGAAACCAATTAAATCAATTTTCCGTTATTGAAAAAACAGATGATGTCTATTACTATATCGTTCCTTTTACAAAAAACGGGAAAAACGCGGGATATGTCATTTTAAGCTCCCCGACCAATTCGTTAAAAAAAGTGACTCAGCAAATTTGGGGGGTATTAATTAGCAGTTTAGGTACAGCACTTATTGTCATTATTTTGTTAGGGCTAAAAATAGCTGATCAATATATGAAACCGATCGAAGCAGCAACAAAAGTGGCATTTGAATTGGCAAAAGGGAATTATAAAGCGAGAGTTCCGCATGTAAAAAATAATGAAACAGGAATGCTCGTCCATTCTATTAACCGGCTTGCCCGCAATTTGCAAGAGATAAGCAAGGCGCGGGAAATGGAAACAGACCGTTTGCATACACTGATTGAAAACGTCGGAATTGGGCTCATTTTGATCGATAGCCGGGGATATATCAATTTAATTAACCGCGCCTTTAAAGAGAGTTTCCATATTCATCCGGTTGATTATTTATACCGGCCGTATACAGAAGCGTTTGCCCATAAAGAAATTGTTCAACTTGTAAATGAAATTTTTATGAAAGAAACAAAAATTCGCAAACAGCTGTTGCTGACGATCGGGATTGATCGAAAGCATTTTGAAGTATACGGTGCCCCAATTATTGGAACGAATGATGAATGGAAAGGGATTGTTCTTGTTTTCCATGATATTACTGAACTGAAAAAACTAGAACAAATGCGCAAAGATTTTGTTGCGAACGTATCCCATGAATTAAAAACACCGATTACGTCGATTAAAGGGTTTGCTGAGACATTGCTTGATGGCGCGATGAAAGATGAACAAACGCTGGAGTATTTTTTGTCGATTATTTGGAAAGAAAGCGAACGATTGCAAACGTTAGTGCAAGATTTGCTCGATTTGTCGAAAATAGAGCAGCAAGGATTTCGACTTCATTTGGAAACGGTGGATCTTGCGGATCTTTTGCGTGAAATTGCCGTCATGTTTCAACAAAAGGCCGAAGAAAAAGGGATTGATTTTTATTTGCATGCGCCAAAATTGGTATATATGGAAGGAGATGAGAACCGCATTAAGCAAATATTTATTAATTTAATTACAAATGCTTTAACGTATACACCGAAAGGCGGAAAAGTGGAATTAATGATAGAGGAAAAAGAAAAAGAAATTCTTGTTCACGTAAAAGATACAGGGATCGGCATTGATGAACAGGAGATCCCACGCATTTTTGAGCGGTTTTACCGTGTGGATAAGGCAAGAGGCCGCAACTCCGGCGGGACTGGTTTGGGGCTGGCCATTGTAAAACATTTAGTGGAAGCACATCACGGTCATATTACGGTAAAAAGCACGGTCGGAAAAGGAACGACATTTACGGTGCATTTTCCGAAACAAATGCAGTTCGATTAGTGGAAAGATGAGGACGAAAAAATGTTCTCGTCTTTTTTATTTACAAAGCAAATCATGTTACAATAAGAACAAGAGTGTTGGAGGAGGGAATGTTTTGAAGAAGAAACTCGTACTCATTGATGGAAATAGCATTGCGTACCGCGCTTTTTTTGCGCTGCCGCTTTTACATAACGATAAAGGGATTCATACGAATGCGGTGTATGGATTTACGATGATGTTAATGAAAATCTTAGAAGAAGAAAAGCCGACACATATGCTCGTTGCCTTTGATGCGGGAAAAACGACATTTCGCCACAAGACGTTTGAAGAATATAAAGGAGGACGGCAGCAAACGCCTCCGGAATTATCCGAACAGTTTCCACTATTACGGGAGCTGCTTGATGCGTACCGAATTCGTTTCTATGAGTTGGAAAATTATGAAGCGGACGATATTATTGGTACGTTATGCACAAAAGCGGAAAAGGAAGGATTTGAAGTAAAAGTTATTTCCGGAGACCGCGATTTAACACAGCTTGCATCGGATCATGTAACGGTAGATATTACAAAAAAAGGTATCACCGATGTGGAATCCTATACTCCAGAAACAGTGCAAGAGAAATACGGATTAACACCGGAGCAAATTATTGATTTAAAAGGATTGATGGGAGATAAGTCTGATAATATTCCAGGGGTGCCGGGAATTGGCGAAAAAACGGCATTAAAGCTGTTAAAAGAGTTTGGCACGATTGAAAACATATTAGACTCGATCGAGCAAGTCAGCGGAAATAAACTGAGAGAGAATTTGGCGAAATACCGCGACATTGCTCTGATGAGCAAACAGCTGGCAACCATTTTACGCGATGCTCCAGTTGATCTTTCGTTAGAGGATATAGAATATAACGGATATGATGTTGATAAAGTGATTGCTCTATTTAAAGAACTTGGTTTTAACTCGCTTCTTGAAAAAATGGCGGCCCCGCAAGGCGAAGAAGAAACGGAGGTTGCGCTATCGGACATCGATTATACGATCGTCGATGAGGTGACAGAATCCATTTTGTCCGATAAGGCGGCCCTCGTTGTCGAGGTATTGGAGTCAAATTATCATAAGGCGCCGATTTTAGGCTTTGCGATCGCCAATGAGCATGGAAACTTCTTTATTCGTACAGATACCGCGTTGTCGTCTTCTTTATTTACAACATGGCTGGAAGATGAATCAAAGAAAAAAAGCGTTTTTGACGGCAAGCGGGCAATCGTTTCTTTAAAATGGCAAGGAATACAGTTGCGCGGTATTCAATTTGATTTATTAATCGCTTCGTATTTGTTAAATCCATCCCAATCTACAGAAGATGTCGCTTCTATTGCAAAAACGAAGCAATATACAGACGTTCAGTCAGACGAAGCAATATATGGAAAAGGCGCGAAACAAAAAATTCCGGATGAACCAGTTTTAGCGGAACATCTCGTGCGTAAAGCAGCGGCGATACGCGCATTAGAGCAAGATTTTATTTGCGATTTACAGGAAAATGAGCAATATTCTTTATTCACTGATTTGGAATTGCCCCTATCTTCCATTCTTGCGGAGATGGAGTTTACCGGTGTGAAAATTGATGTCAAGCGGTTAAAAGAGATGGGCGAAGAATTGACGGAACAGCTAAAAGAAATAGAACAAGAAATTTACGAATTAGCTGGTCAAGAGTTCAACATCAATTCACCAAAACAGTTAGGTGTCATTTTGTTTGAAAAGCTGCAACTGCCTGTATTGAAAAAAACGAAAACAGGCTATTCCACATCGGCGGAAGTGCTCGAAAAACTTGCGCCTCAACATGAAATTGTCGAGAAAATTTTGCATTACCGCCAATTAGGAAAACTGCAATCAACGTATATCGAAGGGTTATTAAAAGTGGTGCATCATGACACGAACAAAGTTCATACGATTTTTAACCAAGCGCTCACCCAGACAGGACGGTTGAGCTCTACGGAACCAAATTTGCAAAACATCCCGATTCGTTTAGAAGAAGGGCGAAAAATCCGACAAGCGTTCGTTCCATCAGAACCGGATTGGGTGATTTTTTCCGCGGATTATTCGCAAATTGAATTGCGTGTGCTTGCCCATATTGCAAATGATGAAAATTTAATTGATGCGTTTCGTCACGATTTAGATATTCATACGAAAACAGCAATGGATATTTTTCATGTGAATGAAGATGAAGTGACGCCAAACATGCGCCGGCAAGCGAAAGCGGTAAACTTTGGCATTGTTTACGGCATCAGCGACTATGGGCTGTCGCAAAACTTAAATATTACTAGGAAGGAAGCAAGTGAATTTATTAAACGATATTTTGAGATTTTTCCAGGGGTAAAGCAATATATGAAAGATATCGTCCAAGAGGCAAAACAAAAAGGTTATGTTACTACGCTTTTGCATCGTCGCCGCTATTTGCCGGACATTACAAGCCGAAACTTCAACTTGCGCAGCTTTGCGGAACGAACAGCGATGAATACACCGATTCAAGGGAGCGCTGCCGATATTATTAAAAAAGCGATGATCGATTTATCGAATCGGTTGAAAAAAGAAAACATGAAAGCACGAATGTTGCTGCAGGTGCATGACGAACTCATTTTGGAAGCGCCTAAAGAAGAAGTAGAACGATTGCAACAAATTGTTCCGGAAGTAATGGAAAATGCGGTGCAATTACGGGTACCGCTTAAAGTGGATTATCATTTTGGACCAACATGGTATGACGCAAAGTAAAGGAAGGGATTACGTATGCCAGAACTGCCGGAAGTCGAAATCATTCGTCGCACTCTTATTCCATTAACCGCCGGTAAAACCATTGCCGATATCCAAGTATTTTGGCCAAAAATCATTAAGTATCCGGCAGATGTTACCGAATTTATTGAAACAATGAAAGGACAAACAATTCGTGATATTCATAGACGGGGGAAATTTTTAAAATTTACTCTTGATGAACATGTGCTTATTTCTCATTTGCGTATGGAAGGACGTTATGCGGTTTGTAAAAAGGAAGATCCTATCGAACCGCATACGCATATTATTTTCCGATTTATAGACGGCACAGAACTTCGCTATCGCGACGTAAGAAAATTTGGAACGATGCATCTTTATCGAAAAGGAGAAGAAGAGGCGCGGCTGCCTTTGTCACAGTTAGGTCCTGAACCGTTTTCGGAAACATTTACTGCCAATTTTCTTGCACAGCGGCTGCGAAAAACGAACCGTACGATCAAAACGGCACTTCTTGACCAAACGGTTGTCGTTGGGCTCGGCAATATTTATGTAGATGAGTCACTATTCCGTGCTGGAATCCATCCTGAACGTATCTCGTCGTCATTAACTGACGAGGAAGTTGCTCGCTTACATCGCGAAATGGTGACAATATTACAAGAAGCGATTGAAAAAGGAGGAAGCACGGTAAGGTCATACGTTAACACAAATGGAGAAGTAGGAACGTTTCAACTGCAGTTATTTGTGTACGGACGAAAAGGAGAACCGTGCCAACGCTGCGGGCAGCCGATTCAAAAAACGGTTGTTGCCGGCCGGGGGACTCATTATTGTGCATTTTGTCAGCATTAATATAAATGCGACTTGATATGGCTGACGTAGGCAAGTCAATGACTTGCCTACGTCCCGCAAAGCGCACACAAATTTATTATTCTGCACTTTTAGGGAGAGGAAAATATGACACTTACGATCGGATTAACAGGCGGCATCGCGAGCGGAAAAAGCACAGTAACGGAGATGATTCGCGGTCTTGGCATACCCGTTATTGATGCCGATCAAGTTGCTCGCGATGTCGTCAAAGTGGGAGAGGAAGCGTACGAACAAATTATTAAGACGTTTGGACAGGACATTTTGCAGGAAAATGGGGAAATTGACCGAGCGAAATTAGGAGCGATCGTTTTTTATAATGAGCAGGAACGAAAAAAGCTGAACGCCATCGTGCATCCGGCTGTCCGCCGGCGTATGCTTGCCGAAAAAGAAGCGTACGTTCAAAAAGGTGCAAAAACGATCGTTTTAGATATTCCGCTTTTATTTGAAAGCGAACTTACTCACTTGATTGATAAAATCATTGTTGTATATGTTGATAATGATATCCAGCTTGAGCGCTTGATGAAACGGAACGGTTTTTCCGAAGAGGAGGCGCTTGCAAGAATTCGATCGCAAATGCCGCTTCATGAAAAGGTGAAAAAAGCGGATGCGGTCATCAACAATAACGGAACAATTGAAGAAACCAAACAACAACTTTTCCAAATTTTAAAAGAATGGAACGCCCTATAAAAAAAGGGCGTTTTTTTTATTATTTTGATGATTTTTTTCTCCACATATCATAAAAATATGATATACTATTTATGTACAAATCGGTTAATTAGTATAACATATATATGAGAGGAGAACATAAATGAAAGCGAAAGTGGCGATTAATGGGTTCGGACGAATCGGGAGAATGGTATTCCGCAAGGCGATTTATTCCCCGGATCTGGATATCGTAGCGATTAATGCGAGTTACCCATCCGAAACGTTAGCGCATTTAATAAAATATGATTCGAATCATGGGAAATTTGATGGTGAAGTGGTCCCACTAGAAGATGGGCTTCTTGTCAACGGTAAAAAAGTTAAGCTGCTCAGTTCGCGCGATCCGAAAGAGTTGCCGTGGAAAGAGTTGGATATTGACATTGTGATCGAAGCAACAGGAAAATTTAATTCCCGGGAAAAAGCAAGCCTTCACCTAGAGGCAGGAGCCAAACGAGTGATTTTAACAGCACCTGGGAAAAATGAGGATGTAACGATTGTCGTTGGCGTAAACGAACATGTGCTTGACATTGACCAACACTTTATTATTTCCAACGCCTCTTGTACAACAAACTGCCTTGCTCCTGTTGTGAAAGTTCTTGATGAGGCGTTTGGAATTGAAAACGGTTTAATGACGACCGTTCATGCATATACGAACGACCAAAAAAATATTGATAATCCGCATAAAGATTTGCGCCGTGCGCGCTCTTGCGGGCAATCGATCATTCCAACAACGACCGGTGCGGCAAAAGCGTTAGGATTAGTACTGCCTCACTTAAAAGGAAAATTGCACGGAATGGCGCTCCGCGTTCCGACGCCAAACGTATCGTTAGTCGATTTAGTCGTGGATGTGAAAAAAGAGGTAACAGTAGAAGAAGTAAACGAGACGTTTATTCGCGCAGCAAACGGTCCGCTAAAAGGAATTCTTGATTTTACAATGGAACCGCTTGTTTCCATCGACTTCAACACGAATCCACACTCAGCGATTATTGATGGATTGTCCACGATGGTGATGGAAGGGCGCAAAATCAAGGTGTTAGCCTGGTACGATAATGAGTGGGGTTATTCTTGCCGCGTCGTCGATTTAGCGAATATGATAGCAAATAAAATGAAGGAAAAGTTAAGCGTAAACGTATAATAAAAAAGCTGGCCATTGCGGCCAGCTTTTAGCTTTGGTGCGCCCCGAATCAGTCTACAGGAAGGAAAGCACGGAATTCGTTTAACAGTGTCCGCTGTTTTTTCAACACGGTCAATCATATGCCGGTTTACACGGCGATTCATATTTCCCTGCTGGAAAATCATGCGTGATCATAATGACCCTTTGATATCATTATAAAATGCGTTCCGTTCGGAAACAGTAAGATGTAGATGGCAAAAAATACTCTCTTAATAACCTGAACCTCCCGATGGCTAAAGCCAAGGGGTTCTTGTGTACTATAGAGCTTCTTCCATACCTTCGCATGGATACTGACTCTAATTCCACAAGACTTTCATGGGCAAACACCTCACTGGTGCTTATCGCCCTGTGCGCCCGATTCAAGACGTTGGATTTTTCTTCTCTATAAGAGTAGTATACCATCTTTGACTACGTCAAAGCAATCGGTTCATCCCATGTCTAAAGACGGGCTACACCCTGCATGGGCTTTCTCCGATTGTACTTGTAAAAATACAAAAAAGGATATTGAAAAAAATATGTAAACAAAGTATACTATGTCTCGTGAACTTCTTAAAGGCAACGGTAATGTGACTACTTAAAGGGTTAGGACCTCTTAGGACTAACTTTCCCCCGTGGTAGTTATACATGCCATATTGCAAAAGAGTTTCATGCTTTATTTTTTAAGAAAATTTGTTTGAAGGGGGATTAATGGAATGGACACAATGGGTCGTCACGTTATCTCAGAATTATGGGGATGCGATTTTGATAAGCTGAACGACATCGAATTTATTGAGAAAACGTTTGTTGATGCTGCGTTGAAATCTGGAGCAGAAATTCGCGAAGTCGCATTCCACAAGTTTGCGCCACAAGGTGTTAGTGGAGTTGTTATTATTTCTGAATCGCACTTGACTATTCATACGTTTCCAGAACATGGATATGCAAGTATCGATGTTTACACATGTGGACACTTAGATCCGACAATTGCGGCGGATTATATCGCCGATAAACTTGGAGCACAAACGCGCGAAACGATTGAACTTCCGCGTGGCATGCGTCCAATTGAAGTGAAAAAAGCACAAGCATTATAATTAACGAGCGAAATTAAAAGAGGTGCGAAAGACGCGCCTCTTTTTTACTTGTCTAATATACATCTTAGTCAAAAATGATGATATGATAATAGTAATTACGGAGCGTTATAAACAGAAAAATAAGGGGAAGTAATGATGAGTGTTTGGAAAAAGCTGAAATATGCGCTAACCAATCATTGTGAAACGAGAGAAAATCATGAGGACGAACAGTTGCGGAGCCGTTACTATAAGGCGACAAATAATACTGTAATCCAGACGGTAAAAGAATTGTTCACTTCTTCACCTGATTATGAATTATTATCTGTTTCTGAAGAAAGAGGAGAGTTCAGCGCGACAACTCGCCGTGGAAAAAAAGTATTCATTGTGGTTACTGTCATTTCCGTTCGCCCGCTAGAGACAGCGGTCGATTTTTCGGTCACAACGGAAACAACCTTTTTGCCATTTGATTTTGGGCGGAGTCGGCAGGTCATCATTGATTTATATCGAAAATTGGACCAACGCCTTCCATACATTGGGTCGGGAATGAACGCATAGCGAAACAACTTGCCCGCTGTTATTTGTTCCGTTATCATAAAGATAAGAATAAAAACGGAGTTGGTTATATGAGATGCCCATCATGCCAGCATCACGGCACAAGAGTCCTTGATTCGCGTCCGGTGGATGAAGGACGTTCGATTCGGCGCAGACGGGAATGCGAACAATGCCACTATCGCTTTACAACATTTGAAAAAGTGGAAGAAATGCCGCTGATTGTCGTGAAAAAACAAGGAATGCGCGAAGAATTTAGCCGTGATAAAATTTTGCGCGGTTTAATTAAAGCGTGTGAAAAGCGTCCTGTTGCTTTAGAAGAACTCGAAAAAATTACGCAGGACATTGAAAGGGAGCTTCGCAATCAAGGAGTAGCGGAAGTGAAAAGCGAAACGATCGGTGAAATGGTGATGGAACGTTTATCGAAAGTGGACGAGGTTGCTTACGTCCGTTTTGCTTCCGTGTATCGCCAATTTAAAGATTTAAATGTATTTATTGAAGAACTAAAAGAGCTAATTAAAAAAGAACAACGTTAAAAAGGGCTTTTTGCGCAATAGATAATAAGCCCTTTTTTTCATCGTTAAAACTTAATACGGAAGGTCGAGAATAATGGAACATCATTGGAAAGAATTAATTCCTGTTGATCGTTATACGGTACGGAGCAATGGAGTGTTGCATGATTTTGACCGAAAAGTGCTCACTCTCCTTTATCAACCGCTAATAGGCCATCGGGCATTAACTCTTTATATGACGTTATGGTGCGAGCAGGAGCTTCTTTCGGAAAAAGAAACGACCCATCATAGTTTAATGGTGCTTATGCAATGCAGTTTGCGAGAAATCTATGAAGAACGTTTAAAATTAGAAGGAATTGGGCTATTAAAGACGTATGTCAATAATGAAGAACCGAAATTGTTTATTTATGAGCTGCAGCCGCCGCTTACACCAGAGCAATTTTTCATGGATGGAATGCTTAACGTTTTCCTCTATAACCGTATCGGCAAACATAAGTTTCAAGAGCTGAAACAGTTCTTTTCCACCCCATCCATTGACCAAACGAAATTTTCTCCTATTACTCGCGCGTTTCATGATGTATTTGCGTCTGTGCATGTGGAACAAATGGTTGCTAATATGAATGAAGAAACGCAAGAAGATTTGCGGCTTGTTGATGGGTATGAGTATATCAGCAGAAAAGAGAATACGTACGAACTTAGCGATGATGTATTTGATTTCGAACTATTTTTTGCCGGTTTATCTAAACATATGGTGCCAAAGCGGGCGATTACGGCAAAGGTAAAAGAAGCGATAAAAAAATTAGCCTTTTTATACGGTGTTGGACCGCTTGACATGCAAAAAATTGTCATGAGTGTGATTGATCCGTCTAACCATATTGATATCGATGCATTGCGGAAAGCCGTTCATGAGTGGTATGAATTTGAACGCGGAGATTCTCCTCCTAACTTAAGTTCGCGGGTGCAGCCGCTTCCGTATCGTACGATGACGAATGTCGAACCAAAAACGAAAGAGGAACTGTTGATAAAGCAGCTTGAAACCATTTCCCCCCGCCAATTGTTAATAGAAATATCTGGCGGAGCCGAACCATCGATGAGCGATTTGCAGCTGATTGAGGACATTATGTTTCAACAAAAATTGCTTCCGGGTGTTGTGAACGTATTAATTTATTATGTGATGTTGCGTACAAATATGAAACTATCCAAAGCATATGTTGAAAAAATTGCCAGTCATTGGTCGCGGAAAAAAGTACGCACCGTCAAAGAGGCAATGGAGCTGGCAAAGCAAGAAGCAAAAACATATCAAAGCTGGGCAAATGAAAAAAGCAAAAGAACAAACAGAAAAGCAGTGCGAAAAGAATTGTTGCCAGAATGGCTTAATATGGATTATAGTCAAAACGATGATCAAGACAAAGAGGAAAATATCAATATCGAAGAAAAGCGCCGGGAATTAGAGGAACGATTAAAAAAATACCGCAATGAATAATAGGATGTGGAAATGATGGAACGAATGGATCAACTGTTAAATCGACTGCTTCATAAAAAAGATTTTCAACAGCGCTATGAACAAATGAAACGACAAATTTTGTCACACCCAGAAGTACAAGCATTTTTACGTGAACACGAGCGGGAAATTACAAAAGAGATGATAGACCGCAGTTTAATGAAGCTGTATGAGTTTATGGAGCAAAGCAAAAACTGCGCACAATGCCCTAGTTTAGATCAATGCAAAAACTTTTTAAAAGGATATCATCCTCATCTTGTTATAAAAGGAACTGTCATTGATGTCGAGTATGACCGCTGTCCGGCAAAAATAAAATATGATGAACGAAAACGGCAGGAATCACTGATTCAAAGTTTGTTTGTTCCGCGTGAAATTTTGCAAGCTTCGCTGTCTGACATTGATCTTACCGATGAGGGACGAATGAATGCGATTGAACTTGCCGATCGTTTTGTTTCGGAGTATGAGCCGGGAAAAAAGATGAAAGGACTTTATTTATACGGATCATTCGGCGTTGGAAAAACGTATATTCTTGGCGCGATCGCCAACGCGCTTGCGCAAAAAAACGTTTCGTCCCTTATCGTGTATGTGCCGGAATTTTTCCGTGAGTTAAAAAGCTCGCTGCAAGACCAAACGATTAATGAAAAACTCGATTATGTCAAAAAGGTGCCGATTTTAATGCTTGATGATATCGGCGCGGAATCAATGTCAAGCTGGGTGCGCGATGACTTATTAGGTCCTATTTTGCAATATCGGATGTTTGAAAACTTGCCGACATTTTTTACGTCGAACTTTGATTTACAGCAATTAGCGCATCATTTGACCTATTCGCAGCGCGGGGAAGAAGAGCAGATGAAAGCTGCGCGCATTATGGAGCGGATCCGTTATTTGGCACATCCAGTAGAAATAAAAGGAAGAAATCGCCGGCTTGAATAGGATATTTCCTTAGTGGAAATATCCTTTTTTATTCTAAACGACCGTTTGTCCCCATATATATAGAACAAGCATTTAACTCGTAAAAGGGGGGACAACGTTTGATTGAAATTTATTTTGAACAAGCCAATGATGCTGAAAAGTTGTTTTGTTTGCTGAAAGAAAGGCAGAAAAAAACAATGAATCTGCTCTTTCAAGCAACATACAATGGAGATTCCCTCGTCACGATTTACATATATGACAACACCGATCAGGTTATTTTATCAGATTTAATACCAGCAATGACAAAATTTATTCTTCGTTTTATCGAAGATCGGCTATTATTATCGATTATTTCTGGCACGTTTTATTTTCAAGATAAAGAAGAACAACATCAAATTTTACAGCTTGCCCATTCCTTTCTCGATGGGGAGAGATATGATTATCGAAAGGGAAAGCAATCTTCCATTTCACGGGAAACATTGATTGCGAACGCGCTACAGCACTTTTTAAAAGATGGTCTTTCCTTTTCCTTTTCATCCTTTATTACGTTTCGCCTGAAGCCATATATGGAACGGCTCCAACACTACGTCGAACTTGCTATTGATGAATATAAACTAGAGCAGGAATATCAAAATTTTGTGCAAATGTTGCGTGACTGTGTGGCATCCAAAAAGCCGAAATTATCCGTCATTCATTTAGTCCACAAGCCGCCATCTTTTCTTTTTTTTGATGAAAAGTTATGCGAAATAACAGCGAGTGAATTAAAACAAATGATCGACCGTAATTTGATCATCAGCCAGCCGATGTACATTGATTCTTCCATATTAGCACCGCTTGTGTCTATTGCACCGAACGTCATTTATTTGTATACAGACGATATCGATGATGGGATGATTCAAACGATTCAAAATGTATTTCAAGAGCGGATTTTCCTCTGCAGCCAAAGCGATTTTGCAAAATATCGAGCCATCGGTGCAAAACAAGATAGATGAACTTGATTTTTTCCTATACTCATTCTATAATAACGTACATAAAAGAAATCCGGAAAAGTGATGATGAGGACACGGGTGTATTTTTACGGTTTCCAGAGAGGGAAGGCATCGGCTGCAACCTTCCTAACACGAAAAATACACTTACCACCTCGGAGCTGCGGCAGTGAACGACGTAAGTCTAGTAATTGTCGACGGTACGACCGTTATTCTATTCGAGCCATCGCCAGAGGCGAAGTATGTCTTTTTTGCCGGCGGTGGGAAGAAGGGTGGAACCACGAAACAAACTCGTCCCTTTGTTGAGGGAGGAGTTTTTTTATTTTCAACACGAAAGAAGGAGGAGGAAAAGTGTATGTCGGAAATGATTCGCATTACATTCCCTGATGGAGCGGTAAAGGAGTTTCCAAAAGGAACAACGACAGAACAAATCGCTGCATCGATTAGCCCGGGATTAAAGAAAAAAGCGATTGCCGGCAAACTAAACGATCGTTTTATTGATTTGCGCACACCGATTCAGGAAGATGGATCGATTTCGATCATTACGCAAGATATGCCAGAAGCGCTGGACATTTTGCGCCATAGTACTGCCCATTTAATGGCCCAAGCGATTAAGCGTCTGTATAAAAATGTAAAACTTGGCGTCGGTCCGGTCATTGAAAATGGTTTCTATTACGATATCGATATGGAAGAATCATTAACGCCGGAAGACTTGCCGAAAATTGAACAAGAAATGCGGAAAATTGTGAAAGAAAACTTGGAAATTGTCCGGAAAGAAGTGAGCCGCGAAGAAGCGATTCGCCTTTACGAAGAAATTGGCGATGATTTAAAACTGGAATTAATTAACGATATTCCAGAAGGAGAAACGATCTCCATTTACGAACAAGGCGAATTTTTTGACCTTTGCCGCGGTGTCCACGTTCCATCGACAGGAAAAATTAAAGAGTTTAAGTTGTTGAACATCTCAGGAGCGTACTGGCGCGGAGACAGCAATAATAAAATGCTGCAGCGCATTTACGGAACGGCGTTCTTCAAAAAAGAAGATTTAGATGAATATCTTCGCCAGTTGCAAGAAGCAAAAGAACGCGATCATCGCAAATTAGGAAAAGAGCTTGAATTGTTTATGACTTCGCAAAAAGTCGGACAAGGGCTGCCACTTTGGCTGCCAAAAGGGGCAACGATTCGCCGCATTATCGAGCGGTATATTGTGGACAAAGAAATTGAATTAGGTTATCAACATGTTTATACACCAGTGCTTGGTAGTGTCGAATTATATAAAACTTCCGGCCACTGGGATCATTACAAAGACAACATGTTCCCGCCGATGGAAATGGACAACGAACAGCTTGTGCTGCGCCCAATGAACTGTCCGCATCATATGATGATTTATAAAAACAAGATTCATAGCTATCGGGAGCTTCCAATTCGCATCGCCGAACTTGGAACGATGCATCGCTATGAAATGTCTGGAGCGCTTTCCGGCTTGCAGCGCGTCCGGGGCATGACATTAAACGATGCTCACATTTTTGTGCGTCCAGACCAAATTAAAGATGAGTTCAAACGCGTCGTTAACTTAATTTTAGAAGTATACAAAGACTTTGGCTTGGATGAATATTCGTTCCGGCTTTCTTACCGCGATCCACATGATAAAGAAAAATATTACGATGATGATGAAATGTGGGAAAAAGCGCAAAACATGCTGCGTGAAGCAATGGATGAATTGGGATTAGAGTATTATGAAGCCGAAGGGGAAGCGGCTTTTTATGGTCCGAAATTAGACGTGCAAGTGCGCACAGCCCTTGGAAAAGACGAAACATTGTCAACGGTGCAGCTTGATTTCTTATTGCCGGAACGCTTTGATTTAACATACATCGGCGAAGACGGCAAACCGCATCGCCCGGTTGTCATCCATCGCGGGGTTGTTTCCACGATGGAACGTTTCGTTGCGTTTCTGATTGAAGAATATAAAGGCGCGTTCCCAACTTGGCTTGCCCCAGTGCAAGTCGAAGTGATCCCTGTGTCGCCAGCAGCGCATCTCGACTATGCGTATAAAGTGAAAGAAGCGTTGCAATCGCAAGGATTCCGCGTCGAAGTCGACGAACGCGATGAAAAAATTGGCTACAAAATTCGTGAAGCGCAAATTCAAAAAATCCCTTACATGCTTGTCGTCGGTGACAAAGAAATGTCAGAAAATGCCGTCAACGTCCGTAAATACGGCGAACAAAAAAGCGAAACGATGTCTCTCGACGATTTTATTGCCGCTCTGAAAGCGGAAGTGCGTCGAAACTAGGCAATACGAAAACCGTGAAGTTCTTTCTTCACGGTTTTCGCATTTTCACTTGCCAAACTGCCAATGATTCGCTATAATGAAAGACGTTGTTTGTCAATCAAGAAAAGCGCCTTGACATGCCACTTCCAAGGTGATATATTGTATAGAGTGAATAGAATACTTGTTTGTGACTAAAGCAGAAGCACCCCGCTTCTCACCTGGTTGACGCCGGCATGGCTGTTGACAGGTCGTTACGGTTCGCGATATTGTTTTCGAACGTAAGTAGTGTGGGTGTCGTATGCATCCACACTTTTTTGTTAGCAGGAAAAGGCTGATGATCGGCTGTTTTTCCGGAACCGCTCAAGTTGGGTGTGCGATGCGACAAACAAGTAATTCGGAAAAAACCTTGGAGGTGGCTGGTTATTAGCAAAGATTTTATTATTAACGAAAATATTCGTGCACGCGAAGTCCGTTTAATTGACCCAAAAGGTGAACAATTAGGAATTAAATCTCGACAAGAGGCGCTTGAAATTGCTGCAAGATTAAATCTTGATTTAGTTCTTGTAGCACCAAATGCGAAACCGCCGGTATGCCGCATCATGGATTACGGCAAATTCCGCTTTGAACAGCAAAAGAAAGAAAAAGAAGCGCGTAAAAAACAAAAAGTCATCAACGTCAAAGAAGTGCGCTTAAGCCCGACGATCGAGGAGCACGACTTTAACACGAAGCTCCGCAACGCGCGCAAGTTCCTTGAAAAAGGCGATAAAGTAAAAGCGACAATCCGCTTTAAAGGACGGGCGATTACGCATAAGGAAATTGGTCAACGCGTCCTTGAACGGTTCTCCGAGGCGTGTTCAGATATCGCCGTCGTCGAAACGGCACCGAAAATGGACGGGCGCAATATGTTTTTAGTGCTAGCACCGAAAAACGATAAATAATCGAGTGAGGAGGAACACCTATGCCAAAAATGAAAACTCATCGTGGCGCTGCAAAGCGTTTCAAAAAGACTGGTACCGGTAAATTAAAACGCGGTCATGCTTATACAAGCCACTTATTTGCCAATAAAACGCAAAAACAAAAACGCAAGCTTCGCAAAGCAACGCTTGTATCTCCTGGCGACTTCAAACGCATTCGCCAGCTGCTTGACAACTTGAAATAATGGAGAAATATAGGAGGGAATATATATGCCACGTGTTAAAGGTGGAACGGTAACGCGCAGACGTCGCAAAAAAGTCCTGAAATTAGCAAAAGGTTATTTCGGAGCGAAACACGCTTTATATAGAGTCGCAAACCAACAAGTAATGAAATCGTTAATGTACGCGTATCGCGACCGCCGTCAACGGAAACGCGATTTCCGCAAACTTTGGATTGCGCGCATCAACGCGGCGGCACGCATGCACGGTCTTTCCTACAGCCGCTTTATGCACGGTCTGAAATTAGCGGGGGTAGAAGTGAACCGCAAAATGTTGGCGGATTTAGCGGTCAATGACCAAGCTGCGTTCGCACAGCTCGCCGACTTGGCGAAAGCAAATTTAAACAAGTAAGGAAGCAATGACCATTCTCGCTGGCGGGAATGGTCTTTTTTCTTACAAGAAAGGAAATGGCAATGGTACAATATAGTTTGGTGATGAATATCATCGGTCTTTTCATCATGGCTATCGATAAATATAAAGCGAAGCGCCATCAATGGCGCATCGCCGAAAAAACGATCTGGCTCGTTTCCTTCATCGGCGGGGCGGCCGGCGCGGCAGCGGGCATGTATTTGTTTCATCATAAAACGCGCCATCGTGCTTTCCGTTATGGCTTGCCGTTTCTCGCGGTGATGGAGATTGTGGCATATGTTTGGCTTTTTAACTTTTTGTAGGGGGTGAAAGGATGGATTTTGCGGCGCTTTACTCGCTGCAGCGTCAGCTCGATGAGCGGATTGAGACGCAGCACGGCCTGATGGAAGAAGATCTGTTTGCAGAAAAACTGCTCGCTTTGCTTGTCGAAATTGGCGAGCTGGCCAATGAAACGCGCTGTTTTAAATTTTGGAGTGTGAAACCGCCGTCTCCGCAAGAAAAAGTGCTCGAAGAATATGTCGACGGCCTGCATTTTATTTTATCGCTCGGCTTGGAATGCGATTTTCTCTATTCCGAGATTCCGCCGCAATCGGCCGCTTTGCCGCTTGTCGATCAGTTTCTCGCTGTTTTTCAAGCCGCAGATGAGTTTGGAAAAACGAAATCGCGGCAAAGCTACGGCCGGTTGTTTACCGAGTATTTGCTGCTTGGCGGGCAGCTGGGCTTTTCTACGGAACAAATCGAACAAGCCTATAAGCAAAAAAATCAAGTCAATCATGAACGGCAAAATCAGAATTATTAACAAATTTTGTACATTATTGGCGGTTTTGGGTATAATAAGGATGGACAAAAACGGAAAGGAGTTTCATAATGGCGAAATTCGATGAAACGTTGACGATGCTGAAGGATTTAACCGATGCGAGAGGCGTCCCTGGAAATGAACGGGAAGCGCGCGAAGTGATGAAAAAGTACATAGCTCCTTACGCCGATGAAGTAACGACAGACGGTCTTGGCAGCTTGATTGCGAAAAAGAAAGGAACAGACGAAGGTCCTAAAATTATGATTGCCGGCCATTTGGATGAAGTCGGCTTTATGGTGACGCAAATCGATGACAAAGGATTTATCCGCTTCCAAACGCTAGGCGGCTGGTGGAGCCAAGTCATGCTAGCGCAGCGTGTCACCATTTTAACGCGTAAAGGAGAAATTACCGGCGTCATCGGTTCGAAACCGCCCCACATTTTGCCGCCGGAAGCGCGCAAAAAGCCAGTCGAAATCAAAGATATGTTCATCGACATCGGCGCGACAAGCCGGGAAGAAGCAATGGAATGGGGCGTGCGTCCGGGCGATTCGATCGTTCCGTATTTTGAATTTACCGTGTTGAACAATGAAAAAATGCTGCTTGCGAAAGCCTGGGACAACCGGATCGGCTGCGCGATTGCGATTGAGGTATTAAAGCAATTAAAAGATGTCGATCACCCGAACGTTGTCTATGGCGTCGGCACGGTGCAGGAAGAAGTCGGTTTGCGCGGAGCGAGAACGGCGGCGCATTTCATCCAGCCGGATATCGCGTTTGCCGTGGATGTCGGCATTGCCGGCGATACGCCGGGAGTTTCCGAAAAAGAAGCGATGGGCAAGCTTGGCGCTGGGCCGCATATCGTCTTATACGACGCAACAATGGTGTCGCATCGCGGTTTGCGCGAATTTGTCATCGATGTTGCCGAAGAACTCAACATTCCGTATCATTTTGATGCAATGCCAGGCGGCGGCACTGACGCCGGCGCGATTCACTTAACGGCAAGCGGCGTGCCGTCGCTGACGATCGCGATTCCAACGCGCTACATCCATTCCCATGCGGCGATTTTGCACCGTGACGATTACGAAAATACGGTAAAATTGCTTGTCGAAGTCATCAAGCGCTTAGACGCGGAAAAAGTAAAACAAATTACATTCGAATGATCAGCGAAGAGAAGCCGGCAAATCAATGTCGGCTTTTCTTTTTAGCGAAGGGATTACAGAAGTCAACTACCCAACGGCTAAAGCCGTGAGCTTGCAGCTAGCCTAATTGGCTGCCGCGTTCGGCTGGTTGACAGCAGCCCTGCGGATGTTTTCCGCAGCCA
>NZ_QCWL01000001.1:2652198-2733947 GCF_003064505.1 Geobacillus sp. LYN3 | reverse complement strand
TATACTAAAAATATAAACCCCGCCTTCCTCCACAGCTAAAGCAGTGGGCTTCCGGCGGATGTTCTCGTGAAAGATAGAGATGCGGGAATGAAAAAACATATATTAGCATAACAAACTTAGGGGGAAGAGAAATTGGTTTCTGTGAATGTATGGAATGCGGATACATATGATGAAAAGTTATCGTTTGTGTCTGAGTTAGGGATGGCGTATGGATTGCGGATTATAAACGGATTCGAATGATAGCGGTGAAGGAGGAAAGGGAAGCGAAAAAACTTCCCTTTTATGCATGTTGTTTGACTGCTTGTTCCAGTGTTGTAAGCATTTCCTCTTTTTGCTGCTCGCTCGAATGTTTCCAAATCTCTTCAAAGAGGACGCCGAGCCCCGGCAAATATTTTTCCTCTCCACGCTGAATCGCATCAACAATCGTATCTTCCAATTGCTCCTTCGTGTTATTGGCGATATTTTGTATAACTGCATGGCGCAAGTTTAAATCCATTCCATTCACCCCTCTATATATAGTACAAGCTTATTTTTAACGGGAATTTTTCTGAATATGTATGAGAAATGCAAAAATGAAAACAAATTGTTTGTTGATTTGATTTGTTTTGTTTGGTGTTTGATCGCTGTAATTTTTGCTATAATGAAAAATACGATTTTACATGGAGGAGAGAGAAACATGGAAAAAGCAACATTTGCCGGAGGCTGTTTTTGGTGCATGGTCACTCCATTTGAAGAACTCGATGGAATATACGGCATTGTTTCCGGCTATACGGGCGGACATGTCGAAAACCCGACATATGAACAAGTGAAAACGGGAACGACAGGGCATTACGAAGCGGTGCAGATTACATTTGATCCGAACGTTTTTCCATACGAACGATTGCTTGAACTGTATTGGTGCCAAATTGATCCGACCGATGACGGCGGACAGTTTCATGACCGCGGCCCGCAATATCGGACAGCGATCTTTTACCATAATGAAGAGCAGCGGCAAAAAGCGGAAGCATCAAAACGGGCGCTTGAGGAAAGCGGGAAGTTTTCCAAGCCGATCGTCACGAAAATTTTGCCGGCAACAAAGTTTTATCCGGCCGAGGAATATCACCAAAACTACCATAAGAAAAACCCAAAGCATTATAAAGAAGACCGCGCCGCATCAGGACGCGATGAGTTTATTGCCAAGCATTGGGGCGTAAAGGGGAAGTGAACGTTGAAACGAATCCAGTCCACCAAAAATCCGCAAGTGAAAGAATGGAAAAAACTGCTCACGAAAAAAGGCCGGGAAAAAATGGGGTTATTTCTAATTGAAGGTTTTCATTTAGTCGAAGAAGCGCTAAAGAGCCATGCGCCTCTTGTTGAACTGATTGTTGACGAAAAAAAGGAGATTCCGCCAAGCTGGAATGCGGGCCACCTTCCTGTAACGATCGTGACGGAAGAAGTGATGAAAGCGATCAGTGATACGGAAACGCCGCAAGGAATCGCGGCCGTATGCGAACAGTTTTCCTATGGCGATATAGACTGGACGCAGGCGAATGTGCTTCTGATTGACGCCGTACAAGACCCGGGCAACATCGGCACAATGATCCGCACCGCCGATGCGGCTGGAATCGATGCCGTTATTCTTGGCGAAGGATGCGCTGACTTGTATAATCCGAAAGTCATCCGCGCTACCCAAGGTTCGCTTTTTCATCTGCCGATTATTCGCGGAAATCTCCGTGAATGGATCGAGCGTCTGTGCGAAAAAAATGTCGCGATTTACGGAACAGCGCTGGAAAATGGGGAAGATTATCGTCATATCAAACCGGCGCGTCCGTTTGCCTTGCTTGTCGGCAATGAAGGAAGCGGGGTTCATAAGAAATTGCTGCAAATGACGACGAAAAATTTATACATTCCGATTTATGGACAGGCCGAGTCGTTAAATGTTGCCGTCGCTGCCGGGATTTTGCTTTATCATTTACAAGACGCAAAAGCATAGGCTGTTTTCATATAGATTGTGTGTGTTGCGCGATGTTCGCCGTTTGCTTATAATATAATACAGCATTATTTATCTGAACATATGGGATATAAAGATAATATAAAAATAGGGAAATATAGAAAACAACGATGAAAGAGAAGAGTAGCTTGCCACTCGCCATCCAGGGAGAAAACGCCGTAGACTGGGAGCGTTTTTATGGTAGAAGCAAGTGAATTCACCTCTGGAGTTGACACTTGGACCATTCCGCGCCTGCGGAATGTAAAGGTGTTCCGGCCTATGCCGTTATCGCAATGAAGCGAACAGCGCGTTTTTGCGCTGTTAACAAGGGTGGTACCGCGAGTGCACTCGTCCCTTATTTTAAGGGGCGAGTTTTTTTATGGAACATACTAGTGTGGATTTCACGTGAAGATATTCCGAAAGTATTGTTTCATGAACATCAAGCATGGGCAGTAGAAGAAGCATTTCGTTTATTTGATTGAAGAAAAGGAGGAATTTTTCATGAAAGAACGGTTGCAGCAGCTTCAACAGGAAGCGCTCGAAAAAATTGAACAAGCGAATGACTTGAAAGCACTCAATGAGGTGCGTGTCGCTTATCTTGGCAAAAAAGGCCCGATTACCGAAGTGCTCCGCGGCATGGGGGCATTATCGCCGGAAGAGCGTCCGGTAATAGGCGCGCTTGCCAATGAAGTGCGGCAGGCGATCCAAAGCGCGTTAGAAGCAAAACAGGCAAAGCTCGAGCAAGAGGAAGTCGAGAAAAAATTAGCAGCGGAAGCGATTGATGTCACACTTCCAGGCCGCCCGGTCAAAAGAGGCAATCATCATCCGCTTACGCGCGTCATTGAAGAAATCGAAGACTTATTCATCGGCATGGGCTATACGATTGCCGAAGGACCGGAAGTTGAGAAAGACTATTACAATTTTGAAGCGTTGAATTTGCCAAAAGGCCATCCGGCGCGCGATATGCAAGATTCGTTCTACATTACCGAAGAAATTTTGCTTCGCACCCATACGTCGCCGGTGCAAGCGCGCACGATGGAAAAACATAAAGGGCGCGGTCCGGTGAAAATCATCTGCCCGGGAAAAGTGTACCGCCGCGACAACGACGACGCGACTCACTCGCATCAATTTACGCAAATCGAAGGACTTGTTGTCGACGAAAACATTCGCATGAGCGACCTGAAAGGAACGCTGCGCGAGTTTGCCCGCAAAATGTTTGGCGAAGACCGCGATATTCGTTTCCGCCCAAGCTTTTTCCCGTTTACCGAGCCGTCGGTCGAAGTGGACGTTTCCTGCTTCCATTGCGGTGGTCATGGCTGCAGCGTATGTAAAGGGACGGGATGGATTGAAATTTTAGGCGCGGGCATGGTACATCCAAACGTATTGGAAATGGCTGGATTCGATTCGAAAAAGTATACGGGCTTCGCGTTCGGCATGGGTCCGGAACGCATCGCGATGCTCAAATACGGCATTGATGACATCCGTCATTTCTATCAAAACGACATTCGTTTCTTACAACAATTCCATCGCGTGTAAAAAGGGAGGTTTGACCGATGTTTGTTTCTTATAAATGGCTGCAAGAATACGTGGATCTTACGGGAATCACGGCAAAAGAACTAGCCGACCGCATTACAAAAAGCGGCATCGAAGTTGAAAGTGTAGAAGTATTAAATAAAGGAGCAAAAGGGGTTGTCGTCGGGCATGTGCTTGAATGCGAACAACATCCAAACGCCGATAAGTTAAGAAAATGTCTTGTTGATATCGGAGAGGACGAGCCGGTGCAAATTATTTGCGGCGCCCCGAACGTCGCGAAAGGCCAAAAAGTGGCGGTTGCGAAAGTCGGTGCTGTTTTGCCGGGCAATTTGAAAATTAAGCGGGCGAAACTGCGCGGCGAAGAATCAAACGGAATGATTTGTTCTTTACAAGAACTAGGCATCGAGTCAAAACTCGTGCCAAAAGAATACGCCGATGGCATTTTCGTCTTTCCGAGCGATGCTCCGGTCGGCGCTGACGCGTTGGAATTATTAAATCTAGATGATGAAGTATTAGAGCTTGGACTTACGCCAAACCGCGCCGATTGCTTAAGTATGATTGGCGTTGCGTATGAAGTGGCGGCGATTTTAGGCCGCGACGTGAAGCTGCCAGCCATTGAGCTTCAAGAAAATGACGAGAATGTTCATGATTATATTTCTGTGCGCGTCGACGCGCCGGAAGATAATCCGTTATACGCAGGGCGCGTAGTGAAAAACGTAAAAATCGGCCCGTCGCCGCTTTGGATGCAGACGCGCTTAATGGCGGCAGGAATTCGTCCGCATAACAACGTTGTCGATATTACGAACTATATTTTGCTTGAATACGGCCAGCCGCTTCATGCGTTTGACTATGACCGCCTTGGTTCGAAAGAGATTGTTGTGCGCCGCGCGAAAGCAGGCGAAACGATCGTGACATTAGATGATACGGAAAGAACGTTGACGGAGGATCATCTTGTCATTACGAACGGAAAGGAACCCGTCGCGCTTGCTGGCGTCATGGGGGGAGCCAACTCCGAAGTAAGAAACGACACGACGACCGTGTTTATCGAATCGGCTTACTTCACCAGCGCCGTCATTCGCAAAGCATCGAAAGATCATGGCTTGCGCAGTGAAGCAAGCACGCGCTTTGAAAAAGGCATTGATCCGGCGCGGACGAAAGAGGCGCTAGACCGTGCGGCTTCGTTAATGGCGAAATACGCTGGCGGCGAAGTCGTTGGCGGCATTGTCGAAGCCAATACGTTACAAGAACGAGAAGTGACGATTACCATTACGCTAGACCGCATTAACCGCGTGCTCGGCACGGCGATTACCAAAGACGAAGTTGCCACGATTTTAACAAACTTGCAATTTGCGTTTACTGAAGATAACGGAACATTTACGATTACCGTTCCATCACGCCGCCGTGACATTACGATTGAAGAAGATATTATTGAAGAAGTAGCGAGATTATATGGCTATGACCGATTGCCGGCAACATTGCCGGTCGCGGAAGCGAAGCCGGGCAAACTGACGCCGTATCAAGCAAAACGCCGGCAAGTGCGCCGTTACTTAGAAGACGTCGGCCTTTTCCAAGCGATTACGTATTCTCTTACAAGCGAGGAAAAAGCGACGATGTTCGCGTTAGAAACGGCGGAACCGATCCGCTTGGCGCTGCCGATGAGCGAAGAACGAAGCGTCCTTCGTCAAAGCTTGCTGCCTCATCTGTTGGAAGTAGCGAGCTATAACCGCGCGCGCCAAGTCGAAAACGTCGCCGTCTATGAAACAGGCGCGGTGTATCTTGCAAATGGCGAGAATGAACTGCCAAGTGAAAAAGAGCGTCTTGCCGGAGTCTTAACAGGCGTATGGCACGCCCACTTATGGCAAGGTGAGAAAAAAGCGGTTGATTTCTATGTAGTCAAGGGCGTTTTAGACGGATTGTTTGAGTTGCTAGGCTTAACGAACCGCATTGAATATAAACAAGCGAAACGCGAGCATATGCATCCGGGGCGCACCGCTCATATTTTGCTAGATGGCAAGACGATCGGCTTTGTCGGCCAGCTCCATCCGGTCGTGCAAAAAGAATATGATTTAAAAGAAACATATGTCTTTGAACTTGCCTTGACCGACTTGTTAAACGCGGAAGTCGAGGACATCCGCTACTCGCCGATTCCGCGCTTCCCGTCGATCACCCGCGACATCGCCCTTGTCGTCGATGAAAACGTCGTCGCCGGCGAGCTGCAAAAAGCGATTATCGAAGCGGGCGGCGAACTATTAAAAGAAGTGTCCATTTTCGACGTATACAAAGGCGACCGACTCCCAGACGGCAAAAAATCGATCGCCTTCTCGCTCCGTTACTACGATCCGGAACGCACATTAACGGACGAAGAAGTAACCGCCGTTCATGAAAAAGTGATCCAAGCGGTGGAACAGCAATTCGGCGCGACATTGCGCGGATAAATAGAATCCCTCGTCTTATGCGGAAACATAAGGCGGGGGATTTTTTGCAAAGAGAGGAGTTTCATGCGGCAGCGAAGAAAATATACCTTATTGTTTTGTTATGATCGCTTATGGGAATAGCATAGAGGAAGAGGAAAGAAAATGTCCTATTTTATTGGCAAATCCAGACCTAGACCATATTTATGGCAATTCCTTAGCGCCGCGGGCCTTCTTTACGGATATATTTTTTTGGCAAGTTTTCTTTTTGGCAATGTAGAGGAAAGCGGTGATCTCCTTTTCTATATTCCGTTTCGTACTTTTTCTTTCATCGGGTGGCCGTTCCTGTTTATTTGGAGCATCACGCTATTTTTCGTTCAAGAGGCTATGGCGCGTGCGTTTCCGCGGCTTCGTGGGAACAAGCCGTTTATTGTTTTGACGTTAGTTACGGTTGTTTGTTTCGATATTTTTTATTTTCACGCGTCGCTTTTCAGTTTTCCCACTTTCATCATGTTAGTGGGGATTATTGTGTTTTGGCTCGGAACACGTCTTCGTTCCCGCCTCGCTGCGTGGACGATAGTGGGGCTATCCGTCGTGGGATGGCTGTCGTTGATGGTGTTTCCACATATCTGGTAGTGTTTTTTGTTTTATACTCGAACAGACGGGTATGGTATTACGAATGAAGAGGCGAAAATGGGGCTTGTTGCTGTAAAAAATTGGTTGACATTTCATTTTGAACTAGTGTACTATTTAACTAGAACACTAATTCACTGTTACTGGAGGGGGAAAAATGAGTCCGTGGCTTGGCTTATTTAAAAAAGAATGGCGCATCTCGAAACTGTGGATCATAACTACGGTTGGAATCGTGATCGCCGTTAATATAGTTGCATATTTATTGGCTCTGAAATACGATGAGCCGATAGCGATGTTCGTTCCATCATTGGTTGTCACATGCCTGCATGCATTTTATATGTTGATGTTTATGGCTCTCAGCTTACAAACAGAAGCGAAGCGGCTTCATTTATGGCTTCACACCCCGCAGCCGGCATTTCGGTTGGTAAGCGCCAAACTGCTGATCGCGTTTGCCAGCATGCTTATTTCTCTGTTTGTTTCGGCATTATTTACTTATATTGCTTCTCTTGGAGTAAAAGAGAGGTATTTTTATGAAAAAATATGGAATGATGAACTTTTTATCGAAAGCGGTGCGCTAGCGGTTCTGTATATTGCGCTGCTATCTATCCATATGGCGGTTTGGTTTTTGCTTTGTTGGGCGATTTACCGTATTGGTAAACAAATGATTGCAAAACTATCGGGGCTGATTGTTACGCTTATTTATTTTCTGTTAGGCTGGCTGTTTTTGTCGTTTATGAAAACAAACGTATACGAATGGCTAACGGGATGGGGAAAAATAGCGATGCCTGGGGTTGTGTTCAAGTACAATACGGCTAAGGGGTGGATAATGATCGAAAAGATGGAAACGATGCCAATAGGAGCAGTCGTTTTTTACGGTATTATGGCTGTTCTTGCATTTTGCGCTTCCATTTGGCTAATTGACAGAAAAGTTGAGGTGTAAAGGACGTGGCAGAGGAGTTTGATACAACGAAGCCGATCTATATACAAATAATGGAAAAAATTAATAAGAAAATTGTACGCAACGAATGGAAGGCGGGAGATAAATTGCCGTCTGTGCGGGAGATGGCTGTACAAACAGGAGTAAACCCGAATACGATCCAGCGCACATATAGTGAGCTCGAAAGGATGGGGATTTTGGAAACGCGGCGCGGTCAAGGAACGTTTGTCACGGAAAATGTGGAAGTCATCGAACGGTTGCGTGAACAGCTAAAGCGGGATATTGTGGCTGATTTTATACGGAATATGACAGAGCTTGGATTTACGATGAATGACATTATAGCTTCGCTAAAAGATTTCAGCAGGGGAGAGGATGGAGAGAAACAATGATTGAATTCGAGCATGTCACAAAAAAATACGGTAATGTCATCGCATTAGATGATGTATCGATAAGTTTAGAAAAAGGAAAAATCATCGGCGTCCTTGGCGCAAACGGCAGCGGCAAATCGACTTTTTTGAAATTGATTGCCGGATTAGTTTTTCCTACGAAAGGAAAAGTGCTAGTGGATGGAATGGAAGTAACGAGAAACATCAGCAGCAAAGTCGCGTATTTATCGGAATTGGACGTCTATTATGACAGCTTTACGGTTCAGGATATGCTGGAGTTTTACGCTTCGCAATTTAGTGATTTCCGCACAGAAAAAGCGTATGACATTTTAGAGTTCATGGAAATCCAGCCTGATAAAAAGCTAAGACAATTATCGAAAGGTGGACGCAGCCGCGCGAAAATCGCTTTTACGTTAGCGCGGGAAGCGCCGATTTTATTGATGGATGAACCGCTGTCCGGCCTTGATCCGATGGTGCGCGAATCCATTGTCAAAGGACTGATTTCATTTGTCGATCTAGAACGGCAGACGATTGTGATGACGACGCATGAAATCGATGAAGTCGAACCATTGCTCGATGATGCCATTTTCCTCCGCGATGGAAAAGTGGCAGAATGCGTCCGCGTCGATGAATTAAGAGAAACAAGCCGCGACAGTGTAGTAAACCGGCTGAAAAAAATTTATAAGGGAGAGGAACGACGATGAATCCGCTTTTGCAATTGAAAAATGTCAGAAAAGATATTGGCAAGAAAACGATTATCCATGATTTGTCCCTCGAGGTATTTCCAGGGGAAGTGTTTGGATTTCTTGGGCCGAACGGAGCCGGAAAAACAACAACGATTCGCATGATTGTCGGACTGATGGGAATTACTAGCGGCGAAGTGCTGATTAATGGAATCAGTATTCAAAAAGACTTTGAAAAAGCGATTCAGCATGTCGGCGCTATTGTCGAAAATCCGGAGATGTATAAATTTTTAACGGGTTATCAAAATTTATTGCACTATGCGCGAATGGCAAAAGGAGTAACAAAAGAACGAATCGATGAGGTTGTCAAACTAGTGGGTTTGGAAAAACGAATTCATGACAAAGTGAAGACATATTCGCTCGGCATGAGGCAGCGGCTAGGACTAGCGCAGGCATTGCTTCATCGGCCTTCTCTGCTTATTTTGGATGAACCGACAAACGGGCTCGATCCCGCCGGTATCCGCGAAATCCGCGACTATTTGCGCAAGCTGGCGAAAGAAGAAGGGCTGGGGATCATCGTTTCAAGCCATCTTCTGTCGGAAATGGAAATGATGTGCGACCGCTTTGCGATTATTCAACATGGAAGATTAGTAGGAATTGAATCGGTTCAAGAACTGTCCAAACAAGCTCAAAAGGTGCTGCTTACAGTAGAGCCGGTGGAGCAAGCGCTAAACGTGATCAAAAACATCTATCCTCATATGAACATCACACCAGCAAAGCAAGGAATTGAAGTTTCCATTGATTATGAGGAAATACCAAGCTTGAATGCCGCCTTAGTGTCAGAAAATATCAAAGTATATGGCATTCAAGTTCTTACGAAATCGTTGGAAGAAAGATTTTTAGAAATGACGGGAGGGAATGAAATTGCCTAGCATTCTTTCATTAATTCAAAACGAAAATATGAAAATTTACCGCCGTATTGGCACATGGTTTATGATCGGGCTTCTTGCTTTGTCGACATTGGCGGGAGCGTTGATTATAAAAGCGACATATAAAGAACCAAAAAATTGGAAGGCGGAGGTTGCCTCGGAGATAAAGGAAATGGAAGCCCAGCTTTCTGAGGGCAAGCTGCCGAAAATGTATAAAAATCATCTCGAACAGCAGCTGAAAATTAATAAATATCGCCTAGAGCATAATATAAAACCTGTATCATCTAATACGTTCTGGGGATATTTGGTAAATTCCGCAGACATTATTGCGCTGATCACACTGTTTACGATTATTGTGGCGGCAGGAAGCGTAGCCAGTGAATTCTCGTGGGGAACGATCAAGCTGCTTCTCATTCGTCCTGCCAGCCGCACGAAAATTTTGCTTTCGAAATACATTGCCACCCTGTTGTTTGCGCTTTGTATGCTTTTATTGCTGTTTATTTTCTCGTCCGTCATCGCCGCGATCGTTTTTGGAATCGAAAACATCCGCGAACCATATTTAGCGTACCAAAACGGAACGGTTGTTGAGAAAAACATGCTTCTTTATGTGATGCAAGTATACGCACTCAATTGCGTTGATCTTGTCATGATGACGACCTTTGCGTTTATGATATCAGCGGTGTTTCGCAATCACTCGCTTGCGATTGGACTGGCGACTTTTGCTCTGTTTGTTGGTCCGCAGATTACGACGCTTCTTGCCATGAAATTTGAATGGGCAAAATATTTATTATTTGCCAATACAAACTTAGCGCAATATATTGATGGAACGCCGCTTGTCGAAGGAATGACGATGACATTTTCCATGATGATGCTGCTTGTTTATTTTGTTATATTTAACGCACTTACATGGTTTATTTTTCGAAAACGGGATATTGCGGCGTAATGCTTCTTAATTCGTGGAATAAATGATGAAATGAAAAAGGATGTCACTTTTTCTAAAGGGATGACATCCTTCATTATATTTTTGGATGGCGATTGTCGTAGGAAGAACATGGTATAATAAAACTATATATAAGTGATTCGGAGTGATAGCATGATGAAAGAAGTCGATTTTTCTGAATTGAATAAGTGGATTTTGGAGAAAAAAAGCGGTGTGGAGCGGGACATATTGCGGACGAAAGGAGAAGAGCGCAATATCCGCACACGGGCTCGTGATGAAAACGAAGCTAAAATATTAGATGACCTATGTAGAAAACGATGGAAAAAGGCAGAAATAGAAGGAAAAGTAAAATACTTGAGCAAGCGGGTGTGGTATTATGAATTCGATTGAGGAAGCAAAACAAAGACTTCGTACGCTTCGTTCCAAAACCCCGTTTGAAAAAATGGTGCAAGTGACGGCCATTTTGACCAAACTCCTAGAACCTTACCGCATTCGTCCAATTATTGTGGGAGGATTAGCGGTAGAAATATACACAAGAAGCGATTACACGACCGTTGATATCGATCTTATTGTTAGCGATCGAAAACGTGCTGGTGATTTGCTTGTACAGTTAGGCTTCACACCAGCGGGACGGCATTGGTATCACGAAGAATTGATGATAAGCATTGAAATTCCAAATGATATGCTAGAAGACGCTGATTACGATAAAGTGATAGAGTTGCGAATGAAAGACGGATTAAAAGTATATGTGATTGGCATTGAAGATATTATTTTAGATCGCTTGCGAGCTTGTGTTCATTGGAAATCTACTTCGGATTGCGAATGGGGAAAAAGAATGCTTTTTCTTCACGCTGAACGATTAGACTTGGAATATATGAGAAAAATGGCAAAGACGGATGGAACGGCAGTACACTTAGAAGAATGGATTCAACAATATAACAAGTGAAAACGGGAAATGAGCAAAGAGTACGGATGCCTGTGGTGATAAGATAAATAATGCGAATAAAGATAGGACAATTGTGAGATCACGACGTCTAAAATGGCGATATATTGTTTTTTAAATTTCGCTTTATTTGTTGCGAAATGAAATCTTGTATGGAACTTCTCCTTATATCATTTTTTTTTGGAAAAAGAAAATCTCTCAGTTGACTTTTTTTCTAGGAGATTGTTACATTGTTTAATAGTTAAATAATTAAACTATTTTTCAAAAGAGGGGCGATAGCTTGCAGAGGAGAAACATTGATGATCTCATTGAACGGTATTTGTCTGTTTCTTTTATCGTGATGAAAAAAGCGGCAGCGCTCGTGAAGTGCGAGCTTGATGAGGATATGACAAACGACCAATATTACCTGCTTCGCTACATAAAAAAGAAAGCAAAATGCACATCAACCGAGCTTGCGTCCTTGTTTGGCGTAAACAAAAGCGCGATTACGGCGATGACGAACCGCCTTGTCAAAAAAGGCTTGATTCAACGCACGCGCGATCAAAACGACCGCAGGGTTGTTTATTTGACGCTGACGGAGCGAGGGGACGAATGGATTACGGAAACGGAAGAAAAAATTCATAAATTAGTCGAATCGTTCATAACCAAATTTTCGGAGAGAGAAATTGAAACGTTTATTCAAACGTATGAAAAGCTTGCCTGCATTTTGCAAGAGATGGAGGGGGCATCGTGAGAGGAATCGTCAAAGGAAAATGGTTTGTGCTGTTGGCGTGGATTGTCGTTGCTGTCATCCTTATTGTGACGGCGCCGAACATGGCCGATCTTGTCCGCGAGAAAGGGCAGCTTAGCGTGCCAAAAGGCTACTCGTCTTCGCTTGCGATGGATATTTTAAACGAAGTGCAAAAGAAGGAGAACAAAGGAAGCGAACTGTCAACAGCACTTGTGTTTTACCGCAAAGGCGGGCTGACGGACAACGATTGGAAGGAAGCGGAGCGCGCCGTTAAACAGTTGGAAGCGCAAAAAGAGAAACTCGGAATTACCGAGATTATCTCCCCGTTTAAAGAAAAGGAATTGAAAGATCAACTTGTTTCTAAAGATGGCACGACGATTTTAACGTCCGTGAAGCTGGAGCGGAACGGAAGAAGCGCGAAAGAAATAAGCAAGGCGCTTTACAAAGCGATTGATGACATTTCTGTCGAACATTATTACACGGGTGGCTGGATGATTGACGAAGACGTTGTCGTCAGCTCGCAGAAAGGGTTGAAAAAGACGGAAGGCATTACGGTTGTGTTTATTTTAGTGGTGTTGCTTGTCGTGTTCCGTTCGTTTGTCGCGCCACTCATTCCGCTTATCACCGTTGGGATGACGTATTTAGTGTCACAGTCGATTGTCGCTTTTCTCGTGGATCAAGTGAATTTTCCGCTCTCTACGTTTACGCAAATCTTTTTAGTTGCCGTGCTGTTTGGAATCGGAACGGACTATTGTATTTTGCTGTTAAGCCGGTTTAAGGAAGAACTTTCGCAGCACGAAAACCGCACGGATGCGATTGTCGCCACGTACCGCACCGCTGGAAAAACGGTATTGTTCAGCGGAATTGCGGTGATGATCGGGTTTGCCGCAATTGGATTATCAACGTTTAAGTTATATCAATCGGCTGCCGCGGTGGCGGTTGGGGTAGCGGTGCTCCTTGTTGCGCTGATGACGTTGGTGCCGTTTTTTATGGCGGTGCTTGGTCCAAATCTGTTTTGGCCGGCGAAAGGAAATTTAGAGCATAAACAAAGCCGCTTATGGGATGACGCGGGACGGTTTGCGTTTGCCAGACCGCTCATTGCGTTAGGCATCGTTGCGGTTATTACCGTTCCGGTGTTGGCAACGTATGATGGGGATTTGTCATTTGATTCCCTTGAAGAAATTGGTGACGACTATGCGTCTGTTAAAGCGTTCAATATTATCGCTAAAAATTTTAATCCTGGTGAAGCGATGCCAACGCAAATCGTCATGAAAAACGATGAAGCGATGAACTCGCAAGAATATTTTGCCCTTATTGAAAAAATCAGCCGTGAAGTCGAAAAAATCGATGGTATCGACAAAGTGCGTTCTGTTACACGCCCGACTGGGGAGCCAATTGAACAATTGTTTGTCACCGAGCAAGCGAAAAGCTTAAAAGATGGTCTTGGACAAGGAAAAGAAGGGATTGAGAAAATCAGCTCTGGACTAAGTCAAGCGGGCAAACAGCTTTCCGCATCCGCGCCAAAATTAAAACAAGCGACAAACGGTATGGAAGAGCTTGCATCAGGAACGAAGCGGCTCAAAATGGGTGTTAGCGACCTCCAAAAAGGACTTGCGCAAATTGAACAAGGCATTCGCAGCGGTTCGATGGGAGCTGGCGAAATCAAAAAAGGATTGGCAACAATCAAGGATAATGCGAAAAAGTTAAAGCGAGGCGCTGAGCAGTTGCTGCAAGGATATGAAAAGGCGGGCGCCGGGCTCTCTTCGCTTATCAGCCAGTATGAACAACTGCAAGACGGCATGAACGCCTTATCGGAGCAATTATCCTCGGTGAGCGCATCGTTGAATCATATAGAGCAAACACATCCAGAGCTGCAACAGGATCCGGAATATCAGCGAACAAAAATGATTGCAGCGGGATTAGCGCAACGATCCCAGCAAATGACTGCAGGTTTTACGCAATTAAATAACGCACTCAAACAGGCAAGCGCTGGAGTCCGTCAAGCGAACGGCTCGTTTGTGCAGCTTATCAGCGGCCAAAAAGCGTTGATTGATGGGATGACCAAACTGATCGCCGGGCTTGACGAGCTGCAAAAAGGGATGGATAAAGCAGCAAATGGACAGCGTCAAGTAATCGGGCGTCTTCCGCAGCTGTCGAATGGATTAAGCGAAGTGAACGCTGGGCAAGAACAGCTGCTGCGAGGATTTTCCCAATTAGACGGGCAAATGAGTCAATTAATTACAGGGCTTGATCAAAGTGCCGACGGTCTTCGGAAAGTATCGAAAGGCCTAGGTTCCGCAGAAAGCTATTTATCCGAGCTTGCGTCTTCGCCAAACAAAGAAATGACAGGCTGGTATTTGCCGAAACAAGTGCTTGAGAGCAAAGAATTTGCCAAAGCGCAAGATGCGTATATGTCCAAAGACAAAAAAGTCGTGACGTTTGATGTGATTTTCGATGAAAACCCGTATTCCACATCGGCGTTGAACAAAATCGATGATATTAAACAAGCAGTTGAGCGTGCGGTGAAAGATACGAAACTCGAAAATGCAAAAGTTGCCGTTGGCGGAGTGACGAGCATTTATTCCGATTTGCACACGATTTCGTCGAATGACTACTCCCGCACCGTTGTGTTGATGCTTGCCGGCATTGCGCTTATTTTAATCGTTTTGCTTCGTTCGTTGATTATGCCGATGTATTTAATTTTATCGCTTATTTTGACGTACTACACATCGATGGCGGTAACCGAGCTTATTTTTGTCAATGGGCTTGGCTACGCCGGTTTGAACTGGGCGGTATCGTTTTTCGCGTTTGTCATCTTAATCGCGCTTGGCATCGACTACAGCATTTTCTTGATGGACCGCTTCAACGAATATCGTGACAAACCGGTGCAGGAAGCGATGCTGTTGGCGATGCGCAATATGGGAACGGTTATTATTTCGGCCGCTGTTATTTTAGGCGGGACGTTTGCGGCAATGTATCCGTCCGGCGTCTTGTCGCTCTTGCAAATCGCGACGATTGTGCTGACTGGATTAATTTTATACGCGCTTGTTGTACTGCCGCTGTTCGTGCCGGTGATGGTCAAAACATTCGGCAAGGCAAACTGGTGGCCGTTTATGAAGTAAAGGAGGGGCTCTGGCAAGGAGCCCGCTTTTTTTTGAGCATATTTATTGGTGCTTTTGTGAAAGGTAATCTATGATAAAATTACGAATTCGATACAAGGAGGAATAACCAATGAGCAAGCGTGTGCTGATGGTGGTTACCAACCATACAACGATAACCGACGATCATAAAACGGGGCTTTGGCTTGAGGAATTCGCCGTTCCATATCTTGTCTTTAAAGAAAAAGGATATGACGTGAAAGTGGCAAGCATCCAAGGCGGGGAAGTGCCGCTTGATCCGCGCAGCATTGAAGAAAAAGATCCAGCTTGGGCAGAAGCTGAAAAAGAGTTGAAAAATACGGCCCGCTTAAGCGAAGACGATGCAACTGGATTTGATGCGATTTTCCTTCCTGGCGGTCATGGGACGATGTTCGATTTTCCAGATAATGAAACATTGCAATACGTCCTGCAGCAATTTGCCGAAGATGGAAGAATCATTGGCGCTGTGTGTCACGGTCCGTCCGGGCTTGTCAATGTAACATATAAAGACGGAACACCGCTTGTCAAAGGAAAAACGGTAACCGCATTTACAGATGAAGAAGAAAGAGAAGTGCAATTAGACCAATATATGCCGTTTTTGCTTGAATCAACGTTGCGCTTAAGAGGCGCCAATTTTGTCCACGGTGAAAAATGGACGGACTTCTCCGTACGTGACGGCAATTTAATTACAGGGCAAAACCCGCAATCAAGCAGAAGCACGGCGGAAAAGGTTGTTGAGGCGCTGGAGGAGAGAAGCTAACCGGCAGCGGGCGCCAAACTTACTCGTCTATGTATGAACAAAGAGAGGCTGACTCAAAAGGTCGTTAATAACGATCTTTTCGAGCCATCCTCTTTTTATGTTTATTTTTTAGCAATCCGCGCTGCTTTTTCGGTATTAGCAAAATGAAGCTTCGCGCACATTTCGAGAATGGCAGGCCCATGCGTTTGGATAAGCTTGGCGGCGGCCTGATCGACTTGCGCTCCCGCTCCTTTTGGCAATGTCATGCCCACTTCTTTGCTTAATCGCTCCATTTCCTGCAAAAATACGTAGCGGGCGATTATCGAAGCAGCGGCCACTGCAACATGAACCGTTTCTGCCTTCGGGTAGCAATACACATGATCGCGGACGACATTTGTTTCGTTTTCGAGGTAGCGAAAATATAAGTCCCGTTCAATAAATTGGTCAATAATAATCGCTTCCGGTTCTATAGGGGAAAGCTGTTTGACAAGCTTTCCAATCGCTTCATTATGCAGCAACGCTTTTATTTTCGTTTGCGGCATTCCGCTTCGTTGCCAATCATTATACATTGGATTGGACAGTATAACCGTTTGGTTCGGGATCATGTTCATAAGCGACGGGGCGAGCCGTCGGATGGCTTCATCCGTTAACAGTTTCGAATCTTTTATTCCCATTGCTGTGATCGCATCCATTTGGTCTTTGGCAACATATGCGGCGGCAACGACAACTGGTCCGAAATAATCTCCGGTTCCGACTTCATCGGAGCCGATTGCCGATGCGGCAGCCAAGGGGGGCTGGGGGACTGGCGCTTCCTTTTGATCCGATTCTTTCATCCATTTTGCCGCTTCTTGTTCTGCCTCTTTTCCTTGAAACAGCACTTTTCCCGTGCGGTAAGCGGTGATCGTGCAGCCGGACCGTTTGGCAACGAACAAAGCACCTGCAGGAAGGTGTCCGGTTATATCGGAAGCGTAATGATTCCGCATTTCTTCAAGCATCGTCGCTGTTGCCGTGATGACGTGATTTGCCATGGCCATTCACTCCTAATCACTATCGTTTTTTCTTTTGCATATCATAGTAGTCGTATCTTTTCATTATATCAGCATTCATGTTATGATAAACAATAGGATTTTGAGGAATGGGGGAAATCATTTGGCGGAGCAACAAAAAACGCGGGTGACAGTCGATATATACGGACAGCAATATACGATCGTTGGCACAGAAAGCTCAAGCCATATTCGTTTAGTGGCATCCATTGTCGATGATAAAATGCGGGAGATTAGCGAGAAAAATCCGACATTGGATATTAGTAAACTAGCGGTACTGACAGCCATTAACATCGTTCATGATTATATAAAATTAAAAGAAGAATATGATCGGCTTTTACAAAAACTACATAAAGAAAAGGATGAGTAACGGAATGGTCGATCTTCTTTTGCTCTTTATCCTTTTAATGGGGTTTATGATTGGTCTAAAACGGGGATTTATTTTGCAATTTATTCATATGGCCGGCTTTATCATCGCTTTTGTCGTCGCTTATCTTTATTATGAAAAATTAGTGCCGCCGCTGCGTCTGTGGATTCCGTATCCGACGTTCGGCGCCCCGGAGACGGCCAAACTGCTGTTTGAAAGCACGCATTTGGATGAAGCATACTATCGAGCGATCGCATTTGCGATTTTATTCTTCGCAACGAAAATTGTGCTGCAAATCATCGGTTCGATGCTTGATTTTGTGGCGCAATTGCCGATTCTTCGCAGCATTAACCGCTGGACTGGCGGAGCGTTGGGATTTATCGAAGTGTACTTAATCGTATTTTTACTTTTATACGTTGGTGCGCTTATCCCAATTGAAAGCATACAAACGAAGCTTCAACATTCTTTTATGGCAATGGTGATTGTGAAGCACACTCCGTTTTTGTCTGATATGTTGAAGCAAATGTGGATTCATTATATGGCATAGTAACTTCTCTATATTCATAGGGAAGTTTTTTTGTACTTTTTCATAAAAAACTTGTATTATGTTTCGTAGTGGGTTGTACGGATAGGTGGGGATAAAATGAAAGGAAATAAAAAAGATGTCATTCGTCTGCTGGAGACGATTGCGTTATATATGGAAATCAAAGGAGAAAATCCGTTTAAAATTGCGGCGTTTCGCAAAGCGGCAAGCGCATTGGAAACTGATGAACGAAGCATTGCGGAAATAGACGATTTCACCGCGATTCCCGGCATCGGAAAGGGGACGGCAAGCGTCATTCATGAATTTTTGGAAACAGGAACGTCCAGCGTTCTTGAACAATTGAAACAGGAAATTCCAGAGAGCTTGCTTACCCTGCTTCGGCTTCCCGGACTTGGCGGCAAGAAAATCGCAAAGCTATATCAAGAACTGGGCATTGTGGATATTGCTTCATTGAAAGAAGCTTGCCTCGAGCAGAAAGTACAGCAGCTTCCAGGCTTCGGAAAGAAAACGGAAGAAAAGCTTTTAGCCGCCATTGAAGAAATCGGCTCTCGCCCGGAACGGCTTCCGTTAGCCTTTGTGCTGCCGATTGCCGAGGAAATAGAAAATCAGCTTAAAAATATGGAAGGAATCGTTCGTTTTTCTCGTGCCGGCAGTTTGCGGCGAATGAAGGAAACAGTGAAAGATTTAGATTTCATTATCGCAACGAACGATCCGCATCTTGTGCGGGAACAGTTATTGAAGCTAGCGAATGTCTCAGATGTGATTGCAAACGGTGATACGAAAGTGTCCCTAGAGCTTCGCTATGAGTATGAAATTGCTGTTGATTTTCGTTTAGTGACACCGGAGCAGTTCGCCACGACGCTCCATCATTTTACGGGATCGAAAGAACATAATGTCCGCATGCGGCAGCTGGCAAAAGAGCGTGGTGAAAAAATTAGTGAGTATGGAGTAGAAAATGTGAAAACGGGAGAAGTGAAAACATTTTCTGATGAACAAGCGTTTTTTGCCCATTTCCAGTTGCCGTTTATTCCGCCGGAACTAAGGGAAGATGGAACCGAAGTCGACCGCTATCGCGACGACTATTCGCTTCTTTGCCTTTCCCACATTCAAGGAGATTTGCATATGCACTCTACTTGGAGCGACGGAGCGTGCTCGATCGAGGAAATGGCGGAAGCATGCCGGAAAAAAGGCTACCGTTATATGGCGATTACCGATCATTCACAGTATTTGAAAGTCGCAAACGGTTTAACAGTGGAGCGGCTTCGCAGACAGCGGGAAGAAATTGAACGGTTAAACGCGAAATATGATGATTTTACAATTTTGGCTGGAATAGAAATGGATATTTTGCCAGATGGGACGCTTGATTACGATGATGGCGTTCTCGAAGAACTTGACTTTGTCATCGCTGCGATTCATTCAAGTTTTTCCCAGTCGCGTGACGTGATTATGAAGCGTCTTGCTGCTGCGCTTCGCAATCGTCATGTTGATTTGATCGCTCATCCGACAGGGCGGTTAATCGGAAAGCGAGACGGATATGACGTAGATATAGACATGCTTATCGAATTGGCGCGGGAAACGAATACGGCGCTTGAGTTAAATGCGAATCCGAACCGTCTCGATTTGTCGTATTCCTATTTGAAAAAAGCGCAAGATGCTGGAGTAAAAATCGCGATTAATACAGATGCCCACCATTTGGACATGCTTGACCATATGGAAATAGGGGTCATAACCGCACGAAAAGGATGGATTCGCAAGGAAACGGTGATCAATACATGGTCTCTTGAAGAGTTGCGCAGCTTTTTGCAGCGCAATCGGTAAACGTATTCGGAATCGAATTGGTTGACAATTTTCAGATGGAGGTTTTTCATCCGTGCATACAAGAGTGCTTCACGTATTAGAATTTGATAAAGTAAAAGAGCAGTTATTAGAACATGTATCTTCGTCATTAGGAAAAGAAAAGGTAGAAAAACTATTTCCTTCTTCGCATTTTGCCGAGGTCACAAACTGGCAAGAAGAAACAGACGAGGCGGTAGCCGCGCTTCGTCTGCGCGGGCACGTTCCGCTCGGCGGCATTTTTGACATCCGCGCAAGCCTCAAGCGTGCGAAAATCGGCGGAACGCTTAGTCCGCATGAGCTTTTAGATATTGCGAGCACCATTTCTGCAAGCCGGCAATTGAAGCAGTTTATTGAATCGCTGCATGAAGAGAAAGAAGAGTTTCCTCATTTGGCAGGCTATGCGGAAAAACTTGCTGCGCTTCCGGAAGTGCAACAGGCCATTGAACGCTGTATTGATGATCATGGTGAAGTGATGGATCATGCGAGCGAACGGTTGCGTTCTATCCGCCAGCAGCTTCGAACAACTGAGGCGCGGGTGCGCGAAAAATTGGAGAATATCATTCGTTCGCAGTCGGCGCAAAAAATGTTATCTGATGCGATTATTACGATTCGCAACGACCGCTACGTCATTCCAGTAAAACAGGAGTATCGCGGTGTTTACGGCGGCATCGTCCATGATCAATCGGCTTCGGGAGCAACATTGTTTATTGAACCGCAAGCAGTGGTAGAATTAAATAACCAGCTCCAAGAAGCGCGTGTCAAAGAGAAACGAGAAATTGAGCGGATTTTAACGGAGTTGACAAGCATTGTAGCCGAACACGCGGAAGCATTGCTCGAAAATGTCGACATATTGGCACAGCTCGATTTTATTTTTGCCAAAGCAAAATATGCCAACAAATTGAAAGCGACAAAGCCTGTGATGAATGATCGCGGCTATATCCGGTTATTACAGGCGCGCCATCCGCTCATTGACCAGGACGTTGTTGTTCCGAATGACATTGAGCTTGGCAAAGACTATACAACGATCGTTATTACCGGTCCAAACACCGGCGGGAAAACAGTCACATTAAAAACGATCGGGTTATTGACATTGATGGCGCAAGCAGGCTTATTTATTCCTGCGCTCGATGGTTCTGAATTAGCAGTATTCCGTTCCGTCTATGCGGATATCGGGGATGAGCAATCGATTGAACAAAGTTTAAGCACATTTTCTTCTCATATGGTCAATATCGTTGATATTTTACGCAACGTTGATCATGAAAGTCTCGTTTTATTCGATGAATTAGGTGCGGGAACCGATCCGCAAGAAGGCGCGGCGTTGGCGATCGCCATTTTAGATGAAGTGCACGGGCGCGGAGCACGTACGGTGGCGACCACCCATTATCCGGAGTTAAAAGCATACGGATACAATCGTGACGGCGTGATCAATGCAAGTGTCGAATTTGACACCGAAACGCTTCGTCCGACGTATAAGTTATTGATTGGCATCCCAGGGCGAAGCAATGCCTTTGAAATATCGAAGCGGCTTGGACTCGATGAGCGCATTATCGAACGGGCAAAATCGCATATTAGCGCAGAAAGCAACAAAGTGGAAAATATGATCGCTTCGCTAGAACAAAGCAAGAAGCGGGCGGAAGAGGAAGAGAAAAAAGCAAAAGAAGCGCGCATGGAAGCGGAAAAACTCCGCAGCGATTGGGAGCAAAAATGGGAAGAACTTCATGAAAAACGCGATGAAATAATAGAAGAAGCGAAACGGAAAGCAGCCGACATCGTCCGCGCTTCCCAGCAAGAGGCCGAGCGAATTATTCGCGAACTTCGCCGAATGCAAAAAGAAAAACAAGCGGAAATTAAAGAGCATGAACTGATTGAGGCGAAAAAACGCCTAGAAGAAGCGATTCCAACATTAGAGAAGAAGAAAAAAGAAAGAAAAAAACAGACGCAGCACGCCTTTCAGCCTGGCGATGAAGTAAAAGTGACAAGTTTAAATCAAAAAGGATATCTTGTGGAAAAGGTTTCTGATGATGAGTGGCAAGTACAGCTCGGCATTTTAAAGATGAAAATCAACGAACGGGATTTAGAATATATCGGCAGTGCGCCGAAAACGGAGACAAAACCGCTCGCTACCGTAAAAGGAAAAGACTATCATGTCGGATTGGAGCTTGACTTGCGCGGGGAACGGTACGAAGATGCGATAGTCCGTTTAGAAAAATATATTGATGATGCGCTTTTAGCGGGATATCCTCGCGTTTCGATCATTCACGGAAAAGGGACAGGAGCGCTTCGCAAAGGGGTGCAAGAATTTTTGAAAAAGCATCGCTCTGTGAAAAACTTCCATTTTGGTGAAGCAAATGAAGGAGGAACAGGGGTAACGATTGTCGAACTGAAATGACGAGGAGAGAACGTGATGAGTTCGTTTTGGGAAAACGAAATCGTAAAGATTGCCGCCAATTTTAGCGTGGCTGTTTTATGCATGGTCGTGTTTTTAACTATATTTGAGCTAGTGACAAAATATAAAAATTGGGAAGAGATTCAAAAAGGAAATGTCGCGGTGGCGATGGCAACAGGCGGGAAAATTTTTGGTATTGCCAATATTTTTCGCTATGCTCTTCGCCATCATGAATCACTGCTGGCGATGATCGGCTGGGGAGTGTATGGCTTTATTTTGCTACTCGTTGCGTATTTTATTTATGAGTTTCTTACTCCAAAGTTTAATATCGACGAAGAGATTGCGAAAGACAATCGGGCGGTTGGGCTGATTTCCATGGTTATTTCCATCGGCTTATCGTTTGTTATTGGAGAAGGAATTCGGTAAAGGGAGTTAAAAGATGGAGACATTAGTAAGAATGTTGCTTGTTTTATGTGGAATTTTTTTGATCATTGGCATCGTCTATTTAGCGTGGAAAAACAAAACGATGGAAACATTGGCAAAATTATTGTTTATACTATGTGTGTTTTTTGTTCTTATCGGCGTCATCTATTTGTTTTTTTAACGCCCTATGAGATAGGGCGTTTTTTTTGATGTAAAATTCAAAAAAGTGTAATAAAATAAAAATAAACCATCTGAAATTTTTTTGATAAGGGGGAGTACGATGGAAAAGCCATGGCTTACTCATTATCCGCCGGAAATTCCGCATCACCTTGACTATCCTAATAAAACATTGCCTGATTACTTGCGGGAAACGGCGGCGGAATTTGGCGAGCATGATGCGATTTATTTCTTTGGGAAAACGCTTACATTTCGTGAAGTTTATGAACAGGCGCTCACATTGGCAAATTATTTGAAACAAATCGGACTGCAAAAAGGGGATCGTGTGTCGATTATGCTGCCAAACTGTCCACAAGCGGTTATCAGCTATTATGGTGTGCTGTTCGCGGGCGGCATTGTCGTGCAGACCAATCCGCTTTATACGGAGCACGAATTGGAATATCAGCTAAACGACAGCGGAGCGACGGTGCTCATCACATTAGATATGCTTTATCCAAAAGCAGCGAAAGTAAAAGCAAATACAAAAGTGAAACATCTTATTATTACGAGCATTAAAGACTATTTGCCAACGATAAAAAAATGGCTATATCCATTCATGCAGCGGAAGCAGCAGCCAGTGATTGTCAAAGTGGAAGAACGGAGCGACCAGCATCTATTTTCCAAAATAATAGCCCGTCCGAACGCAATGGAGCCAAACGTGGAGATCGACCCTGTTGAAGATGTCGCGTTATTGCAGTATACCGGAGGAACAACCGGCGTTCCAAAAGCGGCCATGCTTACGCACCGAAATTTAATTGCCAATACGTTGATGTGCGCTCATTGGATGTATCGATGCGGAAAAGGAACGGAGTCGATTTTGGGAATTTTGCCGTTTTTCCATGTGTATGGCATGACAACGATCATGAATTTAGCGATTATGCAAGCGTATAAAATGATTCTTTTGCCGAAATTTGATGCGGAAACAACATTAAAAACGATTGAAAAACTAAGACCAACGTTGTTTCCTGGAGCGCCAACGATGTATATTGCGCTTTTAAATCACCCGAATTTATCGCGCTATGATTTGTCATCGATCAAAGTATGCATTAGCGGATCAGCACCATTGCCGGTGGAAGTTCAGGAAAAATTTGAAAAATTGACTGGCGGAAAACTGATTGAAGGATATGGGTTGACGGAAGCATCGCCTGTTACTCACAGCAATTTTGTATGGGACGGGGAACGGGTAAAAGGAAGCATCGGAGTGCCATGGCCAGATACGGAAGCGAAAATTATATCATTGGAAACAGGGGAAGAAGCAAAAGTGAACGAAATTGGTGAACTCGTTGTTCGCGGGCCGCAAGTGATGAAAGGATACTGGAATCAGCCGCATGAAACGGAGAATGTTTTACGTGACGGATGGTTATATACGGGAGATGTTGGTTATATGGATGAGCGCGGTTATTTCTATATCGTCGACCGGAAAAAAGATATGATTATTGCAAGCGGATACAACATTTATCCGCGTGAAGTGGAAGAAGTATTATATGAACATCCGAAAGTGCAAGAAGCAGTAGTAGTTGGTGTTCCGCATGAATATCGTGGAGAAACGGTAAAAGCGTTTGTCGTTCTTAAACAAGGAGAGCAATGCACGGAAGAAGAGTTGGATCAATTTATGAGAAGTCGATTGGCGGCATATAAAGTACCGCGAATTTATGAGTTCCGCAAAGAACTTCCAAAAACGGCGGTTGGGAAAATTTTGCGAAGAGCATTGCTGGAGGAAGAAATGAAAAAAGAATAAGGGCCTGTTTAGATTTGGAAAAACTTTATCTTGACAAAATAAACAAGGAGTCTTTAAAATGAAAACATGAATGATTACTCATTCATGTTTTCGTAAAGGAGAATGACTGTTGAGGAGAGATAAGCCAAAATTTAAACAAATTATCGATGCAGCAGTGGTAGTCATTGCTGAAAATGGATACCACCAAGCACAGGTATCGAAAATCGCTAAGCAAGCGGGAGTCGCGGACGGCACGATTTATCTTTATTTTAAAAATAAAGAAGACATTCTTATATCGGTGTTTGAGGAAAAAATGGGCTCCTTTATTGAGAAAATTGAACAAGAGATAGCAGGAATTTCGAGTCCTTTAGAGAAATTGTACGTATTAGTAAAGAAACATTTTGAATCACTGGCCGCAGATCATCATTTAGCCATCGTTACTCAACTGGAATTGCGTCAATCGAACAAAGAATTGCGACATCGCATTAACGATGTGTTAAAAAGATATTTGCGCATTATTGACGAAATTGTAAAAGAAGGAATCGAAAAAGGCGAGTTTCGCCGTGATTTAGATATTCGGCTTGCAAGGCAAATGATTTTTGGAGCGATTGACGAAACAGTGACGACATGGGTAATGAACGAGCAAAAGTATGATCTAGTCGCATTAGCAAATCCAGTGTATGAATTGTTAACAAAGGGTTGTGCATCTTCGTAAGACAGCATATTTGTTTAAAGGGGGAGAAGAGGAGATGGAATTTTTTCGTATCCATAAAGAAGAGTTTGTCGCGGACGTAACGTTTTCTCGTCCGCCGGCAAACGCTCTTTCATCCGCTGTGTTGAAAGAGCTTTCAGCCTTGCTCGATGAGCTGGAGGCGGATGATAACGTCCGTGTTGTGCTTCTTCACGGCGAAGGAAGATTTTTCTCCGCAGGAGCGGATATTAAAGAGTTTACTTCTATAGCGTCCAGCGATGAAGCGACAGCGCTGTCGCAAAATGGACAGCAAGTGTTGGAACGAATCGAGCGCTTTCCAAAGCCAGTGATTGCGGCCATCCATGGCGCAGCGCTAGGCGGTGGACTGGAGCTGGCGATGAGCTGCCATATCCGCATTGTTTCCGAAAACGCCAAACTCGGCCTGCCAGAGCTGCAGCTTGGCATCATACCTGGCTTTGCCGGCACGCAGCGGCTTCCTCGCTACGTCGGCTTCGGCAAAGCGGCTGAGATGATGTTGACGAGCGAGCCGATTACCGGAGCAGAAGCGGTGCAGTGGGGATTAGCAAACAAAGTGGTTCCAGAAGAGCAATTGCTCGAGGAAGCAAAAAAACTGGCGAAAAAAATCGCGCAAAAAGGCCCGATTTCGGTTCGCGCTACATTGCAGCTTTTAAATTCTTTTAAAGAAAAACCATTCCAGGAAGCAGTGCGTGAGGAAGCGGAGCTGTTTGGAAGCATGTTCACAACAGAAGACGCGAAAGAAGGAGTGCAAGCGTTCATTGAAAAGCGTCCGCCGATCTTTCATGGTAAATAATGTTTTTAATTGACGGAATCTTTAAAACTGAAGTAATGTTTAATCAAAACAAGGAGGGACTCACATGAACATTTTCGTCTTAATGAAGCGCACATTCGATACAGAAGAAGAAATTACGATTGCAGATGGCAGAGTAAACGAAGAAGGAGCAGAATTTATTATCAACCCGTACGATGAATACGCAATTGAGGAAGCGATTCAAGTACGCGACAAACATGGCGGTGAAGTAACAGTTGTGACGGTGGGCAATGAGGATGCGGAAAAAGAATTGCGTACGGCGCTAGCGATGGGCTGCGATAAGGCGGTGCTCATTAATATTGAAGAAGATGTTGAAGAACAAGATCAATACACAACGGCGAAAGTTCTTGCCGAATATTTAAAAGACAAAAACCCTGATTTGATTTTGGCTGGAAATGTCGCCATTGACGGCGGTTCGGGACAAGTTGGCCCGCGCGTAGCGGAATTGCTGGGAATCCCGTATGTGACGACAATTACGAAACTAGATATTGACGGCGATAAAGTAACGATCGTCCGCGATGTGGAAGGAGACGAAGAAGTGATCGAAACGTCGCTTCCACTGCTTGTGACAGCGCAACAAGGACTTAACGAGCCGCGCTATCCTTCGCTTCCAGGCATTATGAAGGCGAAAAAGAAACCGCTTGATGAATTGGAATTAGATGACTTGGATTTAGATGAAGACGATGTTGCGGCGAAAACGAAAACGATCGAAATATTCTTGCCGCCAAAAAGAGAAGCGGGAAAAATTCTTCAAGGTGAAATCGCTGATCAAGTAAAAGAGCTTGTTCAACTTTTACGTTCAGAAGCAAAAGTGGTGTAATTTTTCATAATAGGGGGACTGAAAGATGGCACGCAAAGTACTGACGTTAGCAGAAGTTCGTGATGGATCATTAAGAAACGTTTCGTTTGAGGCGATCGCAGCGGCAAAAACGATTGCCCAAGGCGGGGAAGTCGTATCCGTCCTTGTCGGGGAAAGCGTCCAATCGTATGCCAATGAGTTATTTTTCCACGGCGCCGACCGCGTTGTTGTGGTAGAGCATCCAAATTTAAAAAATTATACATCTGACGGCTATTCTCAAGCGCTGAAAGCAGTGATTGACGCGGAAAACCCAGAAGGGATCGTATTGGGCCATACCTCATTAGGAAAAGACTTATCGCCGAAATTAGCGGTCAAATTAAACTCTGGCCTTGTTTCCGACGTGGTGTCTGTGGAAGAAGCTGGGGGCAACCTTATCTTTACACGTCCGATTTACTCTGGAAAAGCGTTTGAAAAGAAAATCGTTACAGACGGCATCATTTTTGTCACTGTTCGTCCGAACAACATTCAACCGTTAGAACGTGATGAATCGCGTTCCGGAGAAGTATCGAACGTTTCTGTCGACATTAAAGATTTGCGTACAATTGTAAAAGAAGTCGTTCGTAAAACAGCGGAAGGAGTCGACCTATCTGAGGCGAAAGTCATTGTTGCCGGCGGACGCGGTGTGAAAAGCGCGGAAGGCTTTAAGCCGCTGCAAGAGCTTGCCGAAGTATTAGGCGGTGCTGTCGGTGCATCACGCGGTGCGTGCGATGCGGGATATTGCGATTATTCGCTTCAAATCGGCCAAACTGGGAAAGTCGTTACTCCAGACCTTTATATCGCCTGCGGGATTTCCGGAGCGATTCAACATTTAGCTGGTATGTCGAACTCGAAAGTCATTGTAGCGATTAACAAAGACCCAGAGGCAAACATTTTCAAAGTCGCTGATTACGGTATTGTCGGAGATTTGTTCGAAGTTGTTCCGTTGTTAACGGAAGAATTTAAAAAATTAAAAGTGCATTCGTAAATTTTTTACGAAACGGGCAAAGCGAATTGCTTTGCTCGTTTTCTGCTGTCTGCTCGAAGGCATAATTCCTGCCAGAAAGCGAATATTAGAAACGAAGCAAAATATTCGCACTAAACTCCATTACGTGATATACTTTGCTTACAGTATCATAGCGAATAGGAGGAATTTAAAATGGCGATTGTAAATGCGACAGATCAAACATTTGCGGCAGAAACGAAAGAAGGCCTAACATTAGTCGATTTCTGGGCGCCATGGTGTGGACCTTGCCGCATGGTTGCGCCGGTTCTTGAAGAAGTAGATCAAGTAATGGGCGACAAAGTAAAAATCGTAAAAGTAAACGTCGATGAAAACCCAGAAACAGCGTCTAAGTTCGGCGTGATGAGCATTCCAACATTGCTTGTTTTCAAAAATGGCGAGCTTGTTGACAAAACGATCGGCTATCAGCCGAAAGAAGCGCTTGTTCAACTATTGGAAAAACACGTATAATTCATTTTTCTTCAAAAAGATTCAGGCAATATATTGTCTGAATCTCTTTTTATTTCCAATACTTTATTTTATCCGGTTGCCCGCATTTAGAAGAAGCATACCGGGCAGCTGAACTTACTGTTAAATCATGGAAAACAAGCCGCATCGTCTATCCAAGGAGAAATTGTCGGGAATGAGTTTTTCCCTTCATTTATCAAAGTATAATACAATAGCAGAGCTTGCCAAAACAACGGCAAGCACTTTTCTTTTATAAAAAACATGATTGACTTTGATAATCATTATCTATTATAATTAATTTGTGTTAATGAAAATCATTATCAAAGAAGTGTCGGGGGGATACATAATGTCAGTTAAATGGAAGCTGCTTGCTGTTTTTACAGCGTTTGCGGTAATGATGGGAGCTTGCTCAAACAGCGAGGAAACGGCAACAACCAAAACAAAGGAAAAAGAACAAACAGCCGCTGAACAAAAAGAAGAAAAGCCAGCGGAAACAGAGAAAAAAGAAGAGATAAACTATGCCGATGTGTTTAAACAGGCGATTGCCGAGCTGGAAAAAGCAAAGCAAGGGCAAAAAGTTGATTTTGATAAAGTAACAAAACTATATGAAGAAAATTTACAGACGCTTGTGCAAAAACGTGACGCCGAATTTCAAGATACGATTGACCAGCATATTACTACTGCGCTGGCGGCAGGGAAAGATGGCTCGCTCGATCCAGTAGTCGTCAAACAAATCTTTGATAAGCTTATGCAAAAAGTATTTTATACGACAATCAAGCATGAGTTTACTGAAGTAGAGGAAAATTGGGCAAATAAAGAAGCGGTGAAAGAAGAAATCGAAGAAGCGAAGCAGTTTTACGCGATTTTACAGCCAACGGTAGAAAAGCGTGACGCCGCTTATGGAACAAAGTTAGCGGACGCGATTAATGGAGCGTTTGCACAAATTGAAGATGCGGCTGCAAAAGACGATTTGCTCGCATTCTCCTTAGGAAAGCAAGTCGTGGATAAAACGTTGATGAAAACCTTTTATTTAGCGACAGGAGCGCTTCCGCACGGCTATGCTTCAAAGGCGGCAAATGCGGCGAAGCAGGATGAAAAAGAAGCGAAAGTCGAACAAGCAGAAGGATGGGCATTTTATCAATCTGTATATCCATATATGAAAAAGCATGCGCCAGAAGAAGCGGACTACATTTTAAAACAATTTGATTTGCAAACAGATGTGAAAACCCTAGATCCGGCAGCGATCAATAAAGCGTTTGTCCGCGGCTGGGCAAAGGTGGCGCTTCATGAATATGAAGAAAGCAAAGAAAGCTGGGGGCAAGATAAATCGGTGATTACTGCGTTAGAAGGCGCTTTATTTATTAATATGATGGAAAGTGACTTAAAAACGCTGTTAGGCGATCAAGCTTATGCGTCATTGAATGATCAGGCGCAGCGCTACCTTGAGGCGGCAAAAACAAAAAATAAAGCAGAGGGAGAAAAACTTCTTTCTCAATTAGAAGCAACGTTAAACACTGTTATTGAAAAGGCAAAATAACGATAAGGCAAAAAACCTTGTTCTTTAGCAAGGTTTTTTGCCTTCTTATGAAGCAAAACTGTATGGTAATATGCTAGTAGGAATTAATCGATTTTGAGGTGAATCCATTGAAAATTCTCGTTACAGGGGGAGCCGGGTTTATCGGCAGCCATCTTGTTGCCAAATTGCTCTCGTTTGGGCACAATGTGGCGGTCATTGATAATTTTCATCCTTATTACTCTGTGGAACGAAAAAATCGGCAATTTCGTGAGTTGACGGGAGGAAGTCTTCCCGTTTATCGCATTGACTTATTAGATGGTGAAAAAACGGAAAAATTGTTTCGCCGCTATCAGCCGGACTGTGTATATCATTTAGCGGCGCTGCCGGGCGTTCCAAATTCGCTTCTTAAGCCGCTTGATTATGTCGATTATGATATTAAAGCGACGATTAACGTGTTAAAGGCATCGGGGGAAGCCGGAGTCGGGCATGTGTTATTCGCCTCTTCCTCGTCCGTCTACGGCAATCAAGGAAACGTACCGCTGAAAGAAGAGATGGCAACGGGAGAAGTCGTTTCGCCATATGCCGCCGCAAAATACGGAGCGGAGTCGTTTTGCCATGCGTATGCCCATCTATTCGGCTATCAGGTGACGATTTTTCGCTATTTTACCGTATACGGTCCGTGGGGCCGTCCGGATATGGCAATCAGCAAGTTTATCCGCCATCTGTTGCATGACGAAGAGATTGTCGTGTACGGAACGCAGACAGCAAGAGACTATACGTTTGTGGACGACATCGTCAACGGAATGGTAGCGGCGCTCGGCCGCCGAAGCGGAAATGATGTATTTAATTTAGGATCGGGGCGCCCGATCACGATGGAGCGATTGCTGCAAGAACTTAAAACGCATTTTCCAACGATGAAGGTGAGATACGCTCCGGAGCGAAAGGGAGATGTGAAAGCGACATGGGCAGACATTACGAAAGCCGAGCGGGCGTTCGGATACAAACCAAGCGTAACGTTCGAGGACGGGCTTGCGCGGACGGTCGCGTGGGCAAGGATGTATGAAACGTAAGCACGCAACGATAGCGGTGAGGCTGGCCGGAGCCGGGCTTGTTCTTGTTTTTCTATGGCTGACATATCGCTATTTCGATGGAGAAGAGCTTCTTAGGCAGCTCTACCTGCTTTTTCAAAGACCGGACACGCTGGCATGGATGTTGATCATATACGGCGCTTCTTTTTGGCTAAGGGCGCTGGCATGGAAGTCATACGTAGGAAAACCAATTTCTTTGATTGTATACGCCAAAGGCATCTTTTTCAGTTTGCTTATTAATCATATCGCTCCGTTCAAAGTAGGCGATATTGCCCGTGTGGCTGTTTTAGCAAAACAAAAGGACGTTTCTGTCGATGAAGCCATTCATTCGGTGGCGGTGATGCGGCTTTTGGACATGCTTGTTTTATGCCTTTTGTCCGCATGGGGAATGTATGCATACGTCCATCGTTTTCCTGCAATAAACGCAATGGTTATTGGTGTTGTCGGAATAATCGGTGTTTGTGCAGTCGTTGTTTTGTTGTCGCGTAAATCGGATGCGAAGTGGATTCGTAAACACTATCACATGATAAAAAGCGCGTTAAGAGGAAGACGAGGCGTCTATATGGTGAGTATGATTGCGCTTAGCTGGCTGTGTGAGGCGGTTGTCATTTATGAGATGACCAACACACTTGGAATGTCGTTAACATTTTTAGAATCCGCGTGGGTCAACAGCATTACTGTTTCTGGCCAAGTGTTTCAAATCGCTCCAGGCGGGCTGGGGACGTATGAAGCGGTAATGGCGTTTGCAATTACGAGAATCGTACCGGACTGGAGCGGCGCGTATATGGCTGCGATGATGACCCATGCGTTTAAATTTGCGTTTTCTTATTTGGTTGGCATTGCCGTACTGTTTATGTCTCCAAGAGATATTTCGTTCGTCTGGGCGGCTTGGAAAAAAGGAAGGGAGAAACGATGAAAGAAGCTTCAAGATTGGAAAAAGTAGCGGCGCGATGTTGGAATTTGCTGAACGAGGGAAAACCGTTTACACCGATTTTCGTTATCGGGACGATGGCGATCTACCATCTTGCCGATTTCGGCACCATCGAGCATATGAAGCACTGGCTCTTAGGTTTTCTCGCGGTGCTTCCACTTTTTGTTATCTATTATATGTACGATTATCCGTTATTTTTGCGAAATTATTTATGGATTCCATACGTTGTGTTTTTAATCGTTTGGCAGTTTGCCGACCTTAAGCTGTTAGGCCTGGCGCTGGGTCTATATTTTTTCTTTACCGTCTTTTTTTGGGGAACGCTTTACTATCATTTGCGCATTGGGACATCATGGTGGAATTTTACCCGTTTTTGGAAGTTAGTGCTGAAAAATAGTGATTCGACAAGCGGAAACGCGCAAGAACAGCTGCCGAAATTTTTGCTGCTTTTGTCGATTTGGCAATATGTGTACGTACAGCTGGAAGGGGAGGCAGGCGATCTTTCTCTTGCCGGCTTTGCGTTCTATTATGCGGGTGTTTTTTTGTTTTCTTTCCTCTTGCACAGCCAATTATTTGACTGGAAGCCAAAAATCATTCCGACATACACCAATAATGCCAGCGTTCCAAAAGAGCCAATCAATGAGAAAGTCATTGTGATTGTCATCGACGGCATGCGGAAAGATCGGTTTGAGCAAGCCAATGCGCCATTTTTAAAATGGCTGCGGCAACATGGGACGGAGTTTGCGCAAATGGAGACGGTCTATCCGGCGCGGACGGTCGTTTGTTTTACGTCGATGTTTACCGGAACCTATCCGTTTGAACACGGCATCCGCTCTAACATGGTATGGAAGCTTGGCATCAAAGTAGAAAGCATTTTTGATTCACTAAGGAAAGTAGGGAAAACGGGACGGCTGCTTGGCATTGCCCATCTCGTCGATTCGTTTGGAGATGATGTCGAAACGGTAACAGCGGTCATGCATAATGACGTAGCTGACCGTAACATCATTGAACGCGCCAAACGGATTATGGAAGAACAAGATCCTGATTTGCTCATCGTTCAATTAATTGCCACAGACCAAACAGGGCACAGCCGCGGTGTATTATACGAGGAATATCTTCAAAAAATAGAAGAAGCGGACGCGCTTATCAAGGAGTACGTTGAGTGGCTCGAACAGAAAGGAAAATTAAAAAACGCAACGTTAATCATTTGCGCCGATCACGGACAAGCGGACGGCATCGGAGGACACGGGCATTTGGATGAAGGAGAACGATTTGTGCCATTCTTCTTATATGGCCCGGCCATTGAGCAAGGAAAGCGGATCGATGAAAAGAAAAGTTTGGTGTCCGTGGCGCCGACGATTGCTTATTTGCTGGGCACTCCGTATCCTAGCCATAGCCGCGGGCCCGTACTAACGGAAGCGATTCGAAAGAGGGAAGCAGAGGATGAAGAAGCAAAAAGTGATCGTCTTTTTACCAGCGTATAATGAGGAACAATCGATTGGCGAGGTCATTCGCAAGATTCCCCGCCATTTTCATCCTTGTGTGGATGTGAAAGTATTAGTGATTGATGATGGTTCGACCGATAACACAGCAGCAGCCGCGAGAGAAGCGGGTGCTGATTACATTTATCAAATGCAGGAAAACCGCGGGCTTGGTGCCGCTGTACGTCAAGGATTGCGGGAATGTCTCCGTCTCGGTGCGGATATCGGCGTGATGATTGATGCGGACAACGAATATCCGGCAGAACAAATCCCGGATTTGCTTGCTCCGATTTTTGCTGGAGAAGCGGACTATACGATGGGTTCGCGCTTTCTTGGCACGATTCGCGGGATGAAATGGCATCGCCGTCTTGGCAATTACTTCTTTACATTTCTGCAATCGCTTCTTCTTCGAACATGGATTTATGACGGTCAATCGGGAATGCGCGCCTTTTCCCGGCAAGCGATGGAGCACGCCGAGATCATCCATGATTATAACTACGCGCAAGTGATTACGTTAAATTTAGTCCGCAAAGGGTTTCGTGTAAAAGAAGTGCCGATTCGCTATCAAGTGCGGACAACGGGACAGTCATTTATTAAATTTCGAGCGTATGTCACGGCTGTTATTCCAGCGATTTGGAAGGAGATGCGGCGGCCGGTAAAAAAAGTGGTAATTGATGAAGACGCCCACCGTCTTCCAAGCATAACTGAAAAACAATGTTCGTAGTCCCTTTCCTTTTTCCGGACAGGAAAGGGAGTTTTTTCATGAGTATATTGACATAGAAGATGATAATCATTATCATTGATGATGTAGGAGGAGATTGATAATGAGGCGATTTTGTTTGTTTTTTTCTCTAGCGATGATATTCATTCTCAATAGTGTTCCGATTTCTGCTTTTGCGTACTCCTATGGCGACCCGAATGAAGAAAAAGTAGCAGAAGTTTATAAACAAATGTCGGAAAAGTTAAACAAACAGCCGCCAAACTTTGCGGAGGCGCGCAAAATTTTCGAAACGGTCAAAGAGGAAATTGATATGCATATGGGAACGGAGCCTTCGCAAGCAGTATTATCGGCGCTTGATAAAAAGGATAAAAAAGCTGTTTTAAAAAATATGGAAAAAATTCTTGTTTTAAATGTTGCACGCCGGTTGGAAAATATCGAGAAAAATTTTGAGCAATATGATACGAGCAAACGGTTATTAGCGAAGGCATTTGCTACATACGAAGCGCTTTCTCCAATCGTGCAGGCGAAAGACGCGGCCCTTGACAAGCAGTTGAGGGATGAATTTGATAAGGCGCTGCAGTCGTTAGGAAACCCTGGATTGTTTGGCGTCGGCGAAAAGAAAGCGAACAAGGAACAATTTAAGAAAAGCAAGGACATGATTTTAACGTCATTACAAAAGCAATTTGGGTTGAAAAGTTTGAAGGTGGGACATTTTTCGGAAAGTGAAACGGAAAAGCCGCAAGAAGTAGAGAAAAAAGAATGGACGGACTTATCTGAATTAAAAAACTGGATTCCGATTGCAATTCTTATTGTGGTGATTGCCGGGGTTGTTGTGTATTCATGGCGCCGCAAGCGGGCGTGACGGATGGAAACAAAGGGGGAGACATGCGATGGAAGTTCAAGCGCTGTTGATTACATTTCGCGAGGCGCTCGAGGCGCTGTTGATTGTCGGAATTATTACGTCTTATTTAAAGCGCGTCAACCATCAAGAATATACGAAGTACGTTTGGCTTGGAGCAGGATTAGCGGTTTTAGCGAGCTTTGGGGTTGCGATTCTTTTCCAAGTCGTGCTCACTGGATTTGCCGCGATGGGAAGCGAAATGTACTTAAAGATCGGCATTATGTTTGTTTCGGCGATTTTGCTGACACAAATGGTCTTTTGGATGGCCGAGCATAGCCGCAATATGAAAAAAAGCATCGAAGGAAAGATGGATCAATTTATTACGACCGGCAATGTCGTTGGAATGGTTATTCATTCGTTTTTAGTTGTGCTCCGTGAAGGTGTCGAAACGGTCTTTTTCTTTGCCGCGATTACCCATGGAAACATCGGTGCGGCGATGAAAGGATGGGGAGCAGTGACAGGAATTGCGATTGCGGCGATCGTCAGCTACCTTTTCTTCAAAGGAACGATGCGCATTCCGCTGAAGACGTTCTTTAAAGTAACCGGAGCGTTCATCGTATTGATTGCCGCGGGACTATTAGTCCAAGGCATTTCCATGCTCCAGGATTTAAATATCATCGGCAGCGTGATGCCGCATGTATATGATTTAACATGGCTGCTTCCAGAACATCCGATTGATTATGAACATTATCTCCGCGATCATGGCGTCGCACCTGTCTTTTCAGGAGAAGTTGGCGTGTTTTTAAAAGCGCTCTTCGGCTATTCGTCCATGCCATCCATTGAAGAAATCATCGCCTATATTGGATATTTTGTCGTGATTTATTTATTAGTTACAAGCCGCAACACAAATAAGAAAAATGTGGAGCAATCAACAACCGTCCAAGCGCTTGAACCAAAAACGAAAAAGGTAATGTAAAAAGTACAAGGCTTAGCCTTGTGCTTTTTCGTCTTTTTTGCCAAATATGTGCCATGTAGAAAAAGGGGAGAAAGATGCTGAAGCATTTTCTAGGAAATAATCGACTTTTGTCATATTTCAGTTTAGTCATTTTATTATGTTTGTTTTTCGTAGAAATCTATTATGCAAGCCCTTATGCGGCAACATGGGATCAAGTCGATTTTGCATTGGCGTTAGACCGTTATGATTTATTGGCCATGCAGCCGCATTTTCCGGGCTATCCATATTTCGTGTTGGGCGGCATGTTTATTCGTACATTTGTTGACAATCCGGCGAAAGCGCTATCCGTCTTTAATATCGTTACATTGTTTTCGGCAACGATTCCGATCGTTCTCCTGTTAAAAAAGCATTTCTCGACTTCCATGTCATTGTTCATTAGCACGCTCCTCCAGTCGGCAAGCTATATCATGGTGATTGCGGGCCAGCCGATGTCGGACGGCGCGGCGCTGGCGGTGCTGTGGTGGTATTTTTGGTCCATCGAATTGGCAAGAAAGCGAGATGCATGGTGGATACAGCTACTTCCGCTTGCCTTGTTTAGCTTGTTAATGGGAATCCGTTTGTCGTATGCTCCATTTGCGGTGGCGATTTTGTTTTTATGGTACGAAGATTGGAAAAAACATCGCAGTGCCTTTCGAATCGGCTGTTTTTTGACGTCCGCTGCCTTTTTTCAATTTATTTGGATTGCTGCGGTCGCGGCGACGGAAGGAAGTTTCCAATCCTTTTTCAAACTGGCTCTTTCATTTACGAGCGGCCATTTCAAGGAATGGGGGGGAACGGCGGTAAGCGACGGGCAGCCGTTATGGGAGCGAATGATTTACTTTTTCTTTTATAATATTTTATGGACAGGGATAGCAAGCCAAAACGTGATCTTGCTTTTTTTGTATATGGTTGTATGGACAGCGATATGGAAGTCAAGGAAGTCCACGTTCCCGCGCTGGCTTCTTATTTCTGGATTCGTTTATTTTCTTTGGGGGTTATTTGCACAAAATATCGAAAAACCGCGCCATATTCTCCCGCTTGTTCATCTTGTTTTGTTGTACGGATGGATTTGCTTTCTCCGCAATCATATGTCTATGTACCGATGGAGCATAGCGATGGCAGTGTTAGCCGCACAACTCGCAACGGGAACATGGCATATGCGCGAACAAGCATTACAGTTGCCAGCAACCTATCAATTGGCATATGATTTACAGAACAGTAAAGAGAGATTCGTTCTGTATACATGGGAAGAAACGCGTGTGCTGCAATACCTCGATGTGGACTTTCCGCACAAGGACGTGCTGCACTTTTCATTTTTTTTACAGGACAAGGAGAACTATCAACATGTTAAAATTTATATGACCGATCATGTGGTCAAAGGCTTTCAAGCGCAAGGGGTTTCCCTTTCACGCAATGTGCGGAAAGTGAAAACATATCGTTCCAGCACACTCGCAGATCCAGTGTACGGAAACATTACGCTGTACGAATGGATCAATTAATTTGATGGAGTGATTATGATGCATGATCACTTAAAAGAAAAATTAGCCGTGCTCCCGGAGCAGCCGGGATGTTATTTGATGAAAGATAAAAACGGTACGGTCATATACGTCGGCAAAGCAAAAGTGCTGAAAAACCGCGTGCGCTCGTATTTTACCGGCACACATGATGGAAAAACGCTGCGGCTTGTCAACGAAATTGCCGATTTTGAATATATCGTCACTTCTTCGGACGTCGAGGCTCTTATTTTAGAAATGAACTTGATCAAAAAGTATGATCCGAAATATAACGTGATGCTTAAGGATGACAAAAGCTATCCGTTTATAAAAATTACCGCGGAGAAGCATCCTCGCCTAATCATTACGCGAAAAGTGAAAAAAGACGGCGGAAAATATTTCGGGCCGTATCCGCATGTACAGGCGGCAAACGAAACGAAGAAACTGTTAGACCGCATTTATCCGTTGCGCAAATGCTCGACCATGCCAAACCGCGTTTGTTTATATTATCATATGGGACAATGTCTTGCACCGTGCGTATATCCTGTGTCCGAACAGCAAAATAAAGAAATCGTTGAACAAATCGCCCGCTTTTTAAGCGGCGGGTATAAAGAAGTAAAAAAGGAACTTGCGGAAAAGATGATGAAAGCAGCCGAGGCGCTCGAATTTGAACGGGCAAAAGAATACCGTGACCAAATTGCCCATATTGAAGCAACGATGGAAAAACAGAAGATGATCATCAACGATTTCGTTGATCGCGATGTGTTTGGTTATGCCTATGACAAAGGATGGATGTGCGTACAAGTATTTTTCATTCGCCAAGGAAAGCTGATTGAGCGCGATGTATCGATCTTTCCGATGTACCAAGACCCAGACGAAGAGCTCCTCACCTTTTTAGGGCAATTTTATACAAAAGCGAACCACTTTAAGCCGAAAGAGGTCATTTTGCCTGCTGACATTGACGGCGAACTTGCCGAGCAGCTGCTGGAAGTAAAGGTTGTTCAGCCGAAAAAAGGAAAGAAAAAAGAACTGGTTGATTTAGCAAGCAAAAATGCGGCAATTGCTTTGAAAGAAAAATTTTACTTAATTGTGCGGGATGAAGAACGAACGATCAAAGCTGTGGAAAACTTAGGAAAAATATTAGGAATTCCGACCCCGCATCGCATTGAGGCGTTTGACAATTCCAATATTCATGGCGCGGATCCTGTTTCAGCCATGGTAGTTTTTATCGATGGAAAACCGGAGAAAAAAGAGTACCGCAAATATAAAGTCAAAACCGTAGAGGGACCGGATGACTATGAATCGATGCGCGAGGTGGTAAGAAGACGTTATACTCGCGTGCTCAAAGAAGGCCTCCCGCTTCCCGATTTGATTATTATTGACGGAGGAAAAGGGCATTTAGCTGCGGTAAGGGATGTGCTTGAAAACGAATTAGGGCTTGATATTCCGCTCGCTGGGCTTGCCAAAGACGACAAGCATCGCACATCCGAGTTAATTATGGGGGATCCGCCGCAAGTTGTTCCATTAGAAAGAAACAGCCAAGAGTTTTATTTATTGCAGCGCATCCAAGACGAAGTGCATCGGTTTGCGGTTGCCTTTCACCGGCAAACGCGTGGAAAAACGATGTTTCATTCTGTGTTAGATGACATCCCCGGCGTTGGGGAAAAGCGAAAAAAAGCGTTATTAAAGCATTTCGGATCCATTAAAAACATGAAAGAAGCAACGGTAGAAGAATTGCAAAAAGCAAACATTCCGCGCTCTGTTGCTGAAAAAATTTATAAGAAATTGCGAGAATAATATTGTCAACAATACGAAAGTTTGATATGATTGCAATAAATTTCATATTTATACACTTCCAAACGCCGAAGTGAAGATAGAGGTGCGAACTTCAAGAGTACACATTCGGAGGAAAATGAGTTCCGATGATGAGTGTGGAAAGGGGAGCGTCGCCGAAGTGGAAAAAGTCTCATTGCTTTTTCCGCTGGTCCTGCGTTTAAGAAATGTAGGACTGTCAAGATGGGATTCATCTTGGAGAGCTATCTCACTGTGCGGGGCGAATTCGTTTTTTCGTTTCGTGATGCACAGCAATGAGATTTCTCTCATTGCTGTTTTTATTTGCAAGCAAATAAGCGACATTTGTAGGCAAAGGGTGAGACGAATGGGAATTATTGTACAAAAGTTTGGCGGAACGTCTGTCGGTTCCATCGAAAGAATTCAACATGTGGCGAATCGGGTCATTGAGGAAGCCCAAAAGGGAAATGAAGTGGTTGTTGTTGTTTCGGCAATGGGAAAAACGACCGATGAGCTTGTCAACTTAGCGAATCAAATTTCCCATCATCCTAGCAAACGGGAAATGGATATGCTTCTTTCGACAGGGGAACAAGTGAGCATCGCGCTTTTGGCAATGGCGCTTCATGAAAAAGGATATAAAGCTGTTTCATTAACAGGATGGCAAGCGGGAATTATGACGGAAGAAATGCACGGCAATGCCCGCATTATGAACATGGATACGACGAGAATCCGCCGCCACCTTGATGAAGGGGCGATTGTGATCGTTGCGGGGTTTCAAGGAGTGACGAAAACAGGGGAAATCACCACGCTCGGCCGCGGAGGTTCCGATACAACAGCGGTAGCGCTGGCGGTAGCATTAAAAGCCGATAAATGCGATATTTATACGGACGTCACAGGCGTGTTTACGACAGACCCGCGTTATGTAAAAACAGCAAGAAAATTAAAAGAGATTTCCTATGATGAAATGCTTGAGCTAGCCAATTTAGGGGCAGGAGTATTGCATCCGCGCGCCGTTGAATTTGCGAAAAACTACGAAGTGCCGCTGGAAGTGCGTTCGAGCATGGAAAACGAAAGAGGAACGATGGTAAAGGAGGAAGTTTCGATGGAGCAGCATTTAATCGTACGAGGAATCGCATTTGAAGATCAAGTAACGAGAGTAACGGTGGATGGAATCGAAAATAGTTTATATACATTGCCGACCATTTTTACGGCTCTTGCGAACCGTGGCATCAATGTAGATATTATTATTCAAAGCGCGACGAATTCCGAAACAACGTCTGTTTCTTTTTCGATTCGCACGGAAGATCTGCAAGAAACGATCCAAGTATTACAATCGTTAAAAGGAGCAAATGTGCAATATGAAACTGGTTTAGCAAAAGTATCGATTGTCGGCTCCGGTATGATTTCTAATCCGGGAGTAGCTGCGCAAATGTTTGAAGCGCTAGCGAATCAAGGCATTGAAATAAAAATGGTCAGCACGTCAGAAATTAAAATTTCCACGGTCATTGACGAAAAATATATGGTTTCGGCCGTCGAGGCGCTTCACGAAGCATTCGGGCTTGCCGAAGAAACCGTAGCGCTGCGCTCATAAAAATGGCAAAAGCCTGCATTCGCAGGCTCTTAGCTATTTATTTCATCTTTGCGATCCCATTTAATGGTGATTAACACTTTATTAGCACGTTTCTTTTGTTGTTCGAACGCTTCAGCAACGCGGCGTTTTTGATGCTCAATTTGTTGGGCTAGAAATCCTGCTTCCAACTGAAATGTACAATTTTCGTGAAGAGCAAATCGCGCGGCGATGATCGGACCTGTCAACTCAACGTGAAGCTCGTCCTTTCCTTCTTCCAAAACGGAAAGGGTTCCCCATCCAGCTTTTTCAAAAAACGTGATGATATCGGATATCGTTTCTAGCGGATAATGGCGCGCCAAGCTTTTACCAGCCCAGTATAAAATGCTTGCTGTTTCTTTTCCGAGCAATTCAGGAAGAAGAATTTGCCGAATCAGTTCAGAGCCAAATGCGGAAATAGGAATGTTTTCTAATGCTTTATATTGTTCTTCTAGCGATGGTAGTTTCACATGCTTCCCCTCTTTCTATCTACTCTAACATTATAGCGAAATGGAGGGGAGCGCGCATTATCTTTCTTATGATCAGACATTGTTTAAATATTCAAACGTTTGAACATTTTATGACTTTGTTTTCTTGACGCTTGTACAATGTGAGAGTACAATGAATGTGACACAATGATTATGGTAATGGAAGCAATTACATTCTATGAATCATTACCTTTTCATTTTTGTGGATGGGGAGCGCATTAATTTTTCATCGTTATTATTCAAAGGGGGTTTACATATGGCAGGAAATCGCGAATTTTATTACCGTCGGCTCCATTCGCTGTTAGGAGTCATTCCAGTAGGGATCTTTTTAGTACAACATTTAGTCGTAAACCATTTTGCGACAAAAGGTCCGGAAGCGTTTAACCGTGCTGCTTCCTTTATGGAGAATTTACCATTTCGCTATTTTTTAGAAATATTCGTCATTTTTCTTCCGCTATTGTTCCATGCCATTTATGGGCTTTACATCGCTTTTACAGCGAAATTTAATGTGGGAAGTTACGGATATTTCCGCAACTGGATGTTTGTCTTGCAGCGGATCACCGGAATCATCACATTAATTTTTGTGACATGGCATGTATATGAAACTCGAGTGCAAGCCGCATTGGGCACGGAAGTAAACTATGAAATGATGGCGAATATTGTCGATAATCCGGCTATGCTGACATTTTACATTGTCGGAATTTTATCAACAGTGTTCCATTTTGCGAATGGTTTATGGTCCTTCTGCGTAAGCTGGGGGTTAACGGTATCTCCTCGTTCACAACAAGTTTTCACCTATGTGACAATGCTTATTTTTGTCGCGCTTTCCATCGTCGGCATTCGTGCTATTTTGGCATTCGCTTAATCTACAACTAGCAATCTTTTAGGGAGTGAGTAGCAATGAAAAAAGGAAAAATCATCGTAGTTGGTGGCGGTCTAGCTGGTCTAATGGCAACGATTAAAATCGCGGAAGCAGGCGTACCTGTAGAATTGTTCTCGCTCGTACCTGTTAAGCGGTCTCACTCTGTCTGTGCACAAGGTGGGATTAACGGTGCGGTAAATACGAAAGGGGAAGGGGATTCTCCTTGGGAACATTTCGACGATACCGTATATGGCGGTGACTTTTTAGCGAACCAGCCTCCGGTAAAAGCGATGTGTGAGGCAGCGCCAAGCATCATTTATATGCTTGACCGCATGGGAGTCATGTTCAACCGTACTCCTGAAGGGTTGCTTGATTTCCGCCGCTTCGGTGGAACGCAGCATCACCGTACTGCATACGCAGGGGCAACGACAGGCCAGCAGATATTATATGCGCTTGATGAACAAGTGCGCCGCCATGAAGTGGCTGGACTTGTCACAAAATATGAAGGATGGGAGTTTTTAGGCGTTGTTTTAGATGATGAACAAATTTGCCGAGGAATCGTTGCGCAAGATTTAAAAACAATGGAAATTAAAGCGTTTCCTGCGGACGCGGTCATTATGGCGACAGGCGGACCAGGAGTCATTTTTGGAAAATCGACGAACTCGATCATCAACACAGGTTCAGCAGCGTCTATCGTCTATCAACAAGGCGCGTACTATGCAAACGGGGAATTTATCCAAATTCACCCGACGGCGATTCCGGGAGACGATAAACTGCGTCTCATGAGTGAGTCAGCCCGAGGGGAAGGCGGAAGAGTCTGGACATATAAAGACGGAAAACCTTGGTATTTCCTTGAAGAAAAATATCCTGCTTACGGAAACCTTGTACCTCGTGATATCGCAGCAAGAGAAATTTTCCACGTTTGCGTTGACTTGAAGCTCGGCATCAACGGCGAAAACATGGTATATCTTGATCTTTCTCATAAAGATCCGAAAGAACTAGATATCAAACTTGGCGGTATTATTGAAATTTATGAGAAATTTATGGGGGAAGACCCTCGCAAAGTGCCGATGAAAGTATTCCCAGCTGTTCACTATTCGATGGGCGGCTTATGGGTTGATTATGATCAAATGACAAACATTAAAGGATTGTTTGCCGCTGGCGAATGTGATTACTCGATCCATGGCGCAAACCGTCTAGGAGCTAACTCCTTATTATCAGCGATTTACGGCGGCATGGTTGCTGGACCAAATGCGGTTCGATACATTCGCGGTTTGGAAAAATCGGCAGACGCAATGCCATCATCGTTGTACGACCGCTATGTGAAGCAAGAAGAAGAGCGTTGGAACAACATCTTGTCCATGGATGGAACAGAAAACGCGTATGTGCTTCATAAAGAGTTGGGCGAATGGATGACAGCGAACGTTACAATCGTTCGTTACAACGATAAGTTGTTGAAAACAGACGAGAAAATCCAGGAATTGTTGGAACGCTATAAAAACATCAGTGTTACAGACACGTCGAAATGGAGCAACCAAGGCGCAACATTTATTCGTCAGTTATATAATATGCTTCAACTAGCGCGGGTAATTACGCTAGGCGCTTACAACCGCAACGAAAGCCGTGGTGCACACTATAAACCGGAGTTTCCAGAGCGCAATGACGAAGAGTGGCTCAAAACAACGATGGCACGCTATACCCCAGATGGACCGGCATTCCACTACGAAGATGTCGATGTATCGTTGATTAAGCCACGCAAACGCGACTACACGAAAAAGAAAGAGGAAGTGAAGTAAACGATGAGCGAGAAAAAAACGGTTCGATTCATTATAACACGTCAAGATCGTCCTGATTCTGCGCCATACGAAGAAGAATTTGAAATTCCATATCGTCCGAATATGAACGTCATTTCTGCGCTGATGGAAATTCGCCGTAATCCGGTTAACGCGAAAGGGCAAAAAACAACCCCAGTTGTATGGGAAATGAACTGTTTGGAAGAAGTATGCGGCGCTTGCTCGATGGTTATTAACGGCAAACCGCGTCAAGCATGCACAGCATTAATTGATAAATTAGAACAGCCAATTCGTTTGGAACCAATGCGCACGTTCCCGGTAGTTCGCGACTTGCAAGTAGACCGCAGCCGTATGTTTGACTCGTTGAAAAAAGTAAAAGCATGGATCCCAATCGACGGAACGTATGACATAGGTCCTGGTCCGCGTATGCCAGAACGAAAACGCCAATGGGCATACGAGCTTTCAAAATGTATGACATGCGGTGTATGTTTAGAGGCATGTCCAAACGTCAACAGCAAATCGAATTTCATCGGTCCAGCACCGCTTTCCCAAGTACGTCTATTTAATGCGCATCCAACAGGCGCGATGCATAAAGCGGAGCGGATGAAAGCGATTATGGGTGATGGCGGTTTAGCGAACTGTGGTAACTCGCAAAACTGTGTGCAATCTTGTCCAAAAGGAATTCCGTTAACCACTTCGATCGCTGCGCTAAACCGTGAAGCGACGATTCAAATGTTCCGCAACTTCTTCGGAAGTGACGAAGTATAATGATGAAAATCCTCTTCATGGCTTTCATGAAGAGGATTTTTATTAGGGGGATATGTAATGAAGCAGATTGATTACATTGATCAATGGGAACAATGGGAAAAGTCGTTTACCTTCTTTCAAAAAGCGTTCCTTGGAGCGATGAGATGAGACAAATGCTCCAACAGTCCCAAGCAACGGCAATTGTTTAGAAAAATACCTATTTTTCTATTAGATAAGCGAAATTCCGTCACCGTAACCCCTTCTTTCACATACTATATGGTGAATAATACCCATCCGGTAGTTCAGGTCTAGTGAAAGCAAGGAGGGTTACAATACTTGAAGGATAAATCATTTCAACCAAAGCCGTTGCTAACGAAAAGAGAGAGAGAGGTATTTGAATTATTAGTTCAAGATAAGACGACGAAAGAAATTGCCAGAGAACTGTTTATTAGTGAAAAAACGGTTCGCAACCACATTTCGAACGCAATGCAAAAACTTGGGGTAAAGGGGCGATCCCAAGCAGTTATTGAATTGCTTCGAATGGGAGAACTTGAACTATAAGAAATGCCGGCTCACCTTATTTTAAGGTAGCCGGTTTGTTATATTTTAAAGATGAAATTTAGTTTTAAAAATAAAAACGATTTACTCATTGATTATGTGGCAAAGTGGAGTAAAATGGAATATATCAAACATTGTCGAATAAAATAAAAAGTTGTATTTTTTTGTTGCATTTTTGTAGAAAAACATTAAAAATAATAAATGCACCGTTGTAGAGGAGATTGTATGTCTTTTGATGAAAAGACTGTTGCAGAGCTAGATCGATATATTGCCGCAAATTTAAAACAACGAGACCGTGAAATTTTAGCGTAGTATCCAATCACACCGCGCAATTCGCCACACTAAAATAGCTATTGGAAGAAGAGGACTTGACGATCGGCGAATTATTGAACAAAATGTATCTGGCATGTAGCACAACATATTTAGTAGACAGAATGGAAAAATACAGGCTCGTTGCTAGAGTAAAAGATCGGCACGACTGACGAGTTGTACGCATTCGTCTTCTCGAAAAAGGGAAACGAATGGTCGAAGAAGTGATAAAAAGCGTCAACATGATTTGGTACAAGTGTTGCAAAATTTTTCCAATCAAGAAATTGTCTTTTTAGAAAATACTTACGAAAACTACATCAAGAAATGAAAAAAAGAATGAGGCGGATCAATTGGAAAGAGCAATTGGTGTTATTGACTCAGGAGTTGGTGGATTAACTGTTGCAAAAGAAATTATGCGACAGTTACCAAAAGAACGGATTGTTTATCTTGGGGATACAGCTCGTTGCCCATATGGGCCACGCCCTAAAGAGGAAATTCGTCAATTTACATGGGAAATGACGAATTATTTATTGCGGTATAATATTAAAATGCTTGTTATTGCTTGTAATACGGCAACAGCTGTCGTATTAGACGAAATTCGGGAACAGCTCGATATTCCGGTATTAGGAGTGGTACATCCTGGAGCTCGCGCGGCGTTAAAAGCGACGAAAAACGGGCATATCGGTGTGATTGGTACAATTGGTACAGTAAAAAGCGGTGCGTATGAAAAGGCGCTAAAATCCATTAACCATCGAGTTCGTGTAGAAAGTTTAGCATGTCCAAAGTTTGTCCCGCTTGTAGAGAGCGGAAACTTCGAAGGAGAGGAAGCGAGAAAGATAGTCGCTGAATCGCTTGAACCGTTTAAATCGAGCAATATGGATGTCCTTATTTTAGGATGCACTCACTATCCTTTGTTAAGTCCTCTTATTAAAGAATATATGGGAAAACGCGTAAAACTAATTTGTTCCGGTGATGAAACCGCACGTGAAGTTAGTGCGATTTTGCATCATAGCCATCTTCTTTATACAGGGCAACGAGAGGCAGAACATTTATTCTTTACGACAGGATCAAAGGAACTGTTCCAAAAAATTGCTTCCAAATGGTTTGGAAAGCCAATTGAAAATGTTCAAACGATTGAATTATAAAAAAATCCTTTAGCGTAAAAGCTAAAGGATTTTTTTATTCTATTTTCAAAAAAGGCTCGTATACATAGATAGTAGTACAAACTATGAGTAGGAGGGAAAATTCATGTTTCATCGAGGAACGTGGAAACTAGCTGCATCCGTTGTTACATCGCTGTTATTACTTAGTGGTTGTGGGTTATTTGGAAAGGATGAAGCTGTTAAAGAAATTGACCCGCCACAGGATGTGAGCTATTTAAAAGATGGGCAATCATTACAAGAAACAACTGGAAAACAAGGGGGAGAAAAAGACGAGAAAAAAGCAACCGAAACAGTAAAACGCGAGCTTTACTTAATTGATAAAAATGGATTTGTCGTGCCGCAGACCGTAGAACTGCCGAAGACAGATGCTGTGGCAAAGCAAGTGCTCGAATATTTGGTGGAAGATGGCCCTGTTTCGGAATTGTTGCCAAACGGGTTTCGCGCTGTATTGCCAGCAGATACAAGGGTATTAGGAGTGAAGCTGGAGAAAGATGGCACCATTATTGCTGATTTCTCACCAGAATTTGCAAATTATAAACCAGAAGATGAAAAGAGAATTTTGCAAGCCATTACATGGACGCTGACACAGTTTGATAATGTGAAAAGAGTAAAAATTCGCATTAACGGTTATGATCAAGATGTCATGCCAGTCAATAAAACACCTATTCAAGACGGTGTCAGCCGCGCTGATGGAATTAATATTGATGCCAAAGGTGTTGCGGATATTACAAATACTCACCCAGTTACCGTTTATTTTGTCGCTCAACAAGGAAACGATACGTACTACGTTCCAGTAACGCGCCGCGTGTCTAATAAAGAAAAAGATGATATTGTCGCTGCGGTTAACGAATTAATTAAAGGACCAAGCTATGGCAGCGGTCTTGTAAGTGAGTTTCAGCCAGATACTCAGTTAGTTGGAAAACCAAAATATGAAGATGGAAAAGTGACATTAAACTTTAACGAAGCCATTTACGGCAGCAATAAGAAAAATGTCATTTCGGATCATGTATTAAATTCGCTTGTTCTCTCACTAACGGAGCAAAAGGGAATCGAGAGTGTCTCTATTATGGTAAATGGAAAAGCAAATCTTGTTAGAGAAGATGGAAAACCGTTATCCGAACCAGTGGCAAGACCAGAAAAAGTGAATACAGAAAGCTTTTAAGCGATTATTTTCGAAAATGACAATGCAACAACAGAGTAGCTAGCAGTTTGATGCGATATTATGATATAAAAAAGAGGTAGACGGTGTGCTACCTCTTTCTGTTTATGTAAAGGAGGATTTTTATTATGAGGATAGATGGCAGAGAAAACAAACAGCTGCGTCCTGTACATATGGAGAAACATTTTATTAAACATGCAGAAGGGTCGGTATTCATTACAGTTGGTGATACGAAAGTGATTTGCACAGCAAGCATCGATGACAAAGTGCCGCCGTTTATGCGTGGCGGCGGAAAAGGATGGATTACTGCGGAATATGCGATGCTGCCGAGAGCGACAGAACAGCGAAATGTGAGGGAATCTAGCAAAGGAAAATTATCAGGGCGAACAATGGAAATCCAACGTCTTATCGGAAGAGCGCTTCGTTCTGTCGTTAATTTGGACAAGTTAGGCGAGAAGACAGTATGGATTGATTGTGATGTGATTCAAGCGGACGGAGGAACGCGGACAGCGTCGATTACAGGAGCGTATGTAGCGATGGTGTTAGCATTCGCGAAATTGATGGAAGAAAAGAAACTCGATGAACTTCCTGTGAATGATTTTCTAGCTGCTACATCTGTTGGGATCGATCCAGAACACGGAATTATTCTTGATTTAAACTATGCGGAAGACGCGCGGGCAGAAGTCGATATGAACATTGTGATGACAGGAGCTGGCCGCTTTGTGGAAATTCAAGGAACAGGAGAAGAAGCGACATTTTCGCGAGAACAATTAAATGAATTGCTAGATACAGCAGAAGTAGGGATTCGACAGCTTATCGACATTCAACGGAAAACGTTAGGAGAACTTGCAATGCAAATTGATATAAAGAGAAGCGAGGAAAGTGGGGATACATGATGAAACAAGTCATTATCGCGACGAAAAACATCGGAAAGGCGCGAGAGTTTCAAGAACTCCTTGAAAAAAAAGGAATAGAAGTAAAATCGCTTCTAGATTTTCCGAATTGCCCAGATGTTGAGGAAACGGGAAGCACGTTTGCTGAAAACGCGGTATTAAAAGCGGAAGCGATGGCCCATTATTTTCATGCGATCGTGATCGCCGACGACTCCGGCCTATCGATTGACGCTTTAGATGGAAGACCAGGTGTATATTCCGCCCGATACGCTGGAGAAGAAAAGAACGATCAAAAAAACATTGCCAAAGTATTGGAAGAGTTGAAAGGAATTCCTTTTGAAAAGCGAACGGCGCGTTTCCATTGCGCGCTTGCTGTCGCGGCTCCAGGGCGCCGCACAACCGTCGTTGAGGGAACGTGTGAAGGATACATTACAGAAGTGCCAAAGGGTGAAAACGGATTTGGGTATGATCCAATTTTTTACGTTCCGCAAAAAGGAAAAACGATGGCGGAATTATCCAAAGAAGAGAAAAATCAAATCAGCCATCGAGCAAAAGCGTTAGCGAAATTAGAAAAGCAGTGGGATGAAATCATTAACGATAAGGAGTAAAGAAACATGAAAGTGTTAATTGTTAGTGATAGCCATGGATTAACGAATGAACTAGAAGAAATCGTGGCGCGTCATCATCATGAAGCAAATGCGCTGATTCATTGCGGAGATTCTGAATTGCCTTTTGATCAAAAAGAAATTGCCCGTTTTTTGGTAGTGCGCGGAAATTGTGATTTCACCACGCAATTTCCTAATGAACGAACCGAAGAAATTGAAGGGGTTCGCTTTTTCATTACTCACGGTCACCTCTATAATGTGAAAACGTCGCTAATGAATCTTTACTATCGTGCGAAAGAAGTAGAGGCAAAAGTGGTATGTTTTGGTCATTCTCATATCGCTGGTGCTGAGATGATCGACGGTATTTTATTTATTAATCCGGGAAGCATTTTGTTGCCGAGAGCGCGGAAAGAAAAAACATACGCATTATTGCAAATAGAAGACGGAAAAGCAACGGTTCAATTTTACGAACTCGATGGAAAAGAAGTGGCATCACTTACGAAAACATTTACCCTATGAGCGAGATTTTTCTCGCTCTTTTTTATCTTGACTTTATCGAAAAGCTTTTCTATAATATAGACTGTCTTTGGAAAACGAGCAACACTTCCATGAATCGACTGCGAGTTGTCTCGACGCACTAAGCTTCCTTGAATCAGCTGGTAGAGGAAGAGACAGGATATCAAGGATGAAAATGTGAAATTAATATAGTGTGAAATACATGTCTCAGTAGCTCAGCGACGAGCCACACTTCCATGAAACAGCTGCGAGTTGTCTCGACGCACTAGGCTTCCTTGAATCAGCTGGTAGAGGAAGAGACAACGAAAATAAAATATAACGTGAATATTACCATGTCCCAGTAGCTCAGCGACGAGCCATACTTCCATGAAACAGCTGCGAGTTGTCTCGACGCACTAAGCTTCCTTGAATCAGCTGGTAGAGGAAGAGACAGGATATCAAGGATGAAAATATGAAATTGAATAGTGTGAAATACATGTCCCAGTAGCTCAGCTGGATAGAGCAGCGGCCTTCTAAGCCGTCGGTCGGGAGTTCGAATCTCTCCTGGGACGCTAAAACCTCCTTTTCCACAACGGAAAAGGAGGTTTTTTATTGGACAACGAAAAAATTTTTTTAACATGAAAATTCATTGATTCTATCAATATGTAAGCGGATACAAATAGTTTAATCAATCTAAATATTCAAAAAATAGTATTGACTCTCTTTTGTTTTAGGATTATTATAATTTTCAAATAAATCAAACGCATGAACAATAACAGCAATGATCAATACAAACGAGAGACTGTACTTACCAGGGAAGAGGGGAACAAAATTGAGTGAACAATGGATTTTTTTAAACGGTGAATTTGTGACAAAAGAAAATGCGAAAATCTCGGTATACGATCATGGTTTTTTATACGGCGATGGCGTATTTGAAGGGATTCGTGTCTATAGCGGCAACGTGTTTCGATTAAAAGAGCATATAGATCGTCTCTACAATTCAGCAAAATCGATTTTATTAACGATTCCTTATACAAAAGAAGAGATGACAAATTATGTTATTGAAACGATACGAAAAAATCAATATCAAGATGCATATATTCGTCTTGTTGTTTCACGCGGAGTCGGCGATTTAGGGCTTGATCCGTATAAGTGCAAAAAGCCGCAAGTTGTTATTATTGTTGAGCCGTTAGCGCTTTTTCCAAAACATTTATATGAAACTGGAATTGAAGTGGTAACGGTTGCCACTCGAAGAAATCGTTCTGATGTCCTTAGCCCAAAAGTAAAGTCACTCAACTATTTAAATAACGTTCTTGTCAAAATTGAGGCACATCTCGCTAACGTAAGCGAGGCGTTGATTTTAAATGATCAAGGATATGTAGCCGAAGGATCGGGAGATAACGTCTTTATTATTAAAGACGAGGTAATATATACACCGCCTGGATATGTAGGAGCGCTGGAAGGAATTACGCGTCAAGCTATTATCGAAATTGCTCAAGAACTTGGGTATGTCGTAAAAGAAGAGCCGTTTACGCGCCACGATGTTTATGTTGCCGATGAAGTTTTTTTAACTGGAACAGCTGCTGAAGTGATTGCAGTGGTGAAGGTGGATGGACGCGTGATCGGTGAAGGCGTGCCAGGAAAGCATACAAAACGGCTGCTTGAAGAGTTTAGACGCCGTGTTGTTTCTGAAGGAGTAAAAGTATATCAAACCAACGCAAGTGTTAGATAATGCACAATGAAAGTTTTATATATGTGAAAGCGTTGACGAGGATAAGTAGTCAGCGGGGACAGCATCCACAGAGAGCCGGGGGAGCTGGGAACCGGTGATGCTGCCGCTTGACGAACTCACCTCTGAGCGCCAGCCTGAACGTCATATGGCTAGTAGGGTTGGACGGGTGGAGAACAATTGCTTCACTCGTTACTAAAAAGAGCGGTTGGCTGATTTGCCAATCGCTCATGAGGTGGTCGTAATGGCCACGAAGAAGGGTGGTACCGCGAAAAGTGAACCTTTTCGCCCCTTTGACCGAACCAAAGTAGGTCATTGTGGGTGAAAAGGTTTTTTTCATAGCGATGAAAAATGCGAGGGAGGATGGATGATGGCAAGGATGAAAGTAGAGGAAAAAACGTCCGAAAAAACGAAAATGAGCGGAGCGCTAATGTTAATTGAGGCGTTAAAGGCGGAAAAGGTAGAAGTTATTTTTGGATATCCGGGTGGAGCGGTGTTGCCGCTTTACGACAAGTTATATCAATCAGGAGTGTTTCACGTATTAACGCGGCATGAGCAAGGGGCCATTCATGCCGCAGAAGGATATGCGCGTATTTCTGGAAAGCCGGGCGTTGTGATCGCAACATCAGGGCCTGGAGCGACAAACATTGTGACAGGTTTAACAGATGCAATGATGGATTCGCTGCCGATCGTCGTATTTACAGGTCAAGTTGCAACGAGCGTCATCGGTTCAGATGCGTTTCAAGAAGCGGATGTTCTCGGAATTACGATGCCAATTACGAAACATAATTATCAAGTTCGTGATATAAGCGAGCTTCCGAAAATTATTAAAGAAGCGTTTCATATTGCCACAACAGGAAGACCTGGTCCTGTATTAATCGATATCCCAAAAGACATTACCATAGCGGAAGGAGAATTTGATTACGAACAAGAGGTTCATTTGCCAGGGTATCAACCGACCACTCACCCAAACCATTTGCAAATTCGCCGCCTTGTAGAAGCGGTTAGCCAATCGAAAAGACCTGTCATTTTAGCGGGAGCAGGCGTATTACATGCGAACGCTTCAAATGAACTACGGCAATATGCTGAACAACAAAATATTCCAGTTGTTCATACGTTATTAGGCTTAGGCGGATTTCCAGCCGATCACCCATTATTTTTAGGAATGGCTGGCATGCACGGTACGTATACAGCAAACATGGCGCTATATGAATGTGATTTACTCATTAATATTGGGGCAAGATTCGATGATCGTGTTACGGGAAATTTAAAATACTTTGCACCAAAGGCAACGGTGGCACACATTGACATTGATCCGGCGGAAATCGGCAAAAATGTGCCTACGAAAATTCCGATTGTCAGCGATGCGAAAGCGGCCTTGCAAGAATTAATTCATCAGCAAGGAAAGCCAGCGGACACAAGCGCATGGCTTGCCCAGTTAAACGAATGGAAACGGCAATTTCCTCTTTATTACGAAGACGATGAACAAACGATTAAGCCGCAAAAGCTGGTGGAAATGATTTATGAATTAACGAACGGAGAAGCCATTATTACTACCGACGTTGGCCAGCATCAAATGTGGGCGGCGCAATATTACAAGTTTAATAGACCGCATCGCTGGGTTACTTCCGGCGGGCTTGGAACGATGGGATTCGGCCTCCCGGCGGCGATCGGAGCGCAGCTTGCGGATAGAAATGCTGCGGTCGTTTCCATTGTTGGTGATGGTGGCTTCCAAATGACATTCCAAGAGTTGTCTGTCATCCAAGAGCTTCAATTGCCGATTAAAGTGGTTATTGTGAATAACCAAGCGCTTGGTATGGTTCGTCAATGGCAGGAACTTTTCTACGAAAAACGATATTCCCATTCTCTCATTCCAAATCAGCCGGATTTTGTAAAACTAGCAGAAGCATACAATATTCCAGGCTTCCAGGCAAAAACGGAGGCGGAAGCGATGGAGGTACTAAAGAAAGCATTTGCGATCGACGGTCCGGTTTTACTTGATTTCCATGTAAAAGCGGATGAAAACGTCTATCCAATGGTTGCACCTGGAAAAGGATTACATGAAATGGTGGGGGTGAAACCGTGCGGCGAATTATCACAATGACAGTCAATAACCGTCCAGGCGTTCTCAACCGAATTACCGGGTTATTTACGAAACGGCATTATAACATTGAAAGCATCACGGTAGGACATACAGAAGTAGAAGGAGTTTCCCGAATGACATTTGTCGTCAATGTTGAAGATGAGCGGACGGCAGAGCAAATTATTAAACAGTTAAACAAGCAGATTGATGTGCTGAAAGTAAATGATATTACCGACCAAGCGATTGTTGCGCGGGAACTGGCGCTCGTGAAAGTATCCGTGACACCGGCGCTCCGCCAAGAGATCTATACGCTTATTGAGCCATTCCGCGCTTCGATTGTCGATGTAAGCAAAGATAGTCTTGTTATTCAAGTAACAGGCGAATCCGAAAAAGTAGAAGCGCTCATTGAGTTATTGCGGCCTTACGGAATTAAAGAAGTGGCGAGAACAGGCACAACAGCGTTTACACGCGGCTTGCAAAAAACAGCCGCTACACATAAAACTGCTTTCATTATCTAAAAGACTATGAGAAAAGGAGAGATGGATAATGGCAAAAGTTTACTATAACGGAGATGCAAATGAAAAATACTTACAATCAAAAACGGTGGCAATTATCGGTTACGGTTCACAAGGCCATGCACATGCACAAAACCTTCGCGACAGCGGCGTGAACGTTATTGTTGGGCTTCGTAAAGGAAAATCATGGGAACAAGCGGAAAAAGACGGTTTTGCCGTATATAGTGTTCGCGAAGCAACCAAACAAGCGGATATCGTCATGGTTCTTCTTCCAGATGAAAAACAACCAAATGTATATAAAGAAGAAATCGAACCAGAGCTTCAGCCAGGAAACGCATTAGTATTTGCCCATGGGTTTAATATCCACTTTAATCAGATTGTTCCTCCTGAACATGTCGATGTATTTTTAGTTGCACCGAAAGGTCCGGGGCATTTAGTGCGCCGCACGTATACAGAAGGAGCTGGCGTTCCTGCATTAATTGCAGTGTATCAAGATGTAACAGGGGAAGCAAAACAAACAGCGCTCGCGTATGCAAAAGCGATCGGTGCGACAAGAGCGGGAGTGCTGGAAACGACATTTAAAGAAGAAACAGAAACAGACTTATTCGGCGAACAAGCTGTATTATGCGGAGGATTAACATCACTGATTAAAGCAGGATTTGAAACGCTTGTCGAAGCAGGGTATCAGCCGGAAGTAGCCTATTTCGAATGTTTGCATGAAATGAAGCTGATCGTTGATCTTCTGTATGAAGGCGGTCTTTCTTGGATGCGTCATTCGATTTCCGATACGGCGCAATGGGGAGATTTCATTTCTGGACCGCGCATTATCAATGACGCGGTGAAAGCAGAGATGAAAAAGGTTCTTCATGATATTCAAACAGGAAAATTTGCAAAAGGCTGGATTTTGGAAAACCAAGCAAACCGTCCGGAGTTTAATGCGATCAACCGCCGTGAAAATGAACACCTCATTGAGATTGTCGGCCGCGAATTGCGCAGCATGATGCCATTTGTGAAAGAAAAACAGAAAGAAGTGGTGGTCTCCAGTGCGAAAAATTAATATTTTTGATACGACGTTGCGCGACGGTGAACAGTCTGCTGGAATCAATTTGAATTTACAAGAAAAACTTGAAATTGCCCGCCAGCTTGAACGGCTCGGTGTAGATATTATTGAAGCAGGCTTTCCTGCCTCATCGAAAGGAGATTTCCAAGCGGTAAAACAAATTGCCGAAACGATCAAAACATGCTCTGTTACCGGGCTTGCTCGCTCGGTACAGAGCGATATTGACGCCGCATGGGAGGCGTTAAAAGGAGGAGCAGAGCCTCGTCTCCATTTATTCATCGCCACATCTCCGATCCATATGAAGTATAAATTGCAAATGACGCCGGAACAAGTCATTGAAACAGCGGTAGAGTCGGTCAAATATGCGAAACGCTATTTTCCAATTGTCCAATGGTCAGCGGAAGACGCCTGCCGCAGCGAGCTTCCATTTTTGGCCAAGATTATTACAGAAGTGATTAAAGCGGGGGCGACGGTCATTAATATCCCAGATACAGTAGGGTATATTACCCCGAAAGAGTACGGGAATATTTTCACATTTTTAAGCAACAATGTTCCGAATATTGAAAAAGTTTCTCTTTCTGCCCATTGCCATGACGATTTAGGAATGGCGGTTGCAAATTCACTGGCAGCAATTGAGCATGGCGCAACACAAATCGAAGGGACGATTAACGGAATCGGCGAACGCGCGGGAAATGCGGCATTGGAAGAAATTGCTGTCGCGCTTTACATTCGCAAAGATTATTATCAGGCAGAAACACGCCTTAACCTTCAAGAAATTAAGCGAACGAGCAATTTAGTAAGCAAATTGACAGGTGTGGTTATTCCGCCAAACAAAGCGGTCATTGGCAAAAATGCCTTCGCTCATGAGTCAGGAATCCATCAAGATGGTGTATTAAAAGAAAAAACAACGTATGAAATTATTTCACCAGAACTTGTTGGTGTTCAATCAAACTCCATGGTGCTTGGAAAACATTCGGGACGGCATGCGCTGCGCAATCGTGTTGAAGAGCTTGGATACACATTATCAGATGAAGAAGTTAATAAATTATTTGTTCGATTTAAAGAGTTGGCAGATAAGAAAAAAGACATTACCGATGATGATTTAGTCGCGCTTATTTTTGAAGAAAAATTTGATCACTTTAAAGATTTTTATCAGTTATCCTCGCTTCAAGTTCAGTATGGCACAAACCAAATTCCGACCGCTGTTGTCGTCTTAAAAGACGGACAAGGAAATGAGATTCAAGAAGCGGCAACGGGAGCGGGAAGCGTCGAAGCATTGTATAACACGTTAGAGCGTTGCTTTAAGACATCTGTTACTCTTCTTGATTACCGTATTGAATCCGTGAGCGGTGGTCGTGACGCGCTTGCGCAAGTTTTCGTGAAAGTGCGTGTCAATGATATAGAAACTAGCGGTCGCGGTACGGCGCAGGACGTGCTGGAAGCATCCGCAAAAGCGTATATTAATGCAGTCAACCGCGTGTTTATGATTGAAACGATGCGTGCTGAGAATCAAAAAGTAGCGATGCAATAAAATCAATGGAGGGAAACAGCATGGGAAGTTATCGGATTGCCGTATTGCCGGGTGATGGAATCGGAAAAGAAGTGACGAGGGGAGCTGTTGAAATTCTAAAAACAATCGAAACCCGTTTTGGACATCAGTTTGAGTTCGAATTCGGGCTTATTGGTGGAGCGGCGATTGACCAAAAAGGTACGCCGCTCCCAGATGAAACGCTTGCCATCTGTCATGAAAGTGATGCGATATTGCTTGGGGCAGTCGGTGGTCCGAAATGGGATCGAAACCCTGCACATTTGCGTCCGGAAAAAGGGTTATTGCAAATTCGTAAAGAGATGAATTTGTTTGCCAATTTACGGCCAGTAAAGTTTTACGACAGTTTAATGGATTCGTCACCGCTGAAGAAGGAAGTGATTCAAGGTGTCGATTTGTTAATCGTTCGTGAATTAACAGGAGGACTATATTTTGGGAAACCGAGCGGACGAATGGTAGAAAACGGAGAAGAAAAAGCAGTAGATACGCTTCTATATAAAAAAGAAGAAATTAAGCGGATTGTGAAAGCAGCGTTTGAACTTGCGCGTAAACGGAAGAAAAAAGTGACATCTGTTGATAAGGCGAATGTGCTCGAATCAAGCAGAATGTGGCGGGAAATTGCTGAAGAAGTGGCGCAAGAGTTTCCTGATGTAACGCTTGAGCATATGCTTGTCGATAATGCGGCAATGCAGCTAATTCGCTCTCCGCAACAATTTGATGTCATTGTTACGGAAAACATGTTTGGCGACATTTTAAGTGATGAAGCTTCGATGTTGACCGGTTCGCTCGGGATGTTGCCATCCGCAAGTTTATCGACATCAGGGCCAAGTTTGTATGAGCCAATTCACGGTTCTGCGCCTGATATTGCGGGTCAAAATAAAGCAAATCCGATTGCAACGATTTTATCAGCGGCAATGATGCTTCGATTATCCTTTGGGCTTTCGGAAGAGGCAGATGCAATTGAAAAAGCGGTTCAGCAAGTATTGGCAGCTGGATTGCGAACAGTAGATATTGCACAAAAAGGACAACGAGTCGTTTCCACTGATGAAATGGTAAACGAAATTAAAGCGACGATTTTAGATAATGAAGCAATTTTCCATATTATGACTGTTTACTCATGAAAAATGAGAGGTGAAAGCAGTGAAACCGAAAACGATTATTGAAAAGATTTGGGAAAATCATGTCGTATATCGCGAAGATGGAAAACCAGATTTGCTCTATATCGACTTACATTTAGTGCACGAAGTCACCTCTCCGCAAGCGTTTGAAGGATTGCGGCAAAAGGGGCGGAAAGTGCGCCGCCCTGATTTAACATTTGCGACGATGGATCATAACGTTCCAACAGTGAACCGTTTTGTGATTGAGGATGAAGTAGCAAGAAATCAAATTGCAGCGTTGGAACGAAACTGTCGGGAATTTTCGATTCCGCTAGCTGATTTGCATAGTGAAGAACAAGGGATTGTCCACGTGATCGGTCCAGAGCTTGGTTTAACGCAACCAGGAAAAACGATTGTTTGTGGAGACAGCCATACGTCGACACATGGAGCGTTTGGGGCGCTCGCATTTGGGATTGGAACGAGCGAAGTGGAACATGTGCTTGCGACACAAACGTTATGGCAGCATAAACCAAAAACGCTGCAAATTCGCATTAACGGAAAATTAGGGGAAGGAGTTACCGCCAAAGACGTCATTTTGGCCATTATCGGCCGCTACGGGGTTGATGTTGGAACAGGATATATTATCGAATTTACTGGAGAAGTCATTCGTAACATGTCGATGGAAGAGAGAATGACGATTTGCAACATGTCGATTGAAGCAGGCGCACGTGCTGGTTTAGTAAGTCCAGATGAAACAACGTTTGCTTATTTGCGAGGGCGCAAATATGCGCCGAAGGGAGAAGAGTTTGAAAAAGCGGTAGAACGCTGGCGGGCTCTTGCGACAGATGAAGGCGCAGAATACGACAAAACGATTGAAATAGATGCGTCGACCATTGCACCAATGGTGACATGGGGGACGAACCCATCGATGAGCACATCGATCGAAGGAACAGTGCCGTATCCAGAGGATTTTTCAAGCGAAACGGAACAAAAGGCAGTACAACGCGCTTTGGAATATATGGGATTAGAACCTGGCACTCCGATTACAGAAATTCCAGTGCAGCACGTTTTCATCGGTTCCTGTACGAACTCTCGTATTAGCGACTTGCGTGAAGCCGCGAAAATTGTCAAAGGAAAGAAAGTGGCAAAAGGCGTGCGTGCGCTTGTTGTCCCTGGATCGCAACAAGTGAAAAAACAAGCGGAAGAAGAAGGCTTAGCACAAATTTTTATCGATGCGGGATTCGAATGGCGTGATTCCGGCTGCAGCGCATGTTTAGGGATGAATCCAGACATTATACCGGAAGGAGAACACTGTGCTTCCACATCGAATCGAAATTTTGAGGGACGACAAGGAAAAGGAGCGAGAACGCACTTAGTTAGTCCAGCGATGGCTGCCGCTGCCGCAATTTATGGTCATTTTGTCGATGTTCGAAAATTGCAGAAAGAACCGGTTCATTAAGGAGGAAAACGCATGAAGCCATTTACTGTTCATAAAGGGAAAGTAGCGGGCATTGACCGCGCCAACATCGATACAGACCAAATTATTCCAAAACAGTTTTTAAAGAGAATCGAGCGTACGGGGTTTGGGAAGTTTCTGTTTTACGACTGGCGCTATATCGATGGAGAAAAACCAAATCCGGATTTTGAATTAAATCGACCTGAAAATGAAGGGGCAACCATTCTTGTCGCTAACGAAAATTTTGGCTGTGGATCATCGCGCGAACATGCCCCATGGGCCCTGCAAGATTACGGATTTCAAGCGATTATTGCCCCATCATTTGCAGATATTTTTTATAACAACTGCCTAAAAAATGGATTATTGCCAATTCGTTTAGCTAAGCAAGATGTCGAATATTTATTGAGAGAAAGCACGAAAGCAGATTATGAATTAACAATTTCTCTAGAAGATCAACGAGTGTATGATGATAGCGGATTTGAGCGGACGTTCGACATTGATCCATACCGAAAACAACTGCTTTTAAAAGGTTGGGATGAAATCGATTTAACGTTCGTTTATGAACCGTATATTGCAGAGTATGAAAAAAAACATTGCCCAATGTCGTAAGTGGAAAAAAAGCCGTTTCCGCCTCAAAATGCTGGAACGGCTTTTTCTTTTTTCTGCTTATTTTGCTTGTATTTTGGAGGAAAAATTGTTACACTTGTGTAAAAATTTTATTGGGGCGGGCGAACATGGAGCGAAAAAATAAAAATATTATTTTGTTTCCTCGTGTCAAGGAACGCCTTGTTGAAGAGGGAATGGAAGCACTGCAGGCAAAGCGGTACGATGAAGCGCTTCATTTTTTCCATGAAGCAGAACAGCTTGGTGAGAATAGTTTCCATGTAGCACTTAGCATTGCCGTTTGTCACTGCGAATTAGGTGATTTTCTTGAGGCTGAACGCCGTTTACGCATGTTGCTTCAAGAACATAGAGACGATATCGAACTTTTGCAAATGTATGTATCTATTTTGATGCAAATGCAACGATATGAGCAAGCAGAAATGGTGATACGTGATGCGTTGCACCGCCGCCATCTTTCTCCTTCGATGCGGGAGCACCTGTTGCGTCTGCTTCATTTCAATCAAAAAATGTGCAAAACTGCTTTGCCGCTTGCTGAACAAGATAGCATTCAGCAGCTGTTTGAGTCGGACGATATTACCGAGCATATGAAAGTGATCAAGCAGTTAGAAAATGAAGATATTGCTCCTGTTCTTTCCATTTTAAAACAATATTTAATGAACGAATCAAAAAACCCAATAACCAAAACAATGATTTTACGTTTGCTTACATTAAAAAATGTAACCGATGTTGTCACAATCGAAAAGTTTGGAGAAAGAATGGAAGTAATACCGGCAAATCTAAACGAACAGGCACAAACGGCGTTTGCATTACACGTGTTACGGCAGTTAGAGAATACGTTAGCAAGCGAAAATCCAAGCTTATATGAAGTAGCTGTAGATATTTGGCTTCGTTATACGTACATTCTTTACCCGTTTTCTCCAAAACCGGCTACATGTGAAGATTGGATTGCAGCGCTTCATTTCATTGCCTGTCAATTTCAAGGAATACCAGCGGCTTTAGAGAAAATTGCCCGCATGTATCATGTTCATGCCGAAAACATGGATTTTCTTTGCAAAAAGCTTTATGAAGTAGAGAAATTTTCCTATTTTTAATCATCTTATTCGTATTGAAACATCATTGTTGTATGTTATAATATAATGGTTGTATTGCGTATATGTTTTATACTTTTTATTACATATATGAGAATAATAAAAAGATAATGAAAAATGGAATCGTTTCATTATCTTCATCCTTAAATTATAATGAATGATTTTTAAGTGGAGGGAATATTATGTCAGTAAAATGGGAAAAGCTTGAAGGTAATGAAGGCGTTCTTACTGTTGAAGTGGACGCGGAAAAAGTAAATGAAGGATTGGATGCGGCGTTTAAAAAGGTAGTGAAAAACATTGCTATTCCAGGATTCCGCAAAGGAAAAGTACCGCGCGTCATTTTTGAAAAACGCTTTGGAGTAGAAGCGTTATATCAAGATGCACTTGATATTTTATTGCCAGAAGCTTATGCAAAAGCAGTAGAAGAAGCAGGAATCGAACCAGTAGATGTTCCAAAAATCGATATTGAACAAATGGAAAAAGGAAAAAGCCTTATTTTTACAGCAAAAGTTACCGTAAAACCAGAAGTAAAACTTGGGCAATATAAAGGATTAGAAGTGGAAAAAATGGATGATACTGTCACAGATGAAGATGTGGAAAACGAATTAAAACGTCTTCAAGAAAACTACGCGGAGCTTGTTGTAAAAGAAGACGGCAAAGTTGAAAACGGCGATACAGCAGTGATCGATTTCGAAGGTTTTGTTGACGGCGAGCCATTTGAAGGCGGAAAAGCGGAAAATTACTCGCTTGAAATCGGTTCAGGCACATTCATTCCAGGATTTGAAGATCAATTGATCGGCATGCAAGCAGGAGAAGAAAAAGAAATTGAAGTGACATTCCCTGAAGAATACCATGCAAAAGAATTAGCGGGCAAACCTGCGACATTCAAAGTAAAAGTACATGAAATAAAAGAAAAACGCCTTCCAGCATTAGACGATGAATTCGCAAAAGATGTAGACGATGAAGTGGAAACATTAGAACAATTAAAAGACAAAATCCGCAAAAGACTTGAAGAAATGAAAAAGAATGAAGCGGAAGCAGCACTTCGTGACGCGGTTGTTGAAAAAGCGGCAGAAAACGCGGAAATTGATATTCCAGAAGTAATGGTGAAAAACGAAACAGACCGCATGTTGCGTGAATTTGATCAACGTTTGCAAATGCAGGGACTTAATCTTGAGCTTTATTATCAATTCTCGGGCCAAGATGAAGCAGCATTGCGTGAACAAATGAAAGAAGATGCGGAAAAACGCGTTCGTGTTGCCTTAACAATAGAAGCGATTGCAAAGGCAGAAAATATTGAAGTAACAGAAGAAGAAATAAATGAAGAACTAGAAAAAATGGCGAAAGCATATAATTTAGAAGTGGAAAAACTAAAAGAGCTATTAGGAAATCTTGATGGTGTAAAAGAAGATTTGAAATGGCGGAAAACGATCGATTTCCTTGTAGAAAATAGCAAAGTTGCGGCATAATATATAAAGAGCAAGGCGCGAATGTTCGTGCCTTGTTCTTTCATACAAAAAATGAAGCGTGATAAAAAATTTTCTAATTTTTCTAACACATTACAATTTTTTTATTAGCTTTTCGGAGATCATTTATGATAAAATGACCAATACATACGTTTTGTCGTTGAAGTTTTGCGAGGAAAATAAAATACATATGAAGTTGTGCGATTTCGTGGCAAGGGGTGAAGTTGATGTTTAAATTTAATGATGAAAAAGGACAGTTAAAGTGTTCGTTTTGCGGAAAAACGCAAGACCAAGTCCGCAAGCTTGTTGCTGGTCCCGGTGTATACATATGTGATGAATGCATCGAGCTATGCACGGAGATCGTGGAAGAAGAGTTAGGAAACGAAGAGGAATTTGAATTTAAAGATATTCCAAAACCAAAAGAAATTCGGGAAATTTTAGATGAATATGTCATCGGCCAAGATGAAGCGAAAAAATCGTTAGCGGTTGCGGTTTATAATCATTATAAGCGGATTAATTCTGGCAGTAAAATCGATGATGTAGAATTATCGAAAAGCAATATTTTAATGATTGGACCGACGGGAAGCGGAAAAACGCTGCTGGCGCAAACATTAGCCCGCATTTTAAACGTGCCGTTTGCGATTGCGGATGCAACATCGCTTACGGAAGCTGGATACGTCGGTGAAGATGTAGAAAACATTTTGCTCAAGCTTATTCAGGCAGCCGACTATGATGTGGAACGGGCTGAAAAAGGAATTATTTATATCGATGAAATCGATAAAATCGCCCGCAAATCGGAAAACCCATCCATTACGCGCGATGTATCTGGTGAAGGAGTGCAACAGGCGTTATTAAAAATTTTAGAAGGAACGATTGCCAGCGTTCCGCCTCAAGGTGGCCGCAAGCATCCACATCAAGAATTTATCCAAATTGACACAACGAACATTTTATTTATTTGTGGCGGTGCGTTTGATGGGCTCGAACCGATTATTAAGCGCCGCTTAGGAAAAAAAGTAATCGGGTTCGGCGCCGATATTCAGCAGTCGGATGTAGATGAAAAGAATTTATTGTCAAAAGTGCTTCCGGAAGATTTATTAAAGTTTGGACTTATCCCAGAGTTTGTCGGTCGTCTTCCGGTCATTACGACTTTGGAGCCGCTTGATGAGCAAGCACTTGTCGATATATTAACAAAGCCGAAAAATGCGATTGTAAAACAATATCAAAAAATGCTTGAACTTGATGGGGTGGAGCTTGAATTTGAAGAAGAAGCGCTGCGGGAAATTGCGAAAAAAGCAATTGAACGAAAAACCGGAGCGCGCGGTCTTCGCTCGATTATTGAAGGAATTATGCTCGATGTCATGTTCGAGCTGCCATCTCGTGAAGATGTGCAAAAATGTATTATTACCGTAGAGACGGTTCGTGGCAATAAACCGCCAAAACTGATTCGCCACGACGGAACCGTGATAGAACAAGAGAGAAAAACATCAGCGTAATGTTTGTAAAACTGCCTTAGTCATAAGGCGGTTTCTTTTTTGTTTATTCCTGCCTTTTCACGGAGATACTATCATACTACATACTATTTGAAGGCAGGAGGATTTCAGAGAATGAATTGGGCAAATGCAGTACTATTGATACAACTATTTTTCGGGATTATTATTGGTCTTTATTTTTGGAATTTGCTTAAAAACCAACGGATCCAAAAAGTTTCGATCGATAAGGAATCCCGAAAAGAAATGGAACAGCTTCAGAAATTGCGATCCATTTCGTTAACCGAACCACTTGCGGAAAAAGTAAGACCGAAAAGTTTTGAAGATATTGTCGGTCAAGAAGACGGAATTAAAGCATTAAAAGCGGCGTTATGCGGTCCGAACCCTCAGCATGTCATTATTTACGGACCACCAGGCGTTGGGAAAACAGCGGCGGCTCGTCTAGTTTTAGAAGAGGCGAAAAAAAATCCGCTTTCTCCTTTTAAAAAGAATGCGGTATTTGTTGAATTAGACGCAACGACAGCACGGTTTGATGAACGTGGAATCGCCGATCCGTTAATTGGGTCTGTGCACGATCCAATTTATCAAGGGGCTGGAGCGATGGGACAAGCAGGCATTCCGCAGCCAAAGCAAGGCGCGGTAACGACTGCACATGGTGGAGTTTTATTTATTGATGAAATTGGAGAGCTTCATCCGATTCAAATGAATAAATTACTGAAAGTGCTCGAAGACCGTAAAGTGTTTTTTGAAAGTGCTTATTATAGCAAGGAAAACCCGCAAATTCCGAGTCATATCCATGACATTTTCCAAAATGGGCTTCCTGCAGATTTTCGCCTTGTTGGAGCGACAACGAGAACGCCAAACGAAATTCCTCCGGCTATTCGCTCGCGTTGTTTAGAAGTGTTTTTTCGTGAACTCGATCAGGATGAAATTGCGCTCATCGCAAAAAAAGCAGCGGAAAAAATACGTTTAAAAGTATCGGAAAGCGGAATTCGTATTCTTGCGTCTTATGCGAGAAACGGGCGGGAAGCAGTAAATATCATGCAAATTGCTGCGGGAATTGCTATTTCTGAAAAACGTGAAACGATTTTAGATAAAGACATTGAATGGGTCATCCACTCAAGTCAATTGTCGCCGCGATATGAAAAGAAAATCTCTCATGCATCGATGGTTGGTCTTGTGAATGGATTAGCTGTATACGGTCCGAACACCGGAGCGCTTTTGGAAATTGAAGTAACTGCTTTGCCAACAAAAGAAAAAGGAACCATTAATATTACTGGCATCGTTGAAGAAGAAAGTATTGGAAGCCGGGAAAAATCTATTCGCCGCAAAAGTATGGCAAGAGGTTCCATTGAAAATGTCATTACTGTATTGCGTGCAATGGGAGTTCCCGCTGATCGTTATGATATTCATATTAATTTCCCAGGAGGCATTCCAATCGATGGTCCGTCCGCAGGAATTGCGATAGCAACCGGAATTTATTCAGCGATTTATCAAATACCGGTTGATGGTACGGTAGCGATGACAGGAGAAATTAGTATTCACGGTTATGTCAAACCAGTGGGTGGAATTTTTCCAAAAGTAAAAGCGGCGAAACAGGCTGGGGCGAAAAAAGTGATCGTTCCGTTGGAAAACATGCAATCCCTTTTACGAGAGATCGATGGGATCGAGATTATTCCTGTCCAACGTTTAGAGGAAGTGTTTCCAGTTGTATTTGGAAAAGATTTTGCGCAACACGATAGCGCTATTCCAGCCGCTGCCGATCGCTCCGAAAAAAAATCAGTGTAGTAGCAAGCGATACGACTTCGACGAAAAAAGGATGTCGAAGTCGGTTTTTCTTTATATTATAATTCATAAGCAAGATATAAAAAACGTTTCCTTTGTCTGTATCATGTGATTTTACAAATTGTGCTACGGTGCTATACAATAGACGAATAGAAGTGAGATATGGAGGTGTTCGTGGTGAAGAAAAAAGAGCTTGTCGTTCCTCTTTTGCCACTAAGGGGGCTGCTTGTGTTTCCAACGATGGTCTTACATTTAGATGTGGGGCGGGAGAAATCGGTAAAAGCGCTTGAAACAGCAATGGTGGAAGATCACATCATTTTGTTGACATCGCAAAAAGATGTTTCCGTTGATGAACCTGATATGGATGATTTATATCAAATGGGGACACTTGCGCGCGTAAAACAGTTGCTTAAACTTCCGAACGGAACGTTTCGCGTGCTGGTGGAAGGAATCGCGCGTGCAATCATTACAGAGACAGTAAGTGAAGAACCGTATTTTATGGTAAAAGTAGAAAAGTTTGTAGATCGCACAACGAAAGATTTAGAGGACGAAGCGTTGAAACGGACGATGCTCGAATACTTTGAACAATACATAAATTTATCAAAAAGATTGTCAGCCGATATTTATGCTTCCATTGCAGATATCGATGAGCCGGGTCGAATGGCGGATATTATCGCTTCCCATTTGCCGCTTAAACTAGAGGAAAAACAGCGCATTCTCGAAACGATCGATGTGAAAGAACGCATCCATAAAATTATTCAAATCCTGCATAATGAAAAAGAAGTGCTGCAGCTCGAGAAAAAGATTAGCATGCGCGTCAAGCAATCGATGGAGCGCACGCAAAAAGAATACTACTTGCGTGAACAAATGAAGGCAATTCAAAAAGAACTTGGTGAAAAGGAAGGAAAAGCAGGAGAAGTCGAAACATTAAAAGAAAAAATCGAGGCAGCCGGCATGCCAAGTCATGTGAAAGAAACGGCGCTCAAAGAGCTTGACCGCTATGAAAAAATACCAGCGACCTCAGCGGAAAGCGCGGTGATTCGCAACTATTTAGACTGGCTCATTGCGCTACCTTGGTCAACGCAAACAGAAGATATTCATGATATCAAACGGGCGGAAGCGATATTAAATGAAGATCATTACGGTCTAGAAAAAGTAAAAGAACGGGTGCTGGAATTTTTATCTGTACAACAATTAACGAAATCATTAAAAGGACCGATTCTTTGTTTAGCAGGACCTCCTGGAGTCGGGAAAACATCGCTTGCTCGTTCAATTGCCAAGTCGCTAAACCGCCGATTTGTTCGTATTTCGTTAGGTGGTGTTCGCGATGAATCAGAAATTCGCGGCCACCGTCGCACATATGTCGGCGCAATGCCTGGACGAATTATCCAAGGGATGAAAAAAGCAGGAACGATTAATCCGGTATTTTTATTAGATGAAATTGATAAAATGTCGAGTGATTTTCGCGGCGATCCGTCTGCGGCGCTTCTTGAAGTGTTGGATCCGGAACAAAACCATACGTTCAGCGACCATTATATTGAAGAACCGTATGATTTATCGAAAGTGATGTTTATTGCGACAGCAAATAACTTAGCAACGATTCCACAGCCGCTTTTGGATCGTATGGAAGTGATTACAATCCCAGGCTATACGGAAGTAGAAAAATTGCAAATCGCTAAACGTCATTTGCTTCCAAAACAATTAAAAGAGCATGGATTAAAAAAATCATCGTTGCAAGTACGTGATGACGCGATGATGAGTATTATTCGCTATTATACACGAGAAGCAGGTGTGCGCGAATTGGAGCGGCAGATCGCTGCGATTTGCCGAAAAGCAGCACGTCTCATTGTTTCTGAGGAGAAAAAACGCGTCATCATTACAGAGAAAAATATAGAAGAATTTTTAGGAAAAAGAAAATACCGTTACGGCCAAGCGGAATTGGAAGATCAAGTCGGCGTGGCGACAGGCCTTGCCTACACAGCGTTTGGCGGTGATACGCTATCCATTGAAGTATCGCTTGCACCGGGAAAAGGGAAGCTTGTGTTAACAGGAAAATTAGGCGATGTCATGAAAGAATCCGCACAAGCAGCATTTAGTTACGTGCGTTCTCGGGCTGAACAGCTTGGGATTGACTCTGAATTTCATGAAAAATACGATATTCATATTCACGTACCAGAAGGCGCCGTGCCAAAAGACGGACCATCTGCTGGGATCACGATTGCGACTGCGCTCATTTCCGCGCTAACAGGCCGGCCGGTAAACCGATTTGTTGGCATGACGGGAGAAATTACATTGCGCGGCCGCGTGCTTCCAATTGGCGGATTAAAAGAAAAAACGTTAAGCGCCCATCGCGCCGGTTTGAAAAAAGTAATTTTACCAAAGGACAATGAAAAAGATTTAGAAGATATTCCAGATGTGGTAAAAAATGATTTACAATTTGTGCTCGTTTCCCATTTAGATGAAGTACTACAACATGCATTGGCAGGGGATCAACAATGAACGTGACAAAAGCAGAAATCGCCGTCAGTGCGGTGAAACCGGAACAATATCCAGATGGTGCGCTGCCGGAATTTGCACTCGCCGGTCGTTCCAATGTTGGCAAATCTTCCTTTATTAATAAAATGATTAATCGAAAAAATTTAGCGCGCACTTCATCGAAACCAGGAAAAACGCAAACATTAAATTTTTACCTTATTAATGAATCGCTTTATTTTGTTGATGTGCCGGGATATGGATTTGCGAGGGTCTCAAAGAAAGAGCGGGAAGCATGGGGAAAAATGATGGAAACGTATTTTACGACAAGAGAACAGCTGCGCGCAGTTGTTCTGATCGTCGACTTGCGGCATCCGCCGACGAAAGATGATGTCATGATGTATGAGTTTTTAAAACATTATCAAATCCCGACGATTATCATTGCGACGAAAGCAGATAAAGTTCCGAAGGGAAAATGGCAAAAGCATTTAAAAGTTGTCCGTGAAACGTTGAACATCATAGAGGATGATAAACTTATTCTTTTTTCGGCAGAAACAGGACAAGGAAAAGAAGAAGCATGGGCAGCTTTAGAACGATTCCTATAATCGAAAAAACACCAGCATGAAACGAGGCTGGTGTTTTTTGTATGGATTATTTCCTCTTTACCAATAATATGTATATACCCGCAAGGATTAGCCCAAGCGGCCAAAACTTCCAAATCGATGCAATGCCTGTTTCGACAATATAAAACAGCGGCTGAAAATGTTCGGAAAACAGCATAATAAAGGCTAATGCTAAAAAAAAGATGCTTTGGCCAAGGCCGCTTTTTACTTTTCGGGAGCTAATGAAAAATGCTATCGCAATGATAAAGAAAAAGACGCCGATATGATTTGGCCATTGTTTGAACCAATGGACAAGTAAAATGTGAAGTCCGAATCCAAACAAAATGATGCCTGGAAATAGGTGTTGGTATTCACGGGCGGAATACGCCTGGCCGATCAGCGCCGCCCCGAGAATCATTAACAGTGCTGGCCAGTCTTGAAAAAGATGGGCAAATGAGGAGTGAAGCTGATTGGCAAAAAAGTAAACGCCCAGTCCAACAAGAATAATGCCAGAGAACGCAGCTTGTTTTTTCATCGGTTCCTCCCAGTTTTTCGACAAACTTTTTTATGATACACTTATACTGTATAAAGTTTATCATATGCTTTCTAGCATGTTCACACTTTTTTCATAAAATAGAAAGACATATGTGCTATAATAAAAAAAGATATTTATGTACTTGATTAAGGGGGTATAAAGGAAGTGCATATTGTTGTTGTTGGCGTAAACTATAAAACGGCCCCTGTTGAAATCCGTGAAAAACTCACGTTTAGTGAGTCGGAATTGGTCGATGCAATGAAGCAATTGCAGCAGCAAAAAAGCATTTTAGAAAATGTGATTGTTTCTACATGCAATCGTACCGAAGTTTATGCAGTTGTTGATCAGCTGCATACCGGTCGTTATTATATAAAATCATTTTTGGCCAATTGGTTTCATATGGAAATCGATGCGCTTACACCTTATTTAAACATTATGGAAAATGAGGCAGCGGTCGAACATTTATTCCGTGTTGCTTCTGGTTTAGATTCGATGATTTTAGGAGAAACACAAATTTTAGGTCAAGTAAAATCAAGTTATCTTCTTGCTCAAGAACATGGAACGATTGGTACAATATTTAATCAGTTATTCAAGCAGGCGGTCACATTTGCAAAGCGCGCCCATTCCGAAACAGAAATCGGCGCAAACGCCGTGTCTGTAAGTTACGCGGCAGTAGAATTAGCGAAAAAGATTTTCGGGGATTTATCTTCGAAACATGTTTTAATTATCGGCGCTGGCAAAATGGGAGAATTGGCGGCGCAAAATTTATATGGAAGTGGCGTAGGAAAAGTAACCGTTGTCAACCGAACGCTCGAAAAAGCAGAGCAGCTGGCGAAAAAGTTTTCAGGTACGGCAAAATCGCTTTGTGAGCTATCCTGTGCTCTTCTGGAGGCGGACATTGTTATTAGCTCTACTGGAGCAAAAGATTATATCATCACGAAAGAAATGATGGTTCATGTAGAAAAAATGCGGAAAGGACGCCCGCTATTTATGGTCGATATCGCTGTTCCGCGAGATTTAGACCCAGCGCTTGCCGAGTTAGAAAGCGTCTTTTTATATGATATTGACGATTTAGAAGGAATCGTGCAAGCGAATTTAGAAGAGCGCAAAAAAGCGGCAGAGCAAATTGAACGTATGATCGGAACAGAGCTTGTTGCCTTCCAGCAATGGCTTCATACGCTCGGCGTTGTGCCTGTTATTGCGGCGCTTCGTGAAAAAGCGCTGGCGATTCAAGCGGAGACAATGCGGAGCATTGAACGGAAATTGCCGCATTTATCGGAACGTGACCGGAAAGTATTGAACAAACACACAAAAAGCATTATTAATCAATTGCTGCGCGATCCGATTTTACGCGCAAAAGAGTTGGCAGCTGAACCAAATGCCGAAGAAGCGTTGCAATTGTTTATGAAAATTTTTAATATCGAAGACGAAGTGAAAGCACAAAAGCAAGCAAAAACGGATGGTCAACGCGCCGCTATGCCGTCTCTACAGTCATAAGAGAGGATTTTGGCATATGTTAGAGATGACCATGCCCCGGTTATATGAGCTGTCTATTCTTTTGTACGTATTGTCTATACTTTTATATTTTACTGATTTTCTCCAACGTAACCGGAAGGCGAATCAAGTCGCTTTCTGGTTACTTTCTATTGTTTGGATGTTGCAAACATTTTTTTTCTTGTTTCGCATCATACAGACAGGGCGTTTTCCAATTTTAACGATGTCGGAAGGCCTCTATTTTTACGCATGGTTGCTCATTACGTTATCTCTTATCATTAACCGGTTGATGCGCGTTGATTTTATCGTCTTTTTTACGAACGTGCTAGCGTTTTTAATTTTGGCGATTCATATGTTCGCGCCAAATCAGCATCAGTCACCGGCTGTTGCCGAAAAGCTGATTTCTGAATTGCTAATGATTCATATTACAATGGCATTATTGGCATATGCGGCGTTTTCGCTTTCGTTTATTTTTTCGGTATTGTACATGTTGCAATACAGCTTATTGAAACGGAAAAAATGGGGAGAACGGTTATGGCGGATGGCTGATTTAACGAAATTAGATTTTATGTCTTATGTTTTAAATTTAATTGGATTGCCTATGTTGTTACTAGGATTGATTCTTGGAGTGATTTGGGCCTATATCAAAGTGGAAGATTTTCATTGGTATGATGTGAAAGTGTTAGGTTCGTTTGTTGTACTTGCAGTGTACAGTATTTACTTTTACAAGCGCATTGTCCAGCAAGTGCAAGGAAAAACGATTGCACTATGGAATATCGGTTCGTTTTTATTTTTATTGGTAAACTTTCTCTTATTCGGTAGTTTATCGAAATTTCATTTTTGGTATTCGTAGTGGAGGAATGAAAGATGCGAAAAATCATCGTTGGATCGCGCCGCAGCAAACTTGCGCTCACCCAGACGAACTGGGTCATCGAGCGGCTTCGGCAATTAGGAGCGCCGTTTGAATTTGAAGTAAAAGAAATTGTCACCAAAGGGGACAAAATTATTGATGTGACGTTATCCAAAGTCGGTGGCAAAGGATTGTTCGTAAAAGAAATTGAACATGCAATGCTAAACGGCGAAATTGATATGGCAGTACATAGCATGAAAGATATGCCGGCTGTCTTGCCTGATGGTCTTATCATTGGCTGCGTGCCGCCGCGTGAGGATCATCATGATGTGTTGATTAGTAAAAACAAAGAAACGTTTGCGAATCTTCCAAGTGGAGCGATCGTTGGGACAAGCAGTTTGCGCCGTTCTGCACAAATACTGGCAAAACGGCCAGATTTAAAGATCAAATGGATTCGCGGCAATATCGATACGAGACTTGCGAAGCTGCAAAACGAAGATTACGATGCCATTATTCTTGCGGCGGCCGGATTAGTGCGCATGGGTTGGGCAAGAGATGTCATTACGGAATATTTATCAACAGATGTATGTCTTCCTGCTGTTGGACAAGGAGCACTGGCGGTGGAATGCCGCGAAAATGATGAAGAATTGCGGGAATGGCTGCAAAAATTAAACGATGTTCACACCGAGCAGGCTGTTTTGGCCGAACGTGTGTTTTTACAACAAATGGAAGGCGGCTGTCAAGTGCCGATTGCGGGATATGCATATATTGACGATCGCGAGGATATCGTTTTAACCGCTCTTGTTGCTTCTCCAGACGGAAAAGAGATATATAAAGAAACGGTAAGCGGATCGAATCCGGAAGAAGTCGGAACGAACGCTGCGAAAATGTTAATAGAGCGTGGCGCGAAAGCATTAATTGATCGTATTAAAGAGGAGATGAATCGACAGTGAACGGTCCGTTGTCGGGAAAAACGGTGCTTGTGACAAGAGGAAAAGAACAGGCGAAAGCGTTCTCTGAAAAACTGCGCAAAGCAGGAGCAACGCCGATTGAAATTCCGCTTATTTCGATTTCTCCTTCTTCCCATCGTGAAGAAATTGAACGATGTGTGCGCCAGCTTCCCAATTATGATTGGCTCATTTTTACAAGCGCAAATGGTGTCCGTTTTTTCTTCCCATTTGTCAAAAAGGAAACTCCGCTTCCAAAAGTGGCGGTAGTCGGAAAGAAAACGGCGGCGGCTTTAAAAACGTATGGCGTTTCTCCTGCTGCCATTCCTAGCGAATTTGTCGCCGAAGGGATGATCGAGGCGCTAAAACCGCTTGTTAAGCCGCGCGACCGCGTTCTTTTAGTGAAAGGAAATTTAGCAAGGCCGGTATTGCGTGATGCGCTGATCAATATGGGAGCAGACGTAACGGACCTTATTGTGTATGAAACGTTGATGAATGAATCAGGAAAAGAACAATTGTTATATCTGTTGCGGGAAAGAAAACTGGATGTGATCACGTTTACAAGTTCCTCTACCGTACAAAGCTTTATACGGATGATGGAAAAAGAAGATATCGCTTCACTACTTAGCGGCTGCGTGATCGCCTGCATCGGTCCGATTACGAAGGAAACAGCAGAAAAAGCGGGACTTGCCGTGCATATTTGTCCAGACGAGTATACGATTGATGATATGATAAAAGAAATGGAATTATATTTTGCAAAAAGGACGATGGAGGGAAAAATAAATGGCAACATTACAATTTGATCGCCATCGCCGCCTGCGGCAAACCGCGAATTTACGAGCGATGGTGAGAGAAACACATCTTCATGTAGACGATCTTATTTATCCGATTTTTGTCGTCGAAGAAAAAGGGGTAAAACGGGAAATACCATCCATGCCAGGGATCTATCAATTTTCTCTTGACCGTTTAAATGAGGAAATGGATGAAGTCGTCCAACTAGGCATTAAATCGGTAATCATTTTCGGTGTGCCGGCAGAAAAAGATGAAGTCGGCTCACAAGCATATTGTGAGCATGGGATCGTTCAGGAGGCGATCCGCCAAATCAAAGCAAATTATCCAGATGTCGTTGTTATTGCGGATACATGTTTATGTGAATATACAAGCCATGGACATTGCGGTGTAGTCGAAAACGAGCAAGTGTTAAACGATCCGTCGCTTGAATTGCTTGTAAAAACAGCCGTCAGCCAAGCGAAAGCGGGCGCGGATATTATCGCACCTTCTAATATGATGGACGGTTTTGTTGCTGCGATTCGCCAAGGACTCGATGAAGCCGGATTTACGAATGTGCCGATTATGTCGTATGCGATTAAATATGCGTCCGCATTTTACGGTCCGTTCCGTGATGCTGCGGACAGCGCGCCGCAATTCGGCGACCGGAAAACATATCAAATGGATCCGGCCAATCGCCTCGAGGCGTTCCGCGAAGCGGAATCGGATGTGCGTGAAGGCGCTGACTTTTTAATGGTAAAACCAGCGCTCGCTTATATGGATATTATCCGTGACATTAAAAACCATTTCCATCTCCCGCTTGTCGCCTATAATGTCAGCGGTGAATATTCGATGGTCAAAGCAGCGGCGCAAAACGGATGGATTAACGAAAAAGAAATTGTCATGGAAATGCTTACCGGCATGAAGCGGGCAGGCGCCGATTTAATTATGACGTATTTTGCTAAAGATGCGGCTCGCTGGCTAAATGAATAGAAAGGAGAACCGTGAATGGTGCGAAGCTATGAACGTTCAAAAGCAGCGTATGAGGAAGCGGTCCGGCTGTTGCCAGGCGGTGTCAACAGCCCGGTGCGCGCGTTTAAATCCGTAAAAATGACGCCAATTTTTATGGCGCGCGGCAAAGGTTCGAAAATTTACGATATCGACGGCAATGAATATATTGATTATGTGTTGTCATGGGGTCCGCTTATTTTAGGTCATGCGAATCCTCGCGTTGTCGAGGCGCTAAAAAAAGTAACGGAAAACGGCACGAGTTTTGGCGCCCCGACATTGATTGAAAACGAGTTAGCGAAATTAGTGATTGAACGGGTGCCATCCATCGAAATTGTTCGCATGGTAAACTCCGGAACAGAAGCGACGATGAGCGCGCTTCGGCTGGCACGCGGCTACACTGGACGCAATAAAATTGTTAAATTTGAAGGATGCTATCACGGCCATGGCGACTCGTTGCTGATCAAAGCCGGTTCAGGAGTAGCGACGCTTGGGTTGCCGGATAGCCCTGGTGTTCCGGAAGCGGTGGCGCAAAATACGATTACTGTTCCTTATAATGATTTAGAAAGCGTCCGCTACGCATTTGAACAGTTTGGCGAAGATATCGCCGCTGTCATCGTCGAGCCGGTTGCGGGAAACATGGGTGTCGTTCCGCCGGTTCCAGGATTTTTGCAAGGGTTGCGAGATATAACAAAACAATATGGTGCCCTTCTTATTTTTGATGAAGTCATGACAGGCTTCCGCGTCGATTATCATTGTGCGCAAGGCTATTTTGGCATTGAACCGGATTTGACGTGTCTTGGAAAAGTCATCGGCGGCGGGCTTCCGGTCGGAGCGTATGGCGGAAAAGCGGAAATTATGGAAAAAGTCGCTCCTAGCGGCCCGATTTATCAAGCCGGCACCTTATCGGGAAACCCGCTCGCCATGACGGCCGGATATGAAACATTGATTCAGCTGACGCCGGAAACATACGATGAATTCCGCAAAAAAGCGGATCGATTGGAAGAAGGATTGCGCGAAGCGGCGGAAAAATACGAAATCCCGCATACGATTAACCGCGCTGGCTCCATGATTGGTTTCTTCTTTACGAATGAAGAAGTAACAAACTATGAAAAAGCGAAAACATCGAATTTAGAAATGTTCGCGGCATATTATCGCGAAATGGCGGAACAAGGAATTTTCCTTCCTCCGTCGCAATTTGAAGGATTATTTTTGTCCACGGAACATACGGATGAAGATATTGAAAAAACAATCGCCGCTGCAGAGCGCGCGTTTGCGAAAATTCGCGAAGGGAAGTAAAAGAAAGGGTTGTCCATCTTTTGATGGGCAGCCCGATTTTTTTATTCATATTGCTCGTTCGTCCTTCATACAATGGGTAATGTCATAGAAAATTTTGTTGGTAAGGGACGGAAGGAGGAGTTTGGATTGGAGCAATCGTATTTGCGGTTTTCCCTTGAGGAATCGATCTGGTTTAAAAAAGGACAGGAAGTCGCCGAATTTCTCTCTATTTCGCTGGACCCGATTGTTTCGGTTGATGAATATGAACAGTATATTACGATTCGCGGAGCGTTAGAATTAAGCGGAGAATATCGGATGGCGGAAGGGGAAGAAAGCAGCGCAGATCCTTTTGATTTTGCAAGCCATCGATTCGTTCAGCATATTTCTACGCGCGAAGATGGCATTAGTGAATTATCGCATCGTTTTCCAATCGATATTACGATTCCGAAAAACCGCATCCAACATTTAGAAGATGTGTATGTGACGGTAGAATCGTTCGATTATGATTTAGATGAAAATGGAAGATTGCTAGTGACAGCGGATATTTCGATCAGCGGAATTAGCGAAGCGCCGCTTGATGAACCTTATGAACCTTCGTTAGTAGAGGAAGAAGACGAAGACCTGTTGTTTGAACCGTTTGAAGTTGTCGCGCGCAAAGAAGTATACGAGGAAGAACAAAGAAAGCAACAATCAGAAGAAGAGACATCTTCTATTTTCAACCATGCACTGCAGGAACAAAATGAAGACGAAGCACAAGAAATGACGGCTATCCATCGCGAAGAAACAAAACAGGAAGAAGAAACAGCCGTGCCGCTAAATAACAATGAACAGCTAGAAGAAACAGTCGAGCGGCTAGAAAAAACGAAAGAAAAAGCTGCACAGCTAGAAAAACCAGAAGAAAAAGAAGAAAAATCCGCACAGCTAGAAAAACTAGAAGAAAAAGAAGAAAAATCCGCGCAGCTGGAAACACCGGAAGAAACAGCCGCACAACTAGAAGAAAAGGAAGCGGTGAAAGCAGAAGAAGAAAACGTTGCTCCACAACAAGAAGCAAAAGTATCGATTGGATCGATGAAAGAAAAAGATGCTGATGAAATGAAAGAAGAAATAGATGAAAACGAAAAACAAAAAGTAAAGAGTGAAAATGCATTGTACTTAACGAAACTATTTGCGAAGAATCAAGAAGAGGAATTTACGAAAGTAAAAATTTGCATCGTTCAGCAAGGAGATTCGTTGGACAAGATCGCCGATCGGTACGATATAACCGTCCAGCAGCTGCTTCGTGTCAACCAATTGGAAAGCCCTGAGGAAATCCATGAAGGGCAATTGTTATATATACCGGCACTAGCGGGAAGCCGCTCTTCGTAGTGAGGGAAACATGATTCCTCACTTCTTTTTATGGAGGGGGTCGTTTCATTGAACAGAGAACGCATCGAAATGTATACGCCCATTTTACAGCAATACGGGTTAAAGCCGTTTCGCGTCGATGATTACGGGAAAGTAAAAAAAATCCATACGAACGCTGGTCTATTTGCTTTAAAAGAAATAACGAACGCCAGGGAAATGGCAGCCATTCAACAATCGTATATTTTTTATGGAAAACAATCTGTTCCTCTTTACTTGTCAAAACAAGGTTTTCCGTTTGTATCGTATGGCCGGCATTATTATTTAATGCCATGGATTTCATCCGATGAGAGAAAAGAAAAACGAGAACATGTCCGCTCTTTTTTTCGCGACCTCGCTTATTTACATCAAAAGTCACTCAAACAAATAGATATTAACGAAGAAGAGATAAGAAATTACTATGAGAATAAAAAAAGAGAATGGGAAAGGCAGCGCGCCTTTTTGCAATCATATGTGGAAAAGTGCGAAAATGCATGGTATATGTCTCCGTTTCAGCTGCAATGCTGCACGTATTTTCATGAAACAATGCAAGCGTATTGGTTTGCGGAAACGGAGCTAGAGAAATGGTATGAAAAAATGAAAGAAACAAAAAAATGGAGAATTGCCTGGATTCACGGAAAGGCACGGCTTTCACATTATATAGAGATGGAAAATGATAATCGTTATTTTTTTAGTTGGGAACGCGCCAGTTGGAACTCTCCGCTTTTCGATGTCATCATGGCGCTTCGTTATCATATGCGCACATTTCCGCCGATCGGTGATGAATGGGTGGAAGGGATGGAAGAATACGGAAAAACGTTGCCGATGTTAGAAGAGGAATGGTCCTTTCTTTTCAGCCATCTTGCGCAGCCGCATTTTTTATATCGCTGCATTTATGAGTATGAGATGAAGCGGCAAAACAGAAAAAGTGAACGGGAATATGTTTCCAAACTGCAGCGCCGTTACTTTACAATGAAAAATATGGAGTATGTCGTCATGCGCCTTGTCCAGAGAAAAGAAGCAGAAGAAGCTAAATCCACTCCAGATGAAACGCCACCGCAATAAGCACAAAAATGGCCAATAAGATGACATCAAACGTCGTGGGTAAAAAAATGGTGCGAATCGCTTGAAAAATCGTGATTGGAATAATCACTTGCGCACAAACGGCACGAATTTGCCGAAGCCATGGCGGCCATGAATAATAGTTAAATCGTTTCATCGAGCATTTCCTCCCTCGGGCATGTTACTATTAAAATATGATTGGATATTGTTTTTGTCACCAAAAACGAAGAAATGGAATAAATAAATAAAAACTTGGCAAAGATGATTGACGATGAAACAAGTTTTTCGTAGTATAATAAACAGAAAAATAATAAAAAAGCGAAGACAGGGAAGAGTACAACGAATAACGCCTTCAGAGAGGGAAATCAGTAGCTGCGAGATTTCCTAGGACGGTTATCGTTGGAAGGTCGCCCTGGAGCTGCTTCTTTGAACGGTGTTTGCCTAGTAGAGGAAGCCGGTCGCAGACCGTTATCGCAATGAAGTGCTTAAGCAAATTCTTTTTGCTTAAGAAAAAAGGTGGTACCGCGAAAGAGTCTCCTTTCGTCCTTTTTAGGATGAAAGGAGTTTTTTATTGATAAGAAGGAGGGAAAACAAAATGGAACAAAAAGATATTACAATGTCTACGAAATACGACCATAAAGCCGTAGAAGCCAATCGATATCAATGGTGGCTTGACGGAAAATTTTTTGAAGCAACGGGCGATCCTGATAAAAAGCCGTTTACGATTGTCATCCCGCCGCCAAACGTAACAGGGAAACTCCATTTGGGACATGCGTGGGATACGACGCTGCAGGATATTATTACACGCATGAAGCGGATGCAAGGCTATGACGTTCTATGGCTTCCGGGAATGGACCATGCCGGAATCGCCACACAGGCAAAAGTAGAAGAAAAGCTTCGCAAGCAAGGACTTTCCCGCTATGATTTAGGACGGGAAAAGTTTCTTGAGGAAACGTGGAAATGGAAAGAAGAATACGCGAGCCACATTCGCCAGCAATGGGCAAAATTAGGGCTTGGCCTCGATTATACGCGTGAGCGCTTTACGTTAGATGAAGGTTTATCGAAAGCGGTGCGCGAAGTGTTCGTATCGCTTTACCGAAAAGGGCTTATTTATCGAGGCGAATACATTATTAACTGGGATCCGGTAACAAAAACGGCGTTATCGGATATTGAAGTGATTTATAAAGAAGTAAAAGGCGCGCTTTATCATATGCGCTATCCGCTTGCCGACGGCTCCGGGTATATCGAAGTGGCAACGACCCGTCCGGAAACGATGCTCGGCGATACGGCGGTTGCCGTTCACCCAGATGACGAGCGCTATAAACATCTCATTGGCAAAACGGTTATTTTGCCGATTGTCGGCCGCGAAATTCCGATTATCGCCGATGAGTATGTCGATATGGAATTCGGATCGGGTGCGGTGAAAATTACACCGGCACATGACCCGAATGACTTTGAAATCGGAAACCGCCACAACTTGCCGCGCATCCTCGTTATGAACGAAGACGGCACGATGAATGAAAACGCGATGCAATATCAAGGGTTGGACCGTTTCGAATGCCGCAAGCAAATCGTTAAAGATTTGCAAGAACAAGGAGTGCTATTTAAAATCGAAGAACATGTGCATTCAGTTGGGCATAGCGAACGCAGCGGAGCGGTTGTCGAGCCGTATTTGTCGACACAATGGTTCGTCAAAATGAAACCACTCGCGGAAGCGGCCATTCAGCTGCAAAAAACGGAAGGAAAAGTGCATTTCGTTCCGGAACGCTTCGAAAAAACGTATTTGCATTGGTTGGAAAACATTCGCGACTGGTGTATTTCCCGTCAATTATGGTGGGGGCATCGCATTCCGGCTTGGTACCATAAAGAAACAGGAGAAATTTATGTCGATCATGAACCTCCGGCTGATATCGAAAACTGGGAGCAAGACCCGGATGTGCTAGATACGTGGTTCAGCTCTGCCCTATGGCCGTTTTCAACGATGGGCTGGCCGGATACAGAGGCACCGGATTACAAACGCTATTATCCAACCGATGTGCTTGTCACTGGATATGACATCATTTTCTTCTGGGTATCGCGCATGATTTTCCAAGGTCTTGAATTTACCGGGGAAAGACCGTTTAAAGATGTATTAATCCATGGTCTTGTCCGTGACGCGCAAGGAAGAAAAATGAGCAAATCGCTCGGCAACGGGGTTGACCCGATGGATGTCATCGATCAATACGGCGCCGATTCGCTTCGCTTCTTCTTGGCTACTGGAAGCTCGCCTGGGCAAGATTTGCGCTTTAGTACGGAAAAAGTCGAAGCGACATGGAATTTTGCCAATAAAATTTGGAATGCATCCCGCTTCGCGCTGATGAACATGGGCGGAATGACGTACGACCAGCTTGATTTAAGCGGTGAAAAAACGGTTGCCGACCATTGGATTTTAACGCGTTTAAACGAAACGATTGAAACGGTGACAAAACTTGCCGAAAAATATGAATTCGGTGAGGTCGGCCGCGTGTTGTATAACTTCATTTGGGATGATTTATGCGATTGGTATATTGAAATGGCGAAGCTTCCGCTTTATGGGGATGATGAAGCAGCGAAGAAAACGACTCGTTCTGTATTGGCATATGTGCTTGACAATACAATGCGCCTGCTTCATCCGTTCATGCCGTTCATTACCGAGGAAATTTGGCAGCACCTTCCACATGAAGGAGAGTCAATTACGGTAGCGAAATGGCCGGAAGTGCGCCCTGAACTGTCAAACAAAGAAGCGGCGGAAGAAATGCGTCTTCTTGTTGACATTATCCGTGCAGTCCGCAACATTCGCGCCGAAGTGAACACACCGTTAAGCAAACCAATCAAGCTGCACATTAAAGCAAAAGACGAGCATATTCAAGCGACATTGGAAAAGAACCGCGTGTATTTAGAACGGTTCTGCAATCCGAGCGAACTGTTGATTGCAACTGACATCCCAGCTGCGGAAAAAGCGATGACAGCGGTCGTTACTGGTGCGGAATTAATCTTGCCGCTTGAAGGGCTCATTAACATCGAAGAAGAAATCAAACGGCTCGAAAAAGAACTTGAAAAACTCAACAAAGAAGTCGAGCGCGTGCAGAAGAAGTTAAGCAATGAAGGTTTCCTTACGAAAGCGCCTGCGCACGTGGTGGAAGAAGAACGGAAAAAAGAAAAAGACTACTTAGAAAAACGCGAAGCTGTTCGCGCGCGCCTTGCCGAATTAAAAAAATAGACAACGCGCCGCCGCTTCTTTTATCATGAAGACGAATCCAAGCATTTGGATTCGTCTTTTCTCATCATCTTATGCTAGGTAGCGTCAAAAGTTCTATGAAAACTCCACACAGATCATCCCATTGAGCATCGTGGGGCATGCGGAGGGTCGGATTCGCCCTTGACCAACACCCGCCAAAGGTGCGGAAGAGTCGTCAAGGGCGACGGGGACAAAAAAGAAGGCAATAAGAAAGCCGCCCTTGCCATGACCGAATTTTACCTTTGGCGGTGTTCGGTTGGTCAAGGGTTCGCTTCGCCGAA
>NZ_QCWL01000001.1:2651547-2652154 GCF_003064505.1 Geobacillus sp. LYN3 | reverse complement strand
CTGTTCAACGGGCTCCGGAGGACAAAAAAGTCAGGCCGCCTCTTGTTGGAGAAACGCTTGTGCCATGGCGATCAGCTTCGTCCACCGGGCCGGCATATGTGGAAGATCCGCCAGTTCCGGGATGACGACCGGCACCCGGCCTTCGAGCGCGCTGTGTGGGCGCAGAAAGTTGAAATACGCCACAAACAGCGTCACAAAGGACACCGAGCCTTCTTCCGCACCAAACCCATGGGTCGGGCGGTAGTTGCCTTTAAAGGTCCGGTTGAATCGCTCGATGATCTGCTTGAGAGGGCGAAACTCTTCCGAGACCGGATCCTCATTGGTCAGCCCGATCACTTGGCGGACGTCAAATGAAATCCCGTGTTGGGCGAAGAAGTGTTGCGCCAGCAGGTAAATCGGGTTGCCATCCACGACGAACGACAAGTCGTCTGGGAGGGACGCTAGCTTCCTGAGGACATCATCGATGGCCTTGATGGCCGAGAGCGTGTCCCGGTTGGGCGAGACGCGATACGACAGCACGATCTTTTTGACGGCGTCAAACATAAAGAACAGGTAATGCCAGCGCCCTTTGACGCGAATATACGTCTCGTCCCCGCAAAACGAACCG
>NZ_QCWL01000001.1:2634429-2651447 GCF_003064505.1 Geobacillus sp. LYN3 | reverse complement strand
TTTTTTCTTCCAACCGTTGAAACTCAAGGGAAAACCGTGAGTGTGGAGGATAAACTTTTGACAATACCTTATGCTAGTAAGGGGGAGAAATATGATGATTCGTACATATGAAGAGGCGCTAGAGTGGATTCACGGCCGATTGCGTTTAGGAATAAAACCAGGGCTAAAACGGATGGAATGGTTGATGGACAAGCTCGGACATCCGGAACGCCGCATCAGGGCGATTCATATCGCGGGAACAAACGGAAAAGGGTCAACGGTAAGCTATTTGCGCCATATTTTACAAGCGGCAGGTTATTCCGTCGGAACGTTCACTTCCCCGTATGTGGAGCAATTTAACGAACGCATCAGCGTCAATGGAAAGCCGATTCGCGACAAAGAAATTGTCGAACTCGTGCAAGTAATCCAACCGCTTGCAGAAGAATTGGAAAAAACAGAACTTGGCGCGCCGACAGAATTTGAAGTGATTACGGCGATGATGTTTTATTATTTTGGGAAAAAGAACATTCAAGATGTTGTGATTATCGAGGCAGGACTCGGCGGCCGCTTCGATTCGACGAACGTGATTTACCCGATTCTTTCCATTATCACCAATATTGGCTATGACCATATGAACATTTTAGGAGAGACGCTGGAGAAAATCGCTTTGGAAAAAGCAGGAATCATCAAATCGGGCGTTCCGGTCATTACCGCAGTTAATCAGCCGGAAGCATGGGCGGTGATTGCCGGCAAAGCGAAATCATTGAAAGCGAAAACATACCGGCTGGGAGAAGACTTTTCGATTGTTCAGCATGAGGCAAATGAAGATGGCGAACGTTTTTCAATAGAGACGGTGTTTTCGCAATATCCGGATTTAAACATAACGATGTTCGGGGCGCATCAAGTGCAAAACGCGGCCGTAGCCGTGATGGCGGCCGACTATTTGCGGATGTGCTATTCGTTTTTGATTGAAAAAGAACATATTTATGAAGGACTGGAAAAGGCGAAATGGATCGGGCGGTTTGAACGGATAAGCAATAAGCCGCTGATCATTATCGACGGCGCCCACAACGCGGAAGGCATCCGCAGCCTCGTCGATACAGTGCGTTTGCACTATCCTAACAAAGATGTTCATGTATTATTTGCCGCGTTGGCAGACAAACCGCTTGAGCAAATGATTCCGCCGCTTGCCGGAATCGCGAAAACGATAACGTTTACGTCGTTCGATTTTCCGCGCGCCGCGTCTGCCGAACAGCTTGCAGCGCTATGCGACCATCCGGATAAAGCGTGCATCACGGACTGGGAGCGCTGGCTCAAAGAAAAACGGAAACAGAAGCGGAGCGATGACCTTTTCCTTATCACCGGCTCGCTTTACTTTATCGCAGAGGTAAGAAAGTTATTGTTATGACAAAATTTTTATATGTTTCCAGCGAAAAGTCTTGCTATAATAAAAGTAATAGGACTTTGGTAAGGGATAGGGGGAGAGGAGTGTGGCGGAGAAGAAAAAATTTTTATGGTTGTTGATGGCACTGCTTTTATGTGTCGCCTTTGGAAGCGTTCCTGCTGTAGCGTTTGGGGCGGATAATGGCTCTAGCACCGCTGCGTTGAATTTTACCATCACTTCTTCGCAAACCGAATACGCCAAGCCGCCTAATGCCGATGCCCAAGGGAGATTGGACATAACGTTGACTCCTCAAGGAAGGGTGGATAACATCATTCGCCCGCCGATCGATGTCGTGTTTGTGTTTGACGTGTCAGGATCGATGACGCCTTTGAAGCTTCAAAGCGCAAAATATGCGCTTCAATCCGCCGTCGATTATTTCAAAGCGAACGCCAACCCGAATGACCGATTTGCTCTCGTTCCGTTTTCCGACGACGTTCAATACAATAAGGTCGTGCCATTTCCTTCCGGAACCTATGATGTCAAGCAGCATTTGAATTGGATTGCAACTGTAGCCAATAGTCTTCGGGCAAATGGCGGAACAAACTATACGCAGGCCCTCCGGCAAGCCCAATCGTTTTTTAACGACCCGGCCCGGAAAAAATATATCATTTTTTTAACAGATGGAATGCCGACAGTGTCGGTGGCAAAGGAACCGATTACGTATACAGTCTGTGAAGGAAAGAGTCGGAAAACGTGTAGACAAGTCACGGAAGATTTATATGTTGAATATGTGCTGTACTCTGATGGAAGGAGCGTAGATCGAACGGTTTATTATCCAAGCGGGAGGGAAACAGAGTCATATTATGGCTCTAAAATTTATAAAGATTTCGAAGAAAAAGTCCGTACTCACGGAACGGATGTGGCCAGAGCGCTTGGAATAAACAATATAACGCTCTATTCCATCGGCTTTGGCGATAATCAAGATGTAGATATGAATTATTTGGAAAGGCTGTCCGCGATAACAGGCGGGCAGGCGAAGAAAGGGACGCCGCAAAACTTAACGGAAATTTTCCAGCAGTTTTCAAAGCTCGCTAATGATCCGGTGTTAAGCGGAACGATAAAAATTCCGCTAACCTCGTTTGGCGGAAAGGTGGAAATTGTTGAGACGGATCAAGTTTGGCTCGATGATAAGAAAGAAAACGCCTATATCACGCTTTCGATTCCATATAAAGTAGGGCAGCCGGCACCACCGCCGTTTACCGTTTCAATTCCGGTGCGTTTTAAAGCAAAAGGGGAGTATACGTTTACTGCGGAATTGGCGTATCGTGATGTATATGGAGTAGAACAGGCACCGATTACGAAATCAGTTAAGGTCGTTGTCAAAGACGAGGTGCCGCCATCGTTTGACGGAACGGTGACGCTTGAAGGAATCACAAGGGACGTAGGCGACTTAGTGAAATTCGGCAATGCGGATGGTGATTCGAACCGATTCAAGGCACGTTATTCGCTAACTGCCGTTGGCTATGTTGGAAACGCGTCCGGAAACATCAGCAACATTAAATTGATTCAGCCGCTTCCAGACGGGATTACGGTTGTTCCGTCGCCAAACGTGACTGTGCGCACGGAAAACGGCGTCCAGTACGCTGAGATTGCGTTTCCAAATACGGTCATCGACTATAAGCAACTTAATAACAACGAGATTACCGGCGAAATAACGCTTCAAGCAAACTGGGCGATGGAAAACGTGCAGCTTCCGCCAGCTGTCGTTTCGTTCCAAGATAGCAAATATGGCGCGCGGACATCGTCATTAAAGGCACCTTCCCAACGGATTGGAATGAAAGTCCGCTTGCATGAATCAACTGATATGTATTACGAAGGAGATGGGCGCGGCCTTATTACGAAATGGCAAGCGTCAGCCAAGCTTGGAGAGACGAAACATCCGAACGATTACGGATTGCTGATGCTTCCAGTGAAGGCGCTGCAATTCAAGGAAGACGACGTTCTTCTCGTCACATACAATAATGATAAGACGGTAGCGCTATATTTAAAACCGCGCGTAACAATTATAGCTGAAGACGGCCAGCCAATCGCAAGCGGCGCGACTGTTACCAAGCCGGTAACCGTTAAAGTAACAGGGCGCGTCGCAGGAGAAGGAGTCACGTATGAATATAAAGTTGAAAATCCAAAGCAAGATAGCGCTTGGAAGCCGCTCGATTCACCATATGAAATTCCGATCACTTGGGATGGAACGTCGACCATATCCATTAAGGCGACAGGAGGATTGACAAAAGGAGACGGCATTACCACTGTATCGCTTACGTATATTAAGCTCATTCGCCAATTAACATTAGGAAACTATAAACAAACGATGGAAATCGGCGAAACGCAGACGATTCCGGTAACGATCGAGCCAAGCGACGCGACAAACCAAACATTGGAGTGGATTTCCAGCAATCCGGATGTCGCGGAAGTGGAGGACGGAAAAGTTACTGCCAAAAATCCGGGAACAGTTAAGATTACGGTACGGGCAATGGATGGAAGCAACGTTTCGGCGACGGCGACGATTACGGTGATCGATCCATTTGTTCCATTAGAAGCGATTCGTTTCCAACAGGAAGTTTTATATATGACGGTAGGCCAAGAGCTTGACATCGAATCGCAATTAACCTTTATTCCAAGCAATGCGACAGATAAACGCCTTGACTCTGTACAATCATCCGCTCCGGAATATGTCGAAGTGCGCCCGCAGCAAGGAAAATGGTATATCGTAGCCAAAGATGTTGGATATTCAACGATTACCGCGATTGCCAAAGCGAAAACAAGGGATGGACAGGAAATTAAAGATTCAATCACGGTGATTGTCCAAGAGAAATCGTCTTCAGGAAGCGATGGAGAAAGCGGAAAGAATAGATGGTAAAATAAAAAGGATGCCTAAACATTCGCTTTAGGCATCCTTTCTTTTTTGCTTTCTTTATTACTTTACGATTAATTTGTCAACGACAAGAGACAGCTTGTCTACAAACGGCAATCCTTCCCCGCGATTGATAAATACCGATTTATCATGGCGGATGACAAAGCGGGACTGTTCAATATCGTTTGACTGGGTGAAGGAAAGACGATTTGGCCGATCGACTTGTCCGCGATAGGCGTTGATGACAAGCCCGGAGACGTCAAAGTCCGGTGCTGTGCTTGACGTGTCGCCGCGCGCAAACAAGCCGCCTTCAATGTTGATGTATGAACCGACAGCATAGACAGTCGCGTTGCTTTCAGTATAAAAGTATCCTTTTAAGTTCGGCGTTTGAGAAAAGTTGTTTTCAAACTCGTTGATTCGCGCGATTTCCAACGGCCCTCTCGAAAGAAGCACGACTACTTTATCATCATCTTTATCATCTTTATCATCGGTAATGTTAATATTAGCGTTGTAAATCCATGTGCGTCCAGGGACGTTTAGATCACGCTGTCCAAAGACGTAAACCGTTGAATCTAGATCTATATTTTTATTCTTTTTATCTTTGCCGATGCCGAAAATTTTCAAATCGCCGAATACAATAATATTTCCCTCTTTTATTGTTATCGGTTTGTTGACCTTTAAAACTAGATCGCCATCGATAATCAGCCATTTTTTTTGTAAATCAAGCACTCCGCCGTCAAGGGAAATTTCCGAAGAGTCTTTAGGTCGAAGAATAATTGATTGATCGGTTGAATCGATTTTTTTTTGCAGTTCCGAAACGCTCTCAAAGTCAACATTGTCAAATCTACCTTCCAGTTTCAGTTTATCGAAAAGTTCGTTGATGCTTTTTTGGATATAATCATTATAATTCTGCTTTTGGTCAAATGTTCCTATTCCCGCCGCGTTTAACAACTTATCTTTTACGGTCCATTCGAAATTCACATCAATAAATTCCTCGCGTTCTTTTTGAATGGAAAGATCTTGGGGTTGACGCTCGTCAGAATAATTTTCTTTACTCATTAAAAAACGTTCGCCAACAAACTCATAACAAGGGGCTTTTTCATGATTACAAGAATTATAACTTTCATTGACAAACAATACACTATTTTTGCTTGTTGGGAATGACGTTGGTTCCATGTATTCGTTATTATCGAAGTCGATGTAATTGGCGACATTTGTCATATAAGCGTTTTTTCCGGCGTAAATATTTCCCTCAATATATGCCCCGCCGTTTAAAACAACATTTTCTTGCGAACCAAGGGCATATTTTAAAAAGCTGGGCGTGCTAGCGACAATAACTTGGCGCGATACCGTCCGTTTTCCTGCGGCTTTAGAAATCACATAAACGCGCGTAAATAGCTTGTTGCGATCAATTTCTTTATTTTCTGTAATATCTTGAATCGATACCCCATATCGTTCCATTAATTGCTGAATAAATCCTGATTGGACGTTGCCTAAATCCGCATCAAGCAGTGCAGGAGTGGATAATTGAAGATTTTCAACCTTCACCTTCATTTCCGCAATCGTTTCTTCGATCGCTTTTGTCGCTTCATGAAACGATTCCACATCTTCCACGCGCACTTCCGTAAATCGCGCTTGGTAAATCGCAACAGATAAAATAGTTAAGCCAAGAATGAAAAAAATAGTGATAATCAGAAGCGTGACTACTAAACTATATCCTTTTTCGTTCATTTGCCTCTCTCCTTTAAAAGCCGAATTCCGTCTTTAATGTAAACGGTTTGACATGCAGCAAATCTCCTGAATCATGGTAGCGGTCTTGGACGGCAAGCTTAATGGTAACGACGCCGCTGCGGCAAATCTTTTCTTCTTGTTTGGCGCAGGTGCAGGAAAACCCGGATTCTTCTGTAACAATTTTTAAACGATCCGAATGCAGCCGTTCGCCATCGATGGCAATCGAGCCATCCTGCAAGGCAACGGTAAGCGTTTCAGGAGTTGGTTCTGGTTTTTCTTCAACAAAGCCGAGATAAGGATCGATATCTTTTCGTTTATCGTTTACAAATATGATTTGTGCATTTGTCGTTTCGCCTTGATCCATCTCGATCCCGTCCGGCGCAAACGCGTAAAGTTTATTCATAATGGTGGCGACAATATAATCGGCTTCGCTGCGCAGTTGATTTTCGATATGGATTCGTTTGTACGCGTTAAGTCCGCTGAAGAACACTCCATAGATGGAAGCGAGTATAAGCGAAGAGATTGTAATTGCCGCCAACAGTTCCACAAGCGATAATCCTTTCGCGTTATTAACGTATCGTTTCATCAGCAATCACACCTTCTAGCCATTCCGAATCATCGACTTGATCTCCCCAGCGGACAATCACATAAATTTTCAGCAAATAGTCTTGTAATTTTGGATCTGGATTTTTTATCCTCTCTTCGCTAATTTGTTTTTTTAAAGATGCCGGAAATTCTTCCGGAGGAGATTTTTGCAATTTGTCCCACACTTCACTGTCATTATAAGGAATGAGGAACACATGGATGCGTGTTTCATCATACGTAACGTTATTGATGGTCGGCCGAAGAATCGCCTCACAAACTTGTTTGTCGCCAAACAGCGGCAAATTGCAATGGGAAGCATCCATTTGGGCAAACGGTTTGTCCGTATTATGTATTTCGTTGTCAACGTATTGTTTTAATGCTGTAAAATCAAGACGCTCCATATACGCCAATACGCCGCGGGCAATGTTGATGGCGACCGTTTTGTCTTGATTGTATGTCGTATATTGCATGGCGTTCGTAAAAAAGGAAAACATTCCTATTGCGACGATGGACAAAATGGTGATGGATGCTAGCACTTCCAATAAGGTGAAGCCTTTTGAAGAGAGGCGTGCTAAAAAATTCTTTTCCTCCATTGGTCATGCCCTTCTTTCCAAATATTTAACTTTATTATACAATAAGTTAGAGCCGAATTTTAGGAAAATTGTCTTGTATAATGGTGCGGGGAAACGGGGTGAAACATTGAAGCACGTTATATTTACCATCATTGCTTTTATCCTTGCCATTCCGATTTTACTTATTCTTCCTGTTGGATTAAGTTGGAGTGGGAAAATCGTAGCACTCATCATTGCTTTGTTGCTTTCACTTCTTGCCTTAGTAGCAAAGTCCTTCTTTCCGATGTGGAAGCTTGCTCTATTATTAGGGTTGCTTATGGCTGCGGTGACATATTTGCTTCATCGCCAATTTGCACATGTTTTTTATGCAGCAAACAAAATGGACGAGGATGAATTCGAAGACCAAGATGAACTTAGCGAAAATACGGACGTGTTGAATGATGAAGAAGCAGTGCGAGTCAATGAAGAAATAGTGCCGCAAAATGTTTCACAAAAAAGCACGGAAGTAGAGCAAGATGAAATCATTACGGTCGATGAGCTTCCATTGGAGATCGCTGCCGATATAGAGCAAATCGAACAAATCGAAACAACGGCAAAACAGGAATTTCCATGGGAAAATGAAAAGAACCCTGAACAAAGCGAAATGGTGGAAATAAGCGAGCTGCCGCCTACTGTGGCCACAGATGAAAAGCAGGACGAGGATATGTCCGAAAGTGATCTCCCATGGGAGACAGTGGAAAATGACAATATAAATGAGACGGACAATTTCAATGAATGGCCGTTGGAAATGGAAATAAATATCGAACGAAATACGGATATGCCGTTTGATGAGTTGCCTCCTACCATAACGCCAGAAATGGAAGAAAATTTGGTTGTTGTGTCCGATGGCACACAAGTGATGGCAGCGCGCGATGGCGAAGAGAATCGATTACATATTTCACCAGAAGATTGGAGCATGCTGACGCAGCCTTCAGCAATGGAAGAGAATGAACAGGCGGCAGAAATAGAACCGGATAGTTTCGAATGGGACGATATTCTTTCCGAGAAAACGGAATCAAAGGAAGCTATTTCTTCACAGGCAAAACAATCATTCTCTTTGGAAAACGAAAAGATGCTGCAGGAAAAATTAGATGGAAAAGCACAAGAGGCGCAAATAGCGGGATGGAATGACAATGAACGGCCACAAGAGAATGAGAGTGATTTGGGCGCTAAAGAGCAAGCCGTTTCTACCAAGGAAAACGATGTTAGTCTATCAGAAAGTCTCACTGCTACTAGGCCGGTTCAGTCCGAAATTTTGCAAACCATAGTTACTGAGCTTCAGTTAAACCGCAAGCATATAGATCCATTAGAATATGAACAACGTATTATTCAATGTTTGCAAACCCCGTTACCCGATTATGACTATTACGTGTTTGCGTGTTTGTTAATGGAACATTATTTATTAGAGAAACAATACGGTAAACTTGCATCGTTGCTTGCCGAGCTGAAAGAAAAATTTCGCTCCTATCCAATCATACAAGAGGAAATTCAATTTCTTACACATACATTACAGAAATTATAAAGAACAGGTGTGGTGAAAATATGAAAAATAGTGCACAAATCATCAGCCTTCCAATTATTAGTATTTCTGATGGCACGCAAATAGGAACCGTAAAAACGTTAGTCATTAATCCAGAGAAAGGATCCGTTGATTTTCTCACGGTTGAACGAGAAGATGTTCAGTTAAGCTTAAAAGCGATCCCGTTTAAAAAAGTGGTCGGTATCGGCGAATTTGCCGTAACGGTGGAAAGCTCTCACGATATTATTGATTTATCGGAAATTCCGATTGCCAATCAGCTTGTCAATAAACAAATTCGCATCAAAAACACGAAAGCGATGACGAGAAAAGGACAGCTGCTAGGTGAGGTAACCGAATTTTTTGTCGATGAAGAAACGGGAGAAATTATTGGCATTGAATTGCACGTCGGTGACCGTCAGGCAGTGTTATCATCGGAATTTATATTAACATATGGAAAAGATATTTTAGTTGTCCATGACAATGCGCCATCTTCTTTGCTTGATGAGGCACATTTGCTCGTTTCTGCAAAAGATCAAAAAGACGAGGAAATGGCGGAAAATGTTTCGCGAAATGAACAAACATCGACTGAATTGGCCCATGATGTGCATGATTGGCATGCCAATATCGAAACGATGGTGGAAGAAGCGGAAAACAGAGAAGCGCTTCAAGCGCTGCGCGAAAAGCAAGTGGAGCTTTTGAAGGGCAAACGTGTGACAAAAGATATTTTTGATAAAAACGGGAATAAATTCATTGAAGCTGGTACCATTTTGACAGAAGAACATATTCAAAAAGCACAGGAAGAAGGACCAAGCGTGATCGTTGATATATCAATGAACGTAGAGGCATAAGCAAAAGGGGGAAGGTAGGCGGTGAGACAGATTGCTGCGGTAAAGTTGTTTTTCGTCATAGCGGTTTGTACGATTTATTTGATCAGCTTTTCGCAAATTGGCGTTTTAGCCTACGAAACGTTTTTGGGAGAGACAGACCGCCTGCCCGCAGGAACGATGGTTGGGCCTATTTCTGTTGCGAATAAATCCAAACAAGAAGCGCTGGCGGAAATCGCGAAAAAAGTGAATGAATGGAAGGCAGATGCGACGATTCCCGTTGTGTATCAAGAAAAAAAAGGAGAGATTCCTACATCCCTGTTTACGTTCCAAATCGAACAAAGCGCAAGGCAAATAGTGTCAGGGCGGCCGTCCCAGCTTCTTGTCCAATTCGATGTGCAAGAATTTTCTAAAACAATAAAAACACTGCTTCCCCCGCCGCTCGCTTCTTCTATTAATCTCGAAAAATTACAAAATGATGTAACGAATATCGCAGCCAGTTTACAGATACCGTCCCAGCCGCTTGATCTTGCGGCATATGTTTCCCGTTCCGATGAAACGGAACAGCAAGTGAGCGCGGCGACACTGAAATTGGGGAAAAGGCCAGCGCCATTGCTTGAATGGATTTCTGCCAATCCGACCATTGAAATTAAAGGAAAAAGCATTTTTTCGCTTGCGGCATATGTCAAGGAGACGAGCGGGTCGCTTTCTTCCGAAGAGATGAGCATGATTGCATCAGCGATTTATCAAACGATTTTGCCGACGAATTTTACGGTATTGGAGCGGCATACAAGCCGCGAACTTCCTGATGGAATAACGATTGGCTATGAAGCAAAAGTAGACGGCGGCAATCGTGATTTGCAGTTTTATAATCCGAATACCACTGCTTATACGCTAAAGTTCCGGGTAGAAAAAAACCGTTTGCATGTCACGCTTTTCGGACTGCCATTTGTCTATAAGTATGTGGTGAAAGTTGGAGATATCGAATATTTCAAACCGAGGACGGTTGTTCAATATAGCCCTCTCCTTCGTCCAGGGGAACGTCAATTAAAGCAAAGTGGAAAAAGAGGAATGCTTGTCAAAGTGAAAAGGGAAACGTATGATGAAAACCATCTTGTACATGTGGAAACGATTGCCGAAGACTTTTATCCGCCATCGTACAACATTGAACTTCGCGGTTTGGAACTAGGAGACACCCAGCCGGATGCATCCACGTCCGAACCGTCGGCGGTTGATGAAAAGCAAGCAGACAATAATCAGAAAAACGATGAACAAACGAATAAAAGCAAAGAGGGAAACAACGGGCAATCTGAAGAAAAGCAGCCGGAAAAAGAAAAAGCGCCTTCCACAACAAATGATGCGGACGGCAAACAGAACAATGATGATAATGAAAAGCAGGGATGAACGATGAAGAAAAAACAAGAGCGGAAACGTTTAGGAGATTTATTAGTGGAAGCGGGGCTCATTACGGAGGAACAGCTGGAGGAAGCGTTAAAAGAAAAAGCTCCCGGTCAAAAGCTGGGCGATGCGCTCTTACAACGTGGGTATATTACGGAACAGCAATTAATTGAAGTGCTTGAATTTCAGTTAGGCATCCCGCATGTCAGTTTATATCGCTATCCGATCGATCCAAAGGTGACAAATCTCATTTCAAAAGAATTTGCCAAGCGGCATATGGTGATGCCTTTAAAAATTGAGGGAGAACGCTTGTTTGTGGCAATGGCGGACCCGATGGACTTTTTTGTCATTGATGATTTGCGCCTTTCGACAGGGTTCCATATTGAAACGGCGATTGCCTCGAAAGATGATATTTTGCGCGCCATTAATAAGTATTACGACATGGATGAATCGGTAGAAGATTTTTTGCAAATGGCTCCCGCAACGGAAACGGTCGAAGAGGAACGAATAACCGAAGAGGATTCTCCGATTGTCCGGCTTGTTAACCAAATTTTGCAGCTCGCCGTTGAACAGCGGGCAAGCGATATTCATATTGATCCACAGGAAACGAAAGTGCTTGTCCGTTATCGCATCGACGGTATGTTGCGGACAGACCGCGCGCTTCCAAAACATATGCAAAGCATGCTGACAGCTAGAATTAAAATTTTAGCGAATATGGATATTACCGAACATCGCATTCCGCAAGATGGAAGAATTAAGATGAATATCGATTTTCATCCGGTGGATTTGCGCGTTTCCACATTGCCGACGGTTTACGGTGAAAAAATTGTGATGCGCGTCCTTGATTTAGGGGCGGCATTAAATGATATTCATAAGCTCGGATTTAATCAATTGAATTTACAGCGGTTTATTGAACTGATTGAGAGACCAACCGGAATTGTGCTGATCACTGGACCGACTGGGGCGGGGAAATCATCGACGCTATATGCGGCGCTAAACCATTTAAACAGCGAAGAAGTCAATATTATTACGATCGAAGACCCGGTCGAATATGAAATTGAAGGCGTCAATCAAATTCAAGTCAATCCAAATGTCGGATTGACGTTTGCGCAAGGATTGCGCTCCATTTTGCGACAAGATCCAAACATTATTATGGTCGGAGAAATTCGCGACCGTGAAACGGCAGAAGTTGCGATTCGCGCGTCATTAACTGGTCATTTGGTGTTAAGTACTCTTCATACAAACGACGCGCTAAGCACGATCACGCGCTTGATTGATATGGGAATTGAGCCGTTTCTTGTGGCCGCCTCTTTAGCCGGCGTTGTTTCTCAGCGGCTCGTTCGCCGCGTCTGCCGCGATTGTCAAGAAGAGCAGGAGCCGACAAAGAGGGAAATCGAAATTTTTGCCAGCCGCGGCATGAAAATCGATAAGCTCGTTCGCGGCCGCGGCTGCCCAACATGCAATATGACAGGTTATAAAGGACGAATCGCCATTCATGAACTGCTTGTGATGACCGATGAGATGCGCCGCGTGATTTTAAATAAAGAGCCATTTTCGAAATTGCGCGAGCTTGCCATTAAAAACCGAATGATTTTTTTGATTGATGACGGATTATTAAAAGTAAAACAAGGGCTAACGACGCTAGAAGAAGTATTGAAAGTGGCGATTTTAAGTTAAAGGTGAGAAAAAATGAAGCAAAGATTGGACGCTCTTTTACGTGCCGCGTTTGAACTAAAAGCTTCTGATGTTCATTTAACGGTCGGGGTGCCGCCGATTTTTCGCATCAATGGCGAATTAAAAAGGTATGGCCAAGACATTTTGCGGCCGGAAGATACGGAAGAAATGGCAAAAGCGATCATTCCGTCTAGCCTATGGCCGCAATTTCAAGAAAAAGGAGAATTGGATTTTTCGTACGGGATTCCAGGCGTTTCCCGCTTCCGCATCAATACGTATAAACAGCGGTCATGTGTGTCGCTCGCCATCCGCATTATACCGACAAAAATTCCAACAATTGATGAACTGCGTCTTCCTGAAATATTAAAACAGATCGCGCAAAAACCGCACGGGCTTGTGTTAGTAACAGGTCCGACGGGAAGCGGAAAATCAACGACGCTTGCGGCGATGATCGACTATATGAACAAAACGATGCGGAAACATATTATTACGCTTGAGGATCCTATCGAATATTTGCACAAGCACGGAAGCTGCATTATTGACCAGCGTGAAGTCGGCTTTGACACGAACAATTTTGCCAACGGTTTGCGCGCGGCGCTTCGTCAAGATCCCGATGTTATTTTAGTCGGGGAAATGCGCGATTTGGAAACGATTCATACCGCCATTACGGCGGCGGAAACGGGGCATCTCGTTCTTGGCACATTACATACATCGAGCGCGCCGGCGACAATCGATCGGATTATTGACGTGTTTCCGCTCGCCCAACAATCGCAAATTCGCATTCAGCTCGCGTCCGTTCTTGTCGCGATTATTTCTCAGCGTCTTTTTCCAACACCGCAAAAAACAGGACGGGTCGCTGCCACGGAAATTTTAATTAATAACACGGCAGTCGCCAATTTAATTCGCAACGAAAAAGTCCATCAAATCATTAACGTTATGCAAACAAGCCGCTCCCTTGGCATGCATACGCTGGCGATGAGTATTAAAGAGTTAATGCAAGCCGGGCTGATCCTTCGCGATGCGGCTGAACCTTATCTTGCACAGGAGCGTGGCGATTCGTATGCCTCAGTTTAAATATGAAGGCCGGAATATAAAGGGGCGAAAGCAAACAGGAACGATTGTCAGCGAGTCCAAGCGGGACGCGGTCATGAAATTGCGGCAAAAAGGAATTAAAGTCATCGAAATTGCCGAAGTGCCGCAAACGTTACTCACCAAAGAAATAACATTTGGAAAAGCGGTGAAGCTCCAAGATTTTGTCATTTTTTTGCGGCAGTTCGCGACATTGATAAAGGCGGGGGTCTCGATTGTTGACTCCACCCGCATTTTAGCGGAACAAACCGAAAGCAAGGCGCTGAAAAAAGCGCTGATGGAAGTGGAAGAATCGCTCCGCGCCGGAAATCCGCTATCTGCTGCCGCGGCGAAGCATCCGCGTATATTTCCGTCGATATTTGTGAACATGGTAAAAGCGGGAGAAGCGGGCGGAAATATGGATGAAACGTTAGAGCGGCTTGCCGATCACTTTGAAAAGATCCACCGCACAAAACAAAAAATAGTCTCAGCGCTTGCCTATCCAATAGCGGTAGCCATTATTGCCGTTGCGGTCGTCATTTTTTTGCTTGTTTCCGTCGTCCCGACATTTGTCGAGATGTTTGCTGACTTTCATGCCGAACTGCCGACGATCACCAAGTTCGTGTTGCGCGCAAGCGAAGTGATGCAAACGTATTGGTGGCTCGTTGTCATTGTGTTCATAGCGATATATGTTTTGTTTTTATTCATGAAAAAACAAAAGAAAACAAAATATTACCTTGACTATGCCGCAATGCGCATCCCTATTTTCGGAAAGCTCGTGCAAAAGGCGGCATTAGCGCGCATGACGCGGACGTTAAGTTCGTTGTTTTCCAGCTCTGTTCCGATTTTGCAAGCATTGTCGATCGTAGAAAACGTCGTCGAAAATGAAGTCATTGCCAAAGTAATGAGGCAGGCGCGCGATTCGCTTGAACGGGGCCAATCGCTTGCCGAACCGATGAAAAAGCATTGGGCGTTTCCGCCGCTTGTGACGCAAATGATTACGATCGGCGAAGAAACGGGATCACTCGATGCGATGCTTTCCAAAGTCGCCGACTTTTACGAAGCGGAAGTGGACGCCGGCGTCGAACGGCTAAAGTCGCTGATCGAACCAATCATGATCGTGCTTTTAGCAGGAGTCGTCGGGACGATTGTCACCTCGATTATCGTGCCGATGTACGATATTTTCAACCATATTCAACATTGAACTACCCCCACTTACCGGCTAATGCCGGTGGAAGTGGGGGATTCTTGTTTCCTCTGGCCATAGTTGCTCAAAGGTTCCAAGACCCCCCTCCGTTCAACGAGAGGAGTAGCCATACAAGATGTCCGAAGTATCCTTTCGGGACGACCAGCTATATGCCTATGAAAGCACATATAGAAGGTACACCATCTTCCATTCGTATGGCATCCAAAGAACGCATTGCAATGCACCCAGCTCCTAGAATCGCCATCTGCTCCGGTGACGAGAGTAAGAGACTGGTACAATGCGTTCTTCTGTTCTAAAACTTCAAGAAATAATGATATTCTAATAGTTTATTACGATAAAGCTTTTATTAATTGACGTTTTTCTTCTTCTAACAACGATGGGTGAAATACATCTATTCCTTGGTGTGGTTGGTTCACATTGAAAAGATGATACAGCGTATGTGTCCGAACAGAAAACTTTTTATCTAAAATAGACCAATGCTTCCAATGATGCGAAGTATTTTTCGGGATATATTTTTTCAGCACCTTTGGAGTTTTTTCTTTATATCCTAATCCTCGACGGCCAATCGTAAATGCAGCTGCTTGGTGGATAGAGATACCGAATTTGCGCATATATTTCAGTTTCCCAGAGACAGAAGTAAAAGCCGGATTCACTTCTATAACAGCAACTCCCATTTTGTCGGCACGGCTTTTGATCGCTTGTATCATTTTTCGATACGCGAACATACTCTTCATTCGATTTGCTTTTTTGTTGCCGTATCGATTCCCTGTTTTGGATAAGGTGGTATCCAACTTTTCCAAAACAATAGGTTTTTTCTTTCGAACCGCAATATCCACTAAAGCAATGGCTTCTGCTTCCATGATTTTTGTAATCTGGCCCGAAGTTTTCCCTTCTATCGAAAACGTTAATTTTCCACTTTCCAAAAAGTTTCCGTCTTTCGAAACATTTGTCCAAGCAATGTGATTGTAATTGCAATCTACTCCGATCACTCCGTCAGAGGTAGAAAAATGAATATATGGATTCGATTCTACATCCACCAAACATTTGATAATATAGTATTCCCCGTGATCTTCGATCGACCAAGAAATCGGTTTACCATACTCTTTTTTGTTTTTACATTGGATTTGATCTGTCACCGCTTTATTTACGATCTCTTGCCCGTATGGAAACACCACTTCAGGAAAAGTGATTACCTTTCCTGTTACAGAGGTCATATGTAGTTCATTGGTTTCTCGATTATAATGGAATACAAAGTTTCCAGAACCGGCATCTTTCCGGCCGGAGATGATCATTTCTTTATTTCGCGCAGCTAAAAAGAGTTTTCTCCAAGATTCGTGGTCCTTTATAAATTCTTCTTTCGTAAATTGCTGTTTAAACAACTTTTTGCCTCCGAACACGACACTTGGGATATACTCTTTTAATTTCGTTTTCTTTTGTTCTAATCGATACAAACGATGGGTTAAACGGCCAATTTTGGCTTTGGTTCGTTTGATTTCTACATCGAGATAGCAATGTTCAAAAAGATATGTGTTCATCCAAATGAAAGAACGGTCTTTTAATCCTAAAGAAATGATTCCGCTTTTATGCAAAACAAAGTTTGTGTTTTTTGGAAAACGTAAGTTTCCTTTGATACAACTTTCTTTGATTTTGCGTAATTTCGTAAGTTTGGTTCGTTCTGTTTTCAGTTTTTTCTTCACATCTTTTATTTTTTCTTCTGTCTGTTGAACATGTATTTTATTTAATTCCATTAGAGAGGAGAAAAGAGCATTTGCTTCTCGGACGGCACTGTTGGCAAAATAGTCATTCAGTCCGTATTTTTTCTTCACAACGATATGCAGGCTTTCTTCATTTAATTTTCGTCCCCATCGCTTTTCCCGGATCAGTGTTTGAAAGGCGAAACGTTTCGCTTGATGGAATAACTCTAATGCATAAGATGTTTCCGTCACATGAAGAATATCCATTTCGGATTTATACAATCTTCTCGAAAAATAAGCTTTTTTCATCTTTTCTTCACCTCTAACAGAACATAAGTTCGGTATATTTATTTATATTTTATGACAGAAGAAGAACGTTTTTCAACTATTACGATTACTAAAAAACAAAAAATGCCGATTCATCCCCCACCTA
>NZ_QCWL01000001.1:2593955-2634329 GCF_003064505.1 Geobacillus sp. LYN3 | reverse complement strand
AAAAAACAAAAAATGCCGATTCATCCCCCACCTATGCTCCGCTTAGAGGTGAGGGTCTTCTCGGCAAAAAAGATAAATTGTAAAGATAAATTGTAAGGAATATATTCTCATAGATCTATAAATCGTGGTAAAATAGTTAGGAAAAAAGTGTGATAAACACAAAAAAATAGGGAAAGGGGTATTACGATGATGAAACGATTTTTGAAAAACGAACGAGGACTCACATTGATTGAATTGCTTGCCGTCGTCGTCATTTTGGGGATTATCGCGGCAATTGCGATTACGGCGATCGGCGCCATTATCGACAACTCGAAAAAAGATGCGCATATCGCGAACGCACAGCAATTAGCTAATGCTGCAAGGCTCGCAATATCTTCTGGAGGATTTGATGAAAATAAAAATGAGTTTACTATGAAAGAACTATATGATGCAGGATATCTTGAAAAAATTCCGAAATCACCAGGAAAAAAATCAAAAAAGTATGATGCGGATAAAAGCTTGGTGGTAGTAGAAAGAACTAAATTGATAGATAGTAATAATAAGAAAGAAACTGGTGGTGAAAACTTAACATATAAAGTTAAATTAGTAGATTCAGATGGTAGCTTTAAGTATATTGATGGTGAAAAAGATGTTAATGAATTAGAAAGAAGCGACGTAAAACTTAAATAGTTTTAAAGACATGATGTTGGTTATATTTTTATACTCCCTCCTCCTCGGCTCGTTTTTTAACGTTGTTGGTCTTCGTGTGCCGGTGGGAGAGTCGATTGTGTTTCCTCGTTCGCATTGCCCGCGCTGCAAGCGGCAGCTTACGGCGCGGGAACTTATTCCTGTTGTGTCATACGTGTGGCAAGGCGGAAAGTGCCGGGGATGCGGGAAGCGAATTTCTTTGCTTTATCCGTTTGTGGAGCTGTCGACAGCGATTCTTTTTACGATTTCGCCGCTTTTGGTGGGATGGTCAAAAGAATTGATCGTATGCTGGACGCTCATTTCGTTATTGATGATTATCTTTGTTTCCGATATTCGCTACATGATTATTCCCGATAAAGTGCTGCTTGTATTTGCGGCGATATTTCTTTTAGAGAGGCTGTTTATTCCGTTCATTCCATGGCGGGATGCGCTTGTTGGCGCGGCGGCTGGCTTTTTGCTGCTTTTCCTCATTGCCGTCATCAGCAAAGGCGGCATGGGCGGCGGCGATATTAAATTGTTTGCGCTGCTTGGATTTGTGCTTGGATGGAAAACGGTGTTGCTTGCGTTCTTTTTTTCCACGTTTTATGGAACCGTAATTGGGCTTATTGGCATGGCGCTTGGCAAAGTCCGGCGCCGGGAGCCGATGCCGTTCGGTCCGGCGATCGTTCTTGGGTCATTAACGGCCTATTTTTTTGGACAAGACATCGTCGAATGGTATAAGCAAATGATTTTCTTTTGATATGAGGGGAAAACATGAATATGTTTACGCTGTTTCAGCCAAGGCATAAAGTCGCGAATCTAGTAATAAAAGACCATGTCATTCGATATGTAGAGACAAAGCCAAACGACCCATTATCCGTTCATAAATGGGGAGAGCACCATCTTCCAAAAGGAATTATTCATGACGGAAAAATCATCGATCGCGAGACATTAGAAATGATTTTAGAAGAATGTGTTGATGAATGGAAATTAAAAAAACGCCGCGTTCGTTTCATTGTGCCAGATCCCTTCGTTATTATTCGTCGAATTCCGCTTCCTGCTGATTTGGAAGAAGATGAAATTCGCAGTTATTTGTTTATGGAATTAGGAACAACGATTCCGTTGCCGTTTGATAATCCGGTGTTTGACTACATTGTTTTGGAAAAGACGCAGGAAGCGACCGCTGTTTTGTTATTCGCTGCTCCAGAAGATTCGGTGTTAAGTTATGCGCAGCTTTTAGAAGATGTAAAACTTCGCCCGATAGCTGCTGATGTTTCTCCACTATGTGCATATCGTCTTTTTTATATGGCCGATCAAGTGAAGAAAGACGATCATATTTTGCTTATTCAGTTTGATCAATCTTCTGTCAATGTTAGCGCATTTGATGAACATAAACCTGTTTTTATGCGCCATCTTTTGCTGGAGCAGTATGAAGAAATAAATATGGAGAAAGATCAACAGCTCGTTGATCCGTTTGAAGATATATATAAAGAAATGGAACGGATGATGAGCTTCTATTCCTTTTCCATCCATCAAGGAAAACAGCAAATTACCCGTGTATTTCTAATGGGGGATCATCCGCGTTTGTCCCATATTTATCAAGCGCTGCAAGAACGGCTGGACGTTCCTGTAGAACAGCTTTCGGCTGCGATGGCAAGTGCAGTGGATGTGCGCTATCATCTCGCATGGGGACTTGGATTAAAAGAGGGAAATGACGATGATCGTTGAGATAAATTTACTGCCAAAAAAAGAACCGAAAAATGTTGTCTTTCTTTTTATCACAGTGATCATAACTGCGATTGTCTTGATTGCCGCGGCTGTTTTTTATGTTCTTATCGACAGAGCGGAGACGCAAATCGACTCACTAGAAAAAGAGCTGAAACAGACGCAGGCGCTTCAAGCGATCGAACAGCAGAAGCTTGCGGATATGCAATCTGTAAAAGAAATAGAAGAATTAGATAAAACAGTGCAATGGGCGAAAGATTACCCGCTTAAAATGGTGCCTCTTTTGCGCAACATGACGAAATTGCTCCCAGAACGCGGATTTATCATGAACTTTTCCTATGCTGAGGATGGAACGGTAACGGTTTCGGTGCAATTTGATACAAGCGAGCAAGCGGCCTATTATTTAAAACGGCTGTCGGACGCAAAATTTATTGCCGATGTGCAACTGAAAAGTCTTACTGCGGTGAATGCAAACGAAAAAAGCGATGAACAAGGGACAACCGAAGAACAAGTAGTACCGCGTTATCTCGCGCAATATGAAATGCATATTCGTAAACAAGCGCTAGAAGAAAAGGAGAAACAATCATGACCGTACGTTTCTCAAAACGACAGCTTTTCGTTTTTGTTCTTATGCTTACAGTTCTTGGCGCTGCAATTATCGGCCTTTATTTTTATATGCTTTATCCGCGTTACCAACAAATTGAAGAGTTAAACAATACGGTGGCAAGTGAGAAAAAAATATTGGCTGCTACAAGAGCAGAGATTGCCAAACAAAAGTCCAGTTTGCCGGAAAGTGTCGTGGAGCTTCAAAAAAAGATACCGGTCAAGCCGCTTACAGAACAGCTATTACTTGATCTGGAAAAAGCAGAAGTAGTTTCGGACAGCACGATTTCTAGCATGACTTTTAATGAAGAGGAAAATGCAACAGGAGAGCAGCAAAAAACGGATGCATCATCAAAGACAGAACAATCTTCTTCTAGGCTGCCGGACGGATTAAAAAAAGTGACGGTGCAATTGACGGTGCAATCCCCGTCATACTATCAGCTTGAGCGTTTTTTACAGACGCTTGAAAATCTTAACCGCATTGTGTCGATTGAATCGCTGTCTTTTACTGGAAATCCGGAATTGACATCGGTAGATACAGAAGTGAATCCGTTAACCTATTCGGTAACGGTCAGCGCATTTTATTATCCGAAATTAGCAAAATTGCAAAATATGCTGCCGCAAATAGACGTTCCCCCTCCGAGCAAAAAGCGGAATCCACTAACAGAAATCATTCCTGAGGGGCAACCGTCATCGCAGCAGTAATGGATGGCGAACAGCTGTGCACTTATTCGGAGCAATCGCCGGAAGTTCCTGTCGAAGCATTGTCTGTTCAGCAAATACGTGACCGATAATAGCAAAATTTGCCGAAATTATCCGAGAACAAGACGACAAATGTCTTGTTCTTTTTTTCTTTGTTTATGATAAGATAGGCGAGAAATGAAAGAATAAGGATGGTGACATAATGGACAAGCATGGGCAAAAAATTACGGTGAAAATTAACGGAAAAGAGCAGCCGTTTACTACGGATAAGCCGAAACATATAGAGAGTGTTTTGGAAAAAGAAAAGGAGGCGGAGTCAGGGGCATTTGTTTCTTTCCAACCACAAAAGAAAAAGAAACGTAAACAGCGCTCGCCAATTACTGGCGCGTTCAACGCACGGGTTAAATCTGCTATTTTTTCAATCGCGATGGCGATCATTATTGGAACATGTTTTGGATTCATCGTATTAAATGTGATTCCAAAGCAAAAAACTCATTCACCGCAAACGATGGAAACGGCGCTGCCGATTCCGATAGAGTCCAAAACTTCGACAAATCCAGCCACGAAATCTGCTAATGAGGCTGCTATTTCTCCATTTACGGTCAGCGTGATTCAAGCAGGAGTATTTACGGATCGAGAAGCAGCGGCTGCCTATGCCAAAAAACTCCAATCTTCCTCCATTCCTGTTGTAGCTGTTGGAGAAAAACCAGTTGCTTTGTTTATTGGTGTTGCAAATGATAAACAACAATTGCAAGCGGTAAATGAATTGTATAAACAGAAGGCACAAAGTACATACGTAAAATCGCTATCGTTTGTAAATAACAGCGACCAACGCAAGCCAGTAATAAAAGCAGGAGAAACGTTATACGCGCAAATGGCTGCTATTTCCGCTATTTTGTTGGGAAAAGGAGATATAAACACAGATGATTGGAAAAAGCTAGAGAATGATTATCAACAATTTATATCCAAAACGGTTCCTAACGACGATCATATAAAGCAATACGTTTCTCACATAAAAAAAGCATATTATTCATTAACTGTTTATAAAACAAGTAAACAAGAGGCGATGCTGCAGAAAACGCAACAAGAATTGTTAAAAGCGTTAAAATCGTATATTGCCATTTTCCCATTGCGAAGCTAGCGGGCTTCTTTTTTTTTCGCGTTTTTTCGACTTTGAGAAATTGTGTTGAATCGCAAAATTTGGTACGATACATGTGTATCTTCCGATTTGAAACGAATGCAAAAGGGTGATATGGATGAAACAGTTGATTTTAGCTTCAAGTTCCCCTCGTCGAAAACAGCTGCTTGAATTAGCTAACCTCCGCTTTCAAATCCTCGCTAGCCACATTGATGAGCAAATTCATGAAGCCAAGTCCCCGGAACAAGCCGTACAGCTGCTTGCCTATCGTAAAGCAAAAGCTGTTGCCGATCACTATCCTCATTCGTACGTCATCGGGGCGGATACGGTCGTCGTTTATCAAGATAACATTTTAGGAAAGCCGAAAACAGAAGAAGAAGCAGCGGCCATGCTGCGCATGTTGTCAGGCAATGAACACCATGTACTAACAGGAGTAGCCATTCTTTCCCCAAACGGTCAATCATTGTTTGTGGAAAAGACAAAGGTGTTTTTTTGGGATTTAACAGAAGAAGAAATTTTCGATTACATTGCGACAGGAGAACCGATGGACAAAGCGGGAGCGTACGGTATTCAGGGACGTGCTGCTTTATTTGTCAAACGTATTGAGGGAGATTATTTTAACGTTGTCGGGCTGCCGTTGTCACGGACAGTGCGTGAGCTGAAGCGCCTTGGTTGGTAACTTTTTTCGGTTGATAAAAAGAAAAAAAGGAGTGAATATAAAATACGATGACGTTTATGATTCGCGATGTGCCAAAGGATGCCCGCCCACGTGAACGGCTTCTTTCTTCTGGTCCGGAAAGTTTGGCTGATCACGAGCTGCTTGCCATTTTGCTTCGGACAGGAACAAAGGAAGAATCGGTATTGCAGCTTGCTCATCGCTTGCTTAAGCATTTTGAAGGACTTCGGCTGTTAAAAGATGCTACGATTGAAGAAATAACAAGCATTAAAGGAATTGGGACAACGAAGGCGGTTCAAATTTTGGCGGCAATCGAGCTTGGCAGACGAATTAGCCGACTTAGTTACAATGAGAGATATGTGATTCGTTCCCCAGAAGACGGAGCAAAATATGTCATGGAAGATATGCGTTTTTTGTCCCAAGAACATTTTGTCGCTATTTATTTAAATACAAAAAATCAAGTGATTCATCGAAAAACAATATTTATTGGCAGTTTAAACGCCTCTATCGTTCATCCGCGTGAAGTGTTTAAAGAAGCGATCAAGCGATCTGCTGCCTCGATTATTTGTGTGCATAATCATCCCTCCGGCGATCCAACTCCAAGTCGAGAAGATATTGATGTGACGAAACGCCTTGCCGAATGCGGTCGGATTATTGGGATTGAATTGTTAGACCACCTCATTATTGGTGATCAAAAATTCGTTAGTCTGAAAGAAAAAGGATATGTGTAGTAGTTCTCATTTTTTGTCGAATAAGTTATAATAACAACTATGAGTTTTTATCATGTTTTGGGCGGTGTCGTACAAAACATTGAAACAACAACATGGGTAAATTCGACAAATTTAGCGGATCGTTATAAAAGCATTTCGTTTCAGAAAGGAAGATATAGAGTATGTTTGGATTTGGGACAAGAGACCTTGGCATCGATTTAGGAACAGCAAATACGCTCGTGTATGTAAAAGGAAAAGGAATTGTTGTTAGAGAACCATCTGTTGTTGCGTTGCAAAAAGATACGAAACAAATTGTCGCTGTCGGTAATGAAGCGAAAAATATGATTGGTCGGACTCCTGGAAATGTCGTCGCACTTCGTCCGATGAAAGACGGGGTGATCGCCGACTATGAGACAACGGCGACGATGATGAAACATTACATTAAACAAGCGACAAATAAAGGATTTTTTGCAGGGAAACCGTACGTGATGGTATGTGTACCGTATGGGATTACCGCTGTAGAAGAGCGCGCTGTCATCGATGCGACGCGTCAGGCGGGAGCTCGTGATGCCTATACGATTGAAGAGCCGTTTGCTGCAGCGATCGGTGCAAACCTTCCAGTATGGGAACCGACGGGAAGCATGGTCGTTGACATCGGCGGTGGTACGACAGAAGTTGCGGTTATTTCTCTCGGCGGCATCGTCACGAGCCAATCGATTCGCATCGCTGGTGACGAGATGGATGAGGCAATTATTCACTATATCCGCAAAACGTATAATTTAATGATTGGCGAACGGACAGCGGAGGCGATTAAAGTCGAAATCGGCTCGGCAGGGGATGCAGAAGGAATTGGAAAAATGGAAATCCGTGGCCGTGACTTATTGACAGGACTTCCGAAGACCATTGAAATTAGCGCAGAGGAAATTGCAGAAGCATTGCATGATACGGTTTATGCGATTGTTGATTCCGTAAAAAATACGTTAGAAAAGACACCGCCGGAATTAGCTGCCGATATTATGGACCGCGGCATCGTGCTTACAGGCGGAGGCGCATTATTGCGCAATCTCGATAAAGTCATCAGCAAAGAAACGGATATGCCTGTTATTGTTGCTGAAAATCCGCTCGATTGTGTAGCAATTGGAACAGGAAAAGCGTTAGATCATATCGATTTATTTAAAAACAAAGCGAGAAGCCATCGCTGACGGTAAGAGGGTGTCAACATCATGCCACAGTTCTTTTTAAACAAACGGCTCATTTTATTGCTTGTCAGTATTATTATCCTCGTGGCATTGATTGGTTTTTCCTTAAAAGATCGCAATGAACTGACATGGTCTGAGCAGTTTTTAAAAGATACAACCGGTTTTGTCCAGCTAATTTTCCATAAGCCCGCACAACTCGTTGCGGGCTTCTTTGAGAATGTGAATGATATAAGGAATACATATAAAGAAAACAAGCTGTTAAAAGAACGCCTCGAGGAATATGTATCCTTAGAAGCGCAAGTGCAAACATTGAAAAAAGAAAATGAAAGGCTTCGTGCTCTTTTAAATAAAAAAGAAAGCTTGCGTGATTTTGTTCCAATTCAGGCGACTGTTATTGGAAGAAACCCAGACCGTTGGCAAGAAACGGTCATCGTCAATAAAGGCCAGCAGCATGGTGTAAAGAAAGATATGGCGGTGATTACACCAGAAGGGCTAGTAGGAAAAGTGCAGCATGCCGCCCAATTTACTTCCACGATTCAATTGTTGAGTGCATCGGATCAAAAAAATCGAATTTCTGCATATGTACAAGGAAAGGAAAATGTCTTTGGATTAATCGAAGGATATGATGAAAAACGAAGAGCGTTGTTGTTAAAAGAAATTCCTTTTGATGCAAAAATCAAGAAAAAACAAAAAGTGTTAACATCCGGACTTGGCGGAATTTTCCCAAAAGGCCTTGTCATTGGCGAAGTGATGGAAGTAGTGCCAGATCAATACGGGTTGACAAAAATGGTTTACGTGAAACCAGCAGCTAATTTTTATGACATTGATGACGTGATTATTGTAAAAAGAAAAATTGATGAGACATTTGAGGAGAGGGAGGAAGCAAAATGAAAAAATGGGCGCTTCCTTTCCTTGCCGTTTTATGTTTTGTTAGTGAAAGCATTTTTGTTGATTTGTGGCCAAAGAACGAGCTGTATATGCATTATTTTTTTGTACCGCGCTTTTTTCTTGTTTTTCTTGTTTTTACCACTATTTATATAGGAAAAACGCGTGCGATGGTTTACGGGTTTATTTTTGGCGTGCTTTATGATTGTGTATATACGGAATTGCTTGGGGTTTATGCATTTGCATTTACTTTAATCGCTTACATAGTATCGAAAGCGATGAAAGTGTTTTATCAACATTGGTTAATCGCTTGTTTTCTTAGTCTTCTTTCTATCACCATTCTTGAATTATATGTATATGGAATTCAACTGCTCATTGGAAGAACCGATATGCCTTTTGAAGCATTTTGTTCTGAAAGATTATGGCCAACGTTGTTGTTAAATGCCGTGTTTCTTATTTTACTTTCATACCCATTGAAACAATGGTTAGTAAAAATCAAACGTTTTGAGCGGGAAGAGTAAAAAAGGAAAATGAATGTTTTTTGTAGAATTATTCGTTGAGGTGAACGTTGTGACGAAACCAAAACAATATATAACGATTAAAGGGACGAAAGATGGACTAACGTTGCATCTCGATGACACGTGTTCCTATGATGATCTATTAAAAGAACTGGAAGAAAAACTAACGGTAAGCGAAAAGGCAGAATCGGACGGTCCGCTCGTTTCTGTTCATCTCAAAGTTGGAAATCGTTATTTAACTCCGGAACAAGAAGAAGAATTGCGCACATTAATTCGCCGCAAAAAAAATTTGGTCGTCGAATCGATTGAAAGCAATGTGATAACGAAGAAAGAAGCGCTAGAGTGGAAACGGAAAACGGAAATTGTGTCAGTTTCAAAAATTGTTCGTTCGGGTCAAGTGTTGCACGTAGAAGGAGATCTTTTATTAATTGGCGACGTCAATCCAGGAGGAACCGTTATTGCTGGCGGAAATATTTTTATTCTCGGAGCATTGCGGGGAATTGCTCATGCCGGATATTACGGAAATAAAGAAGCGGTCATCGCCGCATCCATTATGAAGCCAACACAACTGCGAATCAGCGATGTGATGAATCGGGCGCCCGATTACAAAACGGATGAGCGGAATGAAATGGAATGCGCATATATCGATGATCATAATCAAATTGTTGTGGATCGCTTGCAGCTGCTTATGCATTTGAGGCCGAACTTGACGCGGTTAGAAGGGAGAGTGTAACAGTGGGAGAAGCTATCGTCATTACATCAGGCAAGGGTGGCGTCGGAAAAACGACAACAACTGCAAACGTTGGAACAGCGCTGGCCATACTTGGAAAGCGAGTTTGTCTTGTGGATACAGATATCGGGTTGCGTAACCTCGATGTTGTAATGGGGTTAGAAAACCGCATTATTTATGACCTGGTTGACGTTGTGGAAGGCCGTTGCACCGTGCAAAAAGCGTTAGTAAAAGATAAACGATTTGATGATCATCTCTATTTATTGCCTGCCGCGCAAACAAGCGATAAATCCGCGGTCACTCCAGAGCAGATGAAACAGTTGGTGGATGAGTTAAAGCAAGACTATGATTATGTGTTAATCGATTGCCCGGCAGGTATTGAGCGAGGTTATAGAAATGCCGTGGCGGGAGCGGATGAAGCAATTGTTGTAACAACGCCGGAAGTATCGGCAGTGCGTGATGCTGACCGGATTATTGGTTTACTAGAAAACGAGGAACATATAAAGCCACCAAGGCTTATCATTAACCGCATTCGCAGCCATATGGTAAAAAACGGAGACATGCTTGATGTCGACGAAATCGTCATGCACTTATCCATTGATTTATTAGGAATTATTGCCGATGATGAAAACGTCATCAAAGCTTCCAATAAAGGGGAGCCAATCGTTCTTGACCCGAACAGCAAAGCATCGATTGCGTATCGCAATATTGCGCGAAGAATTCTCGGAGAGTCCATCCCGCTGCAGCCGCTGGAAGATGAGCAAAAAGGAATTTTCTCGAAAATTAAAAAATTATTTGGCGTACGTTAATCCCTGCTGATCAAAATAGCAGGGATTTTTTTATTTATCATATCTTCCAAGGTTGTCTAATAAACTAGTACAAACTATGTTTGGGAGGGATGGTGAGGAATAATGAATCGACGCGCTCGAGAAATTCGTAAGCGAATTGAAAAACGGAGAAAAGAAAGGCAGCATTTTGGGACATCACATCAGGAATTGTGGGCGATCACAGATGAAGAACGATACGGTCAGCCAGTAGTGACGTATGATCGCTATCCATTTGATGAAGAGAAACATCCAATCTTTAACAAAGAAACGTTTATTTTGAAAATGCTTCTTTCCGCCTGTCTTGTTTTAGTAACAGCCATTTTATTTAAAAATCCATCTGATTCGTTAGAGCCAGCCCGTCAGTTTGTGAAAAATACGATGGAGAAAGAATTTCAATTTGCTGCCGTTTCAAAATGGTATGAAAAGCAGTTTGGCGAGCCGCTTGCGCTAATTCCTACAGAAAAACAAACAAAAACAATGCCAAAACAATATGCCGTTCCTGCATCAGGACGAGTTCTGGAAAGTTTTAAGAAAAACGGTCAAGGGGTTATGGTAGAGACAGCTAGCAATGCGAAAGTGGAAGCAGTGAATGAAGGAATCGTTATATTTGCTGGCACCAAGGAGAAGCTTGGGAAAACCGTAATCATTCAACATGCAGATGGAAGCGAGTCATGGTATGGCAACTTAGGTACGATTGCCGTAAAACTGTACGATTTTGTAGAAACGGGCAAGGAAGTCGGAACAGCGATGACGAACAGCCATGATCAAACAAAGGCGGTATTTTATTTTGCCATTAAACAAGGAGATCATTTTATTGATCCGATTCAGGTGATTTCCTTTGAGTAAGTATGTCACATTGTTTACAAAAATTCATATACATCCGCTATTATGGCTGTTTGGTGGTATTGCGGTGATCACCGCGCATTTTAAGCAATTGTTTCTTTTATTTCTTATCGTGTTGATTCATGAGCTTGGACACGCTGTTGCTGCTGCTTTTTTTTCATGGCGCATCAAACAAATTTTACTGCTTCCGTTTGGGGGGGTAGCCGAAGTAGAGGAACACGGAAATCGTCCGTTTCATGAAGAACTTATTGTAACGCTAGCTGGACCAGTGCAACACCTTTGGCTGATGGGTATTGCGTTTTTTTTATGGAAAGCGGGTTTTATGACGGACGAAGGATGGAGTTTATTTGCTCATTACAATGTCGCGCTTCTTTTTATTAATCTACTGCCTATTTGGCCGTTGGATGGGGGAAAGCTGCTATTCCTTGCATTAACCCGCTACTTTCCTTTTAGTGAAGCGCATAAAAAAATGATCATTCTGTCATTTGTAGCACTTATGTTGTTTTTCAGCAGTGTTCTATTGTTGCAGCCGCAGCAATTTGATTTGTGGATCATGATGATATTTCTCTTTATTTCGTTATGGAAAGAGTGGAGACATCGCCATTATGTGATGATGCGGTTTTTACTCGAGCGCTATTACGGAAAACGAGGAAGCTATGCGAAATTACGGACTATTCATGTTTCTGAGGAAGAGACGATTATTCAAGTGCTGCAAAACTTTTACCGTGGACAGAAACATTCTATTGTTGTTACAAAGCGCAATCATGAGCGAGTAACATTGGATGAAAATGAGTTGCTTCATGTATTTTTTTCTGAAAAACAATCAAACGAGAAACTGGGAAATCTTGTTTATATATGAATGAATTTGATGAACCTCTCCCACCTCCATTCCTTTAGAGGTGGGAGATTTCATGGGAAAAATGTTAAATGTATTGACAGTTCTAGTTGTATTATGGTACTATTTCACGTGTTGTAGACAATTTTGTACCGTTCGCGAAAACGGACAAAAGACGGTGCAACGTATTTTTAGCACCCGTACTACAACCGCTCAGCGCGGGTTTATAAAGCGTTCGGCATCCCGAACCGCCTTGTCGCTGGCGAGTCTGAGTCTATATAGGGAGGTGCAATTCATGTACGCAATTATCGAAACTGGCGGTAAACAAATTAAAGTAGAAGAAGGACAAGAAATCTACATCGAAAAAATCGACGCCCAAGAAGGCGAAACGGTAACGTTTGACAAAGTATTATTCGTAGGCGGCGAAACAGTAAAAATCGGCAACCCTACAGTAGAAGGGGCAACGGTAACGGCGAAAGTACAAAAACACGGCCGTCAAAAGAAAATTATCGTTTTCAAATATAAGGCGAAAAAGAACTATCGTCGCAAACAAGGCCACCGTCAGCCTTACACAAAAGTAGTAATTGAAAAAATTAATGCATAAAGGCATTTGGGATGATTAAAGTAGAAATTGAGCGCACAAAGGAAGGCAAAATTCGCGCATTTACGATAAAAGGACATGCGAATTTTGCAAACCATGGGCAAGATATCGTTTGTGCTGGAGCATCTGCAGTGTCGTTTGGCGCGGTCAATTCGATCATCGCGTTAACGAACGTTCAACCGCATATTACACAAGGAGAAAATGGCGGCTATCTCCGCTGCGAGCTTCCTGTTATTGAAAATGAAGCAACGGCAGAGAAAGTTCAGCTCCTCCTTGAAGCGATGCTCGTTTCTTTACAAACGATAGAACGTGATTACGGAGAATATATTCGCGTTATTCAACGATAGCGGGAGGTGACATAGATGCTAAGACTAGATCTCCAATTTTTCGCATCGAAAAAAGGGGTAGGTTCGACAAAAAACGGACGTGACTCCATTGCGAAACGCCTTGGCGCAAAACGCGCTGACGGCCAATTCGTCACTGGCGGTTCGATTCTTTACCGTCAACGCGGTACGAAAATCCATCCAGGATTGAACGTTGGCCGCGGCGGCGATGATACGCTTTATGCGAAAATTGACGGCATCGTTCGTTTCGAACGTCTCGGCCGTGACCGCAAAAGAGTAAGCGTATATCCTGTTAGCAAAGAAGCATAAGCAAATGAGAAAGAAACTCTAACCTTGTCTTGGTTAGAGTTTTCTTTTTGTTTTTTCAGAAAAGCGTGAAAAAGCATTCACGTTTCTTGTAGAAAAATGCTATAGTAAAGATAAATGGACGATCGATCAAGTTGCGTGATTGATGAATAGAACGCTACGGATGGAAAAATAGTGGAGGATAGTGGAACACGAATGGAAAAGCAATGGAGAATAGTGGATGTATTGCGTCATTCCCGCCACGACTGGCTGAATAAAATTCAGCTTATTAAAGGGAATTTGACGCTAAATAAAATAGAGCGAGTTTACGAAATTATTGATGAAATTATTGGCGATATGCAGCAGGAAACGAAACTTACCAATTTAAAAGCGGTACAATTTGCGGAATGGATGATGACTTATAATTGGCAAACACGGCTTATTTCATTAGAATATGAAGTGCTTGGGGATGAATGTGATTTATCCTCTTATGACGAAGATTTAACAACATGGAGCAGCAATTTTTTGAATTTAATGGAACAACAAGCGGATAAGCATGACGAAAATCATATGAGCATTTCCATTGAAGTGTTAAGCGAGGAAGTAAAGTTGTTTTTTGATTACAGCGGAACGATAAAAGATAAGGATATCATTGTTCAATGGCTTCGTGAGCATCGACAGCAAGCGGCGATCCATCTCGAATCTTTTGATATACATAATAATGAGATGACTGTACTTATAAAAATTATCCTTTGACGGCATTCGTGATGGAACAGGTGGCCGCGGTTTACTGAATAGATATAATAAAAGCTACTTATTTTTATATGAACAGAAACGATCGTGTTCCTATATAAGACACTATTATTTCTGGTTTTTGTGCAAAATAATAAACAGTCATGGCATCAAGAATAGATCGGAGGAAAACAAGATGTTTGTCGACCAAGTGAAAATTTACGTAAAAGGCGGTGACGGCGGCAACGGAATGGTTGCGTTTCGCCGTGAAAAATATGTTCCAAAAGGCGGACCTGCCGGCGGTGATGGCGGAAAAGGCGGAGACGTTGTCTTCGTCGTTGACGAAGGATTAAGGACGCTCATGGATTTTCGTTATCAGCGTCATTTTAAGGCGCCAAGAGGCGAAAATGGCATGTCGAAAAATCAGCACGGAAAAAACGGTGAAGATTTGATCGTCAAAGTACCGCCGGGGACGGTTGTCATCGATGCGGACACCAATCAAGTATTAGCGGATTTAACGGAAAACGGTCAACGATTTGTCGTCGCAAAAGGCGGACGCGGCGGACGAGGAAATACACGTTTTGCCACGCCGGCAAACCCTGCACCGGAAATCGCGGAAAACGGGGAGCCGGGAGAAGAACGCAATGTCATTCTCGAATTAAAACTGCTCGCTGATGTCGGCTTAGTCGGTTTTCCGAGTGTTGGAAAATCAACGCTTCTGTCCGTCGTTTCTGCGGCGAAGCCAAAAATTGCCGAATATCATTTCACTACGCTCGTTCCTAATTTAGGCGTGGTCGAAACGGATGATGGCAGAAGCTTTGTCATGGCCGATTTGCCTGGGCTGATTGAAGGCGCCCATCAAGGCGTCGGATTAGGCCATCAATTTTTGCGCCATATCGAACGGACGCGCGTCATCGTCCATGTCATTGATATGGCGGCGACAGAAGGGCGGGATCCGTACGAAGATTACCTAGTGATCAACGAGGAGTTAAAACAATACAATTTGCGGTTAACGGAACGCCCGCAAATTATCGCTGCCAATAAAATGGATATGCCGAATGCCGAAGAAAACTTGCAAAAGTTTAGAGAAAAAATCGGGGACGATGTGCCGATCTTTCCGATTTCCGCGGTGACTAAACAAGGGGTGCGCGAACTGCTATTTGCAATCGCCGACCTTTTAGAAACGACGCCGGAATTCCCGCTTCACGAAGTGGAAGAGCCAGCGGTTCAGCGCGTCGTCTACAAGTATGAAAAAGAGGAGCCGCCATTTACGATTACAAGAGGCAGTGATGGAGCGTTTATTCTATCTGGAGAAAAAGTCGAAAAGTTATTTAAAATGACTGATTTTTCAAGAGAGGAATCCGTTCGCCGTTTCGCCCGACAGTTGCGGGCAATGGGGGTCGATGATGCGTTGCGTGAGCGCGGTGCGAAAGATGGAGACATTGTAAGGCTTTTGGATTATGAATTTGAGTTTGTTGATTAACGCTTAAAGGGGCAGGGGAGGGAGGCACGATGGATAAAAAATTTTACTTAGTTCGTGAAGACGTATTGCCAGAAGCGATGCGAAAAGTGCTTTTAGCAAAAGAATTGCTAGAGCGAAAAAAAGTTGATTCTGTCGCGGAAGCAGTGCGGTTAGTGGATGTCAGCCGGAGCATATTTTATAAGTATCGTGACGCGGTATTTCCGTTTCAAGCGGTAGTGAAAGAAAGTATTGTTACATTATTTTTTCATTTAGAAGACCGCTCCGGCACCCTTTCCCAACTGCTTAGCGTTGTTGCGGCAGCAGGCTGCAACGTGCTGACGATTCATCAGACGATTCCGCTTCAAGGTCGTGCAAATGTTACTCTATCTATTAGCACAAACGAGATGAAAGAAGATATTGAGGAGCTGCTTGCGAAGTTGCGGCGGCTTGAATTTATCGAAAAAGTTGAAATTGTTGGCTCGGGAGCGTATTAAAGTAAGGGAGAGGCAATAAAATGAAAATTGGTTATTTAGGGCCAAAAGCAACATTTACCGATTTAGCGGTAACAACGATGTTTCCTCGCGCAGAAAAAATTCCATACCATACCATTCCAGAATGCATTGATGCGGTAAGCAATGAAGAGATTGATGCTGGGGTAGTACCGCTTGAAAATGCGTTAGAAGGCTCGGTTAATTTAACGCTCGATTATTTAATTCATGAACAATTGCTTCCAATCGTTGGGGAAATTATCGCACCCATTCAACAGCATTTAATGGTCCACCCATACCATGCGCATCATTGGACGGAAGTGAAAGAAATTTATTCCCACTCACATGCGATTGCGCAATGTCACAAATTTTTGCACGCTAATTTAAAAAAAGCAAAGCACGTATATATGACATCGACAAGTGCAGCTGCGAAATTCGTCAGCGAACGTCCGCACCTTCCGATTGCGGCGATTGCCAACCGGCTGGCGGCCGAAGAATATGGGCTTACGATCGTGCAAGAAAATATTCACGATTATGATTATAATCATACCCGTTTTATTATCGTCCGCAAGCAAAACGAACCGCTGAAAATCGATTCGCCGCTGTATGCTGGGGATAAAACGACATTGATGGTGATGCTTCCGAAAGATCAGCCCGGTGCTCTTCACCAAGTGCTGTCCGCGTTTGCGTGGCGCAAATTAAACTTAACGAAAATCGAATCCCGCCCTGCCAAAACGGGATTAGGAAACTACTTTTTTATCATCGATATTGACCAAAAGATGGATGAAGTGTTAATTCCAGGTGCGATCGCTGAGCTTGAAGCGCTCGATTGCACCGTGCAAGTATTAGGGAGTTATCCGTATTATATTATATAAACCTCTCTCCCTATATTTTCGCTTAGCGGAGGAGGTTGCGATAAAAAATAAGCCATCCCTAACCTATAGCGGCGGGGATGGCTTTATATGTTTCTCTATGACGCAGCAATGGCTTTGGATCATTTGTTCTGGAAGCTCGTTAATTGGAAAAAACCTCACATCTAATGATTCCTCAGGATTTGCGCGGATTTCTCCGGAAAATTCATTCGTTTCATACACGATTGTAACGGCATAAAATTCATCTCCATTAGGAACTTTCACGTACGTGCCTGGTCCGGAAAGGACATCGAGGAGCCGGCAGCTTCCGATGGTGAGTCCTGTTTCTTCCCATACTTCCCGTCTTACTGTTTCCTCAGCCGATTCCCCAAGCTCCATTAATCCGCCTGGAAGCCCCCAATATCCTTTAGGTTGTCTGCGCTTTTGCAGCAATACTTCGTTTTTTTCATTTTTGATGATCGCCAGTGCGCCAACTAAAATGACGGGGCGATGGCCGATAAGGGCGCGCAGTTCTTCAATGTAACCCATACCATTCTTCCTTTCAGTTGTTTCGAAATTATTGTAAGGGGCGAATCTCTACGACTCAATGAGAAACCCGGCTTTTTGGAGAGCATGACAGGCAGCGTCGAGCTTGGCGGTCGAATCCGCTTCAATCGTATGAAGATGAGTGCCATCTGTCAGCTGCAGCAAATACGATGCCTTCGTTTCTTCAATTTTTTGAATGAATTGATCGACTTCCAGCCGATTGCTGACCATCACGGAAGCGGTTAAATCCCCATATACGGGATGCTCGATTTTCACATCTTTGACAGTGACGCCGTGGTCAACGAGAATATATAATTCTTCTTTTGTTTGTTCAGGCGTATGAAAGCACGCGATGGTGCGCGTATATGTTTGTGCTGGAATGTTTGGCGGCAAGTATAAATATCCTTGGCTCGTGGCGATAATCGGTTCATTGCGCGCTTTTAATAGTGAAATATCTTGCACGATTACTTGGCGGCTGACGTTTGTTTTTGCGGCGAGCTCGGCGCCGGTGATCGGCCTTTTGCTTTCTTTTAGCCACTGCAAAATGAGCTGGCGCCGCTTTTCCCCGAGAATTTTTTTCTCTTCTTTCAATTCATTCAAACTCCTTTCTTTGCTGACTGATTCGCTCAAGGGAAGACACAAGTTGGTCAATGTCTTTTTCCGTCGTCCATTTCCCGAATGAAACACGTATAAACTGTTTTGCTTCTTCTACAGATTTTCCAACTGCCAACATCGTCCGCGAAGGAGCTTGTTTTCCAATTTGACACGCACTTCCAGTGGAAATGGCGATGTTATCACGGTTACATTCCAGCATGACATATTGGCCTTCGATTCCATGAACAGAAAGACCGATAATATTTGGCAGGTGAACGTCAGGATGTCCCTCTGCCGTGACAGGCAAGCTTTTTTCACGAATAAGCGCCAGCAAGTAACGGCGCAGCTGCTCGAAACGAGTTTGTTCGGCATCTATATTTTCGCAAATGTGCTGTGCTGCGGTGATAAAAGAAGCGATTCCAGGCACATTGACTGTCCCTGGACGAAATCCATCTTCATGGGTGGCGTTAGGAAAACATGGCTGCCAATGGATGCGTGGGTCAATATATACCGCACCGACCCCTTTTGGTCCGTAAATTTTATGGGCAGAAATCGAAAGGCTGTCGATAAACATCTTTTTCACATCAATTCGTATTTTACCAAAAGTTTGGACACAATCGCTATGAAAGATTACCCCATGACGCCGAAGCAGCCGTCCAATTTCGGCAATTGGCTGTATTGTTCCGATTTCTGAATTAGCGTGTTGAATGGAGGCGAGAATCGTTTTTGGTGTAATCGCCCGTTGTAAATCACTGATATCAATTTGTCCAAAGCGGTTAACCGGTAAATAAGTGACCTCAAATCCTTCTTTTTCTAATTGTTGGAATAGATGATAAAGAGAAGCATGTTCAATCTCGGTTGTTATGAGATGATTTCCGCGGTGGCGATGTGCGTTAATAAGCGAACGAATAGCAAGAATATTGGATTCTGTTCCCCCGCTTGTAAAATAAATACCCCGTTCCTCGCCGCCAATAAGCGTCGCAAGTTCTTTTCGGCAAATAGTTAACAGTCGTTCGGCATTGCTTCCGATATCGTGTAAACTGCTTGCATTTCCAAAGTAAGCGTCAGCTGCTTCTACATAGGCATTTAGCGCTTCTTTGCTCATCGGTGTTGTAGCGGCATAGTCAAGATAAATCATCAAAATCATTCCTTTTGTTCACAAAATGTTAACAAAACTCTTGTCATTAGTTTAAATATATGTAAATATAGGTGTCAAGACAGTATGAAATTAGGAGGCAATTTTATGCCAGAAAATGGAGTTATTATCATCGGAAGCGGCATTGCGGCGTTAACCACTGCCTATTATTTGCATGAACATAAAAATGTGACGATTTTCACAAAAACAAAAAAAGAAGAAAGCAATTCATGGCTGGCACAAGGTGGTGTCGCTGCGTCCGTTTCACAGGAGGATGATTGGCGTTGTCATTTTGATGATACGATGACTGCTGGCTGTCATCATAATGACGAAAAGGCGGTTGAACTGCTCGTTCGTGAGGGGCCAAAACGAATTCGCGAATTAATAAATGCAGGATTGTCATTCGATGTCAATCAGGATGGCATCCTACATCTTGGACAGGAAGGGGCGCATAGTAAACGGCGGATTTTGCATGCAGGAGGAGACCAAACAGGGAGAACGATCGTCTCGTTTTTGTTAGAAAAGTTAATGGGACGCGTGACGATCGTGGAGGGCGAGTATGTCATCGAACTGCTTGTTGAAAATGGCCGCTGCGTCGGAATTAAGACGAAAAATCAATTAGGAGAGATTTCGTGCTATTATGCAAGCGCTGTCGTGCTCGCAGCGGGAGGATGCGCGGGGATGTATGCTTTTTCTTCGAATGCTTCAACGGTTACAGGGGATGGGATTGCATTAGCTTATCGCGCCGGCGCGGTTATTGCCGACGTCGAATTTATCCAATTCCATCCGACGATGTTGTTTGTCGATGGGAAAGCGGTTGGCTTAATTTCAGAAGCAGTACGTGGCGAAGGTGCGGTGTTAGTGACAGAAGACGGGCGGAGAATGATGGAACATGTCCATCCACTAAAAGACTTGGCTCCCCGCGATATTGTAGCCCGTGCTATTCATGACGAAATGAGCAAGGGACATCGTGTCTATTTAGATATTTCAGCGATTCCGAGTTACCGCGAACGATTTCCGACGATGGCAAATCTATGCGCGGAACATGGTATTGATATGGAAACAGGCAGGCTTCCGATTGTGCCAGGCGCTCATTTTTTGATGGGCGGCGTTTTGGTTAATGATTGCGGACAGACTTCCATACAAGAGTTATATGCCGTCGGAGAGGTGGCATGTACAGGTGTTCACGGGGCAAATCGGTTGGCGAGCAATTCGCTGCTGGAGGGAATTGTGTTCGGAGCGCGCGCTGCAGAGGCGATCCGAAGAGAAACAGCGCCGCCGACACCATTACGTAAAAAAACAAATAATATACACAGTATCAAAAGGGGCGTGAACGATTTACCAGAAATACCAACCATTCAAACCATCATGTCAATATATGCGGGCATCGTTCGTCATGAACAAGGCCTGCAACGTGCAAAACAGTGGTTTGAACAATTTCCGTTGTCTGACTTTGCGAATGGTTCGCTTGATGATTTTTCCATCGAGGAAATTACGGTTATTCATATGCTGTTAACCGGCTGGCTTATAACAACATCGGCGCTAGAGCGTACAGAAAGCCGGGGCGGGCATTATCGCACCGATTATCCGTTTGAGAGAGAACAATGGAGACAACGGCGTATTCGGCGGACAAAAAAAGAGCTGACCGTAACGGTATAACAATTTGCTGGAAGAGCGGAGGGACACGATGAATACACTCAAATTGCAACAGCTATTGCAGCAATTTTTCATTGAAGATATTGGTGAACACGATATTACGAGCGAAATGATTTTTCCAGAGAATGAATGGGCGACAGGAACGTTTACGGCGAAGGAAGATGGGGTGTTAGCGGGGACAGATATTATTACTATAGGATATCGTCTATTGCATCCAGGCATCGATGTAACGCTTTATAAACGTGATGGCGAACAAGTAAAAAAAGAGGAGACGATTGCCGTTGTATCTGGGCCGGTTATTCCGCTATTGACAGGGGAGCGCGTTATATTAAATTTGCTGCAGCGAATGAGCGGCATCGCTACGTTAACACATCAAGCGGTAATGATACTAAACAGCAGTCATACGCGCATTTGTGACACGCGAAAAACAACGCCGGGCTTACGGATGTTAGAAAAGTACGCCGTTGTATGCGGAGGAGGCTATAATCATCGTTTTGGTTTGTACGACGGTGTCATGATTAAAGATAATCATATCGCTTTTTGCGGTTCGATTACGAAAGCGGTACGGGCGGTGCGCGCAAAGCTTGGTCATATGGTCAAAATCGAAGTGGAAACAGAAACGAAAGAGCAAGTGTTAGAAGCAGTGGAGGCGGGGGCTGATGTCATTATGTTTGATAATCGTACTCCAGAGGAAGTGCGCGAGTTTGTCTCGCTAGTGCCAAAGCCGATTGTCACCGAGGCGTCTGGCGGGATTACATTAGAAAACCTCGCTGCGTACGGAACAACTGGCGTAGATTATATTTCGCTCGGTATGTTGACACATTCTGCTAAAGCGCTAGATATTAGTTTTCATTTGCAAGGATGGAATAGGGGGAGAAAATAATGAACGTGCTAGAAATAATGAAGCGGCTTGACGATATGCCGGAAAGTTATAAAACGATGAGCATGGAAGAGATGGAAGTACGTGTTCGGGCAATAAAAGAGCGATTTGGAAAAAGATTGTTTATCCCGGGACATCATTATCAAAAAGACGAAGTGATTCAATTTGCCGATGCGACAGGCGATTCGCTGCAGCTTGCGCAAGTAGCGGCGCAAAATAGTGAAGCGGAATACATTGTATTTTGTGGTGTACATTTTATGGCAGAAACGGCAGACATTTTAACGGGTGACCATCAAAAAGTCATTTTGCCGGATATGCGGGCCGGATGCTCGATGGCTGATATGGCGGACATTACACAAGTGGAGCGAGCGTGGCCGATATTGCAAGAGCTGTTTGGTGACACGATTTTGCCGTTAACATACGTGAATTCGACGGCGGCGATTAAAGCGTTCGTTGGACGCCGCGGCGGCGCGACCGTTACTTCCTCGAACGCGAAAAAGATGGTCGAATGGGCGTTTACGCAAAAAGAGAGAATTTTCTTTTTGCCAGATCAGCATTTAGGCAGAAATACAGCCTATGAGCTTGGAATTTCGTTAGACGAGATGGCGGTATGGGATCCGCATACGGATCGTTTAGAATACAAAGGCGATATAAAGAAAGTAAAAGTGATTCTTTGGAAAGGACATTGTTCCGTTCACGAAAACTTTACTGTCCGTCATATTGAATATATTCGTCGGACAAAGCCGGATATGAACATTATCGTTCATCCGGAGTGCAGCTGGGATGTTGTACAGCAAGCCGACTATGCTGGTTCCACGAAATACATTATTGAAACGATCCGAAACGCTCCTTCCGGAAGCAAATGGGCGATTGGCACGGAAATGAATTTGGTGAACCGCCTGATGCGCGAACATCCTGATAAAGAAATCATTTCGTTAAATCCGTATATGTGCCCATGTCTCACGATGAACCGCATCGACTTGCCGCATTTACTATGGGCGCTTGAATCGCTTGAAAGAGGGGAAATTGTTAACCAAATTACCGTTCCTCCGCTAATTGCAAAAGATGCGGCGCAGGCGCTTGCGCGGATGCTGGCGCTGGCGTAAAGGAAAAAGTGAACTAATCATCCTGTCAGACAGTGATATTCCGCTGGGCAGGATGATTTTTTTATCATAAAACAACGGCTTTTATCATAAATTGTGTTGAAGGATGATGGTGACAACAAGCGGAAGCTGAGATACAACGTTAATAGTTTCGGGTTAGGAGGGGAACGGAGTGAAAATCCATATTGTCCAAAAGGGCGATACGCTTTGGAAAATCGCGCAAAAGTATGGGGTCGATTTTGAACATCTAAAGAAAATGAACGGTCATTTGAGCAATCCAGATATGATTATGCCGGGAATGAAAATTAAAGTACCGACTGCGGGAGTTCCGGTAAAAAAAGAAGCGCCGAAAAAAGAAACAAAAATTAATCTGGCTCCGAAAAAAGAAGAAAATATAGAGCACCCGTATGCCCATACAAAGCCGTTTGCATCGGTGAACATTGAGGCGGAGTTTTCGGAGCCTATAAAAGAAGAAAAGGTAAACAAGGCTCCCGAGGCAGTGGTGAACGAAGCGCCGAAAGCGCCGATCAAGGAAGCGCCAAAGACACCGATCAAGGAAGCGCCAAAGGCACCGATCAAGGAAGCGCCAAAAGCGCCGATCGAGGAAGCGCCAAAGGCACCGATCAAGGAAACGCCAAAAGCACCGATCGAGGAAGCGCCAAAAGCGCCGGTGAACGAAGGGACGAAATCAGATAATGCCGCACTAGGTTCTGAGGAAAAGCAGTTCAACATTCCACCGTTATCGCATACGATTCCACCAGTAACGCCAAACGTAAATATTAACTTTTCTAATGCGATTTCTAATGTTCCGCCGATTCCGCCAAAGCCAGAAAATATTTTACCAGGAATCATGAAACAAGAATTAGAAAGCCCTGCTGAGGCGGTAGAAGAAAAAGAATTAGCAGCGGATGATGATACACCACCAGAACTTCCAAAAGCTCCATACGTTCCGATGATGCAGCAGCCATATGCGATGGGAGGAGCGCCTGTTGCACCAATGCCACCACAGCCGTGTGGTCCGGTAACTCCTATTTTACCAGGTGCGGGATATTATTTTCCGCCTATGCCAACCATGCCAGTTAACTATCCAACATATCTACAACCATCAACATATGGGGATGCGGAAAGTGGTTCTCATCCATTTCCTGGTATTGAAGAAAGCAGCGGTGAATCAGGTGAAGTGCCACTAATGCCAGGGCATACATCACCAACAGTAAATCCGGCATCGGCAAATATGCCACCATTTCCTTCATATTCACCTGCTTCTTCTTATCCGATTATGCCATGTGCACCGATTTTACCAGTAATGCAAGGATATGGATGGCATCCAGCGTTTTATCCATACATGCCGCCGGCGTCGTACGGCTACTATCCGCCAGCTGCACCTGCTCCTTATCCATATCCGGCGGCAGGGACGGCATATCCATTCACACAAGCACCAACCACTTCAGCGTTTCCTCGTACGGAAGAACAATTATTTACAGAACCGCATGACGAGGAGAGTAATGATTATTGGTGAACAATAAGCAAAAAAGAGACGATGTAGCAGGTCGTCTCTTTTTTCTTCTGCAAAACGAATACGGCTTACGTGTGAAAAATATAAAAACAGTCAAACATAACGTATGGGTAGTTACAGCATGCGAAGGATATTGGGTGATTAAACGGTATCGAACCTTTTTCGAAGCGATGAGACAAGCGCTATTTATGCAATCGCTAAGAAAGGCGGGGTTTGTTCATGTTCCTGCCATATATACCACTTTGGGACAAAATGGTGTATTTTTCTTTGAAGGCGCCTTTTGGGTGATGCAAACATATATTTCCGATGCAGAAAGATTATCATTCGCTCGTCAACAAGATATCGCCGATGGACTGGAATTGTTACAAACATATCATTCCATCGCCAGGCTGTTAATAAAAATTCCGTTGTTTCAAACGTTTGTCCGCGAAATTATCGATATGATAAAATGAATATACGGAATTTTTTCGTGAAAGGAAGCTGAAAAAAGATGAAGGAAAAAATTGAAAAACTTATTCAATGGCTGCGCGACCAAGTAGCGGATGCCGGATTAAATGGGGCAATTGTTGGAATTAGCGGCGGCATTGACTCAGCAGTTGTCGCCCACTTAATTAAACGTGCATTTCCGGACAACTCGCTCGGATTGATTATGCCATGTAAAAGCAATCCGAAAGATATGGAAGATGCATTAAAAGTGGTGGAAAGCTGCGGCATTAAACACTTGATCATTGATTTAACCGAAACGCATAACCTGTTATTTGGAGAAGTGGAAAAACAACTGAAAGAAAAAGGAGAATGGAATGAAGAAACAGCGCGTTTAGGTGATGCGAACACAAGAGCGCGCCTTCGCATGACAACATTATACGCGGTTGCCAATAATTACGGATATATGGTAGTCGGCACTGATAATGCAGCGGAATGGTATACAGGGTACTTTACCAAATATGGGGACGGCGGAGTCGATCTAGTGCCGCTCGTTCATTTTACGAAAGGAGAAGTGCGCGAGATGGCGCGCATTCTCGGCGTTCCGAACGAAATTATTACAAAAGCGCCAAGCGCAGGATTATGGGAAGGGCAAACAGATGAAAATGAAATGGGGACAACCTACGAGATGATTGATAAATATTTAAAAGGAGAAGAAGTTCCGGAAAAAGACCGGCAAATTATTGAGCGTTTGCACAAGCGTTCACAACATAAACGCCAGTTGGCGATTGCACCGCCAAAATTCTAATTCTACCGTTAACTGACAGCGATAAAACCCTCTTTCCTTCGCCAAGCTAATAATAAGGCCGGAATATGTTTTTTGGCCTGGTGCGAGCGAAGGAAAAAAGGGGGTTTTTCCATGAAAAACGCAATGAAAATCATCGGGGCTGTTTCTGTCTTGAGCGCGATGGCTGCATGCGCCAATTACGCGGACAACAATGATAGACGCTACAATGATGCGACGCGTCCGATCGGGTACTATTCCACGGAGCGTTTTGATGATGACTTCCGTTACGGACGCTATGGAACAAATGCGACTAACTATGATAACAACTATATATTAAGCCGTCGCGGACCAGCGGCCGATTTTTTCGATACAGACAATAACCGTGCACGTATTCCGGGAATTACCCGTTTTGATACGGATACGCCTGCGCTTCCGCTCGATGCTGATTTCAGTGATGCGGACCGCAACTACCATGGGCATTTAAATTCGATGGAAAGTAAAACAACTCCTTCTTACTATAGGAAGTATGACGGACGATTGGCGGAAACGATCTCCCGCCGCGCCGCTGCGGTAAGAGGAGTCAACGATGCCCGGACGCTTGTTTACCGTGATCATGTGCTTGTTGCGATTTCGACCAATTCCAAATACGCAGATCACGTGAAGCGTCTTGTCGCCCAAGCGGTTGCACCGTATACGAAAGGCAAACATGTGCGCATCGTTTCCAATCCTAGCATGTACAACCGCGTCCGTACGATCGACAACGACATCCGCCGCGGCCGGCCAATGGAAGAAATCGAACGTGATTTAAAAACGATTTTTATTGATGGAAAAATTAACGAACGTCCTGCAAATACACGTTAATGTGAAAAAGTGGGGACACCTAAAAAGGTGTTCCCACTTTTTTGTAAAACATAGCCGAGAAGGCTTCTTCTTCAACGAAGAAAATCGGCTGTGTAGGAGAAGAATCCGCCTATTTTTGTTATATGACATTTTCCTGTTTTTTTGGTATAGTAATATCGGAAATTTCGTTGCGATGAGAGGAGAAATTTCGATGGCTGGACATTCGAAGTGGAAGAACATTCAACGCCGTAAAAATGCGCAAGATGCAAAGCGCGGCAAATTGTTTATGAAATTGGCGAAAGAAATTTATGTAGCGGCTAAAACGGGCGGAGGCGATCCAGCATCCAATCCAGCCTTGCGCCTTGTTATTGAAAAAGCAAAGGCTGCGAACATGCCAAACGAAAATATTGAACGTGCAATAAAAAAGGCGACAGGAACACAAGAACATACGAACTACGAAGAAGTTCGCTATGAAGGATACGGACCTGGCGGCGTTGCCGTGATGGTCGTTTGCTTAACCGATAATAAAAACCGTACCGCTTCGAACGTGCGAGTAGCCTTTTCAAAAAATGGCGGCAATTTAGGGGAAACCGGCTGCGTTTCTTATTTGTTTGACCGAAAAGGACTTCTTGTCATTGCCCGCGAAGGACTTGACATCGATGAAGATGACATGCTTCTTCAAGCGATTGAAGCAGGAGCGGAAGAAATGGAAACAACCGAAGATTCGTTTGAAATTTATACAACACCGGAAGCATTTGAAGAAGTAAAAGAACAATTAGAGAAAAACGGCTTTACGTTTGCTAGCGCTGAAATTACAATGATTCCACAAACATATACCACGCTTGCTGGCGATGATCTAAAGAAAATGCTAAAACTGATCGATACCCTTGAAGATGACGACGACGTCCAAGAGGTGTACCACAATTTGGACGAATCGGTGTTGGAAGAGTAATAATTGAAATAATGCGCCCTATGCTGGCTGCATAGGGCATTGTTTTTTGGCGTTTGTCACAATAATAACGGCGGAAAATATAGAAATGCGGAATCGGTGCAAAGGATAAAACTTCTCACATTGGTGAAAATAGAAATAAGCATATTGTTTATTTACCTGGAAAGAGAGGAAAAGGAGATGCGAATTCTTGCCACTTTCTTCATTATGATCGCTTCCTATGTATTGTTCATCCAGGCTGCTTTTGCTGCGCCATCTTCCGTAAAAATGACGATTATTTTAGAGCAGCAATATTTAGACGGAGAAGTGAGCCAAGAAACAAAAGAAGAAACCGTTGTTTCCATGAAAGATATATGGAAAAAATATAAAGACTGGCAGCTTGTGAATATGGATGATCAAACGATAGTATTTCGCAAAACAGTGAATGATATTTCCCCATTATTAAAGGCGAACGGTTATTTTGGAATCACCGAAGACGGAACATTATCTATTTTTGAAGGCAAACCTGCTCATTCTACACGGGTTATTCAATCATTTTTTCAAATTGATGTAAAAAAACTCGAAAGCCGTCATCATGAGCAGCTGAAAAAAGGAATTCGCGTCGTCTCCAAGTCACAGTATAAAGATATTATCGAAACATATCGCCACTTTGCTTTAATACGTTAGAAAGACTTATCGCTAGGGTAAGTCTTTTTTGTTTTCTAAATAGGAATATACATTCGCTTTTTGTTATAATGTAATGGTATGGTACAATGAAAGGCAGGAAAGAAAAGGAGTGGAGTACAGCGTTGATTGAATTTGTCCGCGGATACGTTGATTATGTTTGCCCTGAATATATTGTGATCGACAACAACGGCATTGGGTATCAAATCTTTACACCCAATCCGTTTTCATTTCAAGAAAGCCGTGATACAATCGTAACGGTTTATACATACCAATACGTGCGTGAAGATACGCTTGCTTTGTACGGATTTCGCACCCGTGAAGAACGAACGTTGTTTGCGAAACTATTGCAAGTTTCAGGAATTGGCCCAAAAGGCGGGCTAGCGATTTTAGCAGCGGGGCAGCCGGAGCAGCTTGTCGAAGCGATCGAACAAGAAAACGAAACGTTTTTATGCAAGTTTCCGGGGGTCGGGAAAAAAACAGCGCGACAAATGATTCTCGATTTAAAAGGAAAGCTCACAGCGGTTACTGCTAAAACATTTCCGGATTTATTCCATTTGCAAGAGGAATCCGCACGGCCGCATTTATCGGCTCTTGAGGAGGCGATCGAGGCGTTAAAAGCGCTCGGCTACGCTGAACGGGAAATTCAAAAGGTAGTACCGTCGTTAATGAAAGAAAACTTATCGACAGATCAATATGTGAAACGAGCGCTTCAGCAATTGTTAAAATAGGGAGGGGAGAAAAGTGGAAGAACGCCTTGTTTCCGGTGATGTCCACCGCGAAGACGTTTCGCTCGAATACAGTCTCCGCCCGAAGTTTTTGCATGAATATATTGGACAAGATAAAGTGAAAGATAATTTAAAAGTGTTTATTGAAGCGGCAAAAATGAGGGAAGAAACGCTTGATCATGTGCTGTTGTACGGACCTCCCGGGTTAGGAAAGACAACGTTAGCAGCGATTATTGCGAATGAAATGGGAGTTCATCTTCGCACGACTTCCGGGCCGGCGATTGAGCGCCCAGGAGACTTAGCGGCAATTTTAACTTCTTTGGAGCCGGGCGATGTGTTGTTCATTGATGAAATTCATCGTCTGCACCGTTCGGTTGAAGAAGTGTTATATCCGGCAATGGAAGATTATTGTTTAGATATCATCATTGGCAAAGGACAAACTGCTCGATCCATTCGCATTGATTTGCCGCCGTTTACGCTTGTCGGTGCTACGACAAGAGCCGGTGCTTTATCTGCTCCGCTTCGTGACCGTTTTGGAGTGATTAGCCGATTAGAGTATTATACACCTGAACATCTTACGCAAATTGTGATGCGAACAGCAGAGATTTTGCACGTGGACATTAAGGCAGAAGCCGCGTTGGAAATCGCTCGGCGCTCGCGAGGCACACCGCGCATCGCGAATCGTCTTTTGCGACGCGTTCGCGATTTTGCTCAGGTGCGGGGAGACGGAACGATCACATTTTTGTTAGCGAAAGAGGCGCTGGAGCTGCTGCAAGTCGATCGACTAGGACTTGATCATATCGATCATAAATTAATCAAAGCGATTATGGAAAAGTTTGGCGGTGGACCAGTTGGCATTGATACGATTGCTGCAACGATCGGCGAAGAGGCGCAGACCATTGAAGATGTATATGAGCCGTACTTGCTGCAAATTGGTTTTTTACAGCGTACACCGCGCGGCCGTATCGTTACCCCTATTGCTTACGAACATTTTGGAATGGAGGTTCCAAAACAATGAATAGCCTGCCTAAGCTTATTATGATGATTGGGGTTGTTCTCATTATTATCGGATTTCTCATGCAGTTTATTAAACTAGGGCGGCTTCCGGGAGATATTATTATTCGGAAAGGGAATACGACTTTTTATTTTCCGGTTGTTACGTCTATTTTGTTAAGCATTGTTTTATCGCTCATTTTTTATGTGCTTGGACGATTTCGTTAAACAATAAGGAAAGGTGAGAAAAATTGAAAATAGATTTGTTTGACTTTGACTTACCAGAAGAGTTAATTGCACAAACACCGCTATTAAACCGTGACGCATCACGGTTAATGGTGCTCGATAAAAAAACCGGCGAAATTCGTCATGAAACCTTTCGCAATATTTTATCGTATTTGCATGAAGGAGATTGTCTTGTTTTGAACGATACACGTGTGATGCCGGCGCGGCTTTATGGGGAAAAAGAAAATACTGGCGCCAATATCGAGGTGCTGTTATTAAAACAATTGGAAGGAGACCGATGGGAAACATTGGTCAAACCAGCAAAACGAGTAAAAGTTGGCACGGAAATTACTTTCGGCGATGGACGGCTGAAAGCGACATGTGTCGATACGCTTGAGCATGGGGGGCGTATCTTGGAATTTTCTTATCAAGGCATCTTTTATGAAGTGCTTGAACAGCTTGGGGAAATGCCGCTTCCACCGTATATTAAAGAAAAATTGGATGACCCGGAGCGTTATCAGACTGTATATGCCCGTGAAGTGGGTTCAGCGGCGGCGCCGACAGCCGGCCTTCACTTTACGGAACAGCTTCTTGATGATATACGCGCCAAAGGGGTGCATATTGCGTTTATTACTCTCCATGTTGGACTTGGTACATTCCGTCCAGTCAGCGTCGAAAACATTGAAGAACATGATATGCACGCCGAATTTTATCAAATGACAGAAGAAACGGCGCGATTGTTAAACGAGGTGAGACAGCAAGGAGGACGCATTATTGCTGTCGGTACAACGTCTACACGCACGTTAGAGACGATTGCGTCAAAACATAACGGTGCATTTGTGGCGGAAAGCGGTTGGACGGATATTTTCATTTATCCAGGCTATGAATTTAAGGCAATCGATGGATTAGTGACAAACTTTCATTTGCCGAAATCAACGCTTATTATGCTTGTCAGCGCTCTTGCCGGCCGCGAAAATATTTTGCGGGCATACAATGCGGCGGTGAAAGAGCGGTATCGATTCTTTAGTTTTGGCGATGCAATGTTGATTATTTAAGAAAGGGGATCGTTGGATTGGCATCACCGATTCGTTTTGAGCTCATTAAAACATGTAAACAAACGGGTGCGCGTCTTGGAATTCTTCATACGCCGCACGGTTCGTTTGAAACGCCGATGTTTATGCCGGTTGGGACATTAGCAACTGTGAAAACATTATCGCCGGAAGAATTAAAAGAAATGGGTGCCGGCATTATTTTGAGCAATACGTACCATCTATGGCTGCGGCCGGGACATGAAATCGTAAAAGAAGCCGGCGGCCTTCATTCATTTATGAATTGGGACCGCGGCATTTTAACCGATTCCGGCGGTTTTCAAGTGTTTAGTTTAAGTGAATTTCGGAGAATTGAGGAAGAAGGCGTATACTTCCGAAATCATTTAAACGGAGATAAGCTATTTTTATCTCCGGAAAAGGCGATCGAAATACAAAATGCGCTTGGTTCAGACATTATGATGGCGTTCGATGAATGTCCCCCATATCCGGCAACATATGAATATATGAAACAGTCCGTGGAACGAACAAGCCGTTGGGCGGAGCGCTGTTTAAAAGCGCATAAGCGCCCGAATGAGCAAGGATTGTTCGGGATTGTGCAGGGCGGGGAATTCGAAGATCTTCGCAGACAAAGCGCGCAAGACTTAGTGTCGTTAGATTTTCCGGGATATGCTGTCGGCGGCTTATCTGTTGGTGAGCCGAAAGAAGTAATGAATCGTGTGCTCGAGTTTACGACCCCGCTTTTGCCGGCGAATAAACCGCGTTACTTGATGGGAGTCGGTTCGCCGGATTCGCTTATCGACGGGGCGATTCGCGGCATTGACATGTTTGACTGTGTGCTTCCAACACGTATTGGCCGCAATGGAACAGTAATGACGAGCCAGGGGCGTGTCGTCATTAAAAATGCACAGTACGCCCGCGATTTTTCGCCGCTTGATCCTAATTGTGACTGCTATACGTGCCGCAATTATACACGCGCATATATTCGCCATCTCATCAAATGTGATGAAACATTTGGAATTCGTTTAACTTCTTACCATAATGTCTATTTTTTGATAAAATTAATGGAGCAAGTGAGACAAGCGATTCGTGAAGATCGTCTTGGGGACTTTCGCGATGAATTTTTCGAGCGATATGGCTTTAATAAACCAAATGCGAAAAATTTTTAGAAAGGGGGGAAATAAATGTCAGCAGCGATTGTTAATTTGCTTCCAATTATTTTGTTTTTTGTCATTTTTTATTTCTTGCTGCTTCGGCCGCAGCAAAAACGGCAGCGTGCGATTCAGCAAATGCAGGCTAATTTAAAAAAAGGGGATAAAATCATCACCATTGGCGGACTGCATGGGATCATCGATTCGGTCGATGAAGATAAAGTTGTCATTCGTGCAGGCGATGGCACGCGTCTTACATATGACCGCTCGGCGGTGCGCGAAGTGGTGACGGAAAAAGAGAATAAGTAAACGATGACGGCTACCTTTCCCAAGTAAAGGTAGCCGTCATCGTTTAATTGCGTGATGCGGCTAGGTTTACACCGACAATGCCGCCAAGCGCCGCTGCGACAAAAAAGATGAGATGATATAACCATTGTTCAATAGTGAATGCTTTTTCCAATCCCAAAAATTGAAATACTAATACGATGAATGTAAATAATAAACTTGTTCCCCCGCCAATGAGCCAGCCTCTTTCTTTTCCTTTTCCACCAGCTACAATCCCGCCAATGAACATGGAAAGAAGCGACCCGGCAAAAATAATCCATGTTAACGAAGGTTCTTGCACGTTTGTCCATTTTAGTATGAGAGATAAAAAGAAGCTAATGAGAGCCGCCAATAAGAAAATAGTTACAACCCCATAAACAATAGCTGTTCCCCATTTTGTCATCTCATTCCCCCCTGTCGCCTGATAAATAAGTTTCACCAAAATATATTCCTATTCGGACATGTTTAGAAGTTTATTTGCGATTTTTTTTCGCAAAAAAAGCACCAATTGCCGGAATATGTGCAAGCTCTTCTCGTTTGACCAATTGAAAAATAATCAGCAGAAGCAAGTAAACGATGGCGGTAACGGTAATAGAAGCCAACGTTCGTATAGGCAGTGGCAGCACGATGAAAGAATAGTGGAATGATACGTACCCAGCAACACCTGCTATAGTGATGGATAAACAAGCCTTGACATATTCGAGTGGATAAATAGAATAAGATACTACTTTTATAATCGTTGCAAAATGAAGCAATGTGACTAACACAGTGTTGATCGCAACGGCCAATGCTGCTCCCATAATTCCTAAGCTCGGTTGGGTTGCTAAGGCGAAAATACAGACAATTTTTACGGCTGCGCCAATTAAGCTATTTGTCATCGCTGCTTTCGCTAAATCAAGGGCCTGCAATACTGCCTGCAGCGGACCTTGAAAGTAATAAAATAGAAAAAATGGTGCCATCACTTTGACAAAAATGGTTGCTTCACTTGTACCGTACATCAGTTGCATGAGCGGTTCTGCAAATACATATAAGACGACGACAGAGAGCCCGCCTGTGACGAGAGAAAGACGCATTGCTTGCTGAATGCGATGTTCAACCAATAATGTTTGTTTTTGTGCCATTGCTTCACTGATTGCTGGAACAAGAGAGGTGGATAGTGAATACGTAATAAAAGACGGCAGCATTAATAATGGAAGAGCATAGCCAGTCAGCTGACCATATTGTTTTGTAGCTAGCGTTGTTGCGACTCCGGCCATTGCCAAGCTGTTTGCAACGACAATCGGCTCCAAAAACCAAGAAAGAGAGCCAATTAAACGGCTTCCTGTCGTTGGCAAAGCGATGCGCATTAAACTTGCAAACGTTTCTTTTCCTGCCTTGACATATTGAATAAACTTTGTTCGCAGCTTAATGGATTTTTTTAATTTAAACATGTAAAGCAAATATAATAATGACATGAATTCACCAATAACAGATGAAAACATCGCACCTGCAGCAGCATATTCAATGCCATACGGCAATAATGCTTTTGTACAATAGGCAATCAAACTAATGCGAACGATTTGTTCTAAAAGCTGTGAATATGCGTACGGCTTCATTTGCTGTTTTCCTTGGAAATAACCGCGTAACACGGAAGAAACCGCTATGATTGGGACGACAGGAGCAATAGCGATTAACGGATAATAAGTGCGTGGGTCAGTAAATAATGTTCGTGATAAAAATGGTGCAAGCAATATCATAGTAGGGAAGAAGATAACGCTAAGTATACTTGTAATCGTTAAAGAGACAACAAGAATTTTTTTCACTTTTTGTCGATCGCCAACCGCTTCGGCTTCTGCAACTAGTTTCGAAATGGCGACAGGGAGCCCCATTTGCGTGATCGTAATGGCTAACACAAGCGTTGGCATCGCCATCATGTACAATCCAACGCCTTCCTCGCCAATAACGCGGGCGACGACAATGCGGTTGACAAATCCAAGAATCCTTGTAATCAAACCAGCAACGATTAAAATCATCGTTCCTTGTAGAAATTTAGACATCTCGTCTCCCTACCTTCTCAAATGTCATGATCTTTTATACAATTAACTATATGCAATACATATAAACAAGCATGACAAGTTTTCAGAGGGAGAAGGCGAGAGAATGGAAAAGGAAAAACAAAAAGAACTGCGAGAACAGCTGATGCCCGCATTACAATGCAAGTATGATGAATTTCGCCTGCTTGGTTATAAACAGGTGACGATGGATCAAATATGGGATTATCTAGTTCAAAAGAAATGGAAAAATTTTAAAGAAGAAAGAAAGTTATTTGAGCTTGTCAACGATATTTTATCGTTACAAATCGGCGAGTACATGTCATTTATTACGATGCAATCATATAAAGAACAGCACTGTTCTGGAAATGATGATTTAGAAGCAGTGTTAAACGAATTATTATAGTGATGTAGAAAATTGACAGTTTCCGTTAACTGTTTCATAATTGGATTATTGAGAAAAAACAAGCGCTCGCAAGCATTGTTTTTCGGTGTAAGAGAAGTTTTCTTTTTTTCGAAAATTAGTCTAGCAAGTAATTTCTAGATGAGTGACAATCATGAGAAGTAAGTGGTAAGACGAGTTGAAGGAGGACTTTTTTATTATGGTAAAACGCAGTCGCATTGTCGCGTTTTTCCTGTTGCTTTTGCTTTTTGCAGGAGTGATGGGGCCGACGATTCAAGGAATTTTACATAACATTAAATTAGGTCTTGATTTGCAAGGCGGCTTTGAAGTGCTGTATGAAGTAAAGCCAGCGAAAAAAGGCGATAAAATTGACAAAGAAACATTAAAAAGCACGGTGAGCGCGCTAAACAAACGGATTAACGTGCTCGGTGTGAGCGAGCCAAACATTCAAATAGAAGGAAAAAATCGGATTCGCGTGCAGCTTGCGGGGATAAAAGATCAAAATCAAGCGCGCGAGATTTTATCGACGCAGGCAAAATTAACGTTCCGCGATGTGCATGATAACGTGTTAATGGATGGAAGCGATCTTGTTCAAGGCGGAGCAAAGCTGTCCTTTGACGAAAACGGGAAACCGAGTGTTGCCATTAAATTAAAAGATGCGGATAAATTTAAACAAGTGACAGAAAAAGTATATAAAATGGGACCGCCAAATAACTTATTGGTCATTTGGCTGGACTTTAAAGAAGGAGAAGATTCCTACGCGAAAGAAGCGGGAAAAGCAGATCCAAAATTTATTTCCGCGGCAGCGGTAAACCAAGTATTTGCCCAAACAGATGTCTCCATCGTAGGCAATTTCACCGTTAAGGAGGCACAGCAATTAGCTGACCTGCTTAATGCTGGCGCGCTTCCAGTCGAGTTAAAAGAAATTTACTCGACATCGGTCGGGGCGCAGTTTGGCCAAAATGCCCTGCAAAAAACAATTTTTGCCGGCATTGTAGGGGTTGCCGCGATTTTCCTCTTTATGATTTTGTTTTATCGTTTGCCAGGGGTTATCGCTGTCATTACATTAACTGTTTATATTTACCTTATTTTGCTTATCTTTGATTGGATGAACGGCGTATTGACATTGCCGGGAATTGCTGCCCTTGTTTTAGGTGTCGGGATGGCGGTTGATGCCAATATTATTACGTATGAGCGGATTAAAGAGGAAATTAAGCTAGGCAAGTCGGTTATGTCGGCATTCCGTTCTGGGAATAGAGGATCGTTGGCGACAATTGTGGATGCGAACATTACGACGATGATTGCCGGTATTGTTCTCTTTATTTACGGGACAAGCTCAGTAAAAGGGTTCGCAACGATGCTGATCATCAGCATTTTAGCAAGCTTCATCACCGCGGTGTACGGCACGCGCCTGTTGCTTGGCCTGCTTGTCCATAGCCGCTGGCTGAACAATAAGCCAGGCTATTTCGGTGTAAAAAAATCGGAAATCTTAAATATCGCCGAAACAACGGATCATACGGAAGTACCGACAAAATTTGATCGTTTGGACTTCGTAAAACATAGTAAAAAGTTTTTCATTTTTTCTGGTTTGCTAACGGTGATCGGGATTATTGCCTTATTAACGCTGAAGCTTAATCTTGGCATCGATTTTACGAGCGGCACGCGCATAGAAGTAATGAGTGATAAACCAATTAATGTTCAGCAGTTAAAAGAAGAGTTTCAAAAGCTTGACTTAAAACCGGAGGACATCGTATTATCAGGCGAGCATAATAATATCGGTGTTGCTCGTTTGATCGGCGTGTTAAGCAAAAAAGAAATTGCGGAGCTAAAAGCACATTTTAAACAGCAATATGGTTCAGAGCCGAACGTCAGCACGGTATCTCCGGTTATTGGAAAAGAATTGGCGCGTAACGCATTGATCGCTGTGCTCATTTCGTCCATTGGGATTATTATTTATGTGACGATTCGTTTTGAAATATATATGGCGCTTGCCGCGATCGTGGCGCTTCTTCACGATGCGTTTGTCATCGTCACCTTTTTCAGCTTGACTCGTTTAGAAGTTGACTTAACGTTTATTGCTGCGGTGTTAACGATTATCGGTTATTCGATTAACGATACGATCGTTACTTTTGACCGCATCCGTGATTTACTGAAAAAACGCAAAGTGAAAACGGTGGATGATTTAAAACATATCGTCAACAGAGCATTGCAACAAACGCTTACTCGTTCCATTAACACGGTGTTAACGGTCATCTTTACCGTTGTTGCTCTCTTGATCTTCGGCAGTGAAGCGATTCTCAACTTTAATATCGCCCTTTTCGTTGGTTTAATATGCGGGGTTTACTCTTCTTTATTCATCGCCGCGCAATTATGGATTGTTTGGAAAGGCAACCAATTGAAAAAAGGAAAGACGAAAAAACGTTCAGAAAAAGAATTGGAACCACAAGTATAACGAAAAGCGGAAGGCAAAAAATGCCCCATGTTTTTATGGGGCATTTTTGTTTTATGTCTTATATTATCGATTGGACGAATAAATGGTTAGCCCGCGTATCATTCAAAAAAACCAATAACTTCATTGCTCACCCTTTTTTCCTTTTTGTATAATAGGAAGAGTTGAGGTGGGATACATGTTAATAGCAAAAACACGTTGGGATGTGAAACGTCCTGACGAAAATATCGTAACGCATTTAGTAGAACAGTCGCATATGGATCCGTTGATTGCGAAGCTTCTTGTTCATCGTGGAGTTCGTACGGTAGAAGAGGCGAACGCGTTTTTATATCCGCTGAAACAACCGTTTCATGATCCGTTTTTGCTAGATGGGATGGAACGGGCAATTGAGCGGATTCAACGGGCGATACAACATGGAGAGCATATTTTGGTATATGGTGATTATGATGCTGACGGCGTAAGCAGCACGACGGTAATGGTTAGTGCTCTGAAGGAAGCTGGCGCCATTGTGGATTTTTACATTCCCAATCGATTTACCGAAGGATACGGTCCGAATGAGAATGCATTTCGTTGGGCAAAGGAGCAAGGATTTTCTCTGATTATCACGGTCGATAACGGCATTGCTGCAGTGAAGGAAGTGGCGCTTGCCAATGAGCTTGGTATGGATGTCATTATTACAGATCATCATGAAGTGGGACCGGCGTTGCCGGAAGCATATGAAATTATTCATCCGAAAAAGCCCGGCAGTACATACCCGTTTCGTGAATTAGCAGGCGTCGGAGTAGCATTTAAAGTTGCCCACGCATTGCTTGGGGATGTGCCGCGTCATTTTTTAGATGTCGTAGCAATTGGAACGATCGCTGATCTCGTTTCCCTTACCGGAGAAAATCGTCTGTTGGTTGCACAAGGGCTTGAACAGTTGCGAAATACGAAACGTATTGGATTGCGTGCATTGTGTAAACAATGTGGAATAGAAGCAAAAGAAATTAACGAACAGACGGTTGGGTTTGTTATTGCGCCGCGGATGAATGCAGTTGGCCGGTTGGGAGAAGCAACCCCTGCTGTCAGATTGTTAATGACGGAGAAAGAAGAGGAAGCACAAAGACTTGCGAAAGAAATGGATGATTTAAATCGGGAGCGGCAGCAGCTTGTCGCGAAAATAGCGGAGGAAGCGGCACAAATAGTAAATGAACAATTTCCGCCATCCGAAAATAAAGTGCTTGTGATCGCAAAAGAAGGATGGAATCCAGGGGTCATTGGCATTGTTGCTTCCCGATTGGTTGAACAATTTTACCGTCCGACGATTGTTTTGAGCATTGATTCCGAGAAAGGAATTGCAAAAGGTTCGGCGCGAAGCATTCATGGGTTTGATATGTTTTCAAGCTTATCGACATGTCGCGATATTTTGCCACATTTTGGCGGGCATCCAATGGCGGCGGGAATGACATTATCGGTTGATCATATTGATGAATTGCGTCAGCGTCTCAACGCACTTGCCGATGATATGTTGACAGCCGATGATTTTACCCCAATTACACCGATTGATGCAGTTTGTTCCGTATCTGATTTAACGCTTTCGGTAGCCGAACAGCTGGAAAAGTTTGCTCCGTTTGGTGTAGATAACGCAAAGCCTCTTTTTTTAATGGAAAATGTATCAGTGGAAACGATCCGACGCATCGGGGCTGACCAGTCGCATTTAAAGGCTGTTTTCGCCCAAAATGGCGCTGCGATTGATAGCGTCGGGTTCGGCTTTGGTTATTTGTGCGATGAAATCGCTCCAGATGCGAAAGTGTCCGTGGTTGGCGAGTTAATGGTGAATGAGTGGAACAATCTTCGCAAACCGCAGCTAATGATTTGCGATGTTGCGGTGCATGAATGTCAATTGTATGATATTCGCGGTATGCGCGATGTACGGCCACTGATTGCGTCTCTTCCGAAAGATAAGCGGATGTTGATTATGTTTCGGGAAGGTACGGCAGATGCATTAGGACTTGAAGCATATAAAGAAGAGATTTACTACACGGCCTCAGTGGAAGAAGCGTCGCGGCTTTGTTTAGATAACCGGTACGTTGTGCTGTTAGATATGCCAACGTCTTTGGAAATCATAAAAATGTTGTTACGTTCTAGTTTACCTGCGCGCATTTATGCGTTATTCTATCAAAGGGAGACTCATTTTTTTCGCACGTTGCCAACGCGTGATCATTTTAAATGGTTTTATGCGTTTTTGAGAAAAAAAGGTGTGTTTAACTTGGCTAAGTATGGTGGCGAGTTAGCACGTGCGCGTGGATGGACAGAAGAAACTGTCCGGTTTATGGCAAAAGTATTTCTCGAGCTGGAATTTATTACGCAACAGGATGGAGTTGTATCGCTTGTTCCTCAACCGGCTAAACGCGATTTAAGCGAATCGCCGACTTATCGCTTTAAACAAGCTCAGTTTGAGCTTGAAAATCTATTTTTGTATTCAACATATGAACAATTAAAGCGTTGTCTTTTCGAAATGAAAGGTTCGCAAACATACGAGGAGGCAAATGTGTAATGGACTTGAAACAATATGTTACAATTGTTCCAGATTTCCCTAAACCTGGGATTATGTTTAAAGATATTACCACATTGATGGATAAAGGCGAAGTATATAAATATGCGACAGATCAAATTGTGGAGTACGCGCGCGAAAAGAAAATTGATATTGTTGTTGGACCTGAAGCGCGAGGATTTATTATTGGCTGCCCTGTTGCGTATGCGCTTGGTGTAGGATTTGCTCCGGTGCGCAAGGAAGGAAAGCTTCCGCGCGAAGTAGTTCGTGTGGAATACGGATTAGAATATGGAAAAGATGTATTGACGATGCATAAAGATGCGATTAAACCGGGACAACGCGTGTTAATTACAGATGATTTATTGGCGACAGGCGGAACGATTCGCGCTACGATTCAACTTGTCGAACAGCTAGGCGGTGTGGTAGCTGGCATTGCCTTTTTAATAGAGCTTACCGAGCTTGAGGGACGCAAAAAATTAGAAGGTTATGATATTTTAGCACTTATGCAATCAGCTCTGAGGAGTAAAAATTCTTCGAGATAAATTGAACTTCTAGCCCCCAAATTTTGATAAATATGCGA
>NZ_QCWL01000001.1:2468230-2593855 GCF_003064505.1 Geobacillus sp. LYN3 | reverse complement strand
TTTACCAACTGTGGATAATTTGAAAATCCCTATTTTGACGAAAAACTTTGAAATATACTCTTCATAGCTGTTATGCAATTCTAACCATCGACATAGCTGTCATATTTCGTTACAATAAATAAAAAGGGCACTCTAGTGAGTGCTCTTTCTTATTAGTTTCTAATGGTGGTAATTGTTAACATGAGGCAGCAAGCGTTGCATAACTCTTTACATTATAAAAAATTTTCATGATAATATAGTAATCAATACATGATTTTATTATACGTAAAGGTGATTTGATCCTATGGCCAACGAACAGGTATTAACAGCGGAACAAGTCTTTGAGCAGGCAAGCTGCTATTTGTCTGAAAGAGATGTCGAATTTATTAAGAAGGCGTATGAATTTGCTAACCACGCTCATCGCGATCAATATCGCAAATCGGGAGAACCATACATTATTCATCCGATTCAAGTTGCCGGCATTTTAGTAGATTTAAAAATGGATCCTGCCACGATCGCAGCTGGATTTTTGCATGACGTTGTCGAAGATACGGAGGCAACGAAGGAAGATTTGGAACGGGAATTCGGCAGCGAAGTGGCGATGCTCGTAGATGGCGTGACAAAGTTAGGAAAAATTAAATATAAATCCCAAGAAGAACAGCAAGCGGAAAACCACCGGAAAATGTTTTTGGCAATGGCGCAAGACATTCGTGTCATTCTCATTAAATTAGCGGATCGCCTCCATAATATGCGGACACTGAAGCATTTGCCGATCGAAAAACAGCGGAGAATTGCAAATGAAACGTTAGAGATTTTTGCGCCATTGGCACACCGCCTTGGAATTTCCAAAATTAAGTGGGAACTGGAAGATACCGCCCTTCGCTACTTAAATCCGCAGCAATATTACCGCATCGTGAATTTAATGAAGAAAAAACGGGCTGAGCGCGAACAATATTTGGAAGAAGTCATTCAAGAAGTGCGTGAACGGCTGAACGAAGTTTCTATTCCATGCGAAATTTCCGGAAGACCGAAACATATTTACAGCATCTATCGCAAAATGGTCATGCAAAATAAACAGTTTAATGAAATTTACGATCTGCTTGCTGTCCGCATTATTGTTAACAGCATTAAAGACTGCTATGCCGTATTGGGCATCATTCATACATGTTGGAAGCCGATGCCGGGGCGTTTCAAAGATTATATTGCGATGCCAAAACCGAATATGTATCAATCGCTTCACACAACGGTGATTGGTCCAAAAGGAGAACCGCTAGAGGTACAAATTCGCACGTTTGAGATGCATCAAATCGCTGAGTTCGGAATTGCCGCGCACTGGGCATATAAAGAAGGAAAGACGATTAAACCAAATTCGTTTGAAGAAAAATTATCATGGTTCCGTGAAATTTTAGAATGGCAAAACGATGCGAGCAACGCCGAAGAATTTATGGAATCGCTGAAGATGGATTTATTCTCCGATATGGTGTTTGTGTTTACGCCAAAAGGAGATGTCATCGAATTGCCGGCCGGTTCGGTGCCGATTGATTTCGCCTATCGCATCCATTCGGAAATTGGCAATAAAACGATCGGCGCCAAGGTCAACGGCAAAATGGTGCCGCTCGATTACAAGCTGCAGACAGGCGACATTGTCGAGATTCTGACTTCGAAGCACTCGTACGGGCCAAGTCAAGATTGGCTGAAGCTGGCGCAAACGTCCCATGCGAAAAATAAAATCCGTCAGTTTTTCAAAAAGCAAAGACGGGAAGAAAATATTGAAAAAGGAAGAGAGCTTGTCGAAAAAGAAGTCCGCAGCCTCGGATTTGATGTCAAAGAAATTTTAACGGCGGAAAACGTCAAGCGCGTTGCGGAGAAATTTAATTTTTCGAACGAAGAGGATATGTACGCCGCGGTCGGTTATCATGGGATTACCGCGGCGCAAATTGCTCACCGTTTAACAGACAAATGGCGAAAGCAGCGTGATTTGGAAGAACAACAGAAAAAATTGACAGAGACAATACCAGAAACGAAAATACCAACTGCAAAGAAACGTGATTACGGCATTCGTGTGCAAGGAATGGACAACTTGCTTATTCGTTTGTCGCGTTGCTGTAATCCAGTTCCTGGGGATGAAATCATCGGCTTTATTACAAGAGGACGCGGAATATCAGTTCATCGTGCTGATTGTCCAAATGTGCAGACAGAAGAGGCATTAGACCGCTTAATTTCGGTGGAATGGGAAAGTGATGTACAATCAAATCGCGAATATAACGTGGAGATTGAGATTACTGGTTTTGACCGCCGCGGGTTGTTAAACGAAGTGCTGCAAGCGGTAAATGAAACGAAAACGGACATTTCGGCTGTTTCAGGAAGATCCGATCACCGCAATAAAATCGCAACTATTCATATGACGATTGCCATTCGCAATATTAGCCATTTACAAAAAGTGGTCGATCGAATTAAACAAATACCAGATATTTACTCAGTACAGCGAATCATGAATAATTAGAAAGGAAAAGTGTGATGAGAGTAGTAGTACAACGGGCAAAACATGCAAAAGTGACAGTGAATGGGGAAGTTGTCGGTTCCATTGACCATGGTCTTGTTCTTCTGGTTGGCGTCACTCATAGCGATACGGTTGAGGATGCAGCGTTTATTGCAGATAAAATCGCACATTTGCGCATTTTCGAGGATGAATCCGGAAAAATGAATCTCTCCGTGCTGGACGTTGGCGGAGAAATTTTATCCGTATCGCAATTTACCTTGTATGGCGATTGCCGAAAAGGCCGGCGCCCGAACTTTATGGAAGCGGCGAAACCGGATCATGCATTGCCAATTTATGAAGCGATGAACGAAGCGCTTCGTCAAAAAGGCATCCGTGTTGAAATGGGAAAGTTTGGAGCGATGATGGAAGTGGAATTAATTAATGATGGTCCTGTCACTTTGATTGTAGAAAGTAAGGAAAAAGCGGGGAACAAATAATGTTCGCCCGCTTTTTTTTATCCTTTCAAAGCGGCCAAATTCTTTTTTATTTTTTATCTAAATGGGAAAAAATAAAAAAGAATATAGCACAGAGGAAGGATGAGCAAAATTGCGGCATAGCGCGAAAGGAGAGTTTGCGCATCGAAGAGCAAGTGAACTGTTTCATATTGATTTTCACGAATTTATGAGAAAAGAGGCGGAACATACAGCATTTGAATTAGCGTCAGAGTTTGGATTGACGCTAAGAGACGTACAAAAACTAAAAAAACAACTGTTTCGTTCTTGAAAAGTGTCATTTTTTCCTTGACAAAGTGAATTTTCATTCGTAAGATAGGTTATAAAAATTGTATATAATAACAACCAATGACGGAGAAAAGTAGTTAAGAATACACATGGCCAGAGAGGAAATGCCTTAGGCTGGAAGCATTTCTCCATGATGACTTAACGAAAGACACTCCGTAGGTTTCCCTTTGAACGCGTCATTTGCGCCAGTAAAAGGGAACGCGAATCTCGCGTTATCGGTAATAAGTGGAAGCTTTTTGCTTCAATTAGGGTGGCACCACGGGAACAACGCTCTCGTCCCTATTTATAAGTAGGGAAGAAGGGCGTTTTTATTTTTGGAGAAGGAGGGTTTGTTTATGGCTTTTCAAATTCCGCGAGGAACGCAGGATATTTTGCCTGGTGAAGTAGAAAAGTGGCAATATGTTGAAAAAATAGCGCGTGATATTTGCAAACGTTACAATTACCATGAAATTCGCACTCCGATCTTTGAACATACCGAATTATTTTTGCGCGGTGTTGGCGATACGACGGATATTGTGCAAAAAGAAATGTATACGTTTGAAGACCGGGCGGGAAGAAGCATGACGCTTCGTCCGGAAGGGACTGCGCCGGTTGTGCGTTCGTTCGTTGAAAATAAAATGTACGGCAATCCAAATCAGCCAATTAAGTTATATTACATAGGTCCGATGTTCCGCTACGAAAGGCCGCAGGCAGGGCGGTTCCGTCAATTTGTTCAATTTGGTGTGGAGGCGATTGGAAGCAATGATCCGGCGATTGACGCGGAAGTTATTGCAATGGCGATGGAATTGTATCGATCGTTAGGATTAAAAAAATTAAGACTGGTCATTAACAGCCTAGGGGATGTAGAAACCCGAAAAGCGCATCGTCAAGCGCTGATCGATCATTTTAAAAGCCGGATTCATGAACTTTGCGAAGATTGCCAGGTGCGTCTGGAAAAAAATCCGCTTCGCATTTTAGATTGCAAAAAAGACCGTGACCATGAATTAATGGCAACGGCGCCATCGATTCTCGATTATTTAAACGATGAATCGCGGCATTATTTTGAAAAAGTAAAAGCTTACTTAACGAAATTGGGAATTCCATTTGAAGTAGATCCTCGCCTCGTACGCGGATTAGATTATTATCATCATACGACGTTTGAAATTATGAGTGATGCAGAAGGATTTGGAGCGATTACAACGTTATGCGGTGGAGGTCGCTATAGCGGGTTGGTGCAAGAAATAGGCGGGCCAGAAACACCTGGGATTGGATTTGCGCTAAGTATTGAGCGGTTGCTCGCCGCTTTAGAGGCAGAAGGGATTACATTGCCGATTAGCGAAGGCATTGATTGCTATGTTGTCGCTGTTGGCGAAAAAGCAAAAGATGAGTCCATATTACTTGTTCACAAGCTGCGAAAAGCTGGAATTGTCGCTGATAAAGATTATCAGGACCGGAAAATAAAAGCGCAATTAAAATCGGCAGACCGCTTGAACGCCAAGTTTGTGGCGATTCTCGGCGATGATGAACTCGCAAAAGAAGTAATCAATATAAAAGAGATGAGCACAGGAGAGCAAACAGAAGTACCGCTACATTCTGTCGTCGATTATTTAAAAGAAAGATTGTCATAGGAGGGATGAGAGCGTGTTTGGAAGGACATATTATTGCGGTGAAATCACCGAAAAAGCGATTGGGGAAAAAGTGGTTTTAAAAGGTTGGGTACAAAAACGCCGCGACCTTGGCGGGCTGATTTTCATCGATCTTCGTGACCGGACGGGAATCGTGCAAGTCGTGTTCAGTCCGGAAGTGTCAAAAGAAGCGCTGAATGTGGCAGAAAAAGTGCGGAATGAATACGTATTGAGTGTGGAAGGCACCGTTGTTGCCCGGGAGGAGGGAACGATCAATCCAAATCTTCCGACAGGAAAAATTGAAATTCAAGCAGAGCGTATAACCATCATTAACGAAGCAAAAACACCGCCGTTTGTCATCACGGATCAAACGGACGTAGCTGAAGAAGTGCGTCTTAAATATCGTTATTTAGACTTGCGCCGCCCGGTTATGTTTCGTACTTTGCAATTGCGGCACCGAGTGACAAAGGCTATTCGCGACTTTTTAGACGGAGAAGGCTTTTTGGAAGTGGAAACGCCAATTTTAACGAAAAGCACGCCGGAAGGGGCGCGTGACTATTTAGTGCCAAGCCGCGTTCATCCAGGCGAGTTTTACGCGCTTCCGCAATCGCCGCAAATATTTAAGCAGCTCTTAATGGTAGCGGGATTCGAACGATATTATCAAATTGCTCGTTGTTTCCGTGACGAAGACTTACGTGCAGACCGTCAGCCAGAGTTTACCCAAATTGATATTGAAACATCGTTTATGAGCCAAGAAGAGATTATGCAGCTAACGGAACGAATGATGGCATATGTCATGAAAATGGCGAAAGGAATCGACATTTCCTTGCCATTCCCGCGCATGTCTTACGATGAGGCAATAAGCCGTTATGGTTCGGACAAGCCGGATACGCGCTTTGGTCTAGAACTTGTCGATGTATCGGAAATCGTGAAGAATTCTTCCTTCAAAGTATTTGCAGGCGCCATTGCAAACGGAGGACAAGTAAAGGCGATTAATGTAAAAGGAGCAGCAGATCAATATTCGCGCAAAGACATCGACGCGCTAGCTGAGTTTGTCGCGCGTTACGGGGCAAAAGGACTGGCGTGGTTGAAAGTGGAAGAAGATGGATTGAAAGGACCAATCGCTAAATTTTTCACAGAAGAAGAACAAAACGGACTGATTCGAACGCTTGAGGCAGAAGCCGGCGATTTATTGCTGTTTGTTGCCGATCATAAGACGGTGGTTGCCAATGCGCTTGGCGCGTTGCGTGTAAAACTTGGAAAAGATTTAAATTTAATTGATGAAACGAAATTTAATTTCCTTTGGATTACAGACTGGCCACTGTTAGAGTATGATGAAGAAGACGGGCGTTATTACGCGGCGCATCATCCGTTTACCATGCCAGTGCGTGAAGACTTGCCACAATTAGAGACAAATCCAGAAAAAGTACGGGCACAGGCATATGACCTTGTGTTAAACGGCTATGAACTCGGCGGCGGTTCGATGCGTATTTTTGAGCGGGAAGTTCAGGAAAAGATGTTTCGCGCCCTAGGATTTACGGAAGAAGAAGCGCGTAAGCAGTTTGGTTTCTTATTAGAAGCATTTGAATATGGCACCCCGCCGCATGGAGGGATTGCGCTAGGCTTGGACCGTCTTGTCATGTTGTTGGCAGGACGAACGAACTTGCGCGATACGATCGCATTTCCAAAAACAGCAAGTGCAAGCTGCTTGCTAACAGAGGCGCCAAGCCCAGTTAGTGAACAACAGCTAGAAGAATTACATTTAGTTGTTAACTCGGAAAAAAAGAGTGAGCAATATTAGTTGTTTCGTTGAAAAGATGTAAAATGTATGATAAAATCTAAATAAAGAAGCATAGTCCTGATGTGTTCGTCGTATAACCTATTGTTTTGACCGAACAATAAGTTATACGGGAGCCCGGAGTTTCCAAGCAGCGTACATGCCTTTGACGAGGGAGGAAGTGCAAACCTTGGAACAGGGCACCCACCTGCTTGGAGCGGGTTCAAAACGAAGGCATCGACGGCACGATTGGGACTTATACGTTAGTTTATTGTTATATATCGTTTGAAAAACTTCCCTATGTAAAGATTGCTCTTTACATAGGGATTTCTTTTGTTTTACCAAAAATTTAGATTGAAATTTAGGGAATTGTTATTGTAGGATAAAAAGCGTTATGGAAGCAATATTTATGTGACGGGGGATATACATGTTACACCAATTTTCGCGGAACGAATTAGCAATAGGAAAAGAAGGATTGGAAAAATTAAAAAATGCAACGGTTGCCGTTCTTGGCGTCGGCGGAGTCGGTTCCTTTGCTGTTGAGGCGTTGGCGCGTTCCGGCATCGGACGCCTTGTTCTTGTAGATCGGGATAATGTTGATATTACAAATATTAACCGGCAAATTCATGCGCTTCTTTCCACCATTGGCCGTCCGAAAGTGGAATTAATGAAAGAACGAATTGCTGATATCAATCCGGAATGTGAAGTCATCGCTTTGCAAATGTTTTATACAGAAGAAACATATGAGCAATTTTTTAGCTATGATCTTGATTTTGTTATTGATGCTTCCGATACGATCATATATAAAGTCCATTTAATGAAAGAATGTTTAAAGCGCAATATCCCGATTATTTCGAGCATGGGCGCAGCCAATAAAATGGATCCGACACGCTTCCGCATCGTGGATATTTCGAAAACCCATACGGACCCGATCGCAAAGATAATTCGCTCCAAATTGCGCAAAGAAGGGATTCGGAGCGGTATTCCAGTTGTGTTTTCTGATGAAAGGCCAATTATTATTCGCGAAGATGTCCGTAAAGTGGTAGGGAATGACCAATCTCCAATTCGCAAAGCGCAAATGCCGCCATCTTCGAATGCATTTGTTCCATCAGTAGCGGGACTTATTATGGCTTCATACGTTGTACGTGAACTATTGAAAGATATTAAAATTTATCGTGTTGGAGAAGAATAAAAACGTCGCAGATCGTTTTCTGCGACGTTTTATCAAGAGTGGGCGATGTGTTCTAGATTTCCGTTTTTATCCATTCGGAAAATATGGGCTGGCTGTACACCGTATTCTTCATCTACGATCAGTTTGCGAGCGCGTTCCATAATTTTTACTAATGCCTCGTAATCTTCTTTAATAGTGGATTGTTGTTCTTCAAGACGCTCTAATTTTTTTTGCAGTTCCTCGTTGCGCGTCCGCAATTGTGCATTTTCATTATTTAACCGTTTGTTTTCCATTTGGATCGTTTCGGAACGCTCATAATCAGATTTTAATGTCTGTAAAAAAGCAATGCATTGTTCGAGCGTAATGGAAGGTTCTGTAAGAAAAGCGGATGTTTCTTGTTGGAAAGAGACGAAATTGGTAGAAAGCGGCTGTGCTTTATTTTCTGATTGCTGCATTTTTTTCGCTTGTTCTAATGCTCGCTTCCGTTCTTTTCGCTGTTTTTTTGCTAATTCAATTGCTTCCACGTATCGCTTTCGTACTTCAGCGTTCCAGCGGAATCCGCATGCTGCCGCTGTCCGATTCAGGCGATCTCCAACTTCTTCAAACGCAGCAAGTTGTGTTCCCCCTTCACGAATATACCGCAATACCGTTTCCGCCAATATAACGTCTTCTTCATGTGTCCAAGCATCTTGTCGTGTTTTCATTTCCCTACACCCCGCAAATAGATTTAGATAGATTATAGTCTTTCCTCTTATTAGCAAATTTAAACTTTATATTTTTTTACATTTCATCCAATTGAAAGTTTATAAGGAATCTTTTATAATTGATCTGCATTATTACGACTGGTCGGTTGGAATATGATTTGAATGATTGGTCGTAAAATCAATGAAAGAGAGGGGAAAAGACGAATTTTTTAACAAAGTTTAGCTTAAAAAATGCTGCTGCCATATTCATTATTTCTTTTTTGCTTATTGTTGGGGGGATATATTCTTTTTCCTCTTTGAAGGTAGATTTGCTTCCAAGCATTGAGTTTCCGCAGCTATCGATTGAAATCGTTTATCCAGGCGCATCGCCGCAAGATATTAACGATCAAGTGACTTCCAAGCTGGAGGAAAAACTAAAGTCCATTGAGGGGCTAAAGCAGATGCAAAGCTCTTCGTATGAGAGCATTGCCATTATTAATCTTGAATTTCCGTTTCATACGGATATGGATGAAGTGGAACGCCAAGTAGATACATTAATCAAAGACGCAAAGCTTCCAGAAAATGTTCAAACGAAAATAAATCGTTTTTCGTTTGGGACTCTCCCTATTTTTAATATTTCCTTATTCGCCAAAAAAGATGTGGACTTGCAAAAAATATTAGAAAGCGAAGTAATTCCTGAGTTAAATAAAATTAACGGGATTAATTCCGTGTCTGTCGGAGGAATGAAGGAAGAGGTCGTACAAATTACTGTCGATAAACAAAAAGCACTGCAGGCGGGGTTAACGCTGTCGCAAATTAAAGATCAAATTAACGAAAAATACATTTCTTTTCCCGCTGGCAGCGTCCATACCGATGCTTTGCAAATTCCTATTCGTGTGCAGGAAAAGCTGGAAACGGTGAAAGAACTCGAAAATATGACGCTGACATCGCCGTTCGTACAATCAGTGCCTGATGCGCCACAAATCAAACCAGCGATCAAGTTAAAGGACATCGCAACAATCGAAACAGTCGCCGATCGGTCGGAGTTCACCCGTTACAATTTAAAAGAATCATTGTCAATGGCTGTTACGAAAAAGCAAGACGCCAATACGGTGGAAGTGGCGGACAAAGTGATTCATGTGCTTGATTCGTATAAGGACCAATTCGATTACACGATTGGTTTTGATTCCGCGGAAGGAATTAAAAAATCGGTCGAATCGCTTGTCCGTGAAGGATTGTTAGGAGCGCTGTTTGCATCTATCTCTGTGCTTGTGTTTTTGCGCAACGTTCGCGCGACGATCATCGCTATCGTTTCGATTCCACTTTCATTATTAGTGGCTTCCATTTTCTTGAATCGGATGGATATTTCCTTAAACGTCATGACGCTTGGAGGAATGGCGGTAGCGGTAGGGCGTGTGGTCGATGACAGCATCGTCGTGATTGAAAATATTTTCCGCCGCGTCCGCAAAGCGAAAACTGGGATGACGGATGAACTGATTGAAGATTCGACAAAAGAAATATTAAAAGCGATTACCTCATCGACGATTACGACCGTTGTTGTCTTTTTGCCGCTCGGTTTTGTCGGCGGAATTACGGGTGAATTTTTCTTGCCGTTTGCATTAACGATTGTATTCGCCCTGTTCATGTCTTTAATCGTTGCCGTTACGATCGTACCAATTTTGGCGAAATTTTCGTTCAAAAAAGTTCCGCCAGAAGAAAAAGAAGGGGTTCTTCAACGTGTCTACGGGCAAATCATTGCATGGTCATTGAACCGCAAGGCGATGATTTTGGCGCTATCCGTTGTGTTGCTTGGAGGTTCGTTTGCGCTTGTGCCGGCATTGGGATTTACCTTCTTGCCGAATGAAGAGCAGAAGACGCTTGTCGCAAGCATTGAACTTCCGTCTTCTACATCGCTCGAAAAAACGAACGATGTATCATTAAAAATTGAAAACATGTTTGATGAGCAAAAAGAAATTAAGGACGTGACCGCAGCGATTGGCAGCCGTGATTTTCGCACTGGATTAAAGCGGCAAAACCAAGCAAACTATTTTATCAACTTAAAAGATAATGTCCCAGTTGCATCATTTATGAAAAAGCTTGAAAAAAACATGAAAGAAATCGTAGAAACAGAAGCGCCAGGGACGAAATTGGACGTGCGTGAAATGGATGTCGGCGGACCGCCGTCAAATAACAATATTGATATTGATTTGTACTCTACGAATTTAACTTCTCTGCAAAAGGCGGCAAAACAAGTAGAAACATATTTAAATCAACGCAAAGATTTGAAATATGTAACGAACAATTTCTCTGAAAAGCAAAAGCAAATCATTATCGATATTGATCCGGAAAAAGCAGCGGCGTACGGAGTTTCCGGTTTTCAAATAATGGGAACGATCGCTGATGCAACGAAATCGGTGGAAGTTGGGGAATTAAAACTAGACGGAACAGAGCGGACGGTTCAATTATCGTATAATCAGAATCTTGATTCCGTAGACGAACTAAAGAATACGGTAATCTTTACGAAACGAGGATTTGTTCCCGTCTCTGAACTAGCGTCCGTCAAAGAAGTGGATACGTATACGTCAATTCAAAAATTGGACGGGAAAGTGTTTGCCCGCGTATCAGCGCAAATTGTTGGCGACAACATTCAAAAGGTCACGAACGATGTGATCCGCCATGTGAAAAACGATCTTGACTTGCCGAATGATGTTTCGCTAGAAGGCGGAGGCGGCAGCGACGAGACGGTGCAAACATTTCAAGAGCTTGGCATGGCCATGCTGATCGCCATCGGTCTTGTGTATATTACGATGCTCGTCACGTTTGGGAAAGCGCGCATTCCGTTTATCATTCTGTCATCCCTTATTTTCGTGCCGATTGGCTCGCTTCTTGGTCTATATATCGCGAAAGAGCCGCTGTCTATCAGCGTTATGATTGGATTATTAATGTTAATTGGAATTGTAACGACGAACGCCATTGTCCTTGTCGATCGGATTGGACAAAACCGTGAACAAAAAGGAATGACAGTTCGCGAAGCGATTATTGAAGCCGGAAAAACGCGTTTGCGCCCGATTTTAATGACGGCGTTTGCGACAGTGGCTGCTCTTATCCCATTGGCGCTGACTAAGGAGTCTGGAACATTGATTTCCAAAGGATTGGCGATTACCGTCATCGGCGGTCTCACCTCTTCGACCTTGTTAACGTTGATTCTCATTCCGGTTATGTATGAGTTATTCTTTATTCGTCAAGCGAAAGCGGAACGAATAAAACAGTGAACAAAGGATGGCTCGTTTTGTTGAGCCGTCCTTTCCTTATGTGTGTTTCGTTTTTTTTTCACGAGGAAATCCATTATAATAACATTAATGATAAATAAGGAAGGAGAAAACATTGAATAGAAAAGAAGAAATTATTCAAGCGGCAATGAAATTATTTGCGCAAAAAGGATATCATGCCACGTCGATGCAGGAAATTGCTGAACAGTGCGGAATGGCGAAAGGCTCGATTTATAATTATTTTAAATCAAAAGAAGAAATCGCCGTTTCTATTTTTCGTTATCACTATGATGTCTTATTTCAAAAAATTAGTGATATTGCTCATGATGAAACATTATCAGCGCGGGAAAAATTTGAAAAGCAGCTATCGATTCAAATAGAAGAATTTTATCGCCATAAAGAACTCGTGCAGATGCATATGGGAGAACAAGCGGTGAAAGTCAATGATGAAATTCGTCAACTTGTTTTTCTTATTCGAGCGAAAATGCTCAATTGGTATCGACAAGCAATCGAAGAAATATACGGAGAAAAAGTGAGCAACTTTTCACTAGACTGTGCGACGATGCTAAACGGGATGCTGAAAGAATATTTGTTTTACATAGCGATTGACCGAAAAGAGCTTCATCTGTCGAAGATGGCGCCGTTTTTACTTCGACGAATGGACGCGATTGTAGCGAGTATGTCAGAAAGAGAAGAGCCTTTGTTAACGATGGAAGTCATGCACGATTATCTTTGTGTCGAACAAGCCAATAAACACCGGAAACGGCAGCAAATTATCGATTGCATTCACCAAATGATCGAAATGTTACAGAGAAACGGTGGGGTGGAAGAGGATATTGGCCGCTCGCTAGAGGCGTTAAAGCAAGAGTTTAGTGAGGCAGACGAAGTGAGAAAATTTATTGTTGAAGCGTTATTGCTTTATTTGGAGCGACGGCAGGTGCCGTTATGGGAAGAATTAAAAACCGCCATCGATCACTATTTTGCCCCATAAAAGTTCTCTGTACGCAACAGGGAACTTTTGTTATGGCGATCGTTTTCATCAAGTTGAAGCGAAGAAATCTTCATCTCCTGCTTGGACCAAAGTGGGCAGGGGATGATGGGGTATTTATGCTGTTAGAGAGGGATGCCACATGTTGTTTACTTCAGAACCGCTTTCTGTTCGGATGAGACCGAGAAACATTGACGAGATTGTCGGGCAACAACATATTATCGGCCCGCATACCGCGCTATACAAAATGATTAAAAACGGCCACGTTCCTTCGCTACTTTTATATGGAGAGCCGGGAGTGGGGAAGACGTCGTTGGCGCATGCGATTGCTGGAACCGTTCAGCGTGATTTTTTCGCGGTTAATGCTACGACTTCCGGAAAAAAAGAGCTGGAAGAAGTAGTGGAAACGGCGAAACTGACGGGAAACGTTATTTTATTTATTGATGAAATTCACCGTTTTAACAAGGCGCAGCAAGATTATTTGCTTCCCCACATCGAGCAAGGGCTGATTACGCTCATCGGCGCTACAACGGAAAATCCGTTTCATGAAGTGAACCCAGCCATCCGCAGCCGCTGCGGGCAAATAAAGCAGTTAAAGCGTCTTGAGCCTGCCGATATTCTTATACTTTTACAGCGAGCTTTGCATGATCGTGACAGAGGATTAGGAAAACTTTCGATTGACATGGAGGAACGTTTGCTTTCCATGATTGCGGAATCGTCCGGTGGGGATGCCCGTTTAGCGTTGAATCTGTTAGAAGCAATTGTATATGCTTCGGAAAACGACGGTCAAATTCGTGTTCGTGAACAAACGGTAAGAGAATTTGTGGAAAATCGAGGATTTACCCATGATAAGAAAGGGGATGCGTATTATTCGCTTTTATCCGCGTTCCAAAAAAGTGTTCGTGGCAGTGACGTGGACGCGGCGCTGCATTATTTAGCTCGTTTGCTGGAAGGAGGGGATTTGGCGGCTGTTTGCCGGCGGCTTCTTGTTATTGCGTACGAAGATATTGGGCTGGCAAATCCGATGATGGGAGTGAAAGTACAAGCGGCGATTGAAGCGGTTGAACGATTAGGGCTTCCTGAAGCGAGAATTCCACTTGCTGTGGTTACGATCGAGTTATGTTTAAGCGCGAAATCGAATTCTGCCTATAAGGCGCTTGATGCCGCGATTGATGATGTACGCAATGGAAAAATCGGAGATATTCCTGATCATTTAAAAGATGCTCATTATAAAGGGGCAAGCGTGCTCGGACATGGAAAAGGGTATCAATATCCGCATGATTATCCAAATGGTTGGGTTTTTCAACAATATTTGCCAAATGAATTGGCAGGAGTGAAATATTACTCACCGAAGGAAAACGGAGAGGAAAAATATTATGCGAAAGTGTATGAACGGTTAGAACAGTTAAAACAACGAAATAAATTCCGGCAATGAAGGAAACGAAATTTTATGATATAATGACAATCGATTTGCTTATTTCATTTATGATGGGGTGAGAATATGGCCCATTCTCATCGCGAATATGCATCTATTTTCCGATGGGCTATTTATTTTATCGGGCTATTGATTATGTCGTTCGGCATCGTATTAACGATTAAAGCGAATGTCGGGTGCGCGCCATGGGATGTACTGCATATCGGATTATACCGGAATTTTGGATTGACGATTGGAACGTGGTCGATTATTGTCGGCCTTGTGGTTTTAACGATTTCTGCTTTACTTTTAAAACAACTTCCGAGAATTGGCGCTTTTCTCAATATGATTTTCGTTGGTATATTTATTGATTTGTATATGATGATTCCGTATTTACAAGTCCCAAATACATTAATCGGCAAGTTTGTTATGCTGCTTGTTGGGATTGTTATTACGGGTTATGGAATGGGAATATATATTTCAGCTAATATAGGAGCAGGTCCGCGTGACAGCTTAATGCTTGCATTGACGGAATTAACAGGGTGGAAAGTGCAATATATACGGATTGCGATGGAAGCATTTGTTCTTTTTATCGGCTGGATTTTAGGCGGGCCAGTATCGATTGGAACATTAATATTTTGCATTATGATTGGGTCTGTAGCCGGCGTTGCTTTGCCGCAATGCCAGCGTATGGCAGAATGGATATTAGTAAGACGAGTTGATATTGAAACACATGGTTTATAAATCGTTAGGGGGAGTAAGATGAAGATTTCAACAAAAGGTAGATATGGATTAACGATTATGATTGAACTCGCAAAAAAGTATGGAGATCGCCCAATTTCGTTACGCTCCATTGCAAAGGCGAACAATTTATCCGAACATTATCTTGAACAGCTTGTTACACCGCTGAGGAATGCCGGGCTTGTCAAAAGTATCCGCGGAGCATATGGCGGGTACGTGCTTGCAGATCATCCGGCTAAAATTACTGCCGGGGACGTTATTCGTGTATTAGAAGGGCCAATTACTCCTGTGGAAGAGCTAGATGAGGAAGAACCGGCAAAACGCGAATTATGGATTCGCATTCGTAATGCCGTAGAGGAAGTGTTGGACAACACGACATTGGAAGATTTAGCGAAATATAGTGAAGGCGATGAGGGTGCATACATGTTTTATATTTAAAGTTGAAAGGAGAATGATCATTGGACCGAATTTATTTGGATCATGCCGCTACCTCTCCTGTTCATCCAGATGTAGTGGAGCGCATGATTCCGTTTATGACCGAAGTGTTTGGAAATCCGTCAAGCATTCATTATTTCGGAAGACAAAGCCGTCAGGCAGTCGATGAAGCAAGAACTGTAGTAGCAAAAAGCATCGGTGCGAAAGAATCAGAAATCATTTTCACAAGCGGAGGAACGGAAGCGGATAATATTGCGCTCATCGGAACGGCGATGGCGAATCGTCATCGAGGACGCCATATTATTACAACGATGATTGAGCATCATGCTGTATTGCGCGCATGTGAGTACTTAGAAAAACAAGGGTTTGAAGTAACTTATCTCCCTGTTGATGAAAAAGGGAACGTTTCATTGGCAGATGTAAAAGCAGCGCTCCGTGATGATACGATTCTTGTATCCATCATGTTTGCCAACAACGAAGTAGGCGTGCTGCAGCCTATTGGCGAGATTGGCGAATTATTAAAGGATCATCAAGCTTACTTTCATACAGACGCGGTGCAAGCGTATGGACTCGTTCCAATTAATGTGAACGATCATCATATTGATTTGTTGTCTGTTTCTTCCCATAAAATAAATGGTCCTAAAGGAATTGGCGCTTTATATGTCCGTGAAACGGTAAAACTGTCTCCGCTTTTTTATGGCGGAGAACAAGAGCGGAAGCGTCGCGCTGGAACCGAAAATGTAGCCGGCATCGTTGGATTTGCTAAAGCGGTGGAAATTGCCCAAGAGACAATGAACCATAAGCAACAGGAGTACCGTTCGATGAGAGAGGCGATGCTGTCTATTTTTGCGGAGTCAGGCATTTCTTATTATGTTAACGGAAATCAAGATCATTGTTTGCCACATATCGTCAATGTCGCATTTCCTGGAACGAACGTGGAATCCATGCTTGTCAATCTTGATTTGGCGGGGATAGCAGCTTCAAGCGGTTCTGCATGCACTGCTGGTTCGATCGATCCATCGCACGTGCTTGTGGCGATGTTTGGCAAGGAATCGGAACGCATTCGTTCTTCCGTTCGCTTTAGTTTTGGTTTAGGCAATACGAAAGAACAGATTGAACGTGCGGCATCGGAAACAGTAAAAATTGTGAAGAGATTAACAAATGAGTAGATAAGGTGGTGAATAAAATGAACAAAGCCCCAAAAGATACGCGCGTTGTTGTCGGCATGTCAGGCGGCGTTGATTCATCGGTAGCGGCGTTGCTTTTAAAACAACAAGGATACGATGTCATCGGGATTTTTATGAAAAACTGGGATGACACAGATGAAAACGGTGTTTGCACAGCGACAGAAGATTATGAAGATGTTGTACGCGTCTGCAATCAAATTGGAATCCCATATTACGCTGTTAATTTTGAAAAACAGTATTGGGATAAAGTGTTTACGTATTTTTTGGATGAATATAAAGCTGGACGCACTCCGAATCCCGATGTCATGTGCAACAAAGAAATTAAGTTCAAAGCATTTTTAGAACATGCGCTATCGATCGGCGCTGACTACGTAGCGACCGGGCATTACGCGCGAGTGGAGTATCGCGACGGCGAATATAAAATGTTGCGCGGTGTTGACCAAAATAAAGATCAAACGTATTTTTTGAACCAATTAGGGCAGTCGGTACTATCGAAAGTGATGTTTCCGATCGGGCATCTCGAAAAAGCGCAAGTACGGCAAATTGCTAAAGATGCTGGGCTTGTCACAGCGACAAAAAAAGACAGCACGGGAATCTGCTTTATCGGCGAACGCGATTTTAAAGAGTTTTTAAGCAATTATTTGCCGGCGAAGCCAGGTATTATGCAAACACTGGACGGTGAAGTGAAAGGAAAGCATGACGGAGTGATGTATTATACAATCGGGCAGCGCCACGGTCTTGGCATTGGCGGAAGCGGCGAGCCATGGTTTGTCGTTGGCAAAAATGTAAAAGAAAATATTTTGTACGTTGCACAAGGATTCAACAATGAATATTTATATTCGACTTCGCTCATTGCGACAAATGTTAACTGGGTATCGGACCGCAAACCGACAAATTCATTCCAATGCACGGCAAAATTCCGTTATCGTCAGCCAGATACAGGTGTTACTGTTCATATTATCGACGATGACAAAGTAGAAGTCGTCTTTGATGAGCCGGTTCGCGCTGTTACGCCGGGACAAGCTGTTGTATTTTACAATGGTGAAGAATGTCTCGGCGGCGGAACGATAGACGAAGTATTCCGCAATGGAGAAAAACTTTGGTATGTTGCCTAGACAAACGAAAGGCGGTTTGTGCAGCTAAGAAAGCTGTGGACGAAGAAAATAGAAGCAATCCAAACAGCCAAAAAAAGCCTCAACTCTATTGTGGGTTGGGGTTTTTCTATAAATTGATAGAAAATTACGAACATATGTGCTATAATTGATATAAGGAGTGAACGGAAAATGGAAGATAAAAATCAAATAGGAATTTCCCATATGCAAAAAGGAAACTATGAAGAAGCGATAAAATGCTTTCATGATGCGATTGAGGAAAATCCGGATGACCCGATTGGCTACATTAATTTTGGAACAGTGTTAGCCAGTGCTGGAGAAGAGGAAAAAGCGCTCCATTTTTTCAAAAAAGCGATTGAGCTCGACAACAACGCGGCGACCGCATATTACGGGATAGGATCTGTATATTACAAGCGTCAACAATTTGCGCAGGCGAAGGATATGTTTGAACAAGCTATTCAAAAGGGGCTAAACGATGGAGACGCCTTTTTTATGCTTGGAATGTCGTTGATGCATTTAGAGGCACCGCGTCTTGCTCTTCCGTATTTACAGAGAGCGGTGGAGTTGAATGAACAAGATACCGAGGCGATATTTCAGCTTGGGCTATGTCTTGCGCAACTCGAATTTGTTGATGAAGCGATGAATTATTTTCAGAAAACGATTCAGTTAGATAGCAGACATGCAGATGCGTATTATAATTTAGGTGTTATATATGCTTATAAAGATGATATAAAGACAGCGATGGAAATGTTTACGACCGCTCTTCAGATCCAGCCGGACCATTTGTTGGCGGGATATGGGAAAAAGATGATGGAAAAAGCGTTAGGAAATAAAGGGTAGGGGATTCCCATTGCAGCAACAAGAATCGTTTGTTTTAGGGGAAACATCGTTTATTAAAGGGTCATATATTTCTACGATTTTTCATAATGAAGCAAATTTATATTCCGTCGTTCGCGTTCGAGTGGTGGAAACGAACGAAGCATATGATGAACAAGAAGTTGTTGTAACTGGATATTTCCCCAAAATGAATGAGCATGATACGTATATTTTTTATGGAAAATTTCACGACCACCCGAAGTTCGGGCGGCAATATGTTGTGGAACATTTTCGGAAACAATTTCCAAACACAAAAGACGGAATCATTCATTACTTATCAAGCGATTTGTTTAAAGGAATTGGGAAAAAAACGGCAAAAGCGATCGTCGAAGCGCTCGGCGAAAATGCTATTTCGAAAATTTTAGCGGATCCTAGCGTATTGGACGATGTTCCGAAATTGTCAAAACAAAAAGCAAAAGAGTTGTATGATACGTTGCGTGCCCATGAAGGGTTAGAACAAACGATGATTGCTCTTTCTCAATTTGGTTTTGGTCCGCAATTGTCGATGAAAATTTACCAAGTATATCAAGATGAAACCCTTTCTGTTATCCAGCAAAATCCATACCAGCTTGTCGAAGATGTGGAAGGGATCGGATTTGGCCGCGCCGATGAATTAGGATACCGTCTTGGCATTTCCGGCAGCCATCCTGCGCGCATTCGTGCAGCTTGTTTGTTTGTGTTAGAGCGGGATTGTCTTCAAGAAGGGCATGTTTATGTGACGAAAGAACAGCTTATGACAAGCGCGAAACAGCTTTTGGAGGCGAAACGGAACGAAGCGATCAGTGAGGAAGCCATCGAGCAAATGCTGTTAATGCTTGCGGAGGAAGGAAAATTAATCAATGAAGAGGAAAAATTTTATATTCCATCCCTTTATTTTGCCGAAAAAGGAATCGTAACCAATGTAAAACGTCTTTTGCAACAAACAGAAGCAGTGATGACGTTTCCGGAATCGGAATTTTTATTAGCGCTCGGAAGGCTGGAGGAACGTTTATCCGTTCAATATGCTCCATTACAAAAAGAAGCCATTCGACAAGCGATTTCTTCCCCGTTATTTATTTTGACGGGTGGTCCTGGCACAGGAAAAACGACGGTGATTAAAGGAATCGTAGAAATTTTCGCTGATTTGCACGGTCTTTCTCTCGATCCGAAAGATTACACGAAAGATCACCCATTTCCGATTTTGCTTGCCGCGCCGACAGGAAGGGCGGCAAAGAGAATGAGTGAAGCGACGGGATTGCCTGCTGTTACGATTCATCGTTTGCTTGGCTGGAATGGCGCGGAAGGCTTTACACATGATGAGGATGAGCCGATTCGCGGGAAGCTCTTAATTGTTGACGAAATGTCCATGGTCGATACGTGGCTGGCCAATCAGCTATTTAAGTCGATTCCGGACGGCATGCAAGTGATTCTCGTCGGCGACGAAGATCAGCTGCCATCCGTTGGACCTGGACAAGTGTTAAAGGATTTATTACAAGCGGGTGTCATCCCGACCATTCGGCTAACAGAAGTATATCGGCAAGCGGAAGGTTCATCGATTATTGAATTGGCGCACCAAATGAAAAATGGTGTCATCCCCCCGGATTTAACAGCACAAAAGGCGGATCGCTCATTCATTCGCTGTCAGACAGGGCAAATTGCTGAAGTCGTCCGGCAAATTGCTGATAATGCGCGAAGAAAAGGCTTTGCAGTAAAAGATATTCAAGTGCTTGCGCCAATGTATCGCGGTCCTGCCGGAATTGACCGCCTTAATCAAGTGTTGCAAGATTTGTTTAATCCAAAATCAGAGAAAAAGCGGGAACTTTCTGTCGGCGATGTAGTGTATCGGGTTGGCGATAAGGTGCTGCAGCTTGTCAATCAGCCTGATGACAATGTATTTAATGGTGATATCGGTGAAATTGTCGCCATTTTTTACGCAAAAGAAAATACGGAAAAACAAGATTTAGTCGTTGTTTCTTTTGATGGCATTGAGGTAACGTATTCGCGGCAAGATTTGTCGCAAATTACACATGCGTATTGTTGTTCCATTCATAAATCGCAAGGAAGCGAATTTCCAATTGTCATTTTGCCGGTTGTAAAAAGCTATTATCGCATGTTAAAGAGAAATTTATTATATACTGCGGTGACAAGAAGCAAACAGTTTTTAATTTTATGTGGGGAAGAAGAAGCGTTTAAGTTAGGCATTGCCCGCAGTGATGATGGGGCTCGGCAAACAACGTTAACGGAAAAGTTGCAAAGATCTCTTGCACCGATTACAGAAGGAGAACTGCCGATGGAGGATGCGAACATCGGAATGGAAAACGTTTCACCGTATGATTTTATGAACGACTAGCCAAGCTAAACATGTCTGGAAAGGTGGAGAGATCTTTGCGGACATTTTCACATCTAAAAGGTCTTCCCGTATATGAACAAAAAACGGGAAACACTGTTGGAAAAATAAGTGATATTTGTTTTACCAATACGGGGAAAGTTCAAGGATTTATCGTGGAAAGCAAAGGATGGTTTGCGCGCCATCGATATCTTCCGCTTGACGGCATCCAAGCGATCGGAGCGGATGGAGTTGTCGTTTATGATGCTGCGCTTTTACAATCGTTCTCCTCTTTCCAAAATGGCTACTCTCTTTACGGCGAGCGGGGAATTGCCGGAAAACCGGTGATTACCGCGGATGGTAATAAGCTTGGATTATTAGAAGATGTATATTTTTATGGGCAATTGGGCATAATCGGAGGATATGAGATCACAGACGGTTTTTTTGCCGATTTGACGGAAGGAAAAAAGCGAGTAGACGCTGTCCCTTTTACGGTAGGGGAAGAAGCGGTTATTGTAAACACGACCATGTAAGGAGAGTGGCTGTTTGTGCTCATTTGCCCAAATTGTAAAAGTAAAAATTTAGGGAAAATTGGTGTCAACCAATATTATTGTTGGGATTGCTTTATCGAGCTTTCTGTTTCGAAGGGAATTATTCATGCTCATCAAGTCGAGGAAGACGGAACGTTAAGCTCGCTAGATGACTTGTTTGATGAACATGAGCGCACGATCCAATTTTAGGAGGGAACGAGCATGAATCGCACAATGACCTCTTTGTTAGCGTTAGGATTAGGAGTTGCTGCTTACCAATTTGCACAACGCAACGGTTTGATGAACAATCGTGCCATGAAAAAAATGCGCCGCCGTGTGGCGAAAGCCATTCGTTAGCAAGAAGTACAAAGTGCCGATTCCCGATATTTCTTACGGGAGTCGGTGCTTTTTTGTATAATTCCGTTTTCTGCACCCACACTAACGATAGGGGGTGTTGCCATGGGAGAGAAGCAATGGCTGTCCATCATTCGTGTTGGCAAATGGCTGTTTGTTACGATCATTATTTATTTAGTTATTCGCATGAAAGAAGTATGGCTGCCGGTTGTTGATTTATTCGCTACTGCACTCATTCCGTTTTTCATTGCCGCGTTTATTACGTATTTATTGCATCCATTGGTGGAATACATTCATGAAAAAGGCATTCCGCGCTGGGCGGCTATTTTGTTCATTTATTTTCTTTTTTTCGGTGGAATTGGGTATGGGCTTTATAAAGGAATTCCGCTGTTTATTCAACAGCTAAAAGATTTAAGCGAAAGTTTGCCGGCATTGATAGAGACATATCGGAACTGGACAAAACAAATTCATAATCAAACATCGGCATGGCCAATGGAAATTCACACAAGAATTGAAGCAATGCTCATACAGCTGGAACAAACAGCAGCGAATGCGTTAACAATGGTGATCAATGGCGTAAAAGGGATTGTAAATTCCGCGATGTTGTTTTTGCTCATTCCGTTTATTGTTTTTTATATGCTCAAAGATATCGATCAATTGAAAAAAGCAGTATGGTACATTACTCCAAAACGATGGCGCGAACCAGGGATCGCATTTTTAAAAGATGTAGAAGAATCTCTTGGCAACTATATACGCGGACAATTGTTCGTAGGATTAGTAATTGGAAGTGTTGCCGCATTTCTTTTATGGATTGCTGGTATGGATTATCCGCTTTTACTTGGGTTTATTATTGGGGCAACGAATATTATTCCATATTTTGGACCAGTGATTGGGGCGATTCCCGCCGTGATTTTGGCAGCTACCGTTTCGCCAAAAATGGTGCTTATTGTCGCTGTTATTATTTTTCTTCTTCAATTTTTAGAAGGAAATATTTTATCGCCGCTCATCGTCGGAAAAAGTTTGCATATGCATCCGCTCGCGATTATGTTTGCTTTATTTTTTGGCGGGGAAATCGCAGGAGTGCTTGGCCTTATTGTTGCTGTTCCGCTTCTTGCCGTATTAAAAGTGGCTCTTCTTCATTGGAAAGAACATTATCAACCACATTGACAAATAAATGCAGCTTGTCTATAATCTTCAATGAAAAAACGAATACATAACGCGATGACGGATCGAGTATGTTACAGTCCATCTTAAAGCGCGTGCTCGCGCACAGAGAGGAATTTCCGCGGCTGAAAGAAATTCCAGATGAAGGGTAACAGAACGCTAATCCGGAGCGCAGGCAAAACCTGACGTAATAGCCACGTTACGGCGTTTGAGGTGATGAACGGCTTGCCGTTCATAAACAGGGTGGTACCGCGAGCGTAACTCTCGTCCCTGAAGGGGATGAGAGTTTTTTATATTCAAGTTCAATACGGCGAAGAAAGGGAGGATCATGATGAAAAAGCTTACTTCCGCACAAGTAAGGAAAATGTTTTTAGATTTTTTCAAAGAAAAAGGCCATGCGGTTGAACCGAGTGCATCGCTCATTCCTGTCGATGATCCGTCATTGTTGTGGATTAACAGCGGTGTTGCTACATTAAAGAAATATTTTGATGGCCGCGTAGTTCCGGATAATCCGCGCATTTGTAACGCACAAAAGTCCATCCGTACAAACGACATTGAAAATGTCGGAAAAACGGCACGCCACCACACATTTTTCGAAATGCTCGGAAACTTTTCGATTGGCGATTATTTTAAGCGAGAAGCAATTCATTGGGCGTGGGAATTTTTAACAAGCGAAAAATGGATTGGCTTTGATCCGGACCGGTTGTCGGTAACGATTCATCCGGAAGACGATGAAGCGTTTGAAATTTGGCATAAAGAAATCGGCCTTCCGGAAGAACGCATTATTCGTTTGGAAGGAAATTTCTGGGATATCGGAGAAGGACCGAGCGGACCGAATACAGAAATCTTCTATGATCGCGGCGAAGAGTTTGGAAATGACCCAAATGATCCAGAGTTGTATCCAGGCGGGGAAAATGACCGCTATCTAGAAGTCTGGAACTTGGTATTTTCGCAATTCAACCATAACCCAGACGGCACGTATACACCGCTTCCGAAGAAAAATATTGATACAGGCATGGGACTAGAGCGGATGTGTTCGATTTTGCAGGGAGTGCCAACCAACTTTGAAACAGATTTATTTATGCCAATCATTCGCGCGACAGAACAAATTTCTGGGGAAAAATACGGTGTCGATAAGGAAAAAGACGTAGCATTTAAAGTGATTGCCGACCATATTCGGGCGGTCACGTTTGCGATTGGCGATGGAGCGCTTCCATCTAATGAAGGCCGTGGATATGTATTGCGCCGTTTGTTGCGCCGCGCGGTTCGTTATGCAAAACAACTTCATATTGAACGTCCGTTTATGTATGAGTTGGTGCCAGTTGTTGGCGAAATTATGAATGACTTCTATCCAGAAGTAAAAGAAAAAGCGGCGTTTATCCAAAAAGTCATCAAAAATGAAGAAGAGCGTTTCCATGAAACGCTTCATGAAGGATTGGCGATTTTAGCAAGCGTCATCCAAAAAGAAAAAGAGCGCGGAAGCAATATCATTTCCGGAGAAGATGTGTTCCGCCTTTATGATACTTACGGCTTTCCAGTTGAACTAACGGAAGAATACGCGCATGAAGAAGGAATGGAAGTCGACCATGACGGATTTGAACGGGAAATGGAACGTCAACGCGAGCGCGCTCGCGCTGCTCGCCAAGATGTTGATTCGATGCAAGTACAAGGCGGTGTGCTTGGCGATATCAAAATAGAAAGCGAGTTTGTCGGTTACGATCAGCTTCATGCGCAATCTACTGTCGCCGTTATCGTAAAAGACGGCCAGCTTGTCAATGAGGTGAAAGAAGGAGAAGAAGCGCAAATTATATTGGATGTAACCCCGTTCTATGCGGAAAGCGGCGGTCAAATCGCTGACCAGGGATGGATTGAAAATGAAACGACAAAAGCGTTTGTAAAAGATGTCCAAAAAGCGCCAAATGGGCAGCATCTGCATCATATCATTGTCGAAAAAGGAACGTTGAAAAAAGGAGAAACATATACAGCGCAAATCGATGAGGCGAAACGGGCGAGCATTATTAAAAATCATACGGCGACCCATTTGTTGCATCAAGCGTTAAAAGACGTGCTCGGGCCACACGTCAACCAGGCAGGATCGCTAGTCGCCCCAGACCGCTTGCGCTTTGACTTCTCGCATTTCGGACAAGTAAAACCAGAGGAGTTAGAACGCATCGAAGCGATTGTCAATGAAAAAATTTGGCGCAGCATTCCTGTCGAGATTTTCTATAAGCCGCTTGCGGAAGCAAAAGCGATGGGGGCGATGGCTTTATTCGGCGAAAAATATGGGGATATCGTCCGTGTCGTGCAAGTAGGCGATTACAGTTTAGAGCTTTGCGGAGGCTGCCATGTGCCAAACACTTCGGCAATCGGTTTGTTTAAAATCGTTTCTGAATCGGGTATTGGCGCAGGCACTCGCCGGATTGAAGCCGTGACAGGCGAAGCGGCGTATCGCTTCATGAATGAACAAATCACCTTGTTGCAAGAAGTCGCACAAAAATTAAAAACGAATCCGAAAGAGATTGTTAACCGCATTGATGCATTAATGAATGAGATCCGCCAATTGCAGCGTGAAAATGAATCACTTGCGGCACGCCTCGGAAACATGGAAGCAGCCAACCTTGTAAACAAAGTGAAAGAGGTAAACGGAATTCCTGTGCTCGCAAGCAAAGTAAATGCCAATGACATGAATCATTTGCGCACAATGGTGGATGAACTAAAACAAAAATTAGGATCGGCGATTATCGTATTAGCAGCTGTACAAGGGGAAAAAGTAAACTTGATCGCCGGAATTACAAATGATTTAATTGAAAAGGGATATCATGCCGGAAAATTGATTAAAGAAGTTGCCGTTCGCTGCGGAGGTGGAGGCGGCGGCCGCGCTGACATGGCGCAGGCAGGCGGAAAGGACCCAAGCAAAGTCGGAGAAGCCTTGCAATATGTCGAACAATGGATAAAATCCGTTTGATAATTGGCAAAGATAGTGTACAATGGATGTAAGATAGGGAGATGCCAGAACGGAGAGAGGTGGAACGGTGAGCTCATTTGACCAAACTATGCAGTTTCATTTTTCTGAAGAGCCGGCCGAAACGAATATTCGTGAAGTGTTGTTAACGGTGTATGACGCTCTTCAAGAAAAAGGGTACAATCCAATTAACCAAATTGTCGGTTATTTACTATCTGGCGACCCTGCTTACATCCCTCGTCATAAAGATGCCCGGACGTTAATTCGAAAAGTGGAGCGCGATGAATTAATTGAAGAATTAGTGAAATTTTATTTACAAGGACAGCGAAAGGATTAACGTATGCGTGTATTAGGACTTGATTTAGGCACAAAGACGCTTGGGGTGGCCGTTAGCGATGAATTAGGCTGGACTGCGCAAGGCATTGAAACGATTTCGATTGATGAGGAACGCGGAGAATATGGATTAAAACGGCTCCGGGAAATTATTGATGAATACGAAGTCGATACGATCGTCGTTGGATTTCCAAAAAATATGAATGGTACAGTCGGACCGCGCGCAGAGGCGAGTCAGCGCTTTGCCAAATTATTAGAGAGCGAATTTTCGCTTCCTGTTATATTGTGGGACGAACGTTTGTCCACAATGGCAGCGGAGCGGATGTTAATCACCGCTGACGTCAGCCGGAAAAAACGAAAGCAAGTCATCGATAAAATGGCGGCTGTCGTTATTTTACAGTCATATCTTGACAGCAAACAGTAAATGGAGGAGAAAATATGGAACACGGAGATCGACATATTACTGTTGTCGATGAAAACGGCAACGAACAATTGTGTGAAATATTGTTTACGTTTGAATCAGAGGATTTTGGAAAATCTTATGTGTTTTATTATCCGGTAGGCGCAGAATTTGAAGATGAGGAAGAAACGGAAATTCATGTGTCGGCATTTATTCCAGGAGAGGGAGAACAAGAAGGAGAATTGTTGCCGATTGAATCAGAAGAAGAATGGGAAATGATTGAAGAGGTATGGAATACGTTCTGCGCCGAACAAGATGAAGAATAAGAAAATACAAAGATGGCCGATGATAGATGGGCCATCTTTTTTTGTAGAAAAAAGCAGGAGGATAGCGAAAAATGTGAAAGTTTGTAGTATAATATCACGAGTGAAAGGAGGTTTTCCATGTATAATGACCAATTTTTTCAAAAAGATGCACAAATTGTACGAAAGATTGTGTTGATTGTTTGCATCGCTGTTTTTATCGCATGCATCGCTATAGCAGGAGGAAGCTATTTCTATATAAAATCAGCGTTACAACCCGTCGATCCGGATGACCGCACTCCTGTTCATATATCGATACCGATCGGCTCTTCTGTTAATGATATTGCCAATATGTTAGAAGAAAAACAGCTAATTAAAAGCTCATTGGTGTTTCGCTATTACGTGAAGTTGAAAAACCATGTTGGTTTTCAAGCGGGAGAATACCGATTAAATCGATCCATGTCGATGGGAGATATTATTGCCGTCTTAAAAACGGGAAAAGTAACAGAAAAAAAGGGGTTAAAGCTGACTATTCCGGAAGGGACGCAAATTACGCAAATTGCTGCTATTATTGCGGAGAAAACAGGGTATAAGAAAGAAGAAGTGCTTCGACAATTAAATGACCGCAAATATATCGAAAATCTTATTCAAAAATACCCGTCCATTTTATCCAAAGATATTTTAAATAAAAATATACGCTACCCACTAGAAGGTTATTTGTTTCCTGCTACTTATTCCTTTCATGAAAAAAAGCCTTCTATTGCGGAGATTGTGGAAACGATGTTAAGAAAAACAGAAAAAGTATTAGCAAAGTATGAACGTGATAAGAAAGAAATGAACATGACGACACATCAGCTTTTAACCATGTCTTCCTTAATTGAAGAAGAAGCGACAGAAAAGGCAGATCGCGAAAAAATCGCGAGCGTGTTTTACAACCGTCTCCGTATAGGCATGCCGTTGCAGACAGACCCTACTGTCTTATATGCGCTTGGTAAACATAAAGATCGCGTCTATTATAAAGATTTAGAAGTGAAATCTCCTTATAATACGTATATTCATAAAGGACTTCCTCCCGGACCGATTGCGAACGCTGGGGAAATGTCGATTCGAGCGGCACTGAAACCTGCGAAAACCGATTATTTGTATTTTCTTGCCACACCAGCAGGGGATGTCATTTTTACAAAGACATTGGAAGAACATAATCGCGAGAAAGAAAAATACATTGGAAAACAATAGAATGATATGTGAATCGCTGGAGCAGGAGCAAAAATATTTCGCATTTCGCATGTTTTATGGTAGTATATATAAAGTTATCAATCACCACCCTGTAATAAGAGTCCTTATGTGACTCTTATTTTTACGAGGAGGGGCTCTTTTGATATTAAAAGAAGTAGCACATTATCTTGAACAGTTTATCCCTGAACGGGATGAGCAAATAAAAGAGATAGAGCGTTACGCCAAGCAGCATCATATTCCGATTATGGAGGTTGTCGGAATTGAAATGATGCTGCAATTATTAAAAATTGCTAAGCCGAAGCGTATTTTGGAAATCGGCGCTGCTATTGGCTATTCCGCCATTCGCATGGCAAAAGCGCTTCCTGATGCAAATATCGTGACCATTGAGCGGGATCAAGGGCGATATGAACGCGCGCTTTTTTATATAAACAAAACGGGGACAAGCGAGCAAATTCGCGTAATTTTCGGCGATGCGCTGAACGTATACAACGATGTCGCAAAATATGCCCCGTTTGATGTCATTTTTATCGATGCGGCGAAAGGGCAATATCAGCGTTTTTTTCAAATGTATGAGCCGCTATTGCAAGAAAATGGCCTAATCATTACGGATAACGTATTATTCAAGGGGCTTGTCGCAACCGAAGAACCGGTTGAAAATAAACGGATTCGCCAGTTAGTGTCGAAAATTCGCCGCTACAACGAATGGCTTATCGGGCGGTCTGATTACGAAACAGTCATTCTTCCGATCGGCGATGGGATCGCCATATCACGAAAAAGAGGTGAAAAGCTATGAAAAAACCAGAATTATTAGTGACGCCGACGAGCGTTTCTCATATACATGATTTAGCCAATGCCGGCGCTGATGCGGTGATGATCGGCCAGCAGCGTTACGGTCTGCGCCTAGCGGGAGAGTTTTCCCGTGCGGATGTGGCAGAGGCGGTGAAGATTGCCCGTTCATATGGCATGAAAGTATATGTTGCGATGAATGCAATTTTCCATAACGACAAGGTGGACGAACTTGGTGATTATATAAAGTTTCTCTCTGATACAGGCGTGGATGCGATTGTTTTTGGCGACCCGGCGGTTTTAATGACTGTACGTGAAGTGGCCCCTCATATGAAATTGCATTGGAATCCAGAAACGACGGCAACAAACTGGTATACGTGCAATTATTGGGGACGGAAAGGAGCGAAACGTGCTGTCCTCGCCCGGGAATTAAATATGGATGCGATTTTAGAAATTAAAGAGCACGCCGAAGTAGAAATTGAAGTGCAAGTGCACGGGATGACTTGCATGTATCAATCTAAACGCTCTTTAATTGGAAACTATTTCGAATATCAAGGAAAAGTAATGGAAATCGAACGAAAAAAATATGAAAAAGGCATGTTTTTGTATGATAAAGAGCGCGATAGTAAATACCCGATTTTTGAAGACGAAAACGGCACACATATTATGAGCCCGAACGATATTTGCATTATTGATGAGCTTAGTGAGATGGTGGATGCAGGCATCGACAGCTTCAAAATTGATGGAGTATTGCATCAGCCAGACTATATTACGGAAGTGACAAAGCTATATCGCCGCGCCATTGATTTATGTGCCGAAAATCGGAAGCAATACGAGGAAGAAAAGGATGAGCTGCTGGCGAAAATCGAAGCGATCCAGCCAAAACATCGCCCGTTGGATACCGGATTTTTCTTTAAAGAAACGGTTTACTAATACAAACAGAAAAGGAGGAGCAGTCGGATGCTGTTAAAAAACGATAAAATTTCCGAGGTCATTAACGGCAAGCGCGTGATTGTGAAGAAGCCCGAGCTTCTCGCTCCAGCCGGCAACCTAGAAAAGCTAAAAATCGCCGTGCATTATGGAGCAGATGCGGTATTTATCGGCGGACAAGAATATAGCTTACGCGCCAACGCCGACAATTTTACGCTTGAAGAAATTGCGGAAGGAGTGCGCTTTGCAAACCAATATGGCGCAAAAGTGTATGTGACAGCGAACATTTATGCACATAACGAAAACATTCCCGGGCTCGAAGAATATTTGCAGGCGCTAGAACAAGCAGGTGTTCACGGCATTATTGTCGCTGATCCGCTTATTATCGAAACGGCGCGTCGGGTGGCGCCGAAATTAGAAGTGCACTTGAGTACGCAGCAGTCGATGGCAAACTGGAAAGCAGTTCAATTTTGGAAAGAAGAAGGATTGGAACGCGTGGTGCTCGCACGCGAAACGACCGCGGAAGAAATTCGGGAAATTAAAAAAAAAGTCGATATTGAAATTGAGGCGTTTATTCATGGGGCGATGTGTTCCGCGTACTCCGGCCGCTGTGTATTAAGCAACCATATGACAGCACGCGACTCCAACCGCGGGGGATGCTGTCAATCATGCCGCTGGGATTACGATTTATACCAATTAGAAGGGGATAAAGAAATACCGTTGTTTGATGAAAATGATGCACCGTTCGCGATGAGCGCAAAAGATTTGAATTTAATTCGCGCGATTCCAACGATGATTGAATTAGGCGTTGACAGCTTGAAAATCGAGGGGCGGATGAAATCGATCCATTATGTGGCGACAGTCGTGAGTGTTTATCGCAAAGTAATCGATGCCTATTGCGCCGACCCAGACAATTTTGTCATTCGCGAAGAATGGATAAAAGAGTTGGATAAATGTGCCAACCGCGATACGGCTCCATCTTTCTTTGAAGGAATGCCGGGCTATACAGATCATATGTACGGTTCTCATAGCCGAAAAACAAGCCATGAATTTGCCGGTCTTGTACTGGATTATGATAAAGAAACGAAGATCGTCACATTACAACAACGCAACTTTTTTAAACCGGGAGATGAAGTCGAATTTTTTGGACCGGAAATTGAAAACTTCACACAAGTAGTGGAAAAAATTTGGGACGAAGATGGAAACGAGTTAGATGCTGCACGCCATCCATTGCAAATTGTCAAGTTTAAAGTAGAGCGAGAAGTCTTCCCATACAACATGATGAGAAAGGAGATCTAACATGGGGAAGAAGCCTGTTGTCATTGGTGTTGCTGGCGGGTCCGGATCGGGGAAAACGAGTGTGGCCAGGGCGATTTATGAGCATTTTGGCGATCGCTCGATTTTAGTGCTTGAGCAAGATTTTTACTATAAAGATCAAAGCCATCTCCCATTTGAAGAGCGGCTGCGGACGAATTATGACCATCCGCTTGCGTTCGATAACGATTTGTTGATCGAACATATTCACAAATTATTGCGGTATGAGCCGATCGAAAAGCCAGTTTATGATTACAAGCTTCATACGAGATCCGATAAAGTTATTCACGTTGAGCCAAAAGATGTTATTATTTTAGAAGGGATTCTTGTATTAGAGGATGAGCGATTGCGCAACTTAATGGATATTAAAGTATATGTGGATACGGATGCGGACATTCGCATTATTCGCCGTTTGCTCCGTGATATTAATGAGCGCGGCCGTACGCTGGAGTCGGTGATCGAACAGTACGTTTCCGTCGTTCGCCCAATGCATAATCAATTTGTGGAGCCGACGAAGCGTTATGCCGATATTATTATTCCAGAAGGCGGCCACAATCATGTAGCCATTGATTTAATGGTTACAAAAATTCGCACAATTCTTGAACAAAAATCGTTTTTATAATAACATAACATAAACAAAATAAATATTTATAATAACAAGTAAGCGTACGAGCAACTTTTTTTGTTGTTCGTACGTTTTACATAAACACATTTTTTGCATCATAACAACAATAAAGAAAGTATATAGAGGAGTGAAGCATGATGGCAAACGAAAAGCAATTTCCAATGACAAAAGAGGGAAAAGAGAAACTGGAACAGGAACTTGAGTATTTAAAAACAGTAAAGCGAAAAGAAGTAGTAGAACGCATTAAAATCGCCCGTGGATTTGGTGATTTATCGGAAAACTCCGAGTACGATGCGGCAAAAGATGAACAAGCATTTGTAGAAGCGCGAATTCAAACGCTTGAAAACATGATCCGCAATGCGGTTATTATCGAAGAGGACACCGAAAATCCAGATGTGGTTTCGCTAGGAAAATCGGTTACGTTTATCGAACTTCCAGATGGGGAAGAAGAAACATATACGATTGTCGGAAGCGCAGAAGCGGATCCGTTTGAAGGAAAAATTTCCAACGACTCTCCAATTGCAAAATCGCTTCTTGGCAGAAGAGTTGGGGAAGAAGTTACGGTACAAACGCCAGGAGGCGAAATGCTTGTCAAAATTGTTGCAGTAAAATAGGTTTTAAAACGAAACACCTCGTCGAAAATGAAGATGAGGTGTTTTTTATGTGGAAAAAACGAACAATGGTTATACTTTCTATTATTCAAATTGGAATTTTTCTTCTTATCGGGCGGCTTGTTCAAATTCAACTGATTAGCACAGAGTCGTTTTCGAATAAAAAAGTCAACTTGATCGAAAAAAGCATCGAACAACGAACACAAGAAATGGTCATTGATAATGGAAGGGGAACGTTTATTGATCGGCACGGAAAGCCGCTTACGAATGAGTATATTCCTTCTCTTGTTTTGTTTCCTTTTTTAAAGAAGATGGAGTGGCCTGTCGAAAAATTAGCAGAAATCCTCCATATTTCTCCTCATATCATTATTGATCAACTAGAAAAGGCAAAAGAACCGTTTATTTTTACCATTGATGGCACTCCATTTGTGTTGAAAGAAGAACAAATGGAAAAAATTAATCAATTACATATTCCTGGTGTGTTTGCGGTTCAAAAACAGCATCCGCTTGAGAAAACATATGCACAACATTTAATTGGTTTTACCCGCACGGACACCCAGCTTTTGCGTTCCCGTTATCCAAAACGGAATCTTTCGCCACATACTGAAGTAGGAATTCATGGGTTGCAAAAGGCATTTGACGAATTTTTAATCCCGGAGGGGGAAACGAAACTGTTGTATCATGTCGATGCGGAAGGCGGCCCTTTATTTGGGATTAATGTGAAGTATAGTGACCCTGGCAATCCATTTTATCCTGTTTCTGTTCAAACGACGATCGATCGTGATTTGCAGCAAATCGCTGAAACCATTGTTCGAAAGCATCATTTGAAAAAAGGCGGCATTGTATTGTTGGACATCGAAACGAATAGTGTGCTTGCCATGGTTAGCCGTCCTGATATGGATCCTCGAAATCCATATAAAAATCACGGAGCGGAAAATCAAATGATTTTGCCGCAAACCCCTGGATCGATATTTAAAACCGTTGTTGCGGCAGCAGCGCTAGAAAAAGGAATGGTTTCCAAACAAACAACGTTTGATTGCAGTAAAAAAATAGACGGAGTGACGCCTGATGATGCTCATTCTTACGGAATGCTAGGATTTGAAGAAAGTTTTGCCGCAAGCTGCAACAACGCCTTTGCGACACTTGGAAAAAAACTCGTTCAACAAGACCCTGACATTCTTGAAATATATGCAAAAAAGCTGGGATTATATCCGCTTTCAGGATGGCAAGGAGATGTATATCATGAGACCAATTTTGAGCAATTTCCAGAAGAACGAAAGGGAACGATCTGGCACGATGCCAAAGATAAGCGTATACCGCTTGCTGTGGCACAAACGTCGATCGGGCAAAAAGATGTACGTGTATCGCCGCTTGCGGTTGCCAATATGATGGCCACCATTGCGCGAAATGGCGAGGCAAAGCAAGTGAGAGCAGTAAGTAAAGTTTTATATAAAAACGGCACCACCTTTTTTACGTTTCCACAGCAGCCTTTTTCCGATGAACAGCCGATTTCTCCTGTCACTGCGAGTAAACTGCAGCAATTATTGAGAAAAGTGGTTGTTGATGAACGCGGCACAGGACGCCGATTTCAGTCACTTCCATATGCGGTAGCCGGAAAATCGGGTACAGCAGAAACAGGAAAAATGCTCCATAATGAGGAATTGATCAATAAATGGTTTGCTGGCTATTTTCCTGCTGACGCGCCGAGATATGCGCTCGTTGTCGTAGAGTTAGACTGCCCTGGCTCGCAGACAGTGACAAACGATGTATTTTATGATCTTGTACAAAAAATATATGAATTGGACAATTGGGACAAAAATTCGCAATAACAACGAAACAGTTTATTAGGGGAGCATCATCTGATACAATAAGAACAGCTATACGAAGGAGGGGTGAAACGGTTGGCAAACGAAATGGGCCAGCGTTTTGCACAGCGGGCAAAGCGCCGTAAAATCAATCGTATTCTCAATACAGCGATTGCCATAGTAGTTTTGTTTATTATCGTTATCGCATGGAATTTGTTTTCCGATGACGGCCGATCGAGCGAACAAGCAGCAAAGCCACAGCCAAAGACAGAAGTCAAAAAAGATAGTGACGAAAAAAAAGTGGAAGTAGAGATTAATGAACAACAAGAGAAAGACGAAGAAAGCGAGCAAACAGATCAGGAAGAAACGAGCGAAGAAGAGCAAGAAGTGATAGAAACTCCAGGGCCTCCTGGGTCGAATATAGAAACAGAAATTGTGAATCCTGCATGGCAGCCGATTGGTACGACGCAGTCTGAACCACATGTCACCCAGTTTAAGAAAGATTCTGTGGATTGGAAGGAAATGTTAGACGCCGTTAGCTATGCGACCGGCCTTTCCCAATCCGATATGATTGTTTGGTTTATCGGCAACAACGGACCGAATAAAGCTGTAGCAACGATCTCTACTAGAGATAAAGCACAGTATTACAAAGTATATATTGAATGGGTGGAAAACCAAGGATGGAAACCGACGAAAGTGCAGAAATTAAGAAAATAAGCGGATTTCCTTTTTACAGGAAATCCGCCTATTTTTTTGCCTTAAAGTGAACAACTGCGCTGTAAAACCGCTTTCCGTTTTCTGCTACATGCATTTGGTGAGAAACGTGATGGACATGAAGCATCAGCGCTTTATTATGTTCAATTTGTTCGTTAATTTTTTTCTCTAGTGTCTGCAAATCATCTGCTTCAAAAAATTCGATTTTATCTTCAATGAGATCAAGGGAAATATTCATATCCATCATTCCTCCTTTCACCGCCAAGTGTAGCAAACTTCCGCAGCATTATCTATAAATTCTGCTTCTTGTGATCCATTTTTTTCGACTGTCGGTGACCGAACAACAACCCGTTATGCGGACAAATGCCATTTGTCCGCTTACGATGTTGTTCGGTCATTTGTCACGCTTATGCGTGACGAAGGCAAGTCATCGAGACTTGCCTCCGACAGTCGAAAAAACTTTTGATAAAAATATATCGTTATTTATAGAGGCAAATCCATCTTTTGCTTTTTCCTGTGCTGTTTTCGCACAATATTTATGTTTTATTTTTAGGATAAAATGATGAATGAAAATGGATGAGAGGCAATTATTTTCATTGAAGAAAATAAAAACTTATGATACATTGAGAACAGATTTAGGATAAAAATAATAGTATATTTATAGGAATTATAAAAATTGTGGAGTGTGACATCATGGGTAGAGAATTTCTTGGGTTGTTTGAAGAATGGGCAGATTCATATGATCAATCTGTCGAAGGATATGATGAAGAATATCGTGAAGTGTTTGCGAATTATGAGGATATTTTAAATACAGTTGCCAGCAAAGCGGGAAGTGTTGTGCTTGAATTTGGCGTCGGCACGGGAAATTTAACGAAAAAGCTGCTGGAACAAGGAAAAACAGTATACGGCATTGAACCATCCGAACCGATGCGGAAAAAAGCGCGTGAAAAGCTTGGAGATAAAGTATTGATTGTCGACGGGGATTTTTTACAATTCCCGCTTCCTCCTAAACCGATTGATACCATTGTCAGCACTTATGCATTTCATCATCTTACCGACGAGGAAAAAGGGGAAGCAATCGCTAAGTATAGCCAGCTATTAAAAAAAGGTGATAAAATAGTGTTTGCTGATACGGCATTTCGCGATCGCCAAGCATTTCAGCGGGCGATAGAAGAGGCAAGGGAGCGCGGATTTCATCATTTAGCAGATGACTTAGGGCGTGAGTATTATACGACGCTGGATGTATTAACAAAACTATTTAAAGAAAATGGTTTTACCGTCACGTTTACGCAAAAGAATGCGTTTGTATGGGTGATGGAAGCAGTAAAACAGTAATACAAAGCAGAAAGAGGGAGACAAATGAAAATAGCGATTATCGGTGCAATGGAAGAAGAAGTAGCGATTTTGCGTGACAAAATCGAAGATCGGGAAGAAACAGTGATCGCCAATTGCGAGTTTTCGACAGGGCGATTAAATGGCGCCGATGTCATCTTATTAAAATCGGGAATCGGCAAAGTGAACGCAGCGATGGCAACAGCGATTTTATTGGAGCGATTCCGTCCGGATTATGTCATTAACACCGGTTCAGCAGGAGGCTTTTTATCTACGCTAAATGTTGGCGATGTTGTCATTTCCAATGAAGTAGTACATCATGATGTTGATGTGACGGCCTTTGGTTATGAGTATGGCCAAGTACCGGGAATGCCGGCGCGGTATAAAGCAGATGAAACATTAGTCAAGATCGCGGAGCAAAACGCGAAACAAATCAAGGATATTCAAGTAGTAACCGGACTCATTGCGACCGGCGATTCGTTTATGAACGATCCGGCGCGCGTGGAATTTGTCCGAAGCAAGTTTCCAGAGTTATGTGCAGCGGAAATGGAAGCGGCAGCGATTGCCCAAGTGTGCACGCAATTTGCCGTTCCGTTTGTCATTATTCGGGCGTTGTCCGATATTGCCGGCAAAGAATCCGATGTATCATTTGAGCAGTTTTTAGATACTGCTGCCAAACATTCAGCCGATTTAGTCCTATCCATCGTGTCATCGTTACAAAAATAATCGAGGAAGGAACTCCTTCCTCGTTCTCTATGTTTGGAAAGAATGGAGTGACAGTATGAGAGTAGCCAAAAGTGTACATGACTTAATTGGTCATACTCCAGTAATTGAAATAACCCAATTTCCATTGCCAAAAGGTGTTCGCGTATTTGCAAAATTGGAATATTTCAACCCGGGAGGCAGTATTAAAGACCGGCTTGGCCAGGAGTTATTGCGCGATGCGCTTGAGACAGGGAAGCTGAAAGAAGGCGGAACGATCATTGAGCCGACGGCGGGAAACACTGGCATTGGGCTGGCGTTAGCGGCAATCGGCAAAAATATTAATGTCATTTTTTGTGTTCCGGAAAAGTTCAGTGTGGAAAAACAACAAATTATGAAAGCACTAGGCGCAACAATCGTCCACACACCGACGAGCGAAGGAATGCAAGGAGCGATTCGCAAGGCGCAAGAGCTTGCCAAAAAAATCCCAAACTCGTATTGCCCGCAGCAATTCGCTAATCCAGCTAATCCAAGAACGTATTATAAGACGCTTGGTCCGGAACTTTGGGATGACCTTGACGGACAAATTGATATATTTGTTGCGGGAGCTGGCTCAGGCGGAACATTTATGGGAACGGCAACATTTTTAAAAGAAAAAAACCCGAACATCAAAACGGTCATTGTCGAACCAGAAGGATCGATTTTAAACGGTGGAGAACCAGGGCCACATAAAACAGAAGGAATCGGAATGGAATTTTTGCCAGATTATATGGACCCAAGTTATTTTGATGCGATTCATACGATTCGCGATGAAGATGCGTTTAAGCGGGTAAAAGAACTTGCCAAAAAAGAGGGGCTGCTTGTCGGAAGCTCTTCAGGTGCTGCGTTTCATGCTGCATTGCTTGAGGCCAAAAAGGCGAAACCGGGAACAAATATTGTTGTTATTTTTCCGGATAGCAGCGAACGCTATTTAAGCAAAAATATTTATGAAGGTGGGATTTAAGTGAGACGAAAAACAAAACTAATTCACGGCGGCATCTCAGGTGATCCGCATACAGGAGCGGTTTCGGTTCCGATTTATCAAGTTAGCACGTATAAACAAGAAGGAATTGGCGGTCATAAAGGCTTTGAATATTCGCGTACTGGCAACCCGACTCGCCACGCATTGGAAGAACTTATTAAAGATTTAGAAGAAGGTTATGCCGGATTTGCGTTCAGCTCTGGAATGGCGGCGATTACGGCGGTCATGATGCTGTTTAACAGCGGGGATCACGTCATTTTAACGGACGATGTGTATGGCGGCACATATCGCGTCATGACGAAAGTGCTAAACCGCCTGGGGCTTGAATCGACTTTTATTGATACAAGCGACCTTTCAAACATCGAAAAACATATTCAGCCGAATACGAAAGCGCTTTACATTGAAACGCCAACCAATCCACTCTTAAAAATTACGGACATTCAAGCTGCTTCCGCCATCGCCAAAAAGCATGGCTTGCTTACGATCGTCGACAACACGTTCAGCACCCCGTATTGGCAAACGCCGCTTGCCCTTGGTGCCGACATTGTTGTCCATAGCGCGACGAAATATTTAGGCGGCCATAGCGATGTTGTTGCTGGATTGGCAGTTGTCAATTCGGAAGAGTTAGCAGAAAAACTGCATTTTATTCAAAACTCTACCGGAGGAATTCTCGGCCCGCAAGATTCATGGCTTTTAATGCGCGGCATCAAGACGCTTGGCGTGCGCATGGAGGAGCATGAAGAAAACACGAGGAAAATCGTTGAATTTTTAGTGAACCATCCAGCGGTCCAAAAAGTGTATTATCCAGGATTGGAAACACATCCAAACTATGAAATTGCCAAAAAACAAATGCGCGGATTTGGCGGCATGGTCTCCTTTGATGTCGGAAGCGCGGAGAAAGCCGATCGAGTGTTAAACCGTGTGCGCTACTTTACGCTCGCGGAAAGCTTGGGAGCAGTCGAAAGCTTAATTTCGTTGCCGGCGAAAATGACGCACGCATCCATTCCGAAAGAACGTCGTGAACAATTAGGCATTACTGATGGGTTGATCCGCATTTCCGTTGGATTGGAAGATGTGGAAGATTTACTTGAAGATTTAGCACAGGCATTGCATGGTTAAAATTACATCCCCATATTTTCTGTCCTATATGGTACAGTTAAGGATGGAAAGTGGGGGATAGCGATGGAACGGCAAAAACAACAGTGGAAGGAAAAAGCGGATGATTATAAAATGTTTGCTGGTGTATTGCTGTCATTAAGCGTCTTTTTGTATATTGGTACGCTTCTTCCTACAATTGCGCCAGAGAAAAAGGCGTATTTGCTTCCTTTCATTGTGATATTGTTAGTAGGCGCGTTTTCCTTTTTTCAACGAGCGATTAAATATATTCGGCTTTTGCGTGAAATAGATGAATAAACGCCTGCTTCTTCGTTTAGAAGAGCAGGCGTTTTTCTTTAAAAAGTTTCATAAAATGTTCAAAACCATGCAAAGAAATGCATTATTTTCACATGTAAAATAATAGTTAAAGAATGATAGGGGAGGAATATTGGGATGTTCGCCATGGTGATGGGGATTGTGATTACTGCAGTGATAGCATTGATTATAACGGCGGAAGTAAGCGTGGAAGCGCAAAATTAATCAGCAAAACAAGCTGTATGTAGTAAACAAAAATTTTGGTGAAATAACATATGCTAAAAACGGGACAGTCATTATGGCTGTCCCGTTTTTCGTGCATTTATCTCGTCTTTTCCTTTTCATGGGAGAACAGAATTCTTGCATAATCTGTGGCGCCATGAAACGTGGCATAGGTGGCTAACAAGGCAGTAATATTTCAGAAACATTTATAAAAAAGTATAAAAAGTCAATGAAAAGCAAATTATAATCATAAATTCAGTTTAATTTTTTAAGGTAAGGGAGGATTTTTTTTTGAATCCATTTGAAGCTATAAAAGATGCTTTTGGGCCTTTTTTAGATGGCGAAAAGAAGCCTTTGCATGTTGGCGAAGTAATGAATTTATGGTTTTATTTGAACGGCACCGAGCAAACTTTACGCTCTGATCAAATTGCGTATAATATTGTTCAGGATGAAGAATTAAAAGAGAAACTAGAAGACATTATTAATAATATCCACCGTCCAATAATTGAAGAATTGCAGCAGTTCTTTAAAAAGGAAGGGATTCCATTACCTGAAACCACACCGGAAAAGCCGATCGGCGATTATCGAATTTTACCTGAAGGAGCGAAACTTTCAGATGAAGAAATAGCTAATTTCCTTGCTTATAATCTAGTCGTGGGTATTATGTCAGCAGCACGTGGTTTAACTGAAGCAGTTCGTGCCGATGTTGGCTATTTATTTGCAAAATATCAAATGATGAAAGTAACTTTTGCTTTAACCTTAAAACCTTTAATGGAGAAAAAGGGTTGGTTAAGAGTTCCGCCTTTTTATTATTCAGTTGATAATTTATTCGATAATAAGAAAGACTGATTTTTGCAGCTTGTCAACAGTCTGAAAGGAGCAATCGCCTGACATTGCTCCTTTTTCTTTACGAAAGTATGAGGCTATCTCCGCTTTTCTTTTTCATTCCGATAAAATTCATGAAACATTTTCATTAATGCGCGTTTTTCGATGCGCGATACATAACTTCTCGAGATGCCAAGTTCTTTTGCGATCTCCCGCTGTGTTTTTTCCTGCTGCATATCAAGGCCGAAGCGGCTGATAATCACTTCTTTTTCCCGTTCATCGAGCACATCGATATATTTTTTCACTTGTTCGAGTTCCATATTTAGCTGAATTTCATCGATGATATCGTTTCCTTCCGATTTCAAGACGTCGATCAGGCTGATTTCATTTCCTTCCTTATCTTGCCCGATCGGTTCGTGTAGTGAGACATCTTTTCGTGTTTTTTTTAATGAGCGCAAATGCATTAAAATTTCGTTTTCAATGCAGCGAGCTGCATATGTCGCTAATTTTGTCCCTTTGCCAGGAGAGTAACTCTCGATTGCTTTAATAAGACCGATGGTGCCAATGGAAATTAAGTCCTCTGCATCTTCGCCGGTATTTTCAAATTTTTTTACAATATGTGCAACGAGGCGTAAATTATGTTCAATTAAGATATTACGAGCTTGTTCATCTCCTTTCGCCATAAGCTGTAAGTATTTTTCTTCTTCTTTGGCGCTTAACGGTTGGGGAAATGCATTGTTTTTAATGTATGATACTAAAAACACTAATTCCTTAATGAGGAATGTGAACGCAGATAAAATGCCTGACATCGTGTTACCCCCACCTTTATTGTTTTAGGCGATTGCCTATTACTTATGTATATGATGAAGCGGGGTTGTACGTGTTTGGACACAAAAAAGAAATTGGAATTCAATGACAATATTATATGAATATTCTTGACATAACGAAAATATGATAGTAGAATAGTTTTGTCTCTTTTTGTCTAAAAATGTCATAAAAGAAAGGGGCGAATGAATGAGAAAAATTGGATTAGCTTGGCAAATTTTTATTGGTCTCATTCTAGGGATTATCGTGGGAGCCATTTTTTACGGAAATCCGAAGGTTGCCACTTATTTACAGCCTATTGGAGATATTTTCCTTCGTTTAATCAAAATGATTGTCATTCCGATTGTTATTTCTAGCCTTGTAGTTGGAGTCGCCAGCGTTGGGGATTTGAAGAAGCTTGGAAAATTAGGCGGCAAAACGATTATTTATTTCGAGATTATCACAACGATCGCGATTGTCGTCGGTTTATTGGCAGCGAATATTTTTCAGCCAGGGACCGGCGTTAATATGAAATCATTAGAAAAAACCGATATTCAAAGCTATGTTGATACAACAAACGAAGTGCAGCATCATTCGATGGTAGAAACTTTTGTTAATATTGTTCCAAAAAATATTTTTGAATCGTTAACCAAAGGGGATATGCTGCCGATCATTTTCTTCTCTGTTATGTTCGGTTTAGGAGTAGCGGCGATTGGCGAAAAAGGAAAGCCAGTTCTTCAATTTTTCCAAGGTACAGCAGAAGCGATGTTTTATGTAACAAACCAAATTATGAAGTTTGCGCCGTTCGGCGTGTTTGCGCTGATTGGTGTAACCGTTTCTAAGTTTGGGGTAGAGTCGCTTATTCCGCTCAGCAAGCTCGTCATTGTTGTTTACGCAACGATGGTGTTCTTTATCTTTGTCGTGCTTGGCGGTGTTGCTAAGTTATTTGGTATAAATATTTTTCATATTATAAAAATTTTGAAAGATGAGTTAATTCTTGCTTATAGTACAGCAAGTTCGGAAACCGTTCTTCCGAAAATTATGGAGAAAATGGAGAATTTCGGTTGTCCAAAAGCGATTACATCCTTTGTCATTCCGACAGGGTATTCTTTTAACTTAGACGGTTCTACGTTATATCAGGCGTTGGCGGCCATTTTTATCGCGCAGTTGTACGGTATTGACATGCCGATTTCTCAACAAATCTCGCTTTTGCTTGTGTTAATGGTGACTTCGAAAGGAATCGCTGGGGTGCCGGGTGTATCCTTTGTCGTGCTGCTTGCTACGTTAGGCACGGTTGGGATTCCGATAGAAGGATTAGCATTTATCGCTGGAATCGACCGTATTTTAGATATGGCGCGCACAGCAGTGAATGTTATTGGCAACTCGTTAGCAGCGATCATTATGTCAAAATGGGAAGGCCAATATAACGAAGAAAAAGGAAAACAATACATCGCGCAATTGCAGCAAAGTGCATAAATGCTGAAAAAGCTGTCCTGCTAGAAAAGGACAGCTTTTTCAGTATAAGGACTTATTTTTTTCTTCCACGTAGTATAGTATAATTTGGTGCTGAATAAGGTTGTAATGAGATGCTTGGCTAAGAGTACATAATACATAGGAGGAAGAACCATGCACGAATTCATACAAAGTATTTTTACATTTTTAGCGGATTTAGGATATATCGGAATTGCCTTAGCATTAATGATTGAGGTGATTCCAAGTGAAATTGTGCTGGCATATGCGGGGTATTTAGTATCACGTGAGGAAATATCATTTGTTGGAGCGGTGATAGCTGGAACCATCGGCGGAACGATCGCCCAGCTTTTTCTATATTGGATGGGATACTACGGGGGAAGACCGTTTCTTGATAAGTATGGAAAATATTTATTGATTAAAAAGAAACATCTCGATTTATCAGAGCAATGGTTTGAAAAATACGGCTCGGGCGTCATTTTTACCGCGCGCTTTATTCCGGTTGTGCGCCATGCCATTTCTATTCCAGCTGGTATCGCAAAAATGTCATGGAAGAAATTTACCTTTTATACAACATGTGCGGTTATCCCATGGTCTATTTTCTTTATTTTTTTAGGGGAACGGCTAGGAAGCCACTGGCAGGAAATTGATGAGATTGCCCGGCCTTATTTGCGGCCGGTGATCATCGTTGCGATTGTGGTTACTGTCATTTATATTGTGCTTCAAGTTTATCGTCGAAAACGAACATAATTGTTTTTAAGGGGAATGTTGGGGGAGAGAACGATGACAAAAATAGAGGCGTTTATTTTAGGAATGATTCAAGGGCTTACGGAGTTTTTGCCAATCAGCAGTACGGGACATTTATATTTGGGGAGACATTTGTTTGGGCTTGATGAGGCGGGGTTATTCCTTGATACTATGCTTCATATCGGCACCCTGTTAGATGCGTTTGTGATCGGGACGGTTTCTTCGGCGTTATTTGGCTATATTGCAGTGCGCTGGATGATTAACTATTGAAAGCGTCATTCATTAAAAGGATTTGCGATGTATGTATGGTTTCTTGGGATGATTGTTCTCGTTTTCCAAATAGCAGGGAGATTTTAATGTTGTTGATTGTCTTTACTCCATTCGCTATATTTATAATAGAAGTTGCGAAGTAAAATCAAATTGAATGGGGTATGATAGTGAAAAAGTTTATTATTATTGCCTTCGTGATTGCAATAGGTTTATTTTTGCTGCCGTATAGCTTGCCGCTTGTCTTTGCATTAGCGACAGCATTATTATTAGAGCCAGCAGTAAAAAATTTGCAGAACAATTACCGGCTGAAACGGGTGCATGCAGTAACGACGGTTTTTTCGTTATTTCTTATTATCGTTGGCTTTGCGTTTTATTTTCTTATTGTCATACTTGTGCAGCAAATTATGACATTTTCGCAAAAACTGCCACATTTTTTGAGTGAAGCGACAGAAGTTTTTAATAAGTTTATTCAAACATGGGAATCGTATTCGAGTTCGATTCCAAAAGAGATTATCGCTTCGTTGGAAAACAGCGTCGAAACGATACAACGTTTGCTTTTGGAATTTGCGACGAATTCGACGCAGTCGATTGTTCATTTTATCACGCTTATTCCCGGCTTTCTTATTCATTTTTTAGTATATTTAGTAGCTCTGTTTTTAATTAGTTTAGATTTGCCAAAGTTAAAAAAGAGGCTCAAAAAATATTTGTCTGAACGTACACATCAGCGGTTAGCGATGATTGTGACGCAATTAAGCAAAGCTGGCATCGGGTTTATTAAAGCGCAATTTTTGTTAAGTCTCATCACTTTTTTCCTTGCATTGGCCGGTTTATTGTTGTTGAAAGTGGATTATGCGGTTATTATGGCACTGCTAATTGTTGTTGTGGATATTTTGCCGATTTTAGGGACTGGCTCGGTGTTAGTGCCATGGGGGATAATAAGTATTGCGAATGGCAATAGCGGCCTAGGGATCGGTCTCATTGTATTATTTGTGATTATTACGGTTATACGTCGTATTATTGAGCCGAAAGTTTTCTCAACCAATTTAGGCATTTCCCCTTTGGCTGCATTAGTGAGCGTTTATTTAGGATTTCAACTGTTAGGTTTTATCGGGCTGTTTATTGGTCCAGCATTTGTGATTTTGGTGGAAACAATGGTAAAAGCAGGAGTGATTAAATTTTCTATTAAGCTTTAGCATAAAAAGGCTGGCAAACATCTGCCAGCCTTTTTCATCAATAGGGAGAGAGATGGAAACGTCAAATTATTGACGGGAAGCTTCGATTTTTGGCAAAATTAAGATTTCAACGCGCCGGTTTTTCATCCGCCCTTCAGGAGTATTATTGGGCGCTACTGGTTTAAATTCTCCGTATCCTTTCGCGCTAAACCAACGCGGGTCGAGCTCGGGATTTTCCAATAATATTTTCATAAAATTTATAGCACGCATGACGCTTAGTTCCCAGTTTGAAGCAAATTGCGCATTGTGAATCGGTACGTTATCGGTATGCCCGCTAATAATAATATTTCGCGGCGGATTCATGACAAGCAGTTGGGAAATCTCTTTAGCTAGCTTTCGATCTTTTGGTCGTACTTCTGCACTTCCGGAATCAAATAAAATATCATTTAATATCGTAATCGCCAGCCCCTCATCTGTTAAAGAAGTTTGTAATTTCCCATTTAAATGCTTTTCCGCGATATATGTATCAATTTTTTCTTGTACGGCATGCAACTCTTCTTTATCTTCTTTATTTAAATTTTTTTGTTGCTGTTTATGTTCTTGTTTTGATGGCGAAGGCGGGATTTCCGGTTCGATTGGGCTTTCAAAATCAAGCACACCTGTTCCGCCAGCCAATGCTGTATTAAATGACCGGGCGATTTGCTGGAATTTTTTTTGATCGATTTGGCTGCTTGCAAACAAAACGATAAAAAGAGCGAGTAATAACGTTAATAAATCAGAGTACGGAATAAGCCATGACTCGTTAATATGCTCTTCTTGTTTTTGTTTTTTTTTCTTACTCATTTCTTTTTTCTCCCTGTTCTACAATTTTCTTGCGTTCAGTTTCCGGAAGATAGGAAGCAAGTTTTTGTTCAATTGTCCGCGGTGCTTGTCCTTCTAGAATGGAAAGGACCCCTTCAATCATGACTCGCCGTATTTTCGCCTCTTCTTTTGATTTTCTTCTTAATTTATTGGCAAATGGATGCCATAACACGTACCCAGTGAAAATTCCCAGCAGTGTTGCGACGAATGCCGCGCTAATTGCTTTGCCGAGCTCGCTAATGTTATCGATATTGCCTAATGCCGAAATTAGCCCGATGACCGCTCCTAGCACCCCAAGTGTTGGCGCGTATGTACCTGCTTGCGAAAAAATGGCTGCATTCGCTTCATGCCGTTCTTCCATCGCTTCAATTTCCTCTGTCATTACATCGCGAATAAAATCTTGTGTCTGCCCATCAATTGCCATGCTCAAACCATTTCGTAAAAATGGATCATCAATTTCGTCTAATTTTGCTTCCAGTGCGAGCAATCCTTCCCGTCGAGCCACGTTCGCCCAATCGACGAACAATGGAATTAATTCTTCGATGGTTGGGATGTTTTGTTCTTTAAAAAGCACGCCGAACAGTTTTGGCACTTTTTTAATTTCGCGAGTTGGAAAAGCGATGGTAACAGAAGCGATAGTTCCAACGATAATAATTAAAATCGCTGCAGGGTTAATTAATACGCTTGGATTGACACCTTTAAAGTACATTCCAACACCTACAGCGATAATACCAAGAAGAATGCCGATAATGGATGTTTTGTCCAAATGAAATCCCCCCCGTTATTTCTTAAAACACCATATTCATCTGTTATTTGTACTTTATAATGAATTCACATTTATCATATAATTAATAATAAGGATTGAAAAGAGAAAATGGTGTGAATAGAAAATAAAAAAGGCTGCCCAATCCATTATGACTTCATTTTGGAAAGGACAGTCTTCCTATGTTTGTTTTATATTTTTTTCAATTTAAATGTTCCAACCATTAAAAACGACAATGTAATCATAAGGAAAATGAAAAATTGCGGAGGAAAATAATGAATCGTTAAATAGCTTAATGTTAGCAGTACTCCCGCAGCTGTAATTGGAAGTCCCGAAAAATAGCCGCTGTTTTCTGTAATGTTAAAACGAGCAAGACGAAAGGCGCCGCAGCCGATGTATAAAATCGTAAAAAACGCACCAGGCGCGCCAAATTCATGCAGCAGGCTTTGATAAATTAACAACGCAGGAGCTACTCCAAATGATATAATATCACTCATGGAGTCCAATTGTTTTCCGAGTTCTGATTCAATATTTAATTTGCGGGCAACAGCCCCATCAAAGCGGTCGACTAAGGCTGCTAAAAAAACGAGAAGCAAACTGACATTAAGCTGCCCTTTTAACGTCGTTAAGACGGAAAAACCACCTAGTGATAAATTGGTCATCGTTAAAATATTTGCCATATTTGCTTTTAGCTTTTTTAATGTGTAATCTAAATAATCCAATAAAAACATTCTCCTCACTCCTTTTCGCTCTAAAACGCGGCAAACAAAGTCTACTACAATTATACTCATTTTATTTATAATATGAAAAGTAGTAAAAAACATGACCGCCATAAATTGGAGGGAATATATTTGTTAAAATGGTTGTATCGTCTTATGATTGAATTGACGAATCATTCACTTTCATCAAAAATGATCGCAATTTTTACGAAGTCCCGCTTAAGTGCATTACTTATTCCATCGTATGCAAAAATTTATGATATTAATCAGGAAGAAATGGAAAAAAACTTAAAAAATTATGAAACGTTGCAGCAACTATTTATTCGCAAGCTAAAAGCGGGGACAAGACCGATTGATCAAACGAAAAACAGTGTTATTAGCCCTGTTGATGCGATTATTGAAGATATCGGTGTGATCCGTGAAAATAGCGAAATCGTCGTTAAGGGCAAGACATATTCGATTGCAGAAATGCTTGGAAGCGGCGAAGCGGCAAAAAAATATTTAAACGGATTATTCATTATTTTGTATTTAAGCCCAAGCCATTATCATCGCATCCATAGCCCAATATCTGGAGTTGTGCAAAAACAATGGGCTCTTGGAAAAAAATCGTACCCTGTCAACCGCCTTGGCTTAAAATATGGAAAGCGGCCGTTATCGAAAAACTATCGCATGATTACAGAAGTAGCTGCAAACGGAAAACATATCGCGATTGTAAAAATAGGTGCGATGTTTGTCAACAGCATTGAGCTTACCCATGTGAGCAAGCATCTTACGAAAGGGCAAGAAATTGCCTATTTTTCTTTTGGATCTACCGTCGTTTTATTGTTTGAAAAAGACAGTGTTGAGCTTGATGAACGAATTGTGGTGCCAATGGGAGTGAAAGTAGGGGAACGGATTGGCTATTTAAAATAAAAAAAAAGCCCTAAGGCTCATTATGATGAAAGCTTGATTTTGTGTCCTAGCGAACGGCGGTGAATTTCTTTTTCAATTAATTCAATAAACTCCGGGCTTAATTTTAATTCTTTTGCTTTATAATATGATTCGATTAATAGCTCGTCGGATAGATATTTCATGCTGAAAACCTCCTTCAGCAATGGAATATGATTTGCAGTCAATACATATAATGGTAAGTTACTTTAACTGTACCATGATTTCCGATGTAGAACAACCGTTCTGTTATCCACAACAACAAGTGGATAACATGTGGAAAACATGTTTATAAGGTTGTCGGGATCTGATTTTATGCTTGTGAATGATGTGGACAAAACTTATCCACAATTTTGGGGATAACGAACTTTGTCGAAAAAATTTTTGTGATTGTATATATTTGTCAAAGTTTGTTTTGAAAGACTAGTGAAAATTAGGTATGATGGTTAAAGGCAGAAAAGCCGAAAGTCAGTGCCTAAAAAGGTAAGGTGATGGACATGCTTCATTATTTTTTGCCAAGCCAGTTTGTCAAACGTGTACTAGATATTACTCCTAGTGAGTTAAAAGAAAAGGGAATTAAAGGAATCATTACAGATTTAGATAATACGCTTGTCGAGTGGGATCGTCCAAGCGCCACTCCGGAGCTAATGGAGTGGTTTGAGAATATGAAGCAAGAGGGCATTAAGGTGATCATCGTATCGAATAATAATAAAAAGCGGGTGCAATCTTTCGCGGAACCGCTTGGCATTCCGTTTATTTTCGAAGCACGGAAGCCGCTGACAAGCGCTTTCCAAAAAGCGTTATCGATGATGCAATTGAGGAAAGATGAAGTTGTTGTCATCGGTGATCAATTGCTAACCGATGTGTTTGGAGGAAACCGGTTAGGATTAAATACCATTTTAGTTGTACCGGTTGCGCAGACAGATGGGCTTTGGACTCGATTGAACCGAAAGATAGAACGGATAATTTTAAATATGATGCGTAAAAAAGGCATGATTTATTGGGAGGAATGATGGTGGAACAACAAATTCGCTGCATTGGCTGTGGAGCGCTAATTCAATCGGAAGATGAGACAAAACCTGGGTATGCACCAAAAAGCGTTTTAGAAAAAGAAAAAGAAGAAGTCATTTGTCAACGCTGCTTTCGCTTAAAGCACTATAACGAAGTGCAAGATGTAGCACTGACAGATGATGACTTTTTAAAAATTTTACACCGCATCGGACAGTCGGAAGCACTTGTCGTAAAAATTGTTGATATTTTTGATTTCAATGGAAGCTGGCTTCCAGGATTGCATCGGTTTGTTGCGAACAACCCGATTTTGCTCGTTGGCAATAAAGTGGACTTGCTTCCAAAATCGGTGAAATATCCAAAGCTTATTCATTGGATGAAACAATCGGCAAGCGATCTCGGCTTGAAGCCAATTGACATATGTTTAGTGAGCGCTGTCAAAGGAATCGGAATGGCGAAAGTAATGGAGGCGATTGAAAAATATCGGTTTGGGAAAGACGTTTATGTGGTTGGCTGTACGAATGTTGGAAAATCAACGTTTATTAATCGTATTATTCAAGAGGCAACGGGGAAAGGAAATGTAATTACAACATCCTATTTTCCGGGAACGACGTTGGATATGATCGAAATTCCATTAGATGATGGAGCGGCGATTTATGATACGCCGGGAATTATTAATCACCATCAAATGGCGCACTTTGTGGACAAAAAAGATTTAAAAATCATCACTCCAAAGCGAGAAATCCATCCGAAAGTGTATCAGCTGAATGAACAACAAACGTTATTTTTCGGGGGGCTCGCCCGGCTTGATTATATAAAAGGGGGAAGACGGTCTTTTGTATGTTATTTCTCCAATGAGCTGCTCATTCATCGGACGAAGTTAGAAAAAGCGGATGCGTTATATGCCAATCAATTAGGTGAACTTCTTTCTCCTCCGCGCAAACATTATATCGACCAATTCCCGCCATTAGAGGCGCATACATTCACCATAAAAGAAAGAAAGACAGACATTGTATTTTCCGGACTTGGTTGGGTGACATGCAACGAACCAGGAGCGCAAGTGGTTGCGTATGCACCAAAGGGAGTCGACATCTTAATAAGGAAATCATTGATTTAATTCTTTTGTAAGTAAAATAGGGGAGAAGAGAAAATGGAAAAATTATATGCGTTATTTGGTTGCCCTGTTCACCATTCCCTATCGCCAATTATGCATAATGATGCATTTCAAAACATGAACATTGCCGCACACTACCATGCATTTCATGTAGAGCCGGAACGCTTGAAGGATGCTATTGCCGGGGTAAGGGCCCTTGGCATTTCGGGGGTAAATGTAACGATTCCTCATAAAACAGCGGTGATGCCATTGCTCGATGAGGTGGATCCAACAGCGCGCCGCATCGGTGCGGTCAATACGATCGTGAATAGAAATGGACGATTGATCGGCTATAATACAGATGGTCCTGGATATGTTCGGGCGCTAGAGGAAGAAATAAACGTCGATATAAAAGAAAAGCGCATTTTGCTTATTGGAGCTGGTGGAGCAGCAAGAGGCATTTACGTTTCTCTTGCCGATCGCGGTGCAAAACAAATCGATATTTGCAATCGAACGGTATCCAAAGCAAAACAGCTTATTGATGAATGTAATGCTTCTGTTTCATCAGTTGTATACTCGTTAAATGAAGCGGAAGAGCGTTTAGGAGAATATGATATTCTCATTAATACGACGTCTGTTGGAATGTACCCTAATATGGAAGAAATGCCGCTTTCTCTTGCAAATATGAAAGAAGGAACGATCGTTTCTGATATTATTTACAATCCATTAGAGACAAAATGGTTGAAGGAAGCACGAAAAAGAAATGGAATTATCCAAAATGGAGTCGGGATGTTTGTATATCAAGGGGCGTTAGCATTTGAAAAATGGACAGGAATATTCCCGGATGTCCAACGTATGAAAAAAATAGTGATCGAACAGCTTAGGGGGTAACATAACATATGTTAACAGGAAAACAAAAACGTTTTTTGCGGGCGAAAGCCCATCATTTGAAACCAATTTTTCAAGTTGGAAAAGGCGGAGTTAATGAAAATATGATTAAGCAAATTATCGATGCGCTCGAAGCGCGTGAGCTTATTAAAGTGAGCGTGCTGCAAAATTGTGAGGAAGATCGCCATGTTGTCGCCGAGCAACTTGCACAAGGAGCGGGCGCGGAACTTGTACAAGTAATTGGGAATACCATTGTATTGTATAAGGAGTCAAAAGAAAATAAGCAAATTGTGTTACCGCGCTAAACGGCAAAGTTGCGCATATGCATGGCGGAGGGAAGAAAATATGAGAAAAATCGGGATTTTTGGAGGGACATTTGATCCACCGCATTACGGGCATTTATTAATGGCGAATGAAGTGCTGCATGCTCTTCAGTTGTCAGAAATTTGGTTTATGCCGAACCGCATCCCTCCACATAAACAACATGAACAAGTGACAAAAAGCGAAGATCGCTTGCGCATGCTTGAATTAGCGATTGCTGATCATCCGCGCTTTCATATCGAAACGATTGAACTAGAAAGAGAAGGACCGTCGTATACGTATGATACAATTCGTCAACTGCTTTCTATGCACCCAGATCATGAGTTTTATTTTATTATCGGTGCAGATATGGTGGAATATTTGCCACACTGGCATAAAATTGCTGAATTGGTCCAGTTAGTGACATTTGTAGGTGTAAAACGACCTGGTTTTTCCACTAAAACATCTTATCCGATTATGGAAGTAGAAGTGCCGCAATTTGCGGTATCTTCTTCGATGATTCGTGATCGGCTAAGAAAAGGACAAACAATCCGATATTTAGTGCCGGAATGTGTAAGACTTTATATTGAGGAGAGAAAGCTATATGGAGCGAGAAAAAGCGTTAACTCTCGTTAAAAAACAATTGACAGAACATCGCTATCAACATACAATTGGCGTTATGGAAACGGCAATCGAGCTTGCGGAGCAGTATGGAGCGGATGTGAAAAAAGCGGAATTGGCGGCTATTTTTCATGACTATGCGAAGTTCCGTCCGAAAGAAGAAATGAAACAAATCATTTTAGAGCAAAATATGCCAAAAGACTTGCTTTCTTACAACTCGGAACTTTGGCATGCTCCAGTCGGTGCTTACTTAGTAAGGACGGAAGTTGGAATTGAAGATGAAGATATATTAAACGCGATTCGTTATCATACATCAGGACGAGCAAATATGACATTATTGGAAAAAATTATTTACCTTGCCGATTATATTGAACCTGGGCGGATATTCCCAGGAGTAGATGAAGTTCGTGATCTGGCCAAACAAGATCTGAACAAGGCGTTAGTAAAATCGTTACAAAACACCATTCAATTTTTGTTGAAAAAAAATCAGCTCATTTATCCAGACACGATTCACACATATAATTCGTTGATGATGGAAATAAAGGGGGAATGTGAAGAATGACAGAACAGGAAATATTGCAATTGGTTGTTCGAGCAGCCGATGACAAAAAAGCGGAAAATATCGTTGTCCTAAATATGAAAGGAATTTCTCTTGTCGCTGATTATTTTGTGATTTGTCATGGAAATTCGGAGAAACAAGTACAAGCGATTGCGCGGGAAATAAAAGAGAAAGCAGAGGAACACCATATTCCGGTGAAACGGGTAGAAGGGTTTCATGAGGCAAAATGGGTTTTAGTCGATTTAGGCGATATCGTCGCCCATATTTTTGATAAAGAGGAACGCAATTATTACAATTTAGAACGTTTATGGGGAGATGCGCCGTTGGAAGATGTGGAGAGCGTGTTGCAGCAATGACGTATGAGTCATTTGCTTATTGGTATGATAAATTAATGAATGAAGCGCCGTATGATGCATGGCAGTTGTTTGTGCAAAAAAAGCTAAAGCAGTATGGACGTCAAGGTGCAAAACGCATTCTTGATGTCGGATGTGGCACAGGAGAATTAGCTGTTCGACTGGCAAAAGAAGGATTTTTGGTCACAGGTGTCGATTTGTCTGAAAATATGCTCGCTATTGCACAAGCGAAAGCGGAAGCTCAACAGGTTACCATTGAATTTTTTCAACAAAATATGACGGAATTAGAAGGATTCTCGTCGTTTGATTGTGTCACTATTTTTTGCGATTCACTCAACTATTTATTAGAAGAAAGTGAAGTTCGGCAAACTTTTTCCCGCATTTATGAACTGTTAAAAGAAGACGGTTTATTGTTATTTGACGTTCATTCGACGTATAAAATGGATCATATTTTTCAAGATGCGATATTTACAAGCAATGACGAGGAAATCAGTTATATTTGGTCTTGCTATCCGCTTTCGTTGCCGCATAGCGTTGAGCATGAATTAACGTTTTTCGTCCGTGGCGATGATGGAAAATATGAACGGCATGATGAACTGCATCGACAGTGCACCTATGAGATTGATCAGTATAAACAATGGCTGACGGAAGCGGGATTTACAGTGCTGGAAATAACCGCGGATTTTACAGATGAAGCGCCAAATGAAACGTCTGAGCGCATCTTTTTTGTCGCGAAAAAATGAGTAGAAATATTGAAGCAGTATCTTCTTTCGTTTAGAAAACGTTATGCTTTTCTGCCAAAGCCGAAGCGCTTTGGCAGAAAAGACGTTCTTGTCTTTTATCAACGTTTCTTAAATTTAAGAAATTCAGATAGCTTTTTCTATTGTTTAGCAGGATTTTTTCTTTTTTTCGCGAATTTAACTATTAAATTGCTTTTTTACTTTTTCGATGTCTTCTTTGAATTTCTCGTGTGTCTTGGCGAATACTTGTTCAAATACCCCTTCGATTTCTTTTTCAAGCACCGCAATTCCTTCTCCAGTAATACCGCCTTTCACGCAAACTTTTTCTCGCAGTGTTGGAAGTGTATAAAGATTCTTTTTCAATAATTCCCCTAATCCAATAATCATATTGCTTGTCAATTCTGTTGCTTGTTCTTTTGTAATCGATGTTTTTGCGGCGGCTGCCTCAATAAATCGTTGAAGCAAATAGCTAAAAAAAGCGGGACCACAACTAGCGATATCAGAAGCGATTCGCGTAATTTCATCATTAATATAGCAAGGAGCAGAAATTTGACGAAATAGCGTTTCTATATAGTTTTGATAGTGTGAAGAACAGCGCTGTCCAACCGTGATTAGCGTGCTTCCAGCAAACGCCCGGTTTGTAATGCTTGGAATAACGCGCACTACGTGGCAAGGGACGGCAGCTTCAAGTTGTTGTACACTAATCGGGCTTGTAATCGATACAAGACAATGTTCCTTTGTCCAAAAGGAAGACAATTGTTGCAAAAGGGGGTGAATATCTAATGGTTTTACACATAAAAACACAATCGTTGCCTTCTGTACCACTTCTTCCGCGCTGGCAGCAACATATATGCCCGGATAGCGGCGCTGGATGTCGAGCGCTTTTTCTAACGTACGATTCGTGATAATAAGCTGGTCTTCTTTGACGGAACCAGATTCAAGAAACGCTTCAATTAAAATCCTTCCCATATTTCCTGTCCCAATCATTCCGATTTCCATGCTTCACTCCCCCCTCCCTGATTGCAGTACGTATAGTCTTTTCAACGATATGTATGAGCGTTTTCTTTATTTTATGACTAATTTGAAAGGATGATGGACATGTGGGAAGCAATAAAAAAGTATGACAAACGATGGTATATTCTGCTCTTGGCAGTGTTCATCGTTGCGGTGGTCATTTTATTTAGAAACAATGAAATGATCGAAAAGGAACAAGGTTCTATACTAGCTTCGGAACAAATGATGATGGAAGTATCGGAGAAAAAGGAAGAGAAAGTGCAATCCAAAACAATTATTGTCGATATAAAGGGAGCAGTTGCCCAGCCGGGAGTATACGAAATAAAGGATACGGCGCGTGTCAATGATGTGGTAGCAATGGCTGGCGGATTTACAAAAGAAGCGGATCAAACAAAGGTCAATTTGGCGGCAAAAGTACATGATGAAATGATGATTTATGTACCGGAACGCGGGGAGACGAACATTCCTTCCATAGATTCTTCTCTTGTTTCCTCTAATGATTCCAAGAAAATTTATATTAATACAGCGTCGGAGGAAGAAATATTGCAACTTCCGGGAATTGGACCGACTAAAGCGGCAGCCATTATTGCCTATCGCGAAGAGCATGGACCGTTTCAAAAAGCAGAAGATTTATTAAATGTTACAGGCATTGGAGAAAAGACGTTGGAAAAAATAAAAGAACACATTGTTGTGCCATAATGTCGTTGACGCTTTGCTGGCTCGCCCATTACACTAAAAATATGTGCACTTTCTGAAGGAAAAATCAATTTGCGATGGACAAGCGGGGGAGGAAGTATGGAACGGATTACATGGGATCAATATTTTATGGCACAAAGCCATTTGTTGGCATTGCGCAGCACTTGTACACGATTGGCGGTTGGCGCCACCATTGTCCGAGATAAACGAATTATTGCCGGGGGATATAACGGTTCCATTGCCGGCGGCGCTCATTGCATTGATGAGGGATGTTATGTTATTGACGGGCATTGTGTTCGCACCATCCATGCGGAAATGAATGCGATTATTCAATGTGCGAAATTTGGCGTACCGACAGAAGGAGCAGAAATGTACGTAACTCATTTTCCTTGTCTACATTGCTGTAAGGCGATTATTCAAAGCGGAATTCGCGCTGTATATTATGCGCAAGATTACAAAAATCATCCGTATGCGCTTGAACTTTTTGAACAAGCGAAAGTCCGGGTAGAACACGTACCATTTAATAAAGAAATATTGTCACTTCTGCAAAAATAATAAATCACGCCTACGGAAAGGGGCGCAAACCATGCGGGGGAATATTGTTTATATAGCGCTTGCTGCTGTTTTTGGGATCATCGCTGGGTGCGGGAGGCCAAACATTTCTTTGGTGTTTATCGTGCTGTATGCTATATTTCTTTTCACGCGAAAAAGGCGCCTCTTTCTTTTTTCTATCATAACGATTTGCCTTTTTTATATGTATTTCGTTTATATCGACCATCATAATAAGACGAAACTGTCTGGCAACATGACGTTATTTACTATTCGTTTTATTGCTCCCATTTCGGTGGATGGGGATCAACTAAAATCGATTGTCAAAGTGGGAAAAGAAAAGCTTCAGCTTATTTACTACATAAAATCGGCACAGGAAAAACAAGAGCTTTCTTCTTTAACTCCTAAAGCAGTATGCACGGTGAAGGGAAGGCTTGAACGTCCGGCGCTACCGCGAAATCCTAATGCTTTCGATTATCGTCGTTATTTACGATTTCATCATATTCATTGGATTCTCAAACCCCAATCAATCTCCTTGCAAGACTGCCACAACACATCCCCAACGTTATATGAATGGCTTCTTTCGCTTCGTGAAAAAGGGCTGCACACGGTAGAAACACATTTTCCATCGGAAACGGTTGGAATTGTCCAAGCACTTTTATACGGAGAACGAGGGCAATTAGACGAGACGCTTTTGGAAGGATACCAAAAACTCGGATTAATCCATTTATTAGCCATTTCCGGGTTGCATGTCACGTTATTAGTCGGAGCCATGTTTTCCATATTGATTCGCTTTATCACCAAGGAAACGGCAACGATAATCCTATTGATTTTCCTTCCCATTTATATTGTGCTAACAGGTGCTTCTCCTTCCGTTATTCGCGCCTCCTTTACAGCAATGATCTTTTTAGTTTCCGATTACTGGAAATCGAAGTTATCGCCGCTCGATGCATTAAGTATAACGCTAGTCATGATGCTGCTTTTCGATCCGTATATGTTATGGGATGTCGGATTTCAGTTATCGTTTATTGTAACATTTGCTCTTATTTTATCTTCCCAAATGATATTGTCGCATGATTCTGTCTTTTGGCGCCTCTTTTTTACGGCTTTTATTGCCCAGTTGAGCGCCCTTCCGTTTCTTTTATACTATTTTTTCGAAGTTTCGTTATGGAGCATTCCCCTAAATATTATTTTTGTGCCGCTTTATTCCTTCGCCATTATGCCGCTTTCGTTTGCAGCTGTAGGCACGCATTATATACATTCGCTTCTTTCTTTTCCTTTTATTTGGCTGTTGCAAAAAATTATCGTAATCTCTAGCGATGTTGTTGCATTTTTCTCATCTAACCATTCGTTGTCACTCGTTCTAGGCCGGCCTTCTTTCTTTTTTCTTATCTGTTATGCGGCCGCGATTTTTGCTGCATTTGTACAAATGGAGAAGCGGCGTTACTTTAGTATAGGATGGGTCGCCTTCGTTATTACGCTTCATGCATGGAGCCCATATATGGATCGTTACGGTGAGGTCATTTTACTCGATGTCGGGCAAGGGGATTGTATATACATTGAATTGCCGTATCGAAAAGGAGTATATCTTATTGACACAGGAGGAACACTTCCACACCAAAGACAGCCATGGCAGGAACGAAAGCGGAAGTGGGATGTAGGAAAAGACGTTGTCGTTCCATTTTTAAAATCAAACGGAGTGAGATATATCGATAAACTTATTGCGACACATGGAGATTTGGACCATATTGGAGCGGCAGAAGAAATCATTCGGCATTTTTCTGTCAAGCAAATGGTCATTGGCAAAGGAGAAACAAAAAATTCGATACAAGAAAAACTTGTTCAACTTGCTGAACGACAAAATATAGAAGTGGTGAAAATATCAAGGGGTGACAGATGGATAGAGGATGGAATTTCATTTTATGTACTTCATCCATGGAAAACGCATCGTGATGATAATAACCATTCGATTGTATTGTATACAAAGCTCGGTGGATTATCCTGGTTATTTACGGGTGATTTAGAGGAAACGGGGGAAAGGGAGTTAATCAGCGCTTTTCCGCGCTTAGAAGCCGATGTGTTAAAAGTGGCCCATCATGGGAGCGATACGTCTACAACAGAGTTATTTTTAGAAAAAGTACAGCCGAAGATTGCGCTTATTTCCGTCGGCAAACATAACCGTTACCATCATCCTTCCCCATATGTTATCGAACGGCTCCGGAAAAGGAATGTCATTATTTTGCGGACAGACCAGCATGGCGCGATTCGCTATATTTATTCGAAAAATCGTGGAACCTTTTCCGTCATGCTGCCATAGCATAACTAATAAAGAAAAGAGACTGCTTATGTAAGCAATCTCTTCACGAACCGAAAAATTTAATCAATGTTGCGATAATAAACATTGTTGCAAAAAAACCGAATGAAACGATAAAACCAACGGCAGAGTCAACAGCATCATTTCGTTTGCATTGTACATCTTTTTCAAATACGTTCATCGTTTACCCCTCCTCGTGCAATCATTTTTAGTATAGACGAAAAAAAAAAAAAAATCTATATCCTCCTTATTCATTTCCTTCATTGACAACAGTTAACACAAATACTTTTTTGCGACCGGGAAAAGATAAAGATAACCCGTTGACAAATAAGGTCCTAGGACTTATTTGTCAACGTTTATATAAAGGGGAATCGGTTTTCCCGCTAACCGATTCCCTTGTAAAAATAAGAAAAACGTTGTATCTTTTCAACATAGAAAGACTGCAGACAGAATGGAGAAGAGAAATATGGTGGTGGACTTTTGGGGAAAAATTAAAAAACGGCGTTTGTCTTCCCTTTATTTATTATATGGAACCGAATCATTTTTATTAACGGAAACGTATGAACTTCTCGTTCGTACGGTATTAACGGAAGAAGAGCGGGAATTTAATGTATCTGTGTACGATTGCGAAGATACTCCTGTGCAAACTGCGCTAGAAGATGCGGAAACATTTCCGTTTTTAGGGGAAAAACGAGTGATTCTTATTAAAAATCCTTATTTTTTTACAGCGGAGAAAGAAAAAGAAGTGGAGCATGACTTAAAAAAATTAGAATCGTACATAATGTCCCCTTCCCCTTTTTCGATTGTCGTCTTCGTTGGACCGTATGAAAAACTAGATGAACGCAAAAAAATAACAAAGCTAATGAAGGAACATGCGGAAGTTTTTGTCGCATCTCCGCTTGCCGAAAAAGAGCTGCGCGAATGGATTGTAGAAAGAGCAGGACAAAGTAGTGTAATGGTGGAAGAACATGCGATTGACACTTTGTTAAAGCTGGCAGGAACGAATTTAATGACACTTGCGAACGAATTGGACAAGCTCATTTTGTTCGTTGGGCCAGGCGGAATGATTCAGCAAGAGACCGTCGAAAAGCTTGTATCGCGTACGTTGGAGCAAAATGTGTTTGTATTAGTGGAGAAAGTGACGAAACGGCAAATCGATGATGCACTGCAAGTATTTTATGACTTGCTGGAGAATAATGAAGAGCCGCTGAAAATTTTGTCGCTTCTTGCCGGTCAATTTCGTCTTTTATATCAAGTGAAATGGCTTGCGGCAAAAGGATATGGGCAACAACAAATTGCTTCCATCTTAAATGTGCATCCGTTTCGGATTAAACTTGCCATGGGACAAGCGGCACTGTTTTCGGAAGAAGAGCTTACGACAGTGATGAGGCAAATTGCTGAGGCTGACTATAAAATGAAGAGCGGAACAATGGACAGGCAGCTTGTTATGGAGCTATTGTTGATGAGATGGAATGAAGGGATCACAAACAATATCCAATGAGACAATTTTATCAGAATAAGAAAAACGACCTGCTGCCAGGTCGTTTTTCTTAAGATGCAATAATGCTGTTCAGTTTTTTCGCTAAGCGGGATTTTTTGCGACTTGCTGTGTTTTTATGAATAAGACCTTTTGTTACTGCTTTGTCTAATTTTTTGGAAGCAATGATGAATGCTTCTTGAGCTTTTTCCACATCTTTTAATTCAACAAACGCTTCAAATTTTTTGATCGCCGTACGCATTGCAGATCTCATTGAAGCGTTATGAGCGCGACGTTTTTCACTTGTTTTTGCACGTTTAATTGCAGATTTAATGTTTGCCACGTTCTCTCACCTCCGTCATCTTGCCATCTCTGTCCTTGGTTGATCATTTCCGTTATTAGGACATGTAAGAACAAGTGTTATTCTATCAAACGAGGTTAAATTATGCAAGAGTATTCAAGCAAAAATACTTTACTGATTGCGAAAATGTTTGCGCAAAACGAATGGAAAATGCAAAAAGCGGTGAAAATAAAGGAAAAATGATACGTTTTAGGAGGAACGATATGAACCGCTCAATCGATTTAAGCATGTATTCGGTACGAACCGATTTAGCGATCGAAGCTCATGAAATAGCTGTGGAAGAGCGTCTCCAACAAAAAAGGGAAAGCGCTTCCCCTATTGAAGGAGTCATTATTCACGATCGCGAAATAGACGGGATTAAATTGTCGCATGTAGAAGTAACGGAAGAAGGAGCAAAATCGATTGGTAAAAAACCGGGAAATTATTTAACCATTGAAGCACAAGGAATTCGTGAACATAATACGGAGTTGCAACAGAAAGTACAAGATATATTTGCAAAAGAGTTCAACGCATTTTTACGAAAATTGGACATTAGAAAAGAATCAAGCTGCCTTGTTGTAGGATTAGGTAATTCGAATGTGACACCGGATGCGTTAGGTCCGCTAACGGTGGAAAATCTACTTATTACAAGACATTTATTTCATCTTCAGCCGGAGAGCGTAGAAGAAGGATTTCGTCCAGTAAGCGCGATTGCTCCAGGTGTGATGGGGACGACAGGGATTGAAACAAGCGATATTATTCACGGAATTGTGGAAAAAACAAAACCAGATTTTGTGATCGTCATTGATGCGTTAGCGGCACGATCGATTGAACGGGTCAACGCAACGATTCAAATTTCTGATACGGGAATTCATCCAGGTTCAGGTGTAGGGAATAAACGAAAAGAATTAAGTAAAGAAACGTTAGGTATTCCTGTTATTTCTATCGGTGTTCCAACGGTTGTCGATGCTGTATCGATTACAAGTGATACGATCGATTTTATTTTAAAACATTTTGGAAGGGAAATGCGTGAAGGGAAGCGGCCGTCTAGTGCTCTCGCTCCAGCGGGATGGACGTTTGGCAAGAAAAAGAGGCTTACAGAGGAAGATATGCCATCAACGGAGCAACGTTCGACATTTCTTGGCATAATCGGCACATTAGAGGAAGAAGAAAAACGCAGACTCATTTATGAAGTGCTTTCTCCACTCGGTCATAATTTAATGGTTACTCCGAAAGAAGTCGATATGTTTATTGAAGATATGGCAAATTTATTAGCGAGCGGATTAAATGCTGCATTGCATGAACAAATTGATCAAGATAATACCGGTTCTTATACACATTAATGAAATAAAATAGAGAAAAAAGAAGTTCTATCTTTCCCGGCTTGCCCATACGTTAAATTAGTAGACAAGCTGGGAAAGGGTGAGAACATGAAAAAGTGGCGTTCTCCGCAAATGATGGTTACGGTACAAGGTGCGAGTCTAAAAAAAGTGATTATTTTAGCGGTATTAGGATGTATGATGATGTTTATGCTAGTAGGAGCGATTACGTCATTAAAACCGGAATACCGCATTTCTTCTTCCTCTGTCAACAATATGACGAACCATTTTTCACAAGAAACGTTTATTCATTTATTTAGTTTTGAAAATCATTATTTTTCGCAACTGTTGCCAAAGGAGCGGCAAAAGCCGAATTATTCAGCATTATTGTTTCGCATGGCCACAAGCATCAACCCCGACGACCCGCGCAGTTTGCTTGGCGGCGAGCTCCCGGGATTTGCGCTGTATGACAGCAAAATTATCGTAGCAGGGGAAGGGACGGATTATACAAACATGCCGTACGAATCTGCTCCGCCGCTGGAGGTAATGCTAGCAGAACGGCAAGCTTCTTTAGAGAACTTGGAAGAAGCAGACAAAAAGAATAATGAAAAACAAATTCCTCCACCGTCCCAAACGACAGGAGGAAAAAAAGTTGTATATATTTATCATACACATACACGTGAATCGTACTTGCCTGCCTTAAAAGGAGTTACAGATCCTGATTTAGCGTTCCATCGTACGGTAAACGTCACAAAAGTGGGGGAAAAACTAGCGGAAGAGATGGAAAAACGAGGAATTGGAGCGGAAGTAAGCACCATTGATATTGTAGGAGAGCTGCAGAAAAAAGGCATGAAATATTACCAAGCGTACGATATGTCTAGAAAAACAGTTGTCGAAGCAATGAGCCGCAATCATGATTTGCAATATTTGATCGATATTCACCGTGATTCACGAAGACGGAAATATACGACCGTTACGATTAATGGAGTGGATTATGCCCGCGTTGCGTTTATTATCGGAGGGGAAAACGCGAAGTACGAAAAAAATTTGCAGCTTGCCACACAGCTCCACCATTTGCTGCAAAAGAAATATCCTGGGCTGAGCCGCGGGATTATCGAAAAAAAAGGAGCGGAAACGAACGGAAAGTTTAATCAAGATTTATCGGAAAATGCGATTTTAATTGAGTTTGGTGGAGTCGACAATACGTTTGAAGAGCTATTCCGGTCTGTATCTGCTGTTGCCGATGTTTTTAGCGAATATTATTGGCAAGCGCAAAAAGTTCAAGCACCCGCACCGGCAGAAAAACGGTAAAGGAGCGGAGTGGTATGGTTAAATTTACGGTTAAATTTTTTTTAGCGGTGATGATTCTTTTTTTTGGAGTGTTGCTCGGCATGGAGCAGGCAAATGAAGGATTGCAAAAGATGAGAGGATATGATGATTCATCGCTGCCTTCTGTATTTCATATTTCAAAAGGCAAAAACGGAGAAGTAGAAGCATCCGTATTAGGAAACAAAGTGATGGCGGAAGATTTGCAAGAAAAGAAAGAAAAAATTGAAAATATGAAAACATTCAATCTGTTTTCCGAGCTTGGCAAACAATTTGCCGGAGCGGTAAGATCATTGATGGAACAGGTGCTTTCCTTTTTCGAAAAATGATAGGAAAACAGCGTGTTATCGGCATGTTTCTATGTGATCAAAAATAAATAGAAAGATGGCGTGAGAACATTGGCGGAATAGTACAAATTTTCGCCAATGTTTTTTCTTTATCATCATGAAAGTTTGCAAAACTATGTCATTGAATCTTGCTTGTTGTGTTGCTATAATCAAAGCTAGTGTAGTTTCGGGAAATAGTGGGAGTGAGAAAATGATGAATCGGGAAGAGAGATTAAAACGACGCGATCGAGTTCGCAACTTTTCCATTATCGCTCATATAGATCATGGAAAATCGACGTTAGCAGACCGCATTTTAGAAAAAACCGGAGCGCTTTCGGAGCGGGAAATGAGAGAACAAACGCTAGATTCGATGGAATTGGAACGGGAGCGCGGAATTACGATTAAGCTGAACGCTGTTCAGTTAAAGTATAAAGCAAAAAATGGCGAAGAATATATTTTTCATTTAATCGATACACCTGGGCATGTCGATTTTACGTACGAGGTGTCGCGGAGCCTTGCCGCTTGCGAAGGGGCGATTCTTGTCGTCGACGCAGCACAAGGAATTGAGGCACAGACGCTGGCAAACGTTTATTTAGCGTTGGATAATAACTTGGAAATTTTGCCGGTTATTAATAAAATTGACTTGCCAAGTGCCGATCCGGAACGCGTTCGTCAAGAAATTGAAGAGGTAATCGGGCTTGACGCATCGGAAGCAGTACTTGCCTCTGCGAAGGTCGGCATTGGCATCGAAGAGATTTTGGAACAAATCGTTGAGAAAATTCCAGCACCGTCGGGTGATCCGGATGCGCCGTTAAAAGCGCTTATTTTTGATTCGATGTACGATTCGTATCGCGGTGTAGTTGCATATATTCGCGTGATGGATGGAACAGTAAAGCCTGGGCAAAAAATTAAAATGATGTCGACAGGCAAAGAATTTGAAGTGGCAGAAGTCGGTGTGTTTACACCGAAACCGAAGCTGGTCGATGAATTAACGGTGGGCGATGTCGGCTTTTTAACTGCGTCCATTAAAAATGTGAGCGATACGCGCGTCGGTGATACGATTACCGATGCGGAAAATCCGGCAGCAGAACCGCTGCCAGGATACCGTAAGCTAAATCCGATGGTATTTTGCGGCATGTATCCGATTGATACGGCACGTTATAACGATTTGCGCGAAGCGTTAGAAAAATTGCAATTGAACGATGCTGCTTTGCACTTTGAACCGGAAACATCGCAAGCGCTTGGGTTCGGCTTCCGATGCGGCTTTTTAGGATTATTGCATATGGAAATTATTCAAGAGCGCATTGAACGCGAATTTAACATTGATTTAATCACAACAGCGCCAAGCGTTGTATATAAAGTATATTTAACGGATGGTACGGAAGTCCAGGTGGACAATCCGTCCAATATGCCGGATCCACAAAAAATCGATCATGTCGAGGAGCCGTATGTAAAAGCAACCATTATGGTGCCGAACGATTATGTCGGGCCAGTGATGGAGCTATGCCAAGGAAAACGCGGCAACTTTGTTGATATGCAATATTTAGATGAAAAACGAGTAACATTAATTTATGAAATTCCATTGTCGGAAATTGTGTACGATTTCTTTGATACACTAAAATCAAGCACAAAAGGATACGCATCGTTTGACTATGAACTGATTGGTTATAAACCGTCGAAACTCGTGAAAATGGATATTCTTCTTAACGGTGAAAAAATTGATGCGCTTTCTTTCATTGTTCATCGTGATTCTGCTTATGAACGTGGGAAAGTGATTGTAGAAAAATTGAAAGATGTAATCCCTCGGCAACAGTTTGAAGTGCCTGTGCAAGCAGCAATCGGCAATAAAATTATCGCTCGCTCCACGATTAAAGCGTTGCGCAAAAACGTCTTGGCGAAATGTTACGGTGGAGACGTATCACGGAAACGAAAGCTTCTTGAGAAACAAAAAGAAGGAAAGAAACGAATGAAGCAAATCGGCTCGGTGGAAGTTCCACAGGAAGCGTTTATGGCGATCTTAAAAATCGACGATAATAAAAAGTAAGGAAGATCGTATACAAGGCTGTCTCTTCGCTTTTTTGGGATAGCCTTGTTTATTTTTAAGAAAGGATGTTTATCTTGGTAAAATCAGCTTATTTCCATATTCCGTTTTGTGCGCAAATATGTTATTACTGCGATTTTAATAAAGTATTTTTTCATGGACAGCCAGTCGATGAATATTTAGAAGCAATGGAAAATGAAATGAAATGGACGGTGGAAGCATTTCCAACGGATCGGCTTGATACGTTGTTTGTTGGCGGGGGAACCCCGACTGTTTTAGAAATGAAGCAGCTCGACTTTTTCCTGCAAAACATTTATAAGCATTTCCGCTTTTCTATTCATGAAGTAGAGTTTACGTTTGAGGCAAATCCGAATGAGCTTTCCAAAGAAAAACTACAGTTGTTAAAAGAAGCAGGGGTCAATCGCTTAAGTTTCGGTGTTCAAACGTTTGATGATTCATTATTAAAAGCAATTGGACGGACTCATCGTTATGAGGATGTCATGAAAACGATTGCCTTAGCAAAAGAAATCGGCTTTGAAAATATTAGCATTGATTTAATGTACGGGCTGCCGCAACAGACGTTAGCACAGTTCCAAGCGGATTTAGAGATCGCCTTTTCTCTTGACATTCAACATATTTCTGCTTATTCTCTCATCATTGAACCGAAAACCATTTTTTACAATTTGATGAGAAAAGGAAAACTGCTATTACCAACAGAGGAAGAAGAAGCGCAAATGTATGAAGAAGCGATGCGGCAAATGGAAATACACGGGTACCACCAATATGAAATTAGTAATTACGCGCGTCCTTTCTTTGAAAGCCGCCATAACTTAACGTATTGGAACAATGAAGAATATTATGGAATTGGTGCGGGCGCTCACAGCTACGTAGGCGGCGTTCGGCGTGCGAATATCAAACCGATCAATAAATATATTGAGACAGTTCAAGAAACAGGTTTCCCGTATTTGGAAGTTCACCATGTAACGGTATCGGAACAAATGGAAGAAGAAATGTTTTTGGGGCTAAGGAAAACGGAAGGAGTATCTAAGCAGCGCTTTCTTGAAAAGTTTGGGATGAGCGTCCATGATGTATTTGGCCGAGCGATCGCTGCGGAAAAACAAAAAGGGCTGCTCGAAGAAACACAAACACATATTCGATTGACTCATCGGGGGAAATTGCTAGGAAACGAGGTGTTTCAAGCGTTTATCGCGGAATCTAAACATTGACATTAGCATATGGATTTGATACTGTAATAATAGATTTAGCACTCGGGCTGTTTGAGTGCTAACAGAGGTGATGAGCGTGTTAACGGATCGCCAATTGCTTATTTTACAAGTCATTATCGATGATTTTATTCGTTCGGGACAGCCTGTCGGTTCGCGGACGTTATCGAAAAAACATGAAATTGCTTTAAGTTCGGCGACAATCCGCAACGAAATGGCTGATTTGGAAGAACTTGGATACATTGAAAAAACGCATGTTTCATCAGGCAGGGTACCGTCGGAAAAAGGCTATCGTTATTATGTCGATCATTTGTTGTCCCCGCAACGTTTGACACAGGAAGATATTCAAAAAATCAAATCTATTTTTGCTGAGCGAATTTATGAACTGGAGAAAGTGGTCCAAAAATCAGCGCAAATTTTATCTGATTTAACGAATTATACATCGATTGCCCTTGGGCCAGCTGTGAAAGAGAATAAGTTAAAACGAATTCAAATTATTCCGCTCAATCAACAAACAGCTGTAGCCATTATTGTTACAGATACAGGACATGTGGAAAACCATGTGATTACCGTTCCTGCTTCCGTAAACCCTTCTGACCTCGAAAAAATGGTCAATATTTTAAACGAACGGTTAATCGGGGTTCCGCTTGTAGATTTGAAAGATAAAATTTATAAAGAAGTGGCGGACGTTTTGCGAACGCATATTCATAACTATGACAGCATGTTGAAAACCATTGTAGATACGCTTGACATACCGCAAGAAGAAAAAATGTTCTTTGCCGGGACAACGAATATGTTAAACCAGCCTGAATTTAGCGATATTCAAAAAGTCCGTTCACTAATGAAAATGATTGAGCAGGAAAAAGATTTTTACCGGTTGTTGCGCAAACATAATCGAAAAGGAATTCAAGTAACGATCGGCCGGGAAAATCAATTAAGCGGAATGGAAAACTGCAGCCTCATTACCGCTACGTATTCGATTGGCAATGAACAGCTGGGGACGATCGCCATCCTTGGACCGACACGAATGGAATATTCACGCGTCATTACCATTTTAAATCGTGTTGCTTCTGACTTATCAACCGCATTGACAAAATGGTATCAAAACAATTAACAATGGTCATATTGGATAATGGATGGATTTGCACAATCCATCCTTTCCATGTGACTATTTATACATAGAATAGGCCGCTTTAAAGGGAGGTGAAACCGATGGAAAAAGAGCAGAAAGCAGCACAAGAACAGGCTACATACGAACAGGAACCGTTAAATACGGAACCGCAAGAGGAAAAAGTAGAGCAACATGAAGTAAATGAACATCAAGAGGAAATCGAAATAGAAGGGCAAGAAAAAGCACAAGAAGAGCAAAACGATGAATTGGCAGCGGCAAACGCAAAAATTGCGGAACTAGAAGCGAAAATAAAAGAAATGGAGAACCGCTATCTTCGTTTATACGCCGATTTTGAAAATTTCCGCCGTCGTACAAAAGTGGAAATGGAAGCAGCTGAAAAATATCGCGCCCAAAGCTTGGTTAGCGATCTTTTGCCTGCTTTGGACAACTTTGAGCGTGCGTTAAAGATAGAGGCTGATAACGAACAAGCAAAATCGATTCTGCAAGGAATGGAAATGGTGTATCGCTCCGTGTTGGATGCGCTGAAAAAAGAAGGAGTAGAAGCGATCGAAGCGGTTGGCAAACCGTTTGATCCGAACTTGCATCAAGCCGTGATGCAAGTAGAAGACAGCAATTATGAGCCGAATACAGTTGTGGAAGAATTTCAGAAAGGTTATAAACTGAAAGATCGTGTCATTCGTCCAGCAATGGTGAAAGTAAGCCAATAAAGTAGTAGGAGGGTGATGTTTATGAGTAAAATTATCGGTATTGACTTAGGTACAACCAACTCATGCGTCGCTGTGCTAGAAGGCGGCGAACCAAAAGTAATTCCAAACCCAGAAGGAAACCGAACCACTCCTTCTGTTGTGGCGTTTAAAAACGGCGAACGTTTAGTCGGAGAAGTCGCCAAACGTCAGGCAATTACCAACCCAAACACCATCATTTCGATTAAACGCCATATGGGAACGGATTATAAGGTAGAAATTGAAGGGAAAAAATATACACCACAAGAAATTTCGGCAATTATTCTACAATACTTAAAATCATATGCAGAAGACTATTTAGGCGAACCAGTGACAAGAGCGGTAATTACCGTTCCGGCGTACTTTAACGATGCGCAACGCCAAGCGACAAAAGACGCAGGGCGCATCGCTGGATTGGAAGTAGAACGGATTATTAACGAGCCGACAGCAGCGGCGCTTGCGTACGGTTTGGATAAAGAAGAAGATCAAACGATCCTCGTTTACGACTTAGGCGGCGGTACGTTTGACGTATCGATCCTTGAACTTGGCGACGGGGTATTTGAAGTAAAAGCGACTGCCGGCGACAACCATCTTGGCGGCGACGATTTTGACCAAGTCATCATCGATTACTTAGTAGAGCAATTCAAACAAGAACACGGCATCGATTTATCCAAAGACAAAATGGCGTTGCAACGCCTTAAAGATGCTGCGGAAAAAGCGAAAAAAGAACTTTCCGGCGTAACGCAAACGCAAATTTCATTGCCGTTCATTAGCGCAAATGAAACGGGGCCATTACACTTAGAAACGACATTAACAAGAGCGAAATTTGAAGAGCTATCCGCCCATCTAGTTGAACGGACAATGGGACCGGTACGTCAAGCGTTGCAAGATGCGGGATTGACGCCTGCGGATATCGATAAAGTGATCCTTGTCGGCGGTTCGACGCGCATTCCAGCGGTACAAGAAGCGATTAAACGCGAGCTTGGAAAAGAGCCGCATAAAGGCGTTAACCCAGACGAAGTGGTAGCGATCGGCGCGGCGATTCAAGGCGGTGTCATTGCCGGTGAAGTAAAAGACGTCGTTCTTCTTGACGTAACGCCGCTATCGCTTGGAATTGAAACAATGGGTGGCGTGTTTACAAAATTAATTGAACGCAACACAACGATTCCAACAAGTAAATCACAAATTTTCACTACGGCAGCCGATAACCAAACAACGGTTGACATTCATGTGCTGCAAGGCGAACGTCCGATGGCTGCTGACAACAAAACGCTCGGCCGTTTCCAATTAACAGATATCCCACCTGCACCACGCGGCGTACCGCAAATCGAAGTAACGTTTGACATCGACGCCAACGGTATTGTCCATGTTCGCGCGAAAGATTTGGGCACAAACAAAGAACAATCCATTACGATTAAATCTTCATCCGGTCTTTCGGAAGAAGAGATTCAACGAATGATTAAAGAAGCAGAAGAAAACGCGGAAGCGGACAGAAAACGTAAAGAAGCGGCCGAACTTCGCAACGAAGCCGACCAATTAGTATTCACGACCGAAAAAACATTAAAAGAGGTAGAAGGAAAAGTAGACGAAGCAGAAGTGAAAAAAGCGCAAGAAGCAAAAGACGCGTTAAAAGCTGCGCTTGAGAAAAACGACATCGATGACATTCGCAAAAAGAAAGAAGCGCTTCAAGAAATCGTACAGCAGCTTTCCATCAAGCTATACGAACAAGCGGCAAAACAAGCACAAGCTCAGCAGCAGGCAGGAGCCGGCGGCGCTGAGAAAAAAGACGAAAATGTTGTCGATGCAGAATTCGAAGAAGTAAAAGACGACAAATAATAAATCTAAAAAAGTCAAAGTCAGGCCTGTCTTGGCTTTGACTTTTTTGCTAATAAGGAGATGCCGGTTAAATCTATTGCAATAAAAAAGAGATAAATGTAAAATAACCCTTATGTGAGTGAATCGGGAGTGGATGATCATCATGGCGAAACGAGATTATTACGAAATTCTCGGAGTGAGCAAAAACGCGACAAAAGAAGAGATTAAAAAAGCGTACCGAAAACTTTCGAAAAAGTATCATCCAGATATTAACAAAGAACCAGATGCGGCAGAAAAATTCAAAGAAATTAAAGAAGCGTATGAAGTATTAAGCGATGATCAAAAACGTGCGCATTACGATCAGTTTGGGCATGCGGATCCAAATCAAGGGTTCGGCGGGTTCCGCAGCGATGATTTTGACTTTGGCGGTTTCAGCGGCTTCGGTGGTTTCGAGGATATTTTCAGCACCTTTTTTGGCGGCGGCCGCCGGCGCGATCCAAATGCGCCAAGAGCTGGTGCCGATTTACAATATACGATGACATTAACATTTGAAGAGGCGGCATTTGGAAAAGAAACGGATATTGAAATTCCACGGGAAGAAACGTGTGACACATGCCATGGCACGGGAGCAAAACCGGGAACGAAAAAAGAAACATGTTCATATTGTCATGGAACAGGTCAAATCAGCACAGAGCAGTCCACACCGTTTGGCCGCATCGTTAATCGCCGCACATGCCCATATTGCGGCGGGACAGGGCAATATATCAAAGAAAAATGCACAACATGCGGCGGGACTGGCCGCGTGAAAAAACGGAAGAAAATCCATGTCAAAATCCCAGCTGGAATTGATGATGGACAACAATTGCGGGTCGCTGGCCAAGGAGAACCGGGAATTAACGGCGGACCTCCGGGAGATTTATATATCGTTTTCCATGTGGAGCCACATGAGTTTTTTGAGCGTGATGGCGATGATATTTACTGTGAAATACCGCTTACATTTGCTCAGGCTGCGCTCGGTGATGAGATCGAAGTGCCGACGCTTCATGGCAAAGTGAAGCTGAAAATACCAGCAGGCACTCAAACAGGAACAAAATTCCGCTTAAAAGGGAAAGGGGTGCCGAATGTACGAGGCTATGGCTATGGCGACCAACATGTGATTGTCCGCGTTGTGACGCCGACAAAACTGACAGAAAAACAAAAGCAATTATTGCGCGAATTTGATCAATTAGGCGGTTCAAGCATGCATCAAGGACCATACGTCCGCTTTTTTGACAAGGTAAAAAAAGCGTTTAAAGGGGAATCATGAATTTTATGAAATGGTCAGAAATTAGTATCCATACGACGCACGAGGCAGTGGAGGCGATTTCGAATATTTTGCACGAAGCAGGTGCTGGCGGGGTAGTCATTGAAGACCCTAATGATTTAATAAAGGAACGAGATGCTTCTTTCGGCGAAGTTTATGAATTAAATCCAGACGATTATCCGGAAGAAGGAGTAATTATTAAAGCATATTTACCGGTTAATAGCTTTCTTGGTGAAACAGTTGAGGCGATTAAACAGGCGATCAATAATTTATTATTGTATGATATTGATATTGGAAAAAATAAAATCACCATTAGCGAAGTGAATGAGGAAGAATGGGCAACCGCTTGGAAAAAATATTATAATCCTGTCAAAATATCAGAGAAATTTACGATCGTTCCAACATGGGAAACATATGAACCGGTGTCAAGCGATGAGTTAATTATTGAGCTGGACCCAGGCATGGCGTTTGGCACAGGAACACATCCAACGACAGTGATGTGTATCCAAGCGCTTGAAAAATATATGAAACCTGGTGATACAGTCATTGATGTCGGCACAGGTTCGGGAATTTTAAGCATTGCTGCGGCGATGCTCGGAGCAAAATCCGTCCGTGCACTTGATTTAGATCCGGTTGCTGTCGATAGCGCGAGACTAAATGTAAAATTAAATAAAGTGCAGCATATTGTTACCGTTTCTCAAAATAATTTACTCGATCATATTGAGGAACAAGCGAACGTAATTGTTGCGAATATTTTAGCAGAAATTATATTGCGCTTTGTCGATGATGCGTATCGTCTTCTTGAAAAGAACGGATATTTTATCACCTCGGGAATTATTCAGGCGAAAAAGCAAGAGGTAAAAGAAGGGTTAATGAAAGCAGGGTTTGCTATTGAGGAAACGTTAGTGATGGAAGACTGGATTGCATTTATTGCAAGAAAAGCATGAAAAGAAGGTGTCGCTTTGCAACGGTATTTTGTTTCGGACGACCAAGTGAAAAACGACCGTCTTATTATTCAAGGGGATGATTATCATCATATTGTCCGTGTCATGCGTATGGAAAAAGGAAGCGAATTGATCTGTGTTCTTCCTAGCAATAAGGCAGTATTGTGCAAAATTGAACAAATTACCAATGAGCATGTGATCGTTCGTGTAGTAAAATGGATAGATGAACAAACAGAACTGCCGATTCAAATTTATATTGCTCACGGGCTGCCGAAAGGGGATAAACTGGAGTTTGTTATTCAGAAAGGAACGGAGCTTGGCGCTTCATCGTTTATCCCTTTTGTGGCGGCTCGCTCTATTGTTAAATGGGACGCAAAGAAAGCAAATAAAAAGCTGGAGCGTTGGAAAAAGATTGCAAAAGAAGCGGCGGAACAATCACATCGTGGAAAAATTCCTGATGTGCACGCGCCGATGACGATACACGAACTTATAGAATTTGCAAAGACGGTCGATTACCGGGTTTTTGCTTATGAGGAAGAAGCGAAGCAAGGAAACCATCAAACGCTCGCTGCTGTTTTTCAGCAAATGAAGCGCGGACATTCTCTTCTTGCCGTGTTTGGCCCGGAAGGAGGATTTTCCGATGAAGAAGTTGAGCTATTTAAACATCATGGCTTTTTTTCGTGTAGCCTTGGGCCGCGGATTTTACGGACAGAAACGGCGCCGCTTTATCTTTTGGCAGTTGCTTCGTATCAATTTGAACTACAGTGAGGTGAAAACGAATGCCAACAGTTGCATTTCATACGCTTGGATGTAAAGTAAACCATTATGAGACAGAAGCAATTTGGCAGTTGTTTAAAAAAGCCGGTTACGAACGTAAGGATTTTGACAGCCGTGCGGATGTATATGTTATCAATACATGTACAGTGACGAACACAGGCGATAAAAAAAGCCGGCAAGTCATTCGCCGCGCGATTCGAAGAAATCCAGACGCCGTTGTTTGTGTAACAGGATGTTACGCTCAAACATCCCCGGCGGAAGTGATGGCAATTCCGGGTGTGGACATTGTGATCGGTACGCAAGATCGTGGAAAAATTTTGGAATATATCGAACGGTTCCAACGCGAACGCCAGCCGATTAACGGGGTCAGCAACATTATGAAAACGCGCGTATTTGAAGAAATGGACGTTCCGGAATTTACGGATAGAACACGTGCATCGTTAAAAATTCAAGAAGGCTGCAATAACTTCTGTACATTTTGCATCATTCCATGGGCGCGCGGGTTAATGCGTTCCCGTGATCCGAAAGAAGTTATTCGCCAGGCACAGCAGCTAGTCGATGCCGGTTATAAAGAAATTGTGTTAACGGGCATTCATACAGGCGGTTACGGCACCGATTTGAAAGACTATAGCTTCGCCGCGCTGCTCCGCGATTTGGATGAGCAAGTTGTCGGTTTAAAACGGCTCCGCATTTCGTCCATTGAAGCAAGCCAAATTACAGACGAAATTATCGAGGTGTTGCAACGTTCAGATAAAATTGTCCGTCATTTGCATATTCCGCTTCAATCCGGTTCGAATACGGTGTTAAAACGGATGCGCCGCAAATATACAGTCGAATTTTTTGCAGAGCGGCTTCAACGTTTGCGCGAAGTCTTCCCGGAACTTGCGATCACATCAGACGTGATCGTTGGTTTTCCTGGCGAGACGGAAGAAGAATTTATGGAAACATACCATTTTATTCGCGAACAACGTTTTTCCGAACTTCATGTCTTCCCGTATTCAAAACGGACAGGCACACCGGCAGCGCGTATGCCAAACCAAGTGGATGAAGAAGTAAAAAATGAACGCGTACACCGTTTAATTGCATTGTCCGACCAGCTTGCAAAAGAATATGCATCGCAGTTTGAAGGACAAGTGCTCGAAGTCATTCCGGAAGAACGAGATAAAGAAAACCCTGAAAGCGGGTTGTACATCGGGTATACGGACAACTATCTGAAAGTGAAATTCCCGGCTACGGAAGAAATGGTTGGGGAAATCGTAAAAGTGAAAATTACAAAAGCCGGATATCCGTATAATGAAGGGGAATTTGTCCGCGTTGTTACCGATGACATCCCACAATCCGTAAAATTAAGCTCATAACCCAGCTCGTGCAGCTGGGTTTTTGTTTACAATAAGAAAATTGTGTAAACTAGTTTTTTTGTTAAAATAATGGTATGATGATAGATGTCAGACTTCTATGCTGCTAATGAAAGGAGATTTGTTAAAATGGAAAATAACATTGCAAAAATGATTGATCATACGTTATTGAAAGCGGATGCAACAAAAGCGCAAATTGTGAAGCTATGCGAGGAGGCAAAACAATACGGGTTTGCTTCTGTTTGTGTCAATCCGACATGGGTGGCAACCGCTGCTGAACTATTAAAAGGCACGGACGTGAAAGTATGTACGGTGATCGGCTTCCCGCTCGGAGCGAACACACCGGAAACGAAAGCATTTGAAACAAAAAATGCAATTGAAAACGGGGCGGCGGAAGTCGATATCGTTATCAATGTCGGCGCGCTTAAAGATGGAAATGACGACCTTGTCGAACGCGATATTCGCGCCGTCGTCGATGTGGCAAAAGGGAAAGCGCTTGTGAAAGTGATTATTGAGGCGTGTCTGCTTACCGAAGAAGAAAAAGTGCGCGCTTGCCAGCTCGCCGTTAAAGCAGGTGCGGATTATGTGAAAACATCGACTGGATTTTCAACAGGTGGTGCTACGCCGGAAGATGTCGCACTTATGAGGAAAACGGTCGGACCAAACATCGGTGTGAAAGCTTCCGGCGGCGTCCGTGATATACAAAGCGCAGAGGCGATGATTCAAGCGGGAGCGACGCGCATTGGGACAAGCTCCGGCGTATCGATCGTCGAAGGAAAAACGGCAAACTCCAATTATTAAGTATGTTTGCCATGGAAAAATAATATAGCTGACTCTATCCAACGAACAAATGGCAGTGCGGCAACAGAACAAATGACATTAAATAGCACGCTGACATGGGCTAACTGTACGTCCGGAGCAGAGCTAAGCTTTACAGCAGCAAAGGCAAGTGGATCGATCAGGAAATAAAAGATCACGACTCCGATAACATTAAACCATAAGTGAGTATAAGCGGTTAATTTCGCTTCATACGTTGAACCGATGCTTGCCAGAAGACCGGTTACACATGTGCCGATATTCGCGCCAAGCAAAATCGCAATGCCAGCTGGAAGTGTGAGAATATGTTCATTCAGAAATCCCATCGAAATCCCAATTGTTGCTGCGCTTGAATGAATAATGGCTGTAAGGATCATGCCGATCATGATTCCGATGAAAGGAGAATGATTCGTTTTTTGCAGCCATTCGTCAACAATGGGATATGTAGATAGCGGTTTTGCGAGTTGACTAAATCCATTCATGGCAAAAAATAAAGAAGCGAGTCCAACGAAGATCATGCCGATGCTATAAGCAGGTCGGTAATGCCCGAAAAACACGAGAATTGCCCCAATGAAAAGCATCGGAATAACGTTGTCTCCAAGGTCAAGAGTCATAATTTCTGTTGTGATCGTAGAGCCGATGTTGCTCCCTAAAATAATACCGATGGATTGTCGAAATGTAAAATAGCCGGTAGAGACGAGGCCAACTGTAATGACCATCACTGCGGTACTGCTTTGCAACAATGCGGTAATAATCGTTCCGGTAAGAAATCCTTGTAAAGGAGTGTTTGTAAAGCGCAGTAACCATTGTTTCAAGCGGTGACCGGATAAAGCATAAAGCCCTGCTTTCATCATGAACATACCGAGAAGGAAAATGCCGGTATAAACGGAAAACCAAATTATTAGCTGTACCACTTGTCCTTTCCCCCTTTCATCATATGTGTATGGGAAGGAAAGGAAGACGATGACAGTTTTTTTATTGACCTGTTAGGCAGCCATGTATTATAATTGACGAGTACACGCATAGTATAAAATGTAATGGTTGTTGCTCGGAGGGAGGGAAGTAGGATGTCAAAAACAATCGTTCGTAAAAACGAATCCATTGACGACGCTCTTCGTCGCTTCAAACGTGCCGTTTCGAAAACGGGTACATTGCAAGAAGTAAGAAAGCGTGAATTTTATGAAAAGCCAAGCGTCAGACGGAAGAAAAAGTCTGAGGCGGCTAGAAAGCGCAAGTATTAAAAGAGGGTGTATATATGAGTCTTCTTAATCGTTTAAATGACGATATGAAGCAGGCAATGAAAAACAAAGAAAAAGATAAACTCTCCGTTCTTCGGATGTTAAAAGCGGCGTTGCAAAATGAAGCGATTAAACTAGGAAAAAGCGAATTATCAGAAGACGAAGAGCTAACCGTTCTTTCTCGTGAATTAAAACAGCGTAAAGACTCCCTCCAGGAATTTGAAAACGCTGGTCGTGCGGACCTTGTTGAAAAAACAAAGGCAGAAATCGAAATTGTTCAATTATATATGCCGAAACCATTGACAGAGGAAGAACTTCTAGAAATTGTCAAACAGACGATTGCAGAAGTAGGAGCTTCTTCCAAAGCAGATATGGGTAAAGTGATGGGAGCGATCATGCCAAAAGTAAAAGGAAAAGCGGATGGCTCTCTCGTCAATAGGCTTGTTCAACAGCAACTTTCACAATAATGACAAACGGGTGTTCCGATTCAATCGGGCACCCGTTGTTTTTGCCGTTTGGGAACAACAAGTGGTGCTAGAACCCCCTTTCTTCTCATACATATGAGATGAAAGGGGGTTCTTTTTATGGTGAAAAAATGGCGACAGCATATGAGAAGATGGCTTACAGATAAATTGGAGCTTCCCGCCGACATAGTGATGGACCTTCCCCGAATTACGATGGTTGGGCAAATACATATTTATATCGAAAATCATCGTGGTTTACTGACGTTTAGTGATAAAGAACTGCGCCTGCTCTTAGAGCAAGGGCAGCTTCTTGTTCGCGGTGAAAATTTTGTTATTAAGATGATTTTGCCAGAAGAAATTTTACTCGAAGGAAAAATAAACCAAGTGATTTATATAGATGAATAACGTTTCATAGGAGGAAATACGATGAAAAACCAATGGATGAACTTATTGGTAGGTAGCGTAAGGGTGAAAGCGCAAGGAAAAGGGGTAGAACGATTGATTAATGCGTGTGTGCGCAACGATATTGCGATTTGGAATGTAAAAAAGCATGGCGATCATATTGCGACGTTTTTTATTTTACTAAAGGATGTCAGACGATTGCGCGTTGTCGCCCGCAAAAGTGATTGTAAACTTTATTTTGTTGGAAAAGCGGGATTTCCGTTTTTTCTAAAAAAAATGCTAACGAACTCAGGATTTTTAGTCGGAGTATGCTTCTTTTTTGTTATCGTTTTTTTCCTTTCAAATATGGTATGGGGAATAGAAATTAAAGGCGCAAAACCGGAGACGGAATACCGCATATTGAAAGAACTAAAACAAATGGGAGTGGAAAAAGGAGCATTGCAATTTCTCATCGATGATCCGGAAACGATTCAAAAGAAATTGACCGATCGTATGGATGTCGTTACATGGATCGGTGTGGAACTTAAAGGGACGACGCTTTATTTTCAAGTTGTGGAGAAAAATCAACCGAAAGAGCCTGAAAAAATTGGTGTTCGCCATTTAGTGGCGAAAAAAAAGGCGGTTATTACGGACATGTTTGTTGAAGAAGGCCAATCACTTGTTTCGGTGAACGATCATGTGACAAAAGGGCAGTTATTAGTATCTGGAATCATTGGGAAGGAAGGGCAAACAAAACTTGTGCCAGCGCGAGGAAAAATTTTTGGCGAAACATGGTACAAGTCTACCGTTGTTCTACCGCTTCATGCAAAGTTCGGAGTATTAACGGGAAAATATATGGAAAAACATTATATAGCGATGAAAAATATTTCCATTCCGATATGGGGATTTCAAAAGCCTGCATTTCACTATTATGAAATAGATCAACAGAAAAGGCCGCTCCGCTTTTGGAAATGGGACTTGCCTATTTATTATGAACGCGTCATCTTTCGGGAAAAGGAGGAAGTAGAGCGCAACTATACATGGGAAGAAGCGTTCGCAAAAGCAAAGGAACTTGCTCGCGAGGAATTAAAGGCAAAATTGCCGGAAGATGCATCGATTAAAGGAGAAAAAGTTTTGCATCAGACGAAAGAGAATGGTAAAGTAAGGGTAGAATTGCATTATCAAGTGATTGAAAATATCGCAATACCACAACCAATAGTTCAAGGAGATTGAGAATGTCAGAGGAGTTTGTAACAATCAGTCAGCAATTAGAAAATGCGAACGAAGCGATTGCACTTTTCGGCATTCATGATGCCCATCTAAAACGGATGGAACAAGAACTGGGAGTGTCCATTGTAACACGAGGAGAATCGGTGAGCGTTTCTGGTACCCCCGAACAAGTACAGCTTGTTGATGACCTGCTGCGCCACTTGTTGATCATTGTCCGGAAAGGCATTTCCATTAGTGAACGAGATGTGATGTATGCGATTCAATTAGCGAAAAAAGGAGCGCTCGACTATTTAATTAATTTGTACGAGGAAGAAATCACAAAAAACGCCAAAGGAAAATCCATTCGTGTAAAAACGTTAGGACAGCGCCATTATGTTACCGCCATTAAACAGCATGATCTTGTTTTCGGAATAGGACCTGCCGGAACAGGAAAAACGTATTTGGCGGTGGTGATGGCTGTCCGTGCGTTAAAAAACGGTCAAGTGAAGCGTATTATTTTAACTCGCCCGGCGGTAGAAGCAGGAGAAAGTTTAGGATTTTTACCGGGAGATTTAAAAGAAAAGGTGGATCCATATTTGCGCCCTCTTTACGATGCGCTGCATGATGTATTGGGAGTAGACCATACGCAGCGGTTAATTGAACGAGGAACGATTGAAATCGCGCCGCTAGCATATATGCGGGGGAGAACGCTCGAAGATGCTTTCGTCATTTTAGATGAAGCACAAAATACGACACCGGCACAGATGAAAATGTTTCTAACAAGATTAGGCTTTGGCTCCAAAATGGTCATTACCGGTGATATTTCGCAAGTCGATTTGCCAAAAGGCGTGAAATCAGGACTTGCCGTCGCAAAAGAAATATTGACGGCGGTCAGCGGTGTATCCTTTGTCTTTCTAGAACAAACAGATGTTGTGCGTCATCCGCTAGTGGCTAAAATTATTGAAGCGTATGATGAAGCTGGCATATAGAGAGAAAAGACCCGTTTTCAAAGGGTCTTTTCTTTAAAGTGAGGGGAAAAACCGTTGGAAAGGATTCGTTTTTTTCTGGAGCATGTTAACCATGTTCGTTTTGTTCGTTATCTTTTGTTTCTGTTTTTAGGGCTTTTTCTATTTGCGGTGTTATATGATCAAGCAAAACCGCATCAATATGAACTGCGCCTGTTCGATATTGCCACCGAAACGATTCGTTCGCCAATTACGATTGAAGATAAGGAGACGACAGAAAGGCTAAAAAAGGAAGCGGCAGATAAAGTAACGGATATTTATACATTAAAAAAAGAATATGCCGAAAATCGTGTTGATTTAATTTCGTCGCTATTTACAACCATTGTTGAAATTCAAAATGAAATCAAGGAAGAAAAAAAAGAGCCGACGAAAATGATGGATGCGCTAAAGGAACGTCTGCCGCAAGAATGGTTTTCTTATTTGTCCGCAGATGAATGGGAAAAGTTGCTTCATGCAGCTCCAGAAGACATCGAAACGGCAAAAGAAGCGGCGGTAACGGCTGTCCATTCCATTATGGCCGAGCGCATTACGCAATCAGAATTGGAGAAGGCAAGGGCAAAAGTACAAGATGAATTGAAGTATGTCATGCTTTCGCCTTCATTAAAAGAAATTGTTGTCAAGCTGACAAAACAAGCAATCATTCCAAACGTTATTTACGATCGAACCGCTACAGAAGAAAAGCGAAGACAGGCGATGGATGAAGTAAAGCCGGTAAAAATTTTGCAAGGACAAGTCATTGTCGAGGAAGGACAATTTATTACAAATGAAATTTATCATCAGCTGCAGCTTGTCGGCTTATTGCAAAATGATCGCTCTTTTCAGCCTCTTATCGGTCTTTTTCTTTTCGTGTTATTATTGCTATCGCCTGTTGTTTATTACTTTGGACGAGAGCAGGCGAACAAGAATTTGTTTGTATATACGGCCATTTTTACGATTATGCTTCTTGTGATGAAACTCGTTCGTCTCATTCCGGAAAGTGATGTGTTCTCCACTGGGTATCTTGTGCCGGTTGCTTTCGGCACCATGCTCGTCCGTATTTTCATCGGGGAACGAATCGCAATTATGACAAGTATTCTTTATGCCATATGCGGAAGCTTAATGTTTAACGAGGGAATGGGCGTAAATGGCACTATTCAAGTTTCGTTAGCGATTTATTTGGTGACAAGCGGGTTAGCAGGAAGTTTCTTTTTACATAAACAGCTTCGAAGAGCGAAAATTTGGCAGGCAGGAGTATTTGTCGCTTTCATTAATATGGTTGTTATGCTAGCATTAACCTTGCTTAAAAATGGCCATTATTCGTTAACAGAGATCGGCATGTTTCTGCTGATGGCGTTTGCTTCTGGCATTTTCTCAGCGATTTTAACTATTGGGCTTTTGCCGGTTTTTGAGGCGTGCTTCGGTATTTTGTCATCGATGAAATTAATTGAATTATCGAATCCAAATCATCCATTGCTTCGCAAAATTTTAACGGAAGCTCCTGGGACGTACCATCACAGCATCATGGTTGCTAATTTAGCGGAAGCGGCTTGTGAAGCGATTGGAGCAAACGGTTTATTAGCGCGTGTTGCTTGCTATTATCATGACATCGGGAAAACGAAACGGCCGCAGTATTTTATTGAAAACCAAATAGGCGGTAATCCACATGATCACTTATCGCCACAGTTAAGCAAAAATATTATTCTTGCCCACGTGTCTGATGGGGTGGCCATTTTAAAAAAACACCGCATGCCGAAAGAAATTGTTGACATTGCTGAACAACATCATGGTACAACATTATTAAAATATTTTTATCATAAAGCACTTGAGCAGACGGGCTATGTGTTAGAGGAAGAATTTCGCTATCCTGGCCCGAAGCCGCAAACGAAGGAAGCGGCGATTATTAGCATTGCGGATAGCGTGGAGGCAGCGGTACGATCGCTTTCTAATCCGTCTCAGGAGGAAATTGGAAAAATTGTCCGCAGTATTATTGCGGAGCGATTGCAAGATAATCAATTGAACGAGTGTGATATTACGTTAAAAGAACTTGAAATGGTTGCAAGATCGCTTTGTGAAACACTAAATGGCGTATTCCATTCACGGATTGAATATCCAGAAATTCGAAAGGAAAAGGTGAAACACGCATGATTCTCAACATCGATTTTATCGATGAAACGAACGAAGTTACAAAAGAGCAAATGAATATCATCGAACAGTTGTTAAACTACGCGGCAGAAATCGAACATGTCCCTAGCGGAGCGGAAGTGGGCATTTCGTTTGTAGATAACGAGCGGATTCGCATCATCAATCGCGACTATCGGGGAAAGGATCAGCCGACCGATGTTATTTCCTTCGCTCTCGAGGAAAAAGGCGAAGGAGAGGTGGAGATTGTCGATGCGGATATTCCCCCGCTGCTTGGCGATATTATTATTTCAATTCCGAAAGCAAAAGAACAGGCGAAGGAATATGGGCATTCGTTCATGCGCGAGCTTGGATTTTTGGCGGTGCACGGTTTTTTGCATTTGTTAGGATATGATCATAAAACAGAAGAAGAAGAAAAAATAATGTTTTCAAAACAAAAAGATATTCTAGAACGATATGGGTTAACGAGATAAAATATGAACTGGAAGGACGAAAAAAAGCGGTTTGCTTGCGCATGGGCAGGAGTGATGGCTGCGGTAAAGGAAGAAGTGCATATGCGCATCCATATTGCGCTGGCTGTTGTTGCGATTATTGCTGCAGCAATCTTTCACATTTCTAGGATGGAATGGCTTATTCTTTTGTTAACGATCGGAAGTGTCATTGCTTTGGAATTAATCAATACGGCAATTGAACGTGTAGTTGATTTAGTGACGGCCGACTTCCATCCTTTAGCAAAAGCAGCAAAAGATATCGCTGCAGGCGCCGTTTTGGTCGCTGCGATTGTTGCTGTTATTGTTGGAATCACCATCTTTCTGCCATATCTCGTATAATCAATGAGTGGGAAAATTCTAATTTTTCTGTTATATTTTCATCAAGAATGATGAAATTTACAAAGATTTTTTGTAAAATAAAAGTAAGGAAGCTTATTGCTTCCCAAGTTGTGAAAGGAAGAGAAACATTGAAAATAAACGAACTCATAGAAGAAGCAAAAAAAGCAAGAGGATACGCTTATGTTCCTTATTCAAAATTTAAAGTTGGCGCCGCTTTGTTAACAAAAGACGGCAAAGTGTATCGCGGCTGCAACATTGAAAATGCTGCTTATAGCATGTGTAATTGTGCGGAACGAACTGCGCTTTTTAAGGCGTATTCGGAAGGGGATAAAGAATTTGCTGCACTTGCTGTTATTGCTGATACGCCCCGTCCGGTACCGCCGTGTGGTGCATGTCGCCAGGTTATTTCTGAGCTATGTCCAAGTGATATGAAAATAATATTGGCAAATTTAAACGGGGATATCACCGAACTAACAGTGAAAGAACTACTACCAAATGCTTTTTCAGCGGAGGATTTGCATGAATAAGGAAGGATATAAATCAGGATTCGTTTCTATTGTTGGTAGACCGAACGTTGGAAAATCGACATTTTTAAATCGCGTCATCGGTCAAAAAATCGCTATTATGAGCGATAAGCCGCAAACGACGCGCAATAAAATTCAAGGTGTTTACACGACAGATGATGCACAAATTATTTTTATTGATACGCCAGGAATGCATAAACCAAAACATAAACTTGGCGATTTTATGATGAAAGTAGCGCTAAATGCGTTAAGAGAAGTGGATCTCATTTTATTTATGATTAATGCAGAAGAAGGATTTGGACGCGGTGACGCATTTATTATTGAACAGCTTAAAGAAGTAAATACGCCAGTGTTTTTAGTCATCAATAAAATTGACAAAGTTCATCCGAATGATTTACTGCCACTCATCGATCAGTATAAAAACCTTTACCCATTCGCTGAGATCATTCCGATTTCAGCATTGCAAGGAAACAATATCGAAACATTAGTGGAACAAATCAAAAAATATTTGCCAGAAGGTCCGCAATATTATCCACCTGACCAAATAACAGATCATCCGGAACGGTTTATCATTGCCGAGTTGATTCGCGAGAAAGCGCTTCATTTAACGCGTGAAGAAGTTCCGCATTCCATTGCTGTCGTGGTAGAAACGATTGAGCGGCGCGAAGATAGCGATACAGTGTATGTCGGCGCGGTGATTATTGTAGAACGAGATTCGCAAAAAGGAATTATTATTGGAAAACAAGGACGAATGTTAAAAGAGATCGGGCAGCGAGCACGTATGGATATTGAAGCGCTTCTTGGGTCAAAAGTATTTTTAGAACTATGGGTAAAAGTACAAAAAGATTGGCGCAATCGGTTAGCACAGCTGCGTGATTTCGGATTCCGGGAAGAAGAGTATTAATTAGAAAATTTTATGCAACATAAACGTTTCCTAGCGTGGTCAACCTATAATTAGACGGGAAAACAAGCAATGCTGCGGGCGGAAAGAGGTGTGGTTACATGCTTGAATTTACTTGGAAGTTATTTAGTCAAACCGGCAACATCGACACCTATCTTCTTTTTAAAGAGCTAGAAAAAGAACAGCAACCTAGTGGCGATGAGCAAGAAACGGAACTAAAGGAAGTCGATCAACCTATTTTTTGATTTGTGTTTTAGGGTCGGTGGTGATACGATTGTTTGAAAAATGTGAAGCAATTGTCATTCGCGCAATCGATTATGGCGAAACAAATAAAATTGTCACATTCTTCACGAGAGAATGGGGAAAGGTGGCTACGATGGCACGCGGAGCAAAAAAGCCAAGTAGCCGCCTTTCTGCCGTTACACAACCGTTTACGCATGGCTATTACTTAATTCAAAGAAGCCGCGGTGTCGGTGTTTTACATCAAGGAGATATTATCGATTCGATGCGAACGATCCGCGAAGACATTTTCACTGCAGCATATGCCTCTTATATTGTGGAGATGACAGATAAAGTAACAGAAGAACAGCAGCGCAATCCGTATTTGTTCGAGCTGCTTTTGCAGACATTACAATATATGAATGAAGGGCTCGATTTAGAGATTCTTGCTTGTATTTATGAAATGAAAATGTTATCTGTAATGGGGATTCCTCCTAAATTAGACCATTGCGCTGTATGCGGCCGGACAGAAGGAAAGTTTTCTTTTTCCATAAAAGAAGCTGGATTTCTTTGCCACCGCTGCGAGAAAACCGACCCGTACCGAATTCCGCTTTCCGCAGCTTCTGTAAGGCTATTGCGCTTATTTTACTATATAGATTTATCAAGGCTTGGTACAATTTCTGTAAAAGAGGAAACAAAAAAAGAGCTTCGCGCCGTTCTTTCGTCCTATTATGATGAATATTCGGGATTGTCGTTAAAAACAAAGCGATTTTTAATGCAAATAGATGAACTAAAAAAGATTGGCTATCCTTATCAAAATCAAACGGAAAATGGAAGCGGCGGATGAAAAAGCGGTCATTAGTTGTCTTTATAAAGACAAAGTTTCCTTCTTTAAAACAGAGTGTAGTATAATAAAATAATAAATGGATGAGAAGATAATATGATCCAGCTTTTCATAAGGTGGTGAGCAGCGATCGAACTGAATAAACGCCAAGAACAAATTTTGCAAATTGTCAAGGATCATGGTCCGATTACAGGTGAAAGTATCGCTGAAAAGTTGAATTTAACAAGAGCGACATTACGCCCGGATTTAGCGATATTAACAATGGCTGGTTATTTAGAAGCACGACCTCGAGTAGGGTATTTTTATACAGGAAAAACCGGATCTCAACTGCTTGCCGATAAAATAAAAAAGATAAAAGTAGGTGACTATCAATCTATCCCGGTCGTTGTTAATGAAAATGTCAGTGTATATGATGCGATTGTCACCATGTTTCTTGAAGATGTCGGCACATTATTTGTCATCGATGATGAATCGCTTTTAGTTGGTGTTTTATCGAGAAAAGATTTATTGCGTGCAAGTATTGGCAAACAGGAGTTAACAACGATTCCTGTCAATATTATTATGACGAGAATGCCGAATATAGCGGTTTGTTATAAAGACGACCCGCTTATTGAAGTAGCGGAACAATTAATTGAAAAACAGATTGATGCGATGCCGGTAGTGCGAAAAACAGAAAAAGGATATGAAGTCATTGGGAGAATAACGAAAACAAATATGACAAAAGCGCTCGTTGCGCTAGCGAAAGACGATTTGTTATAGGACAAAAAAGGAGGAGGAAGATGAATCAGCGCCTTGTTTATGTTGTTTCCGATTCAGGAGGGGAAACGGCGGAACTCGTAGTGAGAGCAGCGGCAAGCCAGTTTTATAATTCTCACATTCAATTAAAGCGCGTGCCGTATGTGGAAGATAAGACGATGCTAGCGGAAGTGGTTGCATTAGCAAAAATGAATCAAGCAATTATTGCGTTTACGCTAGTTGTTCCGGAAATGCGCCAGTTTCTTATTGAGGAAGCTGCACGCGAAGGAGTAGTGGCGTACGATATTATTGGACCGCTTATTGAAAAAATGAGCGATTTATTTAAGTTGACGCCACGATATGAGCCGGGACAAGTGCGTGTGCTTGATGAGGATTATTTCAAGAAGATTGAAGCGATTGAATTTGCCGTGAAATATGATGACGGACGTGATCCGCGGGGAATTTTGCGTGCTGACATTGTGTTAATCGGTGTATCGCGCACCTCTAAAACACCGTTATCCCAATATTTAGCGCATAAGCGATTGAAGGTGGCAAACGTGCCGATCGTACCAGAAGTCGAGCCGCCAGAACAACTTTTTAAAGTACCTCCCGAAAAATGTTTCGGATTAAAAATCAGCCCGGAAAAACTGCTTTCGATTCGCCGTGAGCGCCTAAAATCGCTCGGATTGAACGACCAGGCTATTTATGCGAACATGGATCGCATTAAAGAAGAACTTGCTTATTTTGATGGGATAGTGAAAAAAATTGGCTGTGATGTTATCGATGTAACCAATAAAGCAGTCGAAGAGACAGCAAACATTATTATGAAAAAAAGAAGATTATAGCACATTCACGATAATGTGAACTGTGCTTTTACTTTTTTATAGCATATTTTCGCCATTTGTATTATAATAAAAAATTGCGAGAAAAATGAACAATGCAGGTTTAGAGTGCATAAAGAACGAGTAAACTATTTATAGCCAACTTGTCAATAGGAAAGGAGAAATCTTTTTCGACAAAATTCGTTTATTATATAGGAGAAAAAGAAGGATTTTCGAGAACGGTGTAGAATAATAGGAGGTGTGAATCTGATTGCTCGATTGACTTTGATCCGAAGCGGAGCTGGCAATATGATGACAGCAATCAGATCTGGACATTGAGACCGACCGTTTTTGTGGACGCGGATGCTTGCCCAATAAAAAGTGAAATTTTCTCGCTTGCTTGTAAATATAATATACCAAGTGTGTTTATTTCTTCGTACAATCATTTTTCTCCCTTCCAGAAAATGAAATGGGTATATGTCGATACAGAAAAAGAAGCGGTGGATTTATATATTTTGAATCATGCCGCAAGAGGAGATGTAGTTGTTACTCAAGACATCGGGTTGGCAAGCATGCTTGTTAACCGTGGTGTACATGTGATTTCTCCGCGTGGAAATGTGTACGAAGAAGGAGAGATGGATAGCGCTCTTTATCATCGTTATCTTCAAGCAAAACAGCGAAGGCAAGGTGTATACCCAAAGGGAATGAAGCGGTTTTCTGATCGCGATCGTTGCCTTTTTCTGCAAAATTTCGAAAAAATTTTGTCGAAACTCGAAGGAAAATAGACATAGGTCGAGAATAATAAGATACGGAGTTGTTTATATGGGATACCGTATTCCCGAGGAAACGATTGAAGCGATTCGTCGTGCTGTTGATATTGTCGATGTAATTAGCGATTATGTCCAATTGAAAAAACAAGGACGTAACTATTTTGGATTATGCCCATTTCATGGGGAAAAGACGCCATCGTTTTCGGTTTCCCCAGAAAAGCAAATTTTTCATTGTTTCGGCTGTGGGGCCGGTGGAAATGTATTTTCGTTTCTAATGGATATTGAAGGAATTTCCTTTATTGAAGCAGTAAAACGATTAGCGATAAAGGCAAACGTCGATTTAGCGGATTTAGAGCTGGACGATGCGAATAAACAAAGCCGTGCTGATACGGGCGAAACAAAAATAATGGTAGAAGCGCATGAGCTTCTGAAAAAATTTTACCATCATTTGCTTGTAAATACAAAGGAAGGACAGGAAGCTTTTGATTATTTACAGGCGCGTGGATGGACAAGGGAAATTATTGATCAATTTGAAATCGGCTATGCCCCTGATTCATGGGATTTTGCCGTCAAACTTTTATCAGGGCGCGGTTTTTCGCTCGAGCTGATGGAAAAAGCCGGGTTAATTATTCGAAAAGAAAACGGCGGTGGCTATTTTGACCGTTTTCGTCATCGAATTATGTTTCCGATTCATAATCATCATGGAGATGCTGTTGGTTTTTCGGGCAGACTTCTTGGAGAAGGTCAGCCGAAATATTTGAACAGCCCGGAAACACCCATTTTCCATAAAGGAAAAATTTTATACAATTTTCATCAAGCGCGTTTACATATTCGAAAACATCAAGAAGCCATTTTATTAGAGGGATTTGCTGATGTCGTTTCCGCTGTGCAAGCAGGCATTGCCCATTCAGTAGCAACGATGGGAACAGCGTTAACGGAAGAGCACGCGCGTATTCTTCGACGCAATGTCGATACCGTTATTATTTGCTATGACGGTGATGCTTCAGGAATAGAAGCGACATTCCGCGCAGCGGAGCTGTTAGCAGATGCAGGCTGTCATGTGAAAATTGCAACAATTCCCGACGGTCTTGACCCAGATGAATATATAAAGAAATATGGTTCAGATCGATTTCGCCGTGATATTATTGATGCCAGCAGTTCGCTGATGGCGTTTAAAATGATGTATTTTCGCAAGGGAAAAAACTTGCAAAATGAAAATGATAAAATTCGCTACATTGAAGAAGTACTTCAAGAAATTAGCAAATTATCGAATCCCATCGAGTGGGATTACTATTTACGGCAGTTGGCTGACGAGTTTTCCCTTTCGTTATCTGCTTTGCAAGAGCAGTTGAATCGTCATCGAAATAATAAAACACATTCTAACAATGCGCAAAGCAAAGAGGCGCCGAGACCGCCGCTACAAAAGAAGCTTCTTCCTGCCTTTCAAAATGCTGAACGAATGTTGCTTGCCCATATGCTTCGCAGTCGTGATGTGGCTATGATTGTTCAGCAGACGATTGCAGGGGCATTCAATATCGAAGAACATCGGGCGATTGCTGCTTATATTTACGCATTTTACGAAGAAGGGAATGAGCCTGATGTCAGTTTGTTGCTTTCGCGTCTTCCTGATGATTTGAAACCTCTTGTGACAGAACTGTCGCTATTGTTGATCACTGATGAAATTTCCAATCAGGAACTGAACGATTATATGCGGCATGTGTTGAATTACCCAAAATGGTTAAAGCTAAAGGAAAAAGAACAAGAAAAAATTGAAGCAGAGAGAAAAAAAGACTTTTTAACTGCTGCGCGCATTGCAAAAGAGATCATCGAAATGAAAAAGATGTTATCATCTTCGTAATATTATGTTATAAGTTAAAGGAGGTAGTGAAATGGCTGAAAAACCAGCTCGTTCAAAACAAGCCGATGCAGACGTAACATTTGAACAAGCGAAAGAACAGCTGACAGAGCTTGGTAAAAAACGCGGTATTTTAACATATGAAGAAATTGCTGAACGTTTATCCGGTTTTGATCTTGATTCTGACCAAATGGACGAATTTTACGAATACTTAGCTGATCAAGGGATCGAAGTCATTAGTGAATCTGATTTAGACGCTGATCCTGATATCGATGATTTATCAAAAGAAGAAGAATTTGATTTAAATGATTTATCGGTTCCTCCTGGCGTAAAAATTAACGATCCTGTGCGCATGTACTTAAAGGAAATCGGGCGCGTTCCACTACTGTCTGCTGAAGAAGAAATTGAACTAGCGAAACGAATCGAACAAGGCGACGAAGAAGCAAAACGCCGCTTAACAGAAGCAAACCTTCGTCTTGTTGTTAGCATTGCTAAACGTTACGTCGGTCGCGGCATGCTATTTCTTGACTTAATTCAAGAAGGAAATATGGGGCTTATTAAAGCAGTCGAAAAGTTTGATTATCGTAAAGGATATAAATTTAGCACTTATGCAACATGGTGGATCCGTCAAGCAATTACGCGTGCGATTGCTGATCAAGCACGGACCATTCGTATACCAGTGCATATGGTGGAAACCATTAATAAACTTATTCGCGTGCAACGGCAATTACTTCAAGATCTTGGACGTGAACCAACTCCAGAAGAAATCGCTGAAGAGATGGATTTAACTCCAGAAAAAGTGCGCGAAATTTTAAAAATCGCCCAAGAACCAGTTTCTCTTGAAACGCCAATTGGCGAAGAAGATGATTCACATTTAGGTGATTTCATTGAAGACCAAGAAGCGACATCGCCATCCGAGCATGCGGCCTACGAGCTGTTAAAGGAACAGCTAGAAGATGTATTAGATACACTTACAGACCGCGAAGAAAACGTGCTTCGTTTGCGTTTTGGGCTAGACGACGGTCGTACGCGGACGCTCGAAGAGGTCGGAAAAGTATTTGGTGTTACCCGCGAACGCATTCGTCAAATTGAAGCAAAAGCGCTTCGCAAGTTGCGTCATCCAAGCCGCAGCAAACGGTTAAAAGACTTTTTAGAGTAGCCACTTTCTAAATAGTTTACTTCTTGTACTATTTGAGAAGTAAACTATTTTTCCTTTCCTTTTCGAGAGGCCGATTAATTATGAACAAACAAAGGCGCGAAATTATTGTACGGGAAATTGAATATTGGAAACGTTCTCGCCTCCTTCCAGAGCAATATTGCGATTATTTGCTGGCATTATATACGGAGGGCGAGTATAAAAAATGCCCAAGCGACATCCTCCGAACTCGTCAACGGGGGATGATCCGTTTCCTTTTAGTGGCATTCATTTGTCTATTGTTGCCAGCAAATGCTCTTGTCATTTATTTTACTGAATTGTCATTCGTTTTGCAAATGCCCCTTTTATTTCTTTTTTTCTTTATATGCGTCATAGCTGCATGGATGTGGAAGGGACAAGGAAATATTGTTCATATCCCGCTTATTAGTGGTGCGTTCATTTTTCTTATTGCATCGATCGAAGTTGGCGAATATTATTTTCCGAAACAAAAAGCGGTTATTGCATCGATTGTTTTCGTAAATTGTTTATTATGGATCTTCGTAGGAAAGCGGTTCCGTTTTCTTTATTTGTTTATATCCGGTGTAATCGGAATAGGGGTTTTAATTGTTTTTCTTTTATTTTAACTTTTTGGCAATTTTGTCGTAGAATGAGATTAGGGGCTTTTCCTTTGCGGTAATTTACAGTAAAATAAAATTGTTTGTAGCGGTTACATTTGCTGAACAATGGTTATACATAAGGGAGGTAAAAAAATGAATCGAAATCCGTTAATCCCATTTTTCATCATTATGCTGATTGGGATCGGACTTACTCTTGGGCTTTCATTTAAGGGGCTCGGCGATGCAAAGGAACTTGCAAAAGAGAAAAAAGGCGGCGAGAAAACAGAGCAAACGGCTGCGGCAAATCCAGAAGAATTTTATCAACAAACATGCAGCGGCTGTCATGGACAAAATTATGAAGGCGGTGCTGGTCCGGCATTAAAAGGTGTGGGCCAACGGCTTTCGGTAGACGAAATTAAAAACGTGATCCAAAACGGTCGCGGCGCCATGCCTGGAGGTCTCGTTCCGCCGGACAAAGCAGATGAAATGGCAAAATGGCTTTCTAAGCTGAAATAAACAAAAAATCCCTTTGCCTTAGGTGAAGGGATTTTTTGTTTATGATACAATATACAGAAGAGTGAAAGGGATGTGAATAGAAAAGGTGAATGAATTTCGTCTGTCCAAACGTCTTGAAACAGTTGCCTCTTTCATTCCAAAAGGTGCAAAGCTAGCTGATATCGGTTCAGACCATGCATATTTGCCGTGTTATGCATATTTGCATGGATATATTACAAAAGCGGTAGCGGGCGAAGTAGCAGATGGTCCGCTTCGCTCCGCCAAACAACAAGTCGAAAGGACAGGACTAAAAGACGTCATTTCTGTGCGAAAAGGCGATGGATTGGAAGTGATTAAACCTGGCGAAGTGGACTGTATTACGATTGCCGGTATGGGAGGCACATTGATTGCTAACATTTTAGAGGCTGGAAAAGACAAGCTTCTCGGCGTAAAGAGGCTGATTTTGCAGCCGAATGTCGGCGCGCATATTGTGCGCAAATGGATGCTGGACCATGACTGGGAACTGATTGCGGAGCGCATATTGGAAGAAGAGGGGAAAATTTATGAAGTGCTTGTTGCTGAAAAAGGCGATGGAAAAAGGCCATATGAAAATATAGAGACGGAATTATTGTTAGGCCCGTTTTTATTGAAAGAAAAAAATGATGTGTTTTTAAAAAAATGGCGTCATGAACTTGCTCACTGGAAACAGATTTACCGCCAATTAAATGAAAAGGCAGAAACAGAGTCTGCCGTCGCAAAAAAACGAGAACTAGAGAAAAAAATGAAGATGGTTGAGGAGGCATTGCGGTGAACAGAATTCCAAGCGGTCATGAAATCATTCAATTATTTGAGCAATTTGCACCAAAACATTTAGCGATGGAAGGCGACAGAATCGGTTTGCAAATTGGAACGTTAAATAAACCAGTCAAAAAGGTAATGATTGCCTTGGATGTTTTAGAAGAAGTAATCGATGAGGCTGTAGCGGAAGAGGTAGATCTTATTATCGCGCACCATCCACCGCTTTACCGTCCGCTAAAGCAGATCATTACTGATCAAGCGCAAGGACGTATCATTGAAAAATGTATGAAACATCATATTGCCATTTATGCTGCTCATACGAATTTAGATATCGCCAATGGAGGGGTAAATGACTGGTTAGCGGAGGCGTTGGGGCTGGAGCATGTAGATGTATTGATTCCGACGTATGAAGAGCCGCTGAAAAAACTAGTCGTTTATGTTCCGGAGACACATGCCGACCTTGTTCGTGAGGCGATCGGTAACGCGGGGGCAGGCCATATCGGCAACTACAGCCATTGTACGTTCAACGGCCGCGGTATCGGTACTTTTTTACCGCTAGAAGGGGCGAATCCGTTTATCGGGAAATCCGGGACACTGGAGCAAGTGGAAGAGGTGCGTATTGAAACGATTGTCCCGGCTTCCTTGCAAAACAAGGTTATTTCTGCGATGTTAAAAGCACATCCATACGAAGAAGTGGCGTATGACATATATCCGCTTGAAAATAAAGGAAAAGTATTCGGATTAGGAAGAATTGGCCGCTTGCCGGAAGCGATGACACTTGGGGAGTTTGCAGAGCATGTGAAAAAAGCGTTGGACGTTCCGGCGGTGCGTGTTGTTGGCCATTTGCAAGATATGGTTCAAAAAGTCGCAGTGGTTGGCGGTGATGGAAATAAATATATCTCACAAGCAAAATTAGCCGGCGCTGATGTTTATGTGACGGGGGATGTATATTATCATGTTGCGCACGATGCAATGATGCTTGGGCTAAATATCGTGGATCCGGGACATAATGTGGAGAAAGTAATGAAACAAGGGGTCGCTCGCTTTTTAGAAAATGCGTTTGCTAAACATCAGTTTGCAACGACCGTCTGCATTTCGAAAGTGCATACCGATCCATTTACGTTCGTATAAACATATAGCCGATATTCGCTAAACGAATATCGGCCATTGCTTTATTCTTTTTTTGCTTTTACTTTCGGTAAAATTTTTTGCAGCGGTACTTTCCGCTCGCGTTTCCATGTATTAGGATCATTCGGATCAAACTGCTCTAAAAAATCGATTACTTCTTTTGTAATTGGGGTTGGTGTTGAAGCTCCTGCTGTAACGGCTACTTTTTTTGCGTCTTTAATCCAATTAATATCAATTTCTGTTACATCGGCAACGCGGTACGCTTTCGTGCCAGCAATTTCTTCCGATACTTGCGCAAGGCGATTGGAGTTGTTGCTTCTTGGATCGCCAACGACGATTGTGACATCGGCGTCTTTTGCCTGTTCCGCCACTGCCTCTTGGCGGAGCTGGGTTGCCATGCAAATTTCTTTATGCATTTCGACATGTGGATATTTTTCTTTTACTTTTGCCATAATATCGGCAACATCCCATTGGCTCATCGTTGTTTGGTTTGTCACCATGATGCGGTCGTTTTCAATCGTTAGACGTTCCACATCTTCCATCGTTTCGACAAGATGGATGCGCGTCGGATCAATGCCGACCGCTCCTTCTGGTTCGGGATGGCCCTTTTTGCCAATATAAATAATTTCATATCCGTCCGCCAGCTTTTCTTTAATTAAGTTATGGGTTTTTGTCACGTCTGGACATGTCGCATCGATCGTGACAAGCCCTTTTTCGCGGGCGCGCCTTTTCACTTCGGGCGATACGCCGTGCGCAGTAAAGATCACTGTCCCTTTGTCAATTTTTTCTAGAATCTCTAATCGGTTTTCTCCATCGAGCGTAATAATTCCTTCCTCGGCAAATGCGTCGGTAACATGTTTATTGTGAACGATCATTCCGAGAATATAAATCGGTCTTGGCAACGTAGGATCTAATGCTACATTTCTTGCGATTACCATCGCATCAACAACCCCGTAGCAGTAACCGCGAGGGGTAATTTTAATCACTTCCATATTGGTTCCTCCTAAACTCCGACATACGGAGAGACTATCTCTTTCTTTTACATTATATCGGAGAAAGTGGAAGAACACAAAGTATAACACATTTTAAACATATAGTTTTGGCGTAGATGGCTTTGGTGTTTTTGTAGATTGGGATGATTTATTTTCGGATGTTTTCACTTTCGGTACAGTGCGTTTTTTGGATGAAGATGATGTTTTTTTCTTATTTTCCGGAATGTTTTTTTCTGTTTTGTTCTCTTCTTGCTCGGTTGTTTTTAATTCTCTAAATATTTTTACCATAGCTGGAAGGTTTTTTATCAGCGGTCCGTATTGCTGCACCATTGGCATGACGTTTTGTGCGACGCCTAACATTTTTTGGATGTTTGTCAACATGCCGATAAAGCCCCCGCCTGTGTTTGCGCCAGCGCCCGTAGTGGCAGCGGCGTGACGAATCGCAGGTGTTATCCACGGAGATGGAGAAGCGATCGGCCGTCCCCTTGAAAATAATTGCGATAAGAAACCGCCAAAGCCCGGGCGGGGACCGGGTGTTCTCATCATAGGAAAGGAAGGCGGCATTCCTGAAAAGGAGCGTGGCATCGGGGAAAAAGGAAATATCGGTGGCCGGTTGTAAATCATCGCATTTTCCTCCTTTCTAGGCTGAAGTAAGAGAATATCTCTTTCATAAAGTATGCGAAAAAATGGGAAATGTTTTTCGTTTACGGTCTAAGTTGCAGCCTTGTGCAAAAATCAGATATAATGATGAATCGAGTTATTCGGATTTGGTCGTTAAATTGAAGCAGAAGGGAGTAGTGGCGAATGAAGGAAACGTTATTTGAGAGATTTTCATTTCAGCCATTTATTATTGAAGCGATTAAGGAGCTTCGTTTTTATAAACCAACAGAAATTCAGGAGCGCATCATTCCGAGCATTCTTCGCGGCGAAAGTGTGATTGGTCAGTCGCAAACAGGAACAGGAAAGACTCACGCCTATTTATTGCCGATCATTGAAAAAATTGACCCGGATCACGAGGCGGTACAAGCGGTTATTACCGCACCGACGCGGGAGCTTGCAACGCAAATTTACCATGAAATTTTAAAAATTATAAAATTTTGTCCGAGTGATAGACAAATTACGGCACGTTGCTTTATTGGAGGAACAGATAAGCAAAAAGCGATCGAAAAATTGAAAACACAGCCCCATATCGTAGTTGGAACTCCAGGAAGAATTAACGACCTCATTCGCGAACAAGCACTGAATGTTTGGACAGCAACTACACTTGTCGTTGACGAAGCAGACTTAATGTTAGATATGGGATTTATTGTCGATGTCGATCAAATTGCAGCACGCATGCCAAAAGAACTGCAAATGCTCGTCTTTTCTGCGACAATCCCGGAAAAGTTAAAACCATTTTTGAAAAAATATATGGAAAATCCAAAATATGTTCATGTTGCACCAAAGCAAGTCACAGCGGAAAAAATTGAGCACGTTCTTGTGCCGCTTCGCAGCCGTGATAAAGCGAAGCTGCTGCACGAAATGTTAGTTGCGTATAATCCGTATTTAGCAATTGTATTTACCAATACAAAAAAAATGGCGGATGAAGTGGCAGATAGGCTGATCGAAAAAGGGATGAAAGTCGGGATTTTACACGGTGATCTAACTCCGCGCGAACGTAAAAAAATGATGAGGCAAATTCGCGATTTGGAGTTTCAATATATTGTTGCTACCGATCTAGCTGCCCGCGGCATTGATATTGAAGGAGTAAGCCATGTCATTAACTACGAACTGCCAAAAGATTTACAGTTTTACATTCATCGTGTCGGCCGCACTGCGCGCGCTGGTTACACAGGAATTGCGACGACGATTTATGAACCATCGGATCAAGATGCAATAACCAAATTAGAAAAAATGGGAATTGAGTTTCTTCATCGCGATCTTATCCGTGGAGAATGGGTAGATTTGCCGCCTTGGAATCGGCGAAGCAAGCGGGCCAAGCAAGATGGGGAAATAGAGCAGCTTCTTGCGAAAATGAAAAAATCGAAACAAATCAAGCCAGGTTATAAGAAAAAGTTGCTTGCCGAAATAGAAAAACAAAAAAAGCGGTTGCGGCGTTTAAAGAAACAATAACATGTTAAACAGGAAAGGGAGAAGAGAAATGTTAAAAATTGGATCACATGTGTCAATGAGCGGAAAAAAGATGCTGCTTGCAGCAAGTGAGGAAGCTGTTTCCTACGGAGCAAATACGTTTATGATTTACACGGGGGCTCCGCAAAATACACGGCGTAAAAAAATTGAGGAGCTGAATATTGAAGCAGGGCTTGCCCATATGAAAGAGCATGGCATTGAAGAAATTGTTGTACACGCTCCATATATCATTAATATCGGCAACACAAAAAATCCGGACACGTTTGCTCTCGGTGTAGAATTTTTGCGATCTGAAATCGAACGGACCGAGGCGATTGGCGCAAAACAAATTGTTCTTCATCCTGGAGCGCATGTTGGGGCAGGCCCGGAAGCAGGAATCCGCAAAATTATTGAGGGGTTAAATGAAGTATTAACGCGTGAACAAACGGTGCAAATCGCGTTAGAAACAATGGCGGGAAAAGGTTCGGAATGCGGCCGCAGCTTTGAGGAACTCGCCCAAATTATTGATGGTGTCACCCATAACGAAAAATTGTCGGTTTGCTTTGATACGTGCCATACGCATGATGCCGGTTATAACATCGTCGATGATTTTGATGGGGTATTGGAAGAATTCGATCGAATTATCGGGTTAGACCGGCTTAAAGTGCTCCATATTAACGATAGCAAAAATCCGCGCGGAAGCCGGAAAGACCGCCACGAAAACATCGGTTTTGGACATATCGGTTTTGCCGCATTAAACTATATCGTTCATCATCCACAGCTTGCCGACATTCCGAAAATTTTAGAAACACCGTATGTCGGAGAGGATAAAAACAATAAAAAACCGCCATATAAGCACGAAATTGCCATGTTGCGCGCGCAAATATTTGATGAAGAGTTGTTGACAAAAATTATGAATGATGAATAAAAAGGGCAAAAGTCAGATGCCCTTTTTATTGATAAATTTTAAAAATAGTTCATTTGCTTTTTTAGCGGTTTGCGGTGATGTAATTTTGGCAAGTTCTTTCACCCATTTTTTTCGTTCTTGTGGATCAAACACATTAATTTTATTCGTCCGGGCGATATGGAGAATTTTTTTCGCTTGTTCCACCGTTAATGGAATGTCGTAATCATGACTATATGAAACAAGCTCCTCGGGGGTGATCGTTTTTATTTTTTGCTGAATGAGCTGTTGATAAAGGTTCATTTTCGACTCCTCCTCTTCCATAGGCATCATATGAAATGAAGAGCCAAAACGTGTATTGTAATGAAACAAAAACAAAAAAGGAAGGGTGTTTTTTGGCACAGAAACAACATAAAAAGGAGGCTCTCAGCCATATTTTTTCTTTATTTTTTTGGGAGCTTCCCTTGCGTCATTTTCGATCGAGCAGCTTTTAATCCCAAACCGAATTATTGATGGTCGGGTTATCGGGAGTTCGCTTATTTTAGATTATTTAATTCCAGATTAAATCGGCGATTCATTAACATTTACAAATGCCGTTCGATCGGTTATACTACGTTCGTAGTTAAATCGTAATTATTCTGAATTAGCAGGGGAGAACAGAATGAAAACAGAATATGTGTTGAAAATCGAACATGTCTCATTTCGGTACGAAAGAGAGAACGTGTTGGAAGATATCAATTTGGCCGTGCCTAAAGGTGCGTTTTTAGGGATCGTCGGTCCGAATGGTTCAGGGAAATCGACGCTTTTAAAATGCGTATTAGGCGTATTAAAACCGCAGCAAGGCAATATTTATTTGTTTGGGACGCCAATCGAGTCGTTTAAAGATTGGCACCGCATCGGCTTTGTATCACAAAAGGCAAACAGCTTTAATACCGGATTCCCTGCCACTGTGTACGAAGTTGTCGCAAGCGGATTAACGGCTAAACGCGGAATGTTTCGCTTTTTTACAAAAAAAGATAGACAGGCGGTATTGGAGGCAATTGAAGCGGTTGGGATGAGCGATTTTTCCCGCCAAAACATCGGAGAATTATCCGGCGGGCAACAGCAGCGTGTATTTATTGCCCGGGCGATTGTCAGCAAACCTGAATTGCTTATTTTAGATGAGCCGACTGTTGGTGTTGATATTCATCACGTACAAAGTTTTTACAACATGCTTGATGTGCTAAACCGGCGCCTTGGCATTACGCTTGTACTCGTCACGCATGATATTGGGACCATTACCAAAAAAGTGACGCATGTTGCATGTCTAAATAAACATTTATATTTTCATGGGAAAGCTGAAGAATTTGAGAAGCTCGAGGAGCAGGCATTGTCGCAATTTTACGGGCATTCACTTCATGTGCTTTCTCATCAACATTGATGGAGGAATGGCACGATGATTGAAGCAATATGGCAATACGAATTTTTACGCAACGCGTTTATAGCTGGAATATTAATCGGCTTGGCTGCTCCGCTCCTCGGTGTATTTATTGTTGTCCGTCGTCTGTCGTTAATTGCCGATGCGCTCAGCCATGTGACGCTTGCCGGTATTGCGGCAAGTTTGCTGTTGGGCAAAAGCTTTGCTTATTTTACAAACTGGAATCCGCTTTATGTGGGAATGGGGTTTTCCGTTTTAGGTTCACTGTTTATTGAAAAATTGCGAGCAATATATAAACATTATCAAGAATTAGCGATTCCGATCATTCTTTCTGGTGGAATTGGTCTTAGTGTAATTTTTATTTCACTTGCCGATGGATTTAATACGGATTTATTTTCCTATTTGTTTGGCAGTGTAAGTGCAGTGAGCCGTCAAGACGTATGGACGGTATTTATCATTGCTTGTGTTGTCATTGGCATTATTTTATTGTTATATAAAGAATTATTTCTCCTTTCATTTGATGAAGAGTATGCGGCGATCTCTGGCATTCGTGCGAAGCTTATTCATTTTATATTTATCGTTTTAGTAGCGCTCGTGATTGCTGCATCAATGCGGATTGTCGGCGTATTGCTTATTTCTTCGTTAATGACGCTTCCTGTGGCGGCGAGCATTCGGATTGCAAAAGGATTTAAGCAGGCGATTGGTTATTCGATTTTGTTTGGTGAATTATCTGTTATTGCTGGTTTGCTGCTGTCATATCAGCTTGATTTGGCACCTGGTGGAACGATCGTCATGCTTGCCGTTTTCATTTTGCTTATCGTAATCATGTGGAAAAATTGGAAAAGGGGATGAGGAGCGATGAATGTTGAGGAAGCAATTCGCTTAATGAAAAAAAAGGGATTTAAACACACTGGCAAGCGGGAAGATATGCTGCAGCTATTTGCTAACACCGATAAATATTTAACTGCCAAAGATGTATTAGAAGCATTACGGGACGATTATCCGGGATTAAGTTTTGATACGATTTATCGCAATTTATCGCTATTTGTAGGACTTGGTATTTTGGAAATGACCGAGTTATCAGGAGAAAAACACTTCCGTTTTACATGCAGCGCGCCTCATCATCACCATCATTTTATTTGTATAGAATGTGGAAAAACAAAAGAAATTTCGGTTTGCCCGATGGACGATTTAACAGGGCAATTGCATGGATATGAAATATCCGATCATAAATTTGAAATATATGGGAAATGCCCGGAATGCCAAAGGGATATCTCCACATAAGGAGATATCCCTTTGGTCATTTATAGAAGCCGTTCAATATGTTGCTTTGCTTCGAGCCAGTTTTTAACACGAATCACTTGCTTAGGAAGGGGGCCTTGATTATATGGCGTATCAAATAAAATGACGGGAATATTGCATTCTTCGGCAATATCGCAGGCATTGTCGTATTTGTCTTCGAAAAAGGCGGAAATATGATATGTTTTTACCGCTTCAATTTTGTCGTGTGAACCAATTAATTCAATATGATGATAATGAATGCCGTTTATTTGAAACCATCGTTCAGTCAGATCATATAAATGTCTGCCTCGGGCGCTTATATAAAATAATTCATATTTGTTTTTCCAGCTATTGATGACTTCAAGCGCATGTTCCGCCAGCGGAGCACATTCGTAAATCATTGCCTCGTATTTTTCCATCCATCGATCCATTTCTTCTTCCGTTGTATCATACAGTGGAGCTAAATTATATTGGGTAATGTCATTCAGTGTTAAATTTTTCTGAAAAGATTGGTTCAAATATGGAATAAAAGTACTCGGACAAGTAACCGTCCCATCAATATCAATACCAAGCCGCTTTTTCATATTTATTTTTGCACTCCTTTAATCCAAACATCCATGTATATTGTAGCACCATTAGGACAAGTATGCATTATTTTGTGTTCATGATCCGTTGTACAGAAGTAAAGCCCACAGTAATTGTCATAAAAGATATGGATGGCGATTTGGGACAAATCCAATGCTTCCTATTCGCTTTTTGCCATAGAAAATATTCACATTTATAATTTCGCATAACCGTCTCATACTAATTAATGCTCCTTAATTAAGGAAAGCGAGGGAAGCACATGGTTGAAGATCGCAACCGCACGTATAACGAAAGCTACGTGCAATCAATAGGAAAAGAAGAACCAGAACGTGATTTTATGGAAGAAACGGCGACAGAAATAGCAGAACCAGTTCGCCGCTATGATGAACGGGACGAAAAAGCAGTAAATGGAGCAGGATTAGGCTGGTTAGCGCTTGCTCTTTCGATTATTTCCTTATTTATTTGGCCTGTCTTATTAGGAGCAACAGGCATTATTGTCGGTTTTATCGCACGCCGGCGTGGTGCGGAAACGCTAGGTGCATGGGCCATCGGTATTGGGGTTGTAGCGATTATCGTCCGTCTGTTCATCATGCCGTTTTATGATTAATGTAAAAAGCTTGGCGCATGAAGCGTCAAGCTTTTTGTTTTGCGAAGTATTCTTCCGCTAATTTGTCGACTTCTTTTTTCAATTCTTCAACCATCTTTTCTTCTGGAACTTTACGGACGATTTTGCCATGACGGAATAGCAAGCCTTCGCCGCGTGCTCCAGCGATGCCAATATCCGCTTCGCGCGCCTCGCCAGGCCCGTTGACGGCGCACCCGAGCACCGCGACTTTAATTGGTGCTTTAATTTTTGAAATATATTCTTCAATCTCGTTAGCGATGCTGATTAAATCAATTTCAATGCGTCCGCACGTTGGACAGGAAATTAATGTAGCCGCATTGGACGCTAATCCGAACGCCTTTAATATTTCTTTTGCGACTTTTACTTCTTCGACCGGGTCGGCGCTAAGCGATACGCGAATTGTATTGCCGATTCCTTTGCTTAAAATGGCACCGAGCCCAGCTGCGCTTTTTACTGTTCCGGCAAATAGCGTACCCGATTCAGTAATGCCGAGATGGAGCGGATAATCAAATGTCCGTGCAGCTTTTTCATATGCTTCAATCGCCAAACGGACATCGGACGCTTTTAACGAAACGATAATATCGTGGAAATCAAGTTCTTCTAAAATGCGAATATGGTATAACGCGCTTTCGACCATGCCGTCAGCGGTAGGATAGCCGTATTTTTCTAAAATCCGTTTTTCTAAGGAACCAGCGTTGACGCCGATGCGGATCGGTATGCCGCGTTCTTTTGCTGCTTTCACGACCGCTTCCACTTTTTCACGGCGTCCAATATTTCCAGGATTGATGCGAATTTTATCGGCTCCGCCTTCAATCGCTTTAAGGGCTAGTTTATAGTCAAAATGAATATCCGCCACCAGCGGAATGTTAATGCGCTTTTTGATTTCCGGAATAGCGTTGGCCGCGCGCTCGTCTGGACAAGCAACGCGGACAATTTGGCATCCCGCTTCCTCAAGCCGCTTTATTTGAGCAACCGTTGCTTCTACATCATGCGTTTTTGTTGTTGTCATGCTTTGGATAATAACCTCGTTATTTCCGCCAATCGTTAAATTGCCAACGCGAACAGGACGAGTTTTTGAACGATGAATAATTTCACCCACGAGAAATTCGCTCCTTTAAGAAACAAGTTCATTTCGCTTTCTGAACTATTGTAACAATGTTTATCGTCACTTGACAAGAAATTCGCAGCTTAATGTTTGTATACCGGTATTTTATATTTTTTTCCAATTTGTAATGTTTGTGCTTTTTCGCCTGGATTTAATGCTTCAAAGTCGGTGATCGCCTTGTCAATAGGAACGGGAATCGACCCGTTTTGCAGCTTTTCCATAATGGACAATAGCGTATCTCCCGGTTTGACGGCTACCATTTGATACGGGATATGAACGTTTGTTTTTGCGTCTGCAGTATGTTCCGGGGGTGCTGTTGCTTTCGTTGAAGCGATCAATGTCCCTGTTGTTACATCGTAATAAATGATATAGATGGCGAGACATAGGACGAAGGCGCTGATTGCTTTTTTCACCTATTATTCCTCCAATGAACGTTGTTAGTAACTATGTATGCTCGTCCCGAAAAAAATATGTAAAATATGCTTGTCTTCTTTACGTAAACTTAACATTTGCTTAATAAAGGCATAAAACTCGTTCGTTACAATGAACATGTACATGGGCAACAGAAAATAATTGGGAGGGTCAATCGATGATGCGGAAAAAACCAATCAGATTCGGAATTGCTGCATTGTTAATAACGGGGATGCTTGCGGGGTGCGGAAAATCGGATAACACAACAGGGGAAAATTCCGGAAACACAGAAACAAAGCAAGAAGAATCGTATTCTGGAACGATTACGTTAGCTGGATCAACCGCTCTTCAACCGCTTGCTGAAGAAGCAGCAAATCAATTTATGGAAAAATACCCTGATGTTTCGATTACTGTACAAGGGGGAGGAAGCGGAACAGGCGTTAACCAAGTTGCTGCTGGTGCTGTACAAATCGGAAACTCGGATGTTCCATCTGCAGAAAAGCTGGAAGATAAATCAAAAGCTGGAGAGCTTATCGATCATAAAGTAGCAGGAATTGCTTTTGCCCTTGTAGTGAATAAAGATGTCAATGTTGATTCTTTAACAGTACAACAAATTCAAGATATTTTCTCTGGAAAAATTACAAACTGGAAAGATGTTGGCGGAAAAGACGAAAAAATTAACGTCATTAATCGTCCTGCTTCCTCTGGAACACGTGCTACTTTTGAAAAAACGGTGATGAAAGACGTAAAAATAAACGAAGCGATTGGAACTGTTCAAGATTCCAATGGTGCGGTCGAACAAGCGATTAACTCAACGCCGGGATCGATTAGTTATATTGCGATGTCCTACTTAATCGGTGAAAAGAAAGATTTAAAAACGTTAAAAATCGATGGTGTAGAACCAACGATCGAAAATATCAAAACGGAAAAGTATCCTTTCTGGTCTTATGAATACATGATTACAAAAGGCGAGCCGAAAGATGCAGTGCGCGGATTTATCGAATACGTGAAAAGCAAAGAATTTGCTCCGAAAGTAAAAGAAATGGGCTACATTCCTATGCCTGAATTAGAGTAATTCCATTAAAGGCTGGCTACATCGTTTAGCCAGTCTTGTGCTTCATGAGGTGATGGAAGAATGAAAGAGAAAAGAAAGCTCAATTATTGGAAAAACGAATATATAGGAAGGATCCTAGTAACTTTTTGTGGTCTCTTGATCGTTATTACTACTCTTTCTATTATTGCGTTTATTTGTGGCAAAGGAATCCAGTCATTTACGGAAAGCGGAATTTCTCTGAAGGAAATGCTGTTCTCGACAGAGTGGAGGCCAAGTGATTCGCAGCCGAAATATGGAGCCGTTATTTTTATCGTTGGGTCAACGCTTGTATCGATTGGAGCGGTGTTGTTAAGCACGCCGATTGCGATCGCTCTTGCTATTTTCATGCATTTTATTTCTCCAAAATTCGGTTCGTCCGTATTAAAACCAGTATTGGAGCTGCTTGTCGGCATTCCGTCCGTCGTTTACGGTTGGTTAGGTGTTACGATTCTTGTTCCGCTTCTTCGTGAATGGTTTGGCGGCGTGGGATTTAGTTTGTTAGCTGGAATTATCGTATTAAGTGTAATGATTTTACCGACGATCACAAGCATCACGTCAGATGCGCTGAACAGTGTTCCGTTTTCTTACTTAGAAGCGTCGTACGGACTTGGGTCAACGAGATGGCAGGCGATTAGCCGGGTGATCGTTCCAGCAGCAAAAACAGGAATTTTAACTGGCATCGTCCTTGGGCTGGCAAGAGCGTTCGGCGAAGCATTAGCGGTGCAAATGGTGATCGGAAACACGGTGAAACTTCCTTCAGGATTATATAGCCCAACAGCGACATTAACCGGAATTTTAACGATGGATATGGCTAATACGATAAACGGTACTGCTTGGAACAATGCGTTGTGGACATTGGCGATGATTTTGCTGCTTATTTCCTTTTTCTTTATTGTGCTTATACGAATGATCGGACAAAGAGGGGAACGATAATATGAGATCGAGAGTGGTCGATAAAATTTGGACGGGCATATTTTATGTGATTGCTGCTTTCGTCATTAGTTTGCTTATCTTCTTTTTTGTGACGGTTTTGTCAAAAGGCTGGGGATTTTGGCAGCCAGATTTTCTGTTTGGAAAACCAAGCAATACGCAAGCAGGTGGAGGAGTTGGTCCTCAGCTTATTAACTCGCTTTATATGCTTGTTATTACGTTATTGATTTCTGTTCCATTAGGATTAGGAGCGGGAATTTATTTGGCGGAATATGCCAAACAAGGAAGAATGCTTAATTTTATTCGGTTGTGCATCGAAACGATGGCATCTCTCCCATCGATTGTCGTTGGATTGTTTGGATTATTGGCGTTTGTGACGCTAACAGGATGGGGCTACACGTTAATTGGCGGCGCGTTGGCGATTACCATATTAAACTTGCCAGGATTGACGCGTATATGTGAGAATGCGATTTTAGATGTTCCCTCGAGCATAAAGGAAGCTAGTCTTGGGTTAGGAGCGACGCGGTGGCAAACGTTAGTGAAAGTAATTCTTCCGGCTGCGCTTCCGCAAATCATGACAGGGGTCATTTTAGCAGCGGGGCGAATTTTTGGCGAGGCAGCCGCATTAATTTATACCGCAGGATTAACGACACCGTTATTAAACTTTGCTGCCGATTTATCGAGCAAAGCACACCCATTGAATGTTTTTCGGCCGGCAGAAACGTTAACCGTACACATTTGGAAATTAAATTCAGAGGGAATTGTTCCAGATGCGAAAATAATTGCGGCGAAATCCGCAGCGATACTTGTTATTATGGTTCTTTTGTTTAATATGACCGCTCGTTTTGCCTCCGCTGCATTGCAACGCTATTTTTCGGGGAGTCGCCGAACCAAAAAAAAGATGAGTAACGCTGCATAAAAAGGCCACTATCGTTGCCGATAGCGGCCTATTCGTTTTGCGGTTTTGCGGAAGGAACTTCTTTCATTGCCAAAAATAGCACGGCAATCGAGACGAACCAATGAATAAATGGAGCATATGGCACAACTGTTTGCAGCGCCTCCATAACCGTGAAAAACACTGTTGATAAAGTAACGGCATATGCTGACATAATCCAAGTATGGCGATATTGTAGTTTTTTATCAAGAGTGCTGCGCAAAATTAATCCGAAGAAGGCGAGAATACAGATGCCAATAAATTTGCTCGCGCTTGCGAATAAATAAATAATAAGAAGCGACAACGGAATGAAAACAGGCAGCAGTGACTGCATGGTTTCGATAAAGGAATGGACATCTTCGTCTGTTATTTTTATATCTGGAAACGTAGAATAGCTATAATATTGTGGTTGATGATTGGCAACTAATACAGCTTCGTGTTTTAAAAGCCCGATCGCGTTGTTAAAGCGCTCTACATCTTCTTTTGTTACTTGGCCGGTGCTGTCAAAAATAATGGTAAAGCCGTGCTGATCAATATGAATGGGCTCTTTGGCAGAAGAATGCAATTGGCCGTTTTCAATCGTAAACGAAGGGAGTTCATTTTGTAAAAGAGCACTTGTACTGCGAATTCCTTCGACAAAAGAAGTGGTTAAGTAATAGGCCATCGGTAAGATAGAAAGAAAGGTTAACAAAAATACATATCCAATCGTTTTTCCAATTCCTTGAAAGCGAAAACGTGCGATATCTTTCGGCGAGTATAAACTTTTCCATAGCTGCACAAACATATTCATCCTTGACACATCCTTCCTATTCTCCATTGTCCATTGTATATTGTGTGCGTTTATAATTCAACTAAAGACGCAGGCAATAAAAAAATCTCCTAGGAACGTTTTGGTTCCTAGGACCAATGTGGTCATACTTTAAACATTTGTAGAAGCCCATTTAATTGATCAACGAGTTCGGTTAACGATTGGGAAGCATGTAAAACCTCATCCATTGAAGCGCTTTGCCGCTGAGTAACGGCCGCAACATGTTCCATATTTCCAGCGATTTGTTGGGCGATGGAAGCGATCTCTTCCATGTTTATGGACATTTTTTTTGTTTGTGCACTGACGTCATGAACAATGGCGGACACTTCTTTTGACTGCTGCGAAACGTTGTTTACTGCTTGGACGATTCCTTTAAAAGCAGTTTCCGTTTGATAGACCATTTCCATTCCGTGTTCAAGCACTTGCGAACCATTGGTCATTGATTGTACCGCTCGTTCTACTTCCTGCTGGATTTCTTTAATAATGGTTTGAATTTGTTTAGAAGCTTGGCTAGTTTGTGAAGCCAATTTTCTAATTTCATTTGCTACTACGGAAAAACCTTTGCCATGTTCCCCAGCACGCGCTGCTTCGATCGCCGCATTGAGAGAAAGAAGATGGGTTTGATCTGCGATATTGCTAATTAAGGAGACGATTTGATCGATTCGGTTTGATTTTTGTCCTAACATATAGATGGCTTCCGCCGTTTCTCCTACTGTTTTTTGTACAACACTCATCTGCTTTACTGTTTGGTCCAGCAGCTCATTTCCCGCGTGTGCTTGATCGTTTGCTTTGCTTGTTGAGGATTCTACATCAGCGATGGAAGCAGCTGCCTGCTCCATTCCGTTGGCGATTTCATGGAAAAACTGCGAAATTGCTATGGAAGAACTCGCTTGTTTTTCTGTGCCAATTGCTGCTTCGCGCATAGCGATGGCAATTTGTTCTGACGCTTTTTTCGTTTCGTAGGAGGTGCGCCGCAACGTTTTCGAAGATGCTGTGATATGTTTCGAGCTTGCGTCTACATGTTCAATTAGTGTAGTAAGGCTGTCAACCATTTGGTTAAATCCATCTGCCAATGCTCGGATATCTTTGCTAGAATAAGCCAGCTGAACTCTTGTTTGTAAATTTCCTTTTCCTACTTGATGCATCGCCTGCTTTAACGAAGCAATCGGTTGAGTAAATCGGCGAATAATAAAAAAACCAATAAAGCTTGTGAACAATATGGTGAGCAATGAAACGAGAATACTAACCCGTCTATATTCAAAAACGGACTGCAAATAGTCTTCTTTTTGAAGGGCTAAAACATAGATTTGACCGTTTAAATCGATCGAAGGCGCAAACGATAAAGTCAATTCTCGAAAATGGAGAATTCCTTTCTTCTGTTTTTCTATTTGCTTGATCACAGAACGTGGCAAGGACGGTAATGGGCTAGGAAAATTCCCTAACTTTTCAACACCTTTTTCTTTTGTAATGATAAATTGCATCGGTTGCAAATGAAGAGTATTAAACTTACGCTGATTCAGTGTTAGTGCATAAGATAGTTTTTTATAAAATTCCTCATTGGTTGCGGAAGATTTTAACATAGAAATTTTTTCGATCATTACCTCGGTTGACAGTTGCATTTGTTGTTCTATGGATTGGATGGCGACTTGCTTGTTTTTTTCATAACCGATATAAGCGATAATCGAAGAGGAGATGCACGTGATAAAAACAATGACAAATACTAAGATGGTCTGTAAGTTCCAGCTGCTGATTAAAGAAAACGGTGTGAAACGTATGGTGTTTCTCTTAGATGGGAGTGAGAATATCTTTGGCCAGGTCAGCTTTTGTCGTTTCATTCTTTATACGCTCCTTTGTTCGTATAGAATCTAATCATTCCCCAATGTAACTAATTATTTTTAATATTTTGTTAAGGGAATGTATAAAGTGTGTTAAGCGAGCGGCTGAAGTTTACAAGCAAATAAATTGAAACATTGTGGCAATTTTGGTAAGCTAATTTTAAACGAACGCACAGTGGTTATACTATATTTTGCGTTCGGATACATAAAAACAAAAAAGGAGGAGTTAATATGGCTTTCGAATTACCGCAATTGCCTTATGCTTATGATGCGTTAGAGCCACACATTGACAAGGAAACAATGAACATTCACCACACAAAACACCATAACACTTATGTCACAAACTTAAATGCCGCTTTAGAAGGACATGCGGACTTACAAAACAAATCGATTGAGGAACTGCTCAGCAATTTGGAAGCACTTCCAGAAAGCATTCGCACAGCAGTTCGCAATAATGGCGGCGGACATGCTAACCACTCTCTATTCTGGACGATTCTTTCGCCAAACGGCGGCGGTGAGCCAACAGGCGAACTAGCAGATGCGATTAACAAAAAATTTGGTAGCTTTGCTGCGTTTAAAGAAGAATTTACAAAAGCGGCTGCGACTCGCTTCGGTTCTGGTTGGGCTTGGCTTGTTGTCAACAACGGTGAGCTTGAAGTGACAAGCACTCCAAACCAAGACTCTCCATTAATGGAAGGAAAAACGCCAATTCTTGGTTTAGACGTTTGGGAGCATGCATATTACTTAAAATATCAAAACCGTCGTCCAGAATACATTGCCGCATTCTGGAACATTGTCAACTGGGACGAAGTAGCAAGACGCTACAGCGAAGCAAAAGCGAAATAATGAGCTGCTGAAGCGTACGGACTGGGCTAAAAGTAGAGGATGCTTTTAGCCCGGTTTTTTTTGTTTTTGCAAGGGATAAGTGCTTTTTCCGTCCCCGATGCATAGAACAACGAAAATTTGCAACACTACCCTTTAGACGAAAAAGGGGAGTTTATCATGGCAATCATCAAAAAAATTACTGGTCAAGAACAAATTACTCGGGACTTAGTGTTGCTGCTGTGCATCGGCGGATTTTATGCATTGAGTGTTGCGCTTTCCAATACGTTTGTCAATGTGTATTTATGGAAACAGTCTGGGGAGTTTCGTGATTTAGCGCTATACAATTTGTCCGTTGTTACATTGCAGCCGCTGACGTTTATTTTCGCTGGAAAATTGGCCAAAAAAGTGGACCGCATTATTGTATTGCGTTTAGGCGTATCGTTTTTGGCGATTTTTTTTATTACCGTGTTGCTTGCCGGAAGTCGCGCCCATAACTACTTGATCGTGCTGGGTGCGCTTTTAGGTATCGGCTATGGATTTTATTGGCTTGCTTTTAATGTATTGACATTTGAAATTACCGAACCGGAAACTCGCGATTTTTTTAACGGGTTTTTCGGGATTCTTACTTCTATGGCTGGAATGATTGGCCCGATCGTTGCGGGATATATTATTTCTTCATTGGCAAATACGAAAGGATATACGTTTATCTTTTCTATTTCACTTGGATTGTTTGTTATTGCTGTCATTTGCAGTTTTTTTCTCAAACGACGCCCCGCGAAAGGAAATTATTTATTTCTTCGCATTTTAAAAGAACGGCGTTATAATAAAAATTGGCGGTTGATTACGAACGCTCATTTTTTCCAAGGGTTGCGCGAAGGAACGTTTATGTTCGTTATTTCCGTATTAGTGTATATCACTTCGAAAAGTGAGATGGCATTAGGAAAATTTGGCTTCGTGAACTCGCTGACATCATTTATTGCCTACTATATTGTTTCCAGGTTGATGAAACGGAAATATCGAAAAAAAGCGATTTTATGTGGCGGCTTATTGTTATATGGGGCTGTTTTTCTTATCGTTTTTCATGTCTCCTATCCGCGCTTGATCTTATATGCGATTGCGATTGCCATCGCTTATCCTCTATTGCTCGTTCCGTATTCGTCATTGACGTTTGATGTGATAGGGAGAAGCTGGAAATCGGCAGAAATGCGAATTGAGTATATCGTTGTCCGCGAGTTGTTTTTAAACGGCGGGCGTATCGTATCCATTCTCGCTTTTTTAACTGCGATTACATTGTTTGACGAAAGAACAGGAATATCGATTTTAATGTTAATACTTGGCGCAGGGCATTTCATCATTTATTTATTTGTACGACATATTCATTTAGATGACAGAGGAACGAATGAAGAAAGGCATCCGTTTATTTCACCAAAGTTGGCGAATGAAGAAGGGGGCTCTCCAGCGTAGGCAGCCCTCTTTTCCCATGGTTTTTTTCTAGAAAAGTTGCCATCTTTCTTTTACAATAAAAAGTAAGTGCTAAAAGAAGAGGAGGAGGCTAGTTGAAAAAGAAAAAAAGAGCACAAGTGCCGTTTCGATTGAACATACTTTTTTTTGTTGTGTTTTTGCTGTTTTCGGCACTTATTTTACGGCTTGGTGTCGTACAAATCGTTTATGGGGAATATTACCGGAAAGAGGCAGAGCGTACGGAGGATGAAATTGTCAGCACCCCAGTGCCACGCGGAAAAATTTACGACCGTTTTCATCGCGTCATTGTGGATAATATTCCGAGAAATGCCATTACATATACGCGTTCCAAAACGACGAAACCGGAAGATACGCTCGAAGTTGCACGCAAATTGGCTAAATATATCAACAAACCAGTTGACAAAGTTACGGAACGTGATATGAAAGATTATTGGATTTTAACACGAAAAGAAAAAGCAGAGAAAAAAGTAAGTAAAAAAGAACGAGAACGATTAGAAAAACAAGGATTGTCACAAAAAGAAATCGATAAAAAAATATATGAGCTCACATTAAAACGAATTACACCAGATGATTTGCGCGAGATTACAAAAAAAGAATTAGAAATTATCGCAATCAAACATGAGATGGACAGCGGATATGCGCTAACTCCGCAAATGGTGAAGAATGAGGGCGTAACGAATAGAGAGTACGCTGTTGTCAGCGAACACCTCGAGGAGCTTCCAGGGGTAAATACCACGGTTGACTGGAAACGACATTATGTGTATGGCAATACGTTTCGTTCTGTACTAGGCAATGTGACGAAAGATGATGAGGGAGTTCCGCGCGAACGGCTCGACTATTTTTTGGCGCGTGACTACAGCCGCAATGAACGCGTTGGGAAAAGCTACCTTGAAGCGCAATTTGAAGGTGTATTGCACGGCAAAAAGGCAAAAATCAAAAATGTCGTCGACAAGTCCGGCAATGTGACTTCGATAGAGCAAATATATGACGGAGAGCGCGGGAAGGATCTTGTACTGACGATCGACATCGAACTTCAGAAGCAAGTGGAAAACATCATTGAAGAAGAAATCATGGCTACAAAGCGAAAGGGAAATTCCCCTTTGCTTGATCGGGCGTTTGTGGTGATGATGGACCCGAAAACGGGAGAAGTTTTATCCATGGCTGGAAAGCTGCTTGCAAAGGATGAAAGCGGAAAAAGGCAATTTGTTGATTTTGCTATTGGCAACATCACCTCGGCTTATGCCATGGGATCGGCAGTAAAGGGTGCGACGGTGCTGACGGGCTTTCAAACAGGAGTATTGCGTCCAAATACTTACATCCATGACGAACCATTATATATCAAAGGCACGCCCGTTAAAAAATCGTGGCAGACGATGGGGACGATCAATGAGTTGACCGCGCTGCAGCGTTCCTCGAACGTATATATGTTTAAAACGGTGATCGCCATCGGCGGCGGGAAGTATCGTCCACACCGGCCGTTAAGCATTAATCCTGAAGCGTTCACGACCATTCGCAAGTATTTTAGCCAATTCGGGCTAGGAATGAAGACAGGAATTGATTTGCCAAATGAGCTTAGCGGTTTTCAGGGAAAAGAAACGAGAGCCGGGTTATTGCTAGACCTTTCCATTGGCCAATACGATATGTACACCCCGCTGCAAATGGCGCAATATGTATCAACGATTGCCAACGGCGGCTATCGGATGAAGCCGCAAATTGTTAAAGAGATTCGCAAGCCGACGGATAACGCAAAGGAATTGGGGCCGATTGTCCAACACTTTGAACCGGTTGTATTGAACCGGATCGATATGAAGACGGAGTATATTAAACGGGTGCAGGAAGGATTCCGCCGGGTGATGCAGGAGCCGAAAGGAACAGCGTATGCGTTTTTTGCCGATGCACCATATAAGCCGGCCGGAAAAACAGGAACAGCGGAAGCTTTCTATGACGGACCGATCCAAAGCAGACGAAATGATCCAACATATAATTTGACATTAGTCGGATATGCTCCTTATAACGATCCGGAAGTTGCATTTGCTGTTGTCGTTCCTTGGGCGACGCAAGGACAGAGCGACGGCATTAACAATAGAATCGGCAGACGAATCTTAGATACGTATTTTAAGCTAAAGGCTGAGAGAGCAAAAGGAAATGTTGCAAACAATACGACAAGCGGAGATATAGAGACAAACACGGACGAAAATGAATAACAACAATGAATAGGAAAAGAAGGCACTGTTTCGTATGGTGCCTTCTTTTTTTTAAATTTTCCTTAACAAAAGCTTAACATTTAATTAAAATGCCGTTAATAGTTCCGGTGTATCCTAAGTTTAGAGGCTTAGTGAAAATAAGTGAGCGATAGAAACGTTTTTAGTGAAAACGATAGTGAATTAAAGGCGGGTTTTACCTTTTTATAGCAAAATAAAAGGGGAGACATTTATGGGTGTAACAGTAATAATGGAACGGCCTCATATGAATATAAGAGAAACCGCGAAAAAGGAGATGGTATATCATACAAACCAACTAAACGTATGGTACGGAGAGCATCACGCTTTAAAAAATATTAACTTATCTTTTTATGAAAACGAAATTACGGCAATTATCGGTCCATCTGGTTGCGGCAAATCCACTTACATTAAAACGTTAAACCGAATGATTGAATTATCGCCAAATGTCCGCATTACTGGGGAAATCAGCTATCGCGGCCGCAATATTTTTGATCGTTCTTACCATGTTGAAGAATTGCGCGCGAGCGTCGGAATGGTTTTCCAAAAACCAAACCCGTTCCCTAAATCCATTTATGATAATGTTGCTTACGGTCCACGCATTCATGGAATACGAAATAAAAGCGTGTTAGACGACATTGTCGAGAAAAGTTTACGTGCCGCAGCGCTTTGGGATGAAGTAAAAGATCGCCTTCATGAGCATGCGCATATGCTTTCGGGAGGACAGCAACAACGGCTATGCATCGCTCGCTGTTTAGCGGTTGAGCCGGATGTTATTTTGATGGATGAGCCTACTTCCGCATTGGACCCAGTGTCAACGGCGAAAATTGAAGAATTGATGCAACAGCTGAAAGAAAACTATAGCATTATTATCGTTACACATAATATGCAGCAAGCGGCGCGTATTTCGGATAAAACGGCATTTTTCCTAAACGGGGAAGTCATCGAATTTGGAGATACGCACCAATTGTTTTCGAATCCGAGAGATAAACGAACAGAAGATTATATTACAGGACGATTTGGATAAAAATCGAAAATGGGGTTATTCCCTTGTTTTAGGGAGTAACCCCATTTTTATTTGGATTTGTTCGTGATTAGATCGCCTATTTCTTCGTAACTCATACCGCTATGTACTTTGTAAGTGCCGGCGCGAACGTAGCGAGTCAGCCCATGTGTTTCTAAATAGGTTACAAATGCGTTAGCATCGGAAATAATATGAGCATCTTCTAACTTTTGTGCGAAGTCGTTTGGCACTTCGCCTTTTTGAATCGTAAGAAAGTAAACATATATGGTTTTGGATGAAGGTGGATGGTCGGAAACAGAAGCAGGATTATCCTGTTTAGCTGCTTCTTTTAACCTTTTATATTCTGATTCACTGATTGCAATCAGCCCTTCTTTTTTCAGTGCGTCATGAAGTTTTGTCGCTGTCAATGTGTCGAATTCCATGTAGTAAGCAGCGCCGATTACGGAAGTGGCAAATAACATTCCAAGAGCAATCGCGCGTATTGTCTGCTTCGTCATCATCGTGCCAGTCCCCTTAAAATCATGCGCACTTCTTCTGTTGTAAGAGCGGTTTCGCGGGCGATTTGTTCATAAGAAAGACCTTGCTTATAGAGCGTAAATACACGATTTTTGGTTAAAGTGGATCGATCGCTGTCATGAGCCGGTGCGATGTGCGTCGGATTTTCATGATGAATTAACAATTCTTCTTCTAATACTTGCAATCGTTTTTTCAATTGATATGATTCTTGTGCGAATGATAGTGTAAGATGATCAAGCTGTTCTTCCATTTGTTTTATATTGTCTTTTGCGAGAAAAGAAATAAAAAAAAGAAAAATAGAGAAGACGATAAGGCCTATCATGATGTATTCCATTATGCTCATCACCCCATTTCACTATATCATAGGTTTGTTTTTTCGATAAATACTTAATTGATAATTTGTAAAAAGCGTAAATTAGATGTGGAAATCGACATAAAAAAATGCTATCATAGAAAAGTCTGATTATAAGTTATTATAGTTTGGAGGGAAGAAACATGCGTGTTAACGTTACACTAGCTTGCACAGAATGCGGTGAACGTAACTATATTACATCGAAAAATAAACGCAATAATCCTGACCGTCTCGAATTAAAAAAATATTGCCCAAGATGCAAAAAGGCGGTACCTCATCGTGAAACGAAGTAAGCAGTAGGAAATTGATTCCTGCTGCTTTTTGTCTTTTTCTGTTTCATTTACTAGGCGGATGGATGCCGGTGAAGGAGGAAAAGGAGATGGAGGAAAAGAAGCAAATTCGCAAGATGATAAAAGCAAAATTGCAACAATTAACCGATGAAGAAAAACAAGCATATGATAAACAAATCGCGGATAGATTGTATAGGCTTCCGTTATGGAAAAGCGCAAAAACAATCGGCATTACTATTTCCAAGGAAAAAGAAGTGGACACAAAACCAATTATTGAACGAGCATGGCGTGAAGGCAAAACGGTGAGCGTACCGAAATGCGATCCGGCAACCAAAACGATGGTATTTCGGAAAATTCAATCTTTTTCTCAATTAGAGTCTGCTTATTTTGGCCTGTGGGAGCCGATTGAAAAGATCACGGACGAAGTCAAAGGAAATGATATGGATATAATGGTCGTTCCCGGAATATGTTTTTCAAAAAATGGCTATCGCATTGGATATGGAGGGGGGTATTATGACCGCTATTTGCGGCATGTATCCGTTCCAACGATTTCATTAGCTTATTCATTTCAAGTGATGGACTCTCTCCCTGTAGAAGAACATGACATCCCTGTTCAATTGATTATTACAAACGAAGGAGTTATAAGATGTAATGAATGAATGGTTATACGTATTTGCTTCCGCTATTGTGGCGATTGGCGGCTGGTTTATTCGTTCTCTTTCTATTTCCGGAGCAATAGCAGCAGTGCTTGTTGGAACAATCGTTGGAAAAGGGTTTTCCTGGAAAGGAATGATATTATTAGGTATATTTTTCGTTAGTTCTAGCATCTGGAGTAAGATTGGCAAAAAGAGAAAACAGCAACTGATGGAGAAAGTAGAAAAAGGAGAATGTCGCGACTATATACAAGTATTTGCAAACGGGGGAGTTCCCGCACTGATCAGTTTTCTTTCCATTTTGAATCCATCGCCGCTTTGGCTTAACCTCTTTATTATTTCCATCGCCGCTGCAAACGCGGATACGTGGGCATCGGAAATCGGCAGTTTAAGCCGGCAAGCTCCGAGGTTATTGCCGAATTTCAAAAAAGCGGAAGTCGGAACATCGGGCGCGGTAACGTTATTAGGTACGATTGCCGCTTTTTTGGGAGCTGCTTTTATCGGCTTTGCAAGTGCTTTTCAATGGGACAACATTTCCATTATGACGGTAGCGTTTTTTGGATGGCTCGGCAGTTTTTTTGATACATTGTTCGGCGCGGCTTGGCAGACTGTTTATCGATGTCCGGTATGCGGTCTCAAAACAGAACGAAAGGAACATTGCGGGCAAAAAACCGTGCACATAAAAGGGAGCCGCTTTGTAAACAATGATGTTGTAAATGTTTTATCGATTGCATGTTCTACGATTATTTATGTTTTTGTTATTTATCTTGGCAAATGATCAAAAACGGTCCATTTTATGGTCCGTTTTTTGCTATTTTATAGTGATTTCATAATTTACAAGCGAATGGGAAAAAACAATAAAGAGGAATTTTGGTAAGGAAGGAGAAAGAGAATATGAACAAATTTGTTTATTTCGTGTTGATGTTTATAGGTAGTATAGTGGTGTATCGCTGCCGCTACCGGATTGTGAACACTATATTGCGTGTTCGCCTTTTACAACAATGGCTTGTACGCTTTGCAATGAATATCCCGCTTGTCCGCAATACAATCAATTCTCAAGTATTTCGATAAGTGTGGTACAATGAAACAGTGGGATGTTTTAATCTCAAGACATATTGGCTATGTGCGGACATTTCGTGCTGCATTTCCCATTGTTTTGCGATATTTTTTCGAAACGAAGTCATAGTTTCGTGCATTCCAATGGTTTTGTAGCCAAAAGGAATTATAGGGAGTTTGATTTTGTGGAACGAAGGGAGAGGGGACTTTGAATGGAAAAATGGAATTATTATTTTGGCAGCTTGTTTATTTTTTTATAAAACAGCGTTATCGTATAATTCAGATGTCCAATCATTCACATGAAATTTGGCTGGAGTCGCTTGAAAATAAACACGTTCCTATTGTTCGGGTTGTGCGTTATGACATCGATTGGAGCCAATGGTTGAAGCGGGATATGGAATATGCTTGGCGCATTGCCGAACAAATTCAAAAACGGCGGATAAGAAGATTCAGGGAAATTGTCAATATTTATGTTTCCACATACCCTCCTGTTGACGATTGGGAGTTTCTTATCGAGAAGCCGCTGCCGCTTTCACAAAAGCGAAATGCTGTTTTTCGAACATTTCTTATTCATTCCGGAAACGTAAATATGTCATTGCAACAGTTAACGGAAATTGTCCAAACACCTATTGTCCTTCCGACAGTAGTGAATGATATTGATCCATTTTTTGAAGCGGAGCGGCTGAAGCAGGATATTTTACGGGAAGCGAGAGAACAGCATGAAAGAGAAAGACGATTGTTTGAATACGGGAAGCCTGTTTTTACATATATTTTTATCGCATTGCAAGTGCTCGTCTTTCTGTTAATGGAATGGAGTGGAGGCAGCACGAATCCGGCGGTTTTGATCCAATATGGCGCAAAATTTAATCCCCTTATTCAAGAAGGGGAGTGGTGGCGCTTTTTTACACCGATTTTTTTGCACATTGGCTTTTTGCATTTATTGATGAATACGTTCGCCCTTTACTATTTGGGTATGACGGTCGAACGTCTTTACGGATCGTGGCGCTTTTTCTTTATCTATCTTATTGCGGGGTTTTTTGGGACGCTGGGCAGTTTTTTATTTACTACTTCTCTTTCCGCAGGAGCATCAGGCGCCATTTTTGGTTTATTCGGAGCGCTTCTTTATTTTGGCACTGTATATCGGCATCTATTTTTCCAAACGATCGGAACCAATATTATCGGTTTGATTATTATCAACCTGTTATTTGGGATAATGGTGCCTGGAATTGATAATGCCGGGCATATTGGCGGATTAATTGGCGGATTTCTCGCTTCGGGTATTGTCCATTTGCCAAACCATCTTGATTGGAAGCGGCAAGTGCGAACATTGCTAGTGACGGTGAGCGCTGCCGCCTTAGGTTTATATATCGGATTCTAACTGGAAATTTGCTGGATCAGCTGAATTTTTTCTCCATCTTTTGTCTCAGTGAGAACAATTAAGTGGGAATAATCTTTGCTTATTAAAATAAGCGGTATTGTACTGCCGATTGGCGAGAGGATGGATCCATCCTCTTTTTTTATGCCGAGAAAATAAGATTTATATATTCCTTCCCAAAGTTTCCCAAGTATTTCTTGCGTTTTTTCCATAGAAAGGTCAGGCAAAGGTTGTTCATTGTAAATAATTAAATCAGGCAAATAGAATGAATAATATTGTTGGCTGTTTATAGAGAAGTGAGATAAGAGCGATTGTGCTTTCTGCTGAAGAAATTCGTTTGTCGTTTTGTTTAATACTTTTTGCCACTCTTTTTCATCCCTTGTTGTTGCACGGTGAAAGGAAGCAAGCGGGCTGTACGGAGAATCGATCACGTACAAGTAATCGCTTGTCATTGTTTGGATGCTTGTTATTGCATTTCCTTCATGAAGTTCTCCATGGTGAAAAGAAATCGTTTGAAAAAGATGGCTATCTTTTGCTGTCACTTTTTTTTCCTGCACTAATGTTTGGACATTATTCTTCCATTTTGACAGACGATCAACAAGACGCCCATCTGCAAAAAGCAAGGAAATATCTTGACGCAAGTAAGCGTTCCGGTCTAATGAAGACGATGTTGACCAAAGCAATGAATACTTTCCTTCCCGTTTTCGCGGCTGCAATTGAAGCTTTGTTTTTGCATCATGAAACTTTACGTGCGGATTAATCGGGAAAAAGATGATCGTTTCTTTCGTTGGTCGATGGAAGGAAAATGGAAACAATGAAATAATGCATAAAAACGCTGCTATAATCATTGTGATTGGAACTAATTTTCTCATAATAGCCCCCTACACGGACAAGTTTGTCACCAATATATGCACGTAAAGGGGAAAAGATGTATGAATTTGTTTTCCATTGTCCATGATGCGTTCAAGTTTTTTCCTTTCTTGACGAAAATGGACGTTTCTTTATACATTTATATTGAGTAAAAAATGTGCAGGTGAAACAATGAAAACGGTATACGATGTGCAGCAACTTTTAAAACAGTTTGGAACGATTATATATGTAGGGGATCGTTTAGCAGATTTAGAGCTGATGGAGGAAGAATTAAAAGAACTATACCAGTCGCAGCTGATTGATGTGAAAGATTATCAAATGGCGCTTTTTATATTAAGACATGAGGCGCAACTCGAAAGAGAAAAACGAATGAAAAGGAATGACGAAACATGACGGAAAAATGGCTTGTTGGAGTGGATTTAGGCGGAACGACGACTAAAATGGCGTTTGTGACAACAGATGGTGATATCGTACATAAATGGGAGATCGATACCGATATTTCGAACAAAGGGGAAAACATTGTAAAGCATATATCACAATCGCTAGAGGAGACGTTACATCACCTTGGAGAAAGCAAAGATCGGCTTTTAGCCATTGGGATCGGCGCGCCGGGACCGGTGCATATGGAAACAGGGATGCTTTATGAAGCGGTGAATTTAGGGTGGAAAAATTACCCATTAAAAGATCGGCTTGAGCGAGAAACATCCCTTCCTGTAGCGGTGGACAATGATGCGAATATTGCCGCCCTCGGGGAAATGTGGAAAGGAGCTGGAAGTGGCGCGCGCGACCTTATTTGCGTCACACTTGGTACCGGTGTCGGAGGTGGGGTTATTGCCAATGGTCAAATTGTGCACGGCGTAAACGGTGCCGGTGGAGAAATCGGCCACATGACAATGCTTCCAAAAGGCGGTGCGCCGTGTAATTGCGGTAAAACCGGCTGTTTGGAAACGATTGCTTCTGCTACGGGAATTGTAAGAATCGCAAAAGAAAAATTATCACATTGGGATAAACCGACTTTGCTTCGCGATGAAACCGTAACTGCCAAAGCGGTATTTGACGCGGCGAGAGCGAATGACGAACTAGCGCTCGAGGTTGTGGATGAAGTGATGTTTTACCTCGGACTGGCATTGGCGAATGCAGCGAATGTGTCAAATCCGGAAAAAATCGTTATTGGCGGCGGTGTGTCAAAAGCAGGTAATATATTAGTAGAACGTGTCAGTACTTATTTCCGTCGTTTTGCGTTTCCGCGTGTCGCGGAGGGAGCCACGATTGTATTGGCGACGCTTGGCAATGATGCGGGAGTAATTGGCGGTGCATGGTTGGCAAAAATGTCACTGTCTGTTTGATTACAAAGTGAATATGCAAGAGGTAAACGATTCATCGAAAGGACATCTGCCGATGAATCGTTTTTTATTTTTCATTTTCTACACCATATGCTCATATGTTGAAGGTAGAACATCTAGGAAGGAGAGACCGCTTTGAATATATATGCTTCTCTAGGTGATACGCTAGCGATGTATAGCAAATGGTTTTCCGTTCCTTACGAATTGTTGGCAGACTCTAATCCACATATAAAAAAGGATGAACTAGAACCAGGTGAAGTTGTACGTATTCCAGGATATGAAACCGTTCATACGTGGGAAGAGTTGGCTAGTTTTTTCCCTGTGCATGAAGAAGCATTGCAACGGATGAAAGGAACGCCTGAAATTATCAGCGGATCAGTGCAGCTGCCAAAGAGAGTGATTTCCCGCGTTGTTCAAGGGCAGAAAACATATGATTTTTCCGCACTACAGCAAGATATTGAAGCACTTTGCCGCTGTTATCCATTCGCGCGAACAAGAACGATCGGATATAGTGTGCTCGGATTGCCATTAATCGAAATAAAAATTGGTCAAGGGCCGATTCGCGTTCATCTGAACGGTTCGTTTCATGCGAACGAATGGATTACAACGGCGATTATCATGACGTTTCTCAACGATTACTTGCTAGCAGTGACAAACAGTGAGCCGCTTCGAGGACATCATATGCTTGATTATTATAAAAAAGTGACATTATCTGTTGTGCCGATGGTGAATCCAGATGGCGTCGACCTCGTTTTACACGGTCCCCCTGAGCAAGAACCGTATCGTAGCGAAGTGATTCGAATGAATGGAGGATTCTCCGATGACTTTTCACAATGGAAAGCGAACATTCGCGGCGTTGATTTAAATAATCAATTTCCGGCGAAATGGGAAGTCGAACGAGCCCGTAAAATTCCAAAAGCACCTGCTCCCCGTGATTTTCCGGGATTTGCACCGCTTACTGAACCGGAGGCAAAGGCGATGGCTGCATTAGCGGAAGAAAGTGATTTTGACATGATTTTAGCGTTTCACACGCAAGGAAAAGAGATATACTGGGGATATGAAGGATTTGAGCCATCTGAGGCGGAAGAAACGGTAAAGGAATTTGCGAAAACGAGCGGTTATCAAGCAGTAAAGTATATTGACAGCCATGCGGGATATCGCGATTGGTTTATTCAAACGTGGAAGCGAAGAGGGTATACGGTGGAATTAGGCGAAGGAGTAAATCCGCTGCCAATTGAACAGTTTACAGAGATTTATGAAGATAGTCTTGGCATTTTTCTAGCAGCGCTGTATATGGCTTGAGGAAAATCGTAACATATAAAAAACGCAAGAGGCTTGTAAATGCCTCTTGCGTTTTAATGCGTGCCTGTTGGAATACCATGGTGCAATACGGTCATGATGGTAAACCAGCCAAATACAGCAACAGCCCCAAGTCCGAAAAGAACCCCGAGTATATTTTTGTCACGCAATGAGCGTACAACTCCGTAAAGCGCTAACAGTGCAACTAATGCAAAAATAATGACTGTACCCATTATGTTTCCCCTCCTTTTCGAAATAATCCGTATACAAGATTATGTAGAAAACCGACTAATTCCTTTTCATTGTAATCATTTTTTATTTATTTGTCGAGGATGAAAATATGAATCATCACATGACCATTATAACATGCCTTTTGAAAATATGTAAGCGAATCCACTAACCAATGGCAAATCGATAAATGTTAAGATAAAATAAAAATGATGATGCGATAGGAATTTACTTGTAAATGTACGAAGCGCTTTTTTGTTGAAGCTGGAAAAGTGGATAAACGGTCCGCTTCTTTATCTGCCGCTATCTTCTCCAATGGATTTCCTTCAATTGTAATCATGTCTAATTATAGGGAGGAATCATGATGGAATGGAAACGTATTCCAGTCGGGCCGATTCAGGCAAATGCGTACATTTTATCGCATGATGATGGAACTTGTGTTATTTTTGATCCGGGAGGCGAAGGGGATAAAATTGTACGCCATATTGAAGAACAAGGATTAACACCACTTGCGATTTTGCTGACACATGCACATTTCGATCATATCGGCGGCATCAATGAAGTGAGAAAGAAATGGGAGCTTCCAATTTATATTCATGAAAATGAAAAAGAGTGGCTGACTGATCCTGCTTTAAACGGATCTGCTTATTTTGGCATCGGTCAAGTGGTTGTTCATCATGAACCGACTTGTTTGCGAGGAGAACAAACATTGCAAATTGGAGACTTTGCTTTTGAACTTTTGGAAACACCTGGACATTCTCCAGGAAGCATCTCTTACTATTGTAAAGAGATTGAAGCGGTGTTTTCGGGAGATGTCCTTTTTCTAGGAAGCATTGGACGCACTGATTTACCAGGTGGAAATCATGAACAGCTATTGCGCAGCATTCATAATAAGCTGCTTACATTGCCGGAAGAAACAGTCGTATTGTCTGGGCATGGGCGCGAAACGACAATTGGAGCAGAAATGGATACAAATCCATTTTTGCATGGATTTTAACGCTCCTTCTTTTCTTTGAAGGGAGGAGATTTTTGACTTTTCAATAGGAAAAGAGGAGAAGATGGTGAATGAAAAAGCAAACGTGTCGAATTCTCTTTAACTACTGCAAAAGCGGCACGTTTTGCTTTTTAAAAACAAAAAACCCTTCTTTAAGAAGAAGGGTTTTTGGGGGATGTTCTATCCATAATAATGGGAGGGGATATAGTTAAGCTACTATCTATAACAATATAACAGTATTTTTACTATGTCAATAGTGAAAACAAAAATAGGAGAAGGAAATATGCGAGTGGTGAACCCGATTTATGAAGCAATCAAAACTTCGGAGCTGCGGCGATTATCGTATGCAGATTACATGCAACTTACTTTATACGATGAACGGTGCGGTTATTATATGCGCAAAAAAACGAAAATAGGAAAAGAGGGGGACTTTTTTACAAACAGCCATGTTTCTGATGTGTTTGGCAAGCTGTTTGCTTCTTTTTTTCTTCGTCTAGTAGAGAGGCAAAATGTGCCGCCGCATATTTGTGAACTTGGGGGTGGAGATGGCAGATTCGCTCGTGCCGTGTTAAACGAGTGGAAAGCAAAAAGTCCAAATACATACAGGCAGCTAACATATACGATGATTGAAACAAGTCCTGCCCATCGGGTAAAACAATTGGAAACACTTGGCGATGTTGCTGAAAAAGTGAAGCAATATAAAGATATAAAAGAATTCCAACAGCATGTATCCTCGTTTTCGGGAATCGTTTTTAGCAACGAGTTTTTTGATGCTTTTCCCGTTCATGTCATCACAAAGGAGAACGGAACAGTGTATGAGTTGTTTGTTACTGTTGATGACCACAAGTTGGTAGAGGAAAAATATCCGTTAGAAAATGAACATATTATTCAATATTTGCACGAAAGACAGCTTTCTTTAGCGGACGGGCAACGTTTAGAAGTGCCGCTTGCGCTGAAAACATTTCTTTTGGAGACAGCCCCATTTTTTCGTCATTGCGTGATGTTTACTATTGATTATGGTTATACGGATGAAGAGCTGCAATTGCCGGCAAGACGGCAAGGAAGCTTGCGAGGGTATTATCGCCATCATCTAATAACAAATCCGCTTATGTATCCTGGAGAAATGGATTTGACTGCTCATATTCAGTGGGATGCGTTACGAATGTATGGCAAACAAGCAGGATGGCAATATGTTTCTATGCTAAGGCAAGACCGCTTTTTGCTCGCTGCAGGAATATTGCTATATTTAGAAGAACATAATGACTCGAATCCATTTTCCGAAAAAAGCCGGCAAAATCGGGCGATTCGTTCATTGATCATGGATGGAGGGATGAGTACGGATTTCCATGTAATGATCCAACAAAAAGGAGTTCGTATTCATTGGGATGATATATGGGTACAGCCAGAGTTTTTATCATTTGCCTGATTGGTCACAAAAAATGAGCAGGAGAAATTATCCTCCCGCTCATTTTTCTTATTCTCCCATGCCAGGGACCATCATAAATGTTGTCCAATACGTAAATGCAGCGAAGAAAATTGTTAAGTATGCTCCGAAAATATAAATGTACATTCTTTCCGTCAATTTCAAAAAACCGAGAAATAGGAAAAACACTGTTTGACCAAAGAAAATTAATGAGGTCGTATGCATATGTCCAAGATAAAACATGACTGCAAAAATGCCGGTCCAAAATGCTAAGACGCGGAACATTCGATCCATTATGTATCCCTCCTTTTTATGACCAAGTCCCTATCTTTAATTATTATAATGTACAATTTATGAGAATGTAAATAATGCTTTCAATAATAAGTCGATACACTGAAAACAAGCTGGACCGCTGTGGTCATAAAAATGCTTTTCTGCCGATTTCGGCAGAAAAGCGATGATCAATCTGCATAAGCGCTTACTTTACTAAATTCGCCCGATATGAACAACAGTCGCAGCCTTTTATCATGTTTTCCATTTCGACTAGTTCAACGTTTGGAAAGAGAACTTCAAACATTCCTTGCAAAAATGCATAATGCATTTGGCAAATGATTTCTGGTTCTTGAAAGGCAATTTCTTTAAATGGACAATTGAAAACTTGTAAATATATTTTACCTTCTTTTTCATTATATTCAAACGTTGGATAAAGTCCCGCCGCTTCTGCTGCTTCTTTCACGATTTCCGCTTTTTCCGCAAACGTTAATTCTTGCACAGATTGGTCATGAGGGATTCGCTGGGCAACGAGTTCTTTTCCGAAATTTTTTCCTGTTTCATATAGCGCTTGCTTTCCAACATCACCAAGCTTTGCCATTGTTTGAATGGCGATTTTTGAGAGAAGTTGGTAATCCCGAAATGGAAAATGAAGTTGAATCACTTTGTCAGATAGACGATAAAGCCGGCTCGGCCGTCCTCCTTTTCCTGTTTTTTGTGTTTCCGAAACGATCATATTTACATCCTCAAGCTTTGTTAAATGAAGGCGGGCGACATTTGGATGGATGTTAAACGCTTCTGCAATTTCTTGGACAGATACCTTCTTATGCTTTTTTGTAATGTATTCATAAATATGGTAGCGTGTTGGATCTGCCAATACGTTTGTAATTTTTAATGTTTGTTCCATATTCCATCACTCCTAGACGGATAAATTACTAAGTTCATTATAATACAACGGCTTTTTCAGAAGAAATGATATTTAGCACTATCATCATAAATATCGTGAAAATTTCATTAAATCTCACATTTCGCACCCTAACAAGGTCAAAACAAAGGATTTTTTATTTAGTTTTTCAGAATAACTTTTT
>NZ_QCWL01000001.1:2466452-2468180 GCF_003064505.1 Geobacillus sp. LYN3 | reverse complement strand
CCCTGCAGAATCCTTCGCTGATCAGGGGTAAGGGAGCGATCCAGTGAGCGTTGGATGCGCCCATCCGGCAGCTTGAACAGGACGACGTTCACATATTGAAACAGCTGAAAAATCGCCTGTCCCGTCGGCCGGGTCAGCTTGCGGCCTCCAGGACCCTTCAACGGGTGTTCTGGAGTAATAAACTGACGCACTCGGCGCTGAAAAACGCGGTAAATAGCCAAGGCCAACAGAAACAGATAGCCTAATACTGCGACCCGTTCTGGTTTTTTGACGTAAATCTCATCCGTGAAAAACGGATCTTTCAAAAAAGCGAAGTTCATTTCCACCGAGATCTGCCCTTTATATAGCTTCAAGATCTCTTGGGCATCCATGGGTTGGCCCTTCCATTCCTTCGGAACGGTCGTGACAAGGACAAACCGGGACGCTTTCCGTCTCGCCTGTTCCCACGCGTCTTGGTCGAATTCGACGTCAAGGTGCAAGAAATACAGCGTCTCCACCTCGGGTTTCGCCCCTTTTTTCGGCCGTCCGCGCCGTTTTTTCAGGCGTACGATCTCTTCGACCGCGGCCTTGACCCGATGAAACCGGGGGCGAAGGGACGCCTTGAGGGACGCCAAGGCTTGTTCGGCATCTTCCCGGCAGGAGAAGGGGTGACGCTCCCAACGGGCTTGTTCCTCGCGAAGAAGCTCCGCTTCTTTGGTTCGTTCTTTTTCAAGCGTCTTTCCTTTTCGCTGGTCGAGCGCACTCGATTCGACGACGATCAGCCGAACGGGGTGGCCTTCATAGGTGGAGGATGTTTCCCATACCCGGTACGTGGCGCCGTTTCTCTCCGCCAGGGTAAAGGGTTCGCTCCACGGGATGTGAGGCGAATCGGCCTCCGCTAATGCCCGTTTCACGATCCGAAGCGACGAAGGGCCTCGGGTGATCAAAAAGGCGTTGGCCGCTTTGGTTTGCGCCAGAGTGTCTTTTGTCATCGCGGCGGAATCGGCCACGTAAATCCATTCGTCTTCCATCTTGGCTTGTTTGAGCTGTTCGTGGACACGGGACAGCACCTCCGGATTCCACGTTTTGTCAGGCAGGTTGCCGTCGTGCACATCGCCGTAAAACGGGATGCCGTCCTCGTTGCCGACCAGTCCGAAGCCGATCTGTTTTTGCCAACGATGATGGCGGTTATAGCCATGTGTGATCTGCAAAGCCTCTAATGAGGCCGATTCATACGCGCCGTAAACCGTCTTGTCCGTCGTATCGGCGTGAAAGGCTCGGAGGGAAAGGCCTTCTTTGCGATAAATGTGAATCAAGCAAGTGCTGATCACCTTGTGAATGTCGGCCTCATACAAGCGGTCGAGATGACGAGCCAAGGCATCGTCGTTCAACCAGGAAGGATGGAGACCGGGACGGATGAGTTTCTCTAGATCGATCTCCTGAGCCCATCGTTCCACGTGAACGAGGGCTTGCCGGCCGTCAAACAGATTGTAGATGATGGCCTGAACGGCATCGCTGACTCGAGTCTGGCACTGTGGATCAACGGGAACGAGATGGTCAATCAATTGGGGCAGGCCCAGTTTCTTGAATAGGGCACTTATTATATTCAAATAATCATTACGATAGACCTTTTTGACTTGAACGTTCATGAGAGAAAAACTCCTTCACTTTCCTTGTGTGTCAAGGATTCATTCGACATCGGAACGAAAAAATCCTCCCGATTTTCGTTGGGAGGGTGCGAAATGTGAG
>NZ_QCWL01000001.1:2454718-2466352 GCF_003064505.1 Geobacillus sp. LYN3 | reverse complement strand
TCAAGGATTCATTCGACATCGGAACGAAAAAATCCTCCCGATTTTCGTTGGGAGGGTGCGAAATGTGAGTTAAATATTCATGAAATTTTTTTATTTTTGAAGCAGGAAAATAAAAAAGCAAGTCGAATACATAAACGGAGAAAGGGGGAATAGGATGAGCAAATGAATGAAATTGAATATGTTGCCGATCGTCTCATAAAAGAAGCGAGTTTGCTTCATGTGTCTGACATTCATATCGTTCCGCGCAAAGACGATGCGATTGTGCGTTTCCGGTTAGATGGATTGCTGATGGAAAAGGAAGCGCTGACAAAAGAAATGTGCGAGCGGCTTATTACGCATTTTAAATTTTTAGCAGGAATGGACATTGGCGAACGCCGCCGTCCGCAAAGCGGAGCGATGGAAGCAAGGCATCAGGAAGAAATCATTCACTTACGCCTCTCCACATTACCGACATCGTATGATGAAAGCCTCGTTATCCGGCTTCTTCCGCAGAATTTTTTTATTCCTCGATCACAACTTTCTCTATTTGCAAATGCCACGAAAACGTTACTTTCCCTTTTTCGGCAGCCCCAAGGATTAATTATTTTTACAGGACCAACTGGATCAGGCAAAACGTCAACATTATATACGTTATTGCGCATTTGTCAATATGAGTGGCATCGCAATGTCATCACATTGGAAGACCCTGTTGAAAAGCGAATCGACAACATATTGCAAGTGCAAATTAATGAGAAAGCGGGAATTACGTATACAACCGGTTTAAAAGCTGTTTTGCGCCATGATCCGGATGTGATTATGATCGGCGAAATTCGCGACGCCGAGACCGCGAAAATTGCGGTACGCTCAGCAATGACGGGACATTTGATTGCTACGACCATGCATACAAAAAACGCTGTTGGTGCGATTTACCGTTTGCGTGAATTCGGGATTCCGCTTGGAGATATTGAGCAAACATTGCTCGCCGTTGTCGCACAGCGGCTCGTGGACTTAGTATGCCCGTTTTGCGGTGAACATTGCTCCATATTTTGCCGTAAATATCGCCCCATTCGCCGCGCTGCTGTCCATGAACTGCTGTATGGGAATGCTTTGTCGAACGCCATTCAATCCGTACAAACAAAGGAAAAGACGCATCACTACTATACGCTGCAACACGTTATTCGGAAAGGAGTTGCTCTTGGATTTTTGCCAGCACACCTTCTTTACAGGTAGTGTCAAAAGTTTGATAAATAAGGAATTTGGTGGAGAAACGAGGGATGCCATCGCCTCTTGACATTCCATCGGAAAAGGCTAGGGGGGAGAAAATGAATAAACGAAAATGGCCGCTGCGTCAGCAAGGAGCATTTTTAGTACGGCTTGGAGACTTGCTTGAAAAAGGGTATTCATTATCTCAAGCCATTGAATTTCTAGAAATTCAGCAGCCTCTTTCCCGCCGCCGCGACTTACAGCATTGTCTTTCTCATCTTCGTTCTGGACTGCCTTTTTATCAATCGCTTGCCCCGCTTCATTTTCATCGGGAAGCAATCGGCTATTTGTTTTTTGCCGAACAACATGGCGATTTGTCACATGGAATCGCGGAAGCAGGGAAAATGTTGTTGCACAAGGCTGAATATTTACAAAGGTTTCGGAAAACCAGCAGCTATCCGCTATTTTTGCTTTTCTTTATGGTATTGATGTTAGCGATCGTGCAACATGTGCTCCTTCCTCAATTTTTTCAGTTTTCCGCATCGTTATCTTCTTCTTCCATTACCTCTATTTTTATTCAAGTTGTTTCGATCATTCCCAATATGTTTGGCGTTTTAGGTGTTTTCGCTATTGCTTGTTTTCTTTTATACATTAGCTGGTTTCAAAAACTCGAAATACCTACACAGATCAACATAATAATGAAAATCCCTTTTATTCGTTCCTTTGCGAAGCTATATTTTACGCATATGTTCGCAATGCAATTAGGCCATTTATTACAAGGTGGTTTATCTATTTATGAATCGCTGCAAATATTTGAGCGGCAAGAGAAACTCCCTTTTTTACGTGAGGAAGGAAAAAGAATGAAACAACAGCTTGTCAAAGGAATATCGTTAGATGCCATTGTCGCGTCACGTGAGTACTACGAACAAGAGTTGGCGCTTGTCGTTCGTCACGGGCAATCAAACGGAGAATTGGCAAAAGAATTAAGCCATTATAGCGAAATTGTTTTTCAAACAATGGAAGATCGTATAGAAACATCGATGAAACTCGTTCAACCGATCTTGCTTTCCTTTGTGGGCATTCTCGTTATTTGCATGTATTTAGCGATTTTGCTTCCGATGTTTTCGATGATGAACAATTTATAGGAGGGAAAATGCCAATGAATGAAAAAGGGTTTACGTTAATCGAAATGTTAATTGTATTAATGGTTATTTCTATTTTATTGCTTATTGTCATTCCAAATATAACGAAACACAATGGAATGATTAATAACAAAGGATGTGAAGCGTTTGTGAACACCGTCCAAGCCCAAGTGAAGGCATATGAAATGGAACATAAACAAATTCCGACAATACAGCAGCTTATTGATGGAAAGTATATTAAGTCAGACCATTGTCCAAATGGACATAAAATTCAAATTAATAGCAACGGGGAAGTAAGTGAAAGTGGCGCGTAATGATGGCTTCACCTTTATTGAAATGCTTCTTGTTTTAACCGCCATCACGGTATTGATGGCGGTGTCTTTCCCTTCTTTAAACAGCGTTGCGAAACAGAAAACAGAAATGTATATCATTACACAGCTCCGCAATGATTTGTTGTATGCACAACAATATGCAATGACCCATAAAACATCGGTAGCGGTTACGTTTTCGGAAAATCACCCAGAGTATCGTATCACGGAAATAACATCAGAGAAAACGATTTTAAAACGATCGATCCCTAGCGAATGGAAATTTCAGCTGACTACATTGACGATGCCGCTCATTTTTTTAGAAAACGGAAATATCAATAAAGCGGGATCGCTATTGTTAAAAAGAAAAGATAGAACATATAAAATCGTATTTTTGCTAGGAAAAGGGAGGTTTTATGTGCAAAAACTGTAATGGCTTTACCTTAGTGGAAGCGGTTTTTGCTTTGGCGTTATTGCTCGTTATTACAACAGTATTGTTGCCTTTGTTTGCACAAATAATGATGGAGCGTCAAAATATTGCTCTAAAAGCAAAGGCGCAACAAATATTGGATGCGGCATTATACGAAGAAAATATCCACAAAGAAATGACGGTAGTAGATGGACGAACAACATTTGTGATTCATTCGGATTACGAAGAAAACGATATGTGGAAAGTATGCGTACGTTGGACTGACTACGCAAACCGCAGCGCAGAAAGGTGTGGATATGTAAAACGATGATCGGTTCGAAAAATGGGTTTACTTTTTTAGAAATGCTGATCGTCTTGTTGATCGTTTTACTGATTACATCATTGTTGCCGCTTCTTTTAGATGCGCGTTTATTCAAATATGAAAACGTTAATGGATTTCATCGTATCGAGTGGGAAATTTTTGTACAGCAGCTCAAAAGGGAGTTAAATGAATCGAAACAATGGAAAAGCAATGGTACGACGCTATATTTAGAAAAATTTACAGGGGATCAAGTCAGTTTTGACCTATACCGCTCATCGATTCGCAGACAAGTAAACGGCACAGGCAATGAAACGGCGCTGCAATTTGTCGAAAATGTCACATATACATTGACCAATCACGGAATTTTTCTTCATGTAAGAGCGACGGACGGAAAAACATATGAAGCGTTTATTTCTCGACTTTTTTAGCAAGGTGGCGTTTGTGATGCGAAATCAAAGCGGTATGATTTTTCCAATTACAGTCGTGGTTTCTTTTTTCTTTCTGTTAGCATTTTCTCATGTGCTCGAATTGTATCAGGTGGAAATGGAATCAATCGCGTACGAGCAACAATCGTATGAAGTCGATTCGATTATGCAAATGGCGGTTTTTGATGTCAAAAAACAGATTGCATCTTTTCCCGATTTACAAGGGAATGAGGGTGTTTTTGTTTACCCGATTGGCAAAGCAAATTATAAGTGGGAAAAAATTGATGAAACGAAAGTAAAAGCTTTGATTTTTGCCCGTTCCGATGGAGGAATTCGCTATAGCGCTACGTTTATCGTTTTATTTCCATCCCTTGATATTATCGAATGGACGGAGAATAATTCGTGATAAACGGTTTGTGATTCATTATTATCCGTTACTTCATTTTGATGAATTGAAAAATTATTCTTCCTTATTATCGAGAAGAAGATATAAGCGTCAGTACAACCAATCGAACGGTGGAGCAAAATGGCCGAAAAGATTGCAAATGTGATTAAAGTAGAAAAAGAATGGAAAAGCTAATGGAAAAGGGGGTGGCATGTATGTCGACAAACGATTACGTAAAGTTTGTCACCCAACAGCTTGTAACCTATATGGATTTGCCGAAAGAAGAGCGCAAGAAAAAGCGGATGCAGCGCAAACAGGAGAAGCCGCCGCTATTATACCGTTGGTTTGGAATGATTCCTATCTCTCTTCGTCTCTTATTTCGGCGCCATTCGTAAAGGAGCGTTCCCATGACGGAAACGCTCCTTTTTCAATAGCAGTTAGCGAAAACAGAACGATTAGGAACGGGGATGCAAGTAAAATAGTCCTCCGTTAATGACGGAAACGATAATTCTTGGTTTATACTGCTCTTCAAGCGCTTCTTTTTCAATATAATAACATTCTGGTTTTTCTTCCATCCCTTCATAAAAATGATCAAGAAGCGCCAAATCTTCTGCCCATCTTTCTTTCGCTTTTTCCGCCCATGTGTGATCATCTTGAAAGATGTGTCTACGAATGTATTGTTCTAAACGTCCAATACCGCTTTTTGGTTTGATGAGCGGGGAAATCGTAAAACAATAATCAGGTATTTTCGGAGTAAGCTTCAGTTTCTGTAATCGGTCATGAAATTGCTCGATAATTGTTCCGCTGATTAAGTGCAATCCGAGTGACAAAATTTGATCTTTCGTTCTGTCACACTGGTAAGAAATTTTCACGTTTAATCCAAGCCAAGGATGAAGTGGAATGTGTGATTGCTGGTAAGTATCTACTTCCTCATACAAGCGAATGAAGCCGCCGCGTTTTTGCGCGGAGCGGAAAATTTGATGCAATCTAGGTGAACCAAAATGCAGCCGTTCTCCTTCTAGTGAGTTTGTTTTCTCCGTTTGTTTTGTAATAAGCGTTAGTTGCATCGGCGCAGGCGTGCCGCCGGTTCGCTCAATATAATGCCAATAAAACGGGCGATTCATTAACTCTTTATCCATTTCAATCGACAATTGCACTTTTATATATTCGTCATCTGCTTCGAGAATGTCGCATTCATTGGCGCGAAAATATCGTTCTAAAAATTGGTGGATCTCATGTTGCTGCATATTGTTCCCCTCCTTTGGCAAGCTGGTCTGCTAGCTCAATCATTGCGGTAATATTCTCCATTTTAATTTTCATTTCTCCTTCGCTTCGAGAGTTCAGGAGTGCGTCTTGCAAATAATGTTCCAAATTCGCGAAGTTCATTTTTGCCAAAATGTCATCCAATTGGCCAACTACCCGTTCAAATAGACGAATTTTTTCATATAACAGCGTTAAAATATGTTCTTCCACTGTATTTTTTACAGCGAAATTGTAAATGTACACATCGTTTGTTTGGCCGAGCCGGTGAACGCGTCCAATTCGTTGTTCGAGCCGCATTGGGTTCCAAGGCAGGTCATAGTTGATGACATGGCGGCAAAATTGTAAGTTAATTCCTTCTCCGCCCGCTTCTGTTGCGATAAAAACTTGCGCATGATTTTTAAATAACTCTTTCATCCAATCTTTTTTTCCACGTTTAAATCCGCCGCGGAACGGGACGGAAGAGATGCCGTGCTGCTTTAAAAACCATTGCAAATACAGCTGGGTCGCCCGGTATTCGGTAAAAATAATGACTTTGTCATTAATGGATTGAATAAGCTGCAACGCTTTTTCTGCCTTCGAATTGGTTGTAACGGCATTTATTTTTTCCATTAGTTTGTGGAAAGAATCTGGAACCTCTCCTTCGTACTTGTCCATCATGTTTTTTACGGTGAGAAATAGCGCTTCGCGGCTGCTGCACGCTTCCCGCAGCATGGTGATAAGTGAAAATTGATTGCCAAATAACAGTGATCCATCATATTTTAACGCTTGTACCGCCTCATACAATTCTCGTTCCTCTTTCGTAAACTCAATAAGCACGGTTTTTACGTGGCGTTTGGACCATTCGATGCCAGTGTCAACGCGGCGGTTGCGAATCATGACTTTATTAATAAGTGCTTTTAAATGTTCATTTGTTTGTAAAGAGCGCGTTTTTCCGTACGTTTTTGCAAAATATTCTGCGTTTCCTAAATGACCGGGCTTTAGTAGGGAAACGAGGTTAAAAATTTCTTCAATCCGGTTTTGAATCGGCGTCGCTGTTAGAAGCAAGCAAAACTTCTTTTTTAAATTTTGAACAAACTCATAGTTTTTTGTTTTATTGTTTTTCAGCTTGTGCGCTTCATCAATGATGACCATGTCATATTGCTGTTTGTAAATAATTTCCCGATGCGGGCTTTTTTTTGCCGTGTCGATCGAGGATACGACGACATCGCATTGTTCCCACACATAGCTTTTTTTCTGTTGCACGGCAGGAATAAAAAACTTTTCGTTTAGCTCCTTTACCCATTGCGATACAAGAGAGGCAGGGACAAGAATCAGCACTTTTTTTACCAATCCGCGGATCATATATTCTTTTAAAATAAGGCCTGCTTCAATGGTTTTTCCAAGACCGACTTCATCGGCAAGAATCGCTTTTCCATTCATGTTTTCGACGACTTGCCTTGCAACTTCAAGCTGATGAGGAAGCGGAGTCAAGTGTGGCAAATGTTTTGGCGCTTGCAGACCGTCAAACTCAGGTACGCTTAAATGCGCAGCAGCCTCGAGCGCTAATTGATACATTTCCCAGCTCGCCCAAGGCCCGTCCTTTTCGATTCGTTCGATAAATTCTTCCTTCCACGTTTCATCCATCTCGATGTCCATCATTGCATCCAACTCCTTTATTTTCACGAACATTTTATTTATATTTTTTATTAATATACGTATATTATTTGTTTTTTGTTGTTTAATAACATTAAAAAGTTCGGTTATTTTTTTATTTTTTTATTGCTCTTTTCCATTTTTTAATGGTAGTATAATAGTAAAGTTAGAAAGTTAAAATTTATTTTGCGATTTTTTACTAATAGTGTGCCCATTTTCTTGAAAATTATATATGGACGCGGATGAGAACAAGGGGAGAGACTACGTAATGTAGCGCCGAAGGAGCAAGCGGAAACGCGAATCTCTCAGGCAAAAAGACTCTTGTTTGACGCAGCTCTGGAGAGTGTTCACGACCTTGTGAACCACCAAAGAGGAAACCTATTTTTACAATAGGGAAACTTTCAGGTGCCAGGACAGAGCCTCCACTCATCATGGTAGGGAGGAGTCTGTCCTTTTTGCGTTTATGTAAAAAATTAGGAGGGGAAGAAATGCTAAAACGCACGCCGTTATTTGCTGTTTACGAGCGTTATGGTGCCAAAACAATCGATTTTGGCGGATGGGAGCTTCCTGTTCAATTTTCCAGCATTAAAGAAGAACATGAAGCAGTGCGTACACGTGCTGGCTTATTCGATGTATCACATATGGGAGAATTTGTCGTTAAAGGGGACGACAGCCTTGCGTTTTTGCAAAAAATGATGACGAACGATGTATCGAAATTGACAGACGGCCGTGTGCAATATTCGCTTATGTGTTATGAAGATGGCGGAACGGTGGATGACTTATTAATTTATAAAAAAGCGGATGGCCATTATCTCCTTGTTGTCAATGCCGCCAATATTGAGAAAGATTTTGAGTGGCTGCATGACCACTTATTTGGCGATGTGGAACTTGTAAACATTTCTCAGGAAATTGCTCAACTTGCTTTGCAAGGGCCGCTTGCAGAACAAGTGTTACAAAAATTAACGAATACCGATTTATCGGCAATCAAATTTTTCTCGTTTCAAGATGATATAAATATTAACGGCGTAAAAGCGCTTGTTTCCCGTACCGGTTACACTGGGGAAGATGGTTTTGAAATTTATTGCCGAAGAGAAGATGCCGTAGCGCTCTGGGAATCCATTTTAGAAGCAGGGAAAGAAGAAGGAGTGCTTCCATGCGGACTCGGTGCGCGCGATACGCTTCGTTTTGAAGCGACGCTGCCGCTTTACGGACAAGAGCTATCGAAAGACATTACCCCGATTGAAGCCGGTCTTGGATTTGCGGTGAAAACGAACAAAGATGCCGATTTTATCGGAAAAGATGTATTGAAAAAACAAAAAGAAGAAGGAACAGCGCGAAAACTGGTCGGGATCGAAATGATTGACAAAGGCATTCCGCGCCATGGCTATAAAGTGTTTGCCAATGGAGAAGAAATCGGATTTGTCACGACTGGAACGCAATCACCGACATTGAAGAAAAATATCGGCCTAGCGCTTATAAAAACAGAATTTACCGAGATGGATACGGAAGTAGAAGTCGAAATCCGCGGTAAACGTTTGAAAGCGAAAGTAATCGCAACTCCGTTTTATAAGCGGGCAAAGTAAAGAAAAAAAAGGGGAGAATGGACGTGCTTCATCGTTATTTGCCGATGACAGAAGAAGATAAGCGGGAAATGTTGAAAGTAATTGGCGTTGATTCGATTGATGATTTGTTTGCGGATATTCCGGAAAGCGTACGCTTTCGCGGCGAGTTAAACATTAAAAAGGCGAAATCGGAGCCGGAACTGTTCAAAGAACTGTCCGCGCTTGCAGAGAAAAACGCGGATACGAAAAAATATACGTCCTTTTTAGGTGCAGGAGTGTATGATCATTATATTCCTGTGATTGTGGATCATGTTATTTCACGTTCTGAATTTTACACAGCATATACTCCATATCAGCCGGAAATCTCGCAAGGCGAACTGCAAGCGATTTTCGAGTTTCAAACGATGATTTGTGAATTGACAGGAATGGATGTAGCGAACTCTTCCATGTACGATGGAGGCACAGCACTAGCGGAAGCAATGCTATTAAGTGCTGCGCATACGAAAAAGAAAAAAGTATTGCTATCGAAAACGGTTCATCCGGAATACCGCGATGTGGTGAAAACATACGCAAAAGGACAGCGGCTTTGTGTCGTAGAAATTCCGTTTCAAAATGGCGTAACCGACTTAGAGGCATTAAAGATGGAAATGGATGAGGAAGTTGCTTGTGTTATTGTTCAATATCCAAACTTTTTCGGACAAATTGAACCGCTAAAAGACATCGAACCGATCGCCCATAGCGGAAAAAGCATGTTCGTTGTTGCGAGCAATCCACTTGCTCTTGGCATCCTTACTCCGCCAGGACAGTTTGGCGCAGATATCGTTGTCGGCGATGCCCAGCCATTTGGCATTCCAATGCAATTTGGCGGACCGCATTGCGGCTATTTTGCCGTCAAATCAGCACTAATACGCAAAATTCCTGGACGCCTTGTCGGACAGACGAGCGATGAAGAAGGACGACGAGGCTTTGTGTTGACATTGCAGGCGCGCGAGCAACACATTCGCCGCGATAAAGCAACGTCCAATATTTGCTCGAACCAAGCGCTAAACGCGCTCGCTGCTTCTGTTGCGATGACGGCGCTTGGCAAAAAAGGTGTGAAAGAAATGGCGGCGATGAATATACAAAAAGCGCAGTACGCGAAAAATGAATTAGTCAAACACGGATTTCATGTACCGTTTCCTGGACCGTTTTTCAACGAATTTGTCGTCCGTCTCGAAAAACCGGTAGCGGAAGTGAACAAACGCCTTCTTGAAAAAGGAATCATCGGCGGTTATGATGTTGGCCGCGATTATCCGGAGTTGCAAAATCATATGTTAATTGCGGTAACCGAATTGCGAACAAAAAAAGAAATCGACACGTTCGTGAAAGAATTGGGGGATTGTCATGCATAAAGATCAGCCGCTTATTTTTGAATTAAGCAAACCTGGCCGCATTGGCTATAGTTTACCGGAGTTAGACGTTCCAGCTGTCCATGTCGAAGATGTCGTACCGGCCGATTATATTCGTACGGAGGAGCCGGAGCTTCCAGAGGTGTCGGAGCTCGATATTATGCGCCATTACACCGCATTGTCCAAACGGAATCATGGCGTCGATTCCGGCTTTTATCCACTCGGTTCTTGTACGATGAAATACAATCCGAAAATCAATGAAAATGTCGCACGCCTCGCTGGATTTGCTCATATTCATCCGCTTCAGCCTGAGGAAACGGTGCAAGGTGCGTTAGAATTAATGTATGACCTGCAGGAGCACTTAAAAGAAATCACCGGGATGGACGCCGTTACGTTGCAGCCGGCGGCGGGAGCGCACGGCGAATGGACAGGGCTGATGATGATTCGCGCGTATCACGAAGCGAACGGCGACTTTCACCGGACGAAAGTGATTGTTCCTGACTCCGCTCACGGAACGAACCCAGCTTCCGCAACGGTAGCCGGCTTTGAAACCGTTACTGTCAAGTCGACAGAAGATGGGTTAGTGGACTTAGAAGATTTAAAACGCGTTGTTGGCCCGGATACAGCGGCATTGATGCTTACAAATCCAAATACGCTCGGCTTGTTTGAGAAAAATATTTTAGAAATGGCCGAGATCGTGCATGAAGCTGGCGGAAAGTTGTACTATGACGGCGCTAATTTAAACGCTGTATTAAGCAAGGCAAGACCGGGAGATATGGGCTTTGATGTCGTGCATCTCAACTTGCATAAAACATTTACCGGTCCGCACGGCGGAGGCGGCCCAGGCTCCGGTCCAGTCGGGGTGAAAGCGGACCTTATCCCGTTTTTGCCGAAGCCGGTCGTTTCAAAAGGGGAAAACGGCTATTATTTGGACTATGACCGACCGCAAGCGATTGGGCGCGTGAAACCTTTCTACGGCAATTTCGGCATTAACGTCCGCGCTTACACGTATATTCGCTCCATGGGTCCAGATGGTTTAAAAGCGGTGACGGAATATGCCGTGTTAAATGCCAACTACATGATGCGCCGTCTTGCGGAATATTACGAGTTGCCGTACGACCGCCATTGCAAGCATGAATTTGTCTTGTCGGGCAAACGGCAAAAGAAACTCGGTGTCCGCACGCTCGATATTGCTAAGCGTTTGCTGGATTTCGGCTTCCATCCGCCGACAGTATATTTTCCGCTCATTGTGGATGAATGTATGATGATCGAGCCGACGGAAACCGAATCGAAAGAAACGTTAGACGCGTTTATCGACGCGATGATTCAAATCGCTAAAGAAGCGGAAGAAAATCCAGAAATCGTGCAAGAAGCACCGCATACGACCGTTGTCAAACGCCTCGACGAAACGACAGCTGCGCGCAAGCCAATCTTGCGCTACCAAAAACAATAAAACGAATAAAACAAGCGATTCATTCCGCTGGGAATGGATCGCTTGTTTTTGTATATTAATTGTAGACAGAAAAATAAGAAAATAATGAAGGAAGTCAACTACCCAACGGCTAAAGCCGTGGGCTTGCAGCTAGCCTAATTGGCTGCCGCGTTCGGCTGGTTGA
>NZ_QCWL01000001.1:2452727-2454618 GCF_003064505.1 Geobacillus sp. LYN3 | reverse complement strand
ATACTGAAAATATAAACCCCGCCTTCCTCCACAGCTAAAGCAGTGGGCTTCCGGCGGATGTTCTCGTGAAAAGATGCTCATCGGTTACATACAGGAAATCATGCGCTATCCTGTCAAATCGTTTCAAGGAGAACGTGCACAAAAAACGAGAGTGATGGACTGATGAAGTGTATCTTTTAGTTAATGAAAAGTAATGCCCATACCACAAACACATAGTTCCTTTCTCTGCAAAGAAGATGAATTCATCTGTTTTTTATTGACATAAAAACTATGTTAGTTTAGTATATAAACTAATGTTATTAAACAGAAGCAATAAGTCGTTTTTGTATTGTACATCAAAGATGGAATATAGGAGACTGAGGAACAGCGATTAGTAGTGGGTGAAATCCGTTTTGGCCGCAGGGATCGTGGGAAAAAGTAAGCGATGAAGAATTGCTGCGTGCGTTTGCATATGTCATGGCTCACGAGATAAACTTTTTTCATACAGCCGCTGGCGATGGAATTGATCAGAGACTCATCCGCCTATTCGCGCGGCATACTAAAAAAGGTTGCAGAAGGAATGACCGTATATGGTGCGAACAGGAAATATAGGACTCGTCAAAAAAATCAATAAACAGATCGTATTAAAGCTGATTCGCGAAAAAAATAATATTTCGCGGGCGGAGATCGCCAAAATCACCGGATTAAACAAAGCTACGGTATCAGCGTTAGTCGATGAATTAATTTCCGAACATTTTGTCAGCGAAAGCGGAATTGGCGTTTCCACCGGTGGCCGCCGGCCGCTCATGCTCCGCTTTAACGAAGCGGCTGGCTCACTAATCGGCATAGAGTTGGGGGGCAACTACATTTATGCCGTGTTAACGGACTTAAACGCCGAGATCATTTGGGAAAAGATGTGCCCTTTTCGTGCCAATGAAAAGCAGGAAACAATCATCGAAAAAATGATCGCGATGATTCACGAAGCCATTCGCCAGGCGCCGACTACTCCGTATGGAATAATGGGCATCGGCATTGGCGTACCAGGGATTGTGGATGCGGAAGAAGGGCTTGTTGTATTTGCGCCGAACCTTCATTGGGATCATGTTTCCCTTTCTTCCATTCTTCAAAAACAATGGCCAAATTATCCGATTATTATTGAAAACGAAGCAAAGTTGGCGGCGCTCGGTGAAAAATGGTTTGGCGCCGGCAAAGAGTTTGCGAATTTTGTATATGTCAGCGCCGGGATCGGGATCGGCGCCGGAGTCATCATTCACAACCAGCTATACCGCGGGATTGATGGCATTGCCGGCGAAATCGGCCATCATGTCATTGACGTTCACGGCTTTCGTTGCAGCTGCGGCAATAACGGATGTTGGGAGATGTACGCGTCAGAAAAGTATATTCAGCGTCGGCTCGAGCAGGAACATTATCATTCCATGTTAGAAGGCTTTTCCGTAGAGAAAGTACGCGCATTAGCTGAAAGCGGCGACAAGCAAATGGCGCAAATATTGGCGGAGGTCGGCCATTACCTGGGGATCGGCATTTTACATATCATTTATGCGTATAACCCGGAAGCCGTTATTGTCGGCAGTACGATTGGCAAGGCGGGCAAATGGGTGCTGGAGCCGGCACGGGAAGAAGTCGAAAAAAGGATATTAGTGAAAAATGGGAACGGTCCGTTCATTATTCCATCACAGTTATTGGAAAAAAGCTGTGCGATCGGCGCCGTGGCTTCTGTACTAGAAAAAGTAGTGATGCCTTCGGAGTTAGAAGTCATTTCCTAGCAGTCTAAACTGGGTGCCCTAAACGTTTTTTGGGCACCTTATTGCATAATAAATCCTTCACGAGAACATCCGCCGGAAGCCCACTGCTTTAGCTGTGGGAGGAAGGCGGGGGTTATATTTTCAGTATA
>NZ_QCWL01000001.1:2447458-2452627 GCF_003064505.1 Geobacillus sp. LYN3 | reverse complement strand
TCAACCAGCCGAACGCGGCAGCCAATTAGGCTAGCTGCAAGCCCACGGCTTTAGCCGTTGGGTAGTTGACTTTGGCAAAAAGTAAAGCGGAGCCTACTGTTTTCTTTATAATTGACGATGAGAAAAAAGGATAGATGAAAGCGTTTCGCGGCTTCCATCTATCCTTTCTAGTTGCCTTAAGCCTTTTTCTTGATTTTCCCCGTCCATGTTTTAAAACCGCCTTTTAAATGGTACAAATCGCGGTATCCTTTACGGTACAGCATTTGCGCGGCGCGGCCGCTGCGCAGCCCGTTTTGGCAATATAAATAAATTGGCTGATCCTTTCGCAACTCTTTCATGCGCATGCGCAGTTGGGTCAAAGGAATATTGCGCGCTCCTAAAATATGTCCAGCCGCAAACTCATCCGGTTCGCGGACGTCAATTAATTGCGCTTTGCGATAACCGGCGCGGAATTCTTCTTCTGTTAATGCTTTTACTATTTTTCGCTGCATGAGATAGGTGACAACAGAATAGATGATGATTGCGCCGAGAATAATAAGCAATATTTCCACAAGTAGCGCCCCCTTTCCGTTCATTTGCCAACTTCTATTATATAAGCGTTGCTTTTGATAAGCAAAATATTTTCCAAGAGTATAACAGCGTTTTTCTTTCCATGTTTCGGATTGTTTGTTAAACTAGTAGACGCAAACTTTAAAATTAAAAGAAGGGTTGAAAGATGGCAAAAGAACTTTGGCGCTTTATCGACTCCGGATACTGTTCTCCTTCGTTTAATATGGCGCTAGATGAGGCGCTTTTAGACTGGCATAGCGAAGGCAAAATTCCGCCGACGATTCGCTTTTATGGTTGGAATCCGCCGACGTTATCGATCGGGTATTTTCAAAAAGTGGAAAAAGAAATTGATTTAGAAGCGGTAAAACGCCATGGTCTCGGGTTTGTGAGACGGCCGACAGGAGGACGAGGCGTTCTTCATGATAAAGAGCTGACGTATAGTGTGATTGTTTCCGAAGAACATCCGGATATGCCAAAAACGGTGACCGAGGCGTATCGGGTGATTTCGCAAGGAATTTTAGAAGGATTTCGTTTTCTCGGCTTAAATGCCTATTTTGCCGTGCCAAAAACGGAAGAGGAGAAAGCGGATTTAAGAAGCCCAAGATCTGCCGTCTGTTTTGATGCGCCGTCATGGTATGAGCTTGTCGTCGAAGGCCGCAAAATTGCCGGCAGTGCGCAGACGCGGCAAAAAGGGGTTATTTTGCAGCACGGCTCGATTTTGCTTGACTTGGATGAAGATTTGCTTTTCAGCTTGTTTAAATATCCAAACGAACGGGTAAAAGAGCGCCTGCAACGCAATTTTAAAAACAAGGCGGTGGCGATTAACGAATTGACCAACCGCAAGATTACGATCGAAGAAGCGAAAGAAGCGTTTTATAAAGGATTTGAAAAAGGGCTTGATATCGTGCTGGAACCATATACGTTATCGCCGGAAGAACTAGAATATGTTCATGAGCTAGCACGAACGAAATATGAAAGCGATGAATGGAATTTCAAACGCTGATTGGCAACATGGAAAATCATTCATTTATCGGCAAAAAAGGCGTAATTTTTTCGTTTCTCTCCTTTTTTCGCCGTTTTCTATTGTTTTTTTTATTTGACAAAATGAAAAACAGTTGACCAAAACACAATATATAGTATGTTTTTTGTTAAAAAACATACTATATATTGTTTTTTTGTGGTTAATATGGTAAGGTAGAAAAGACAGAACACGCAGGCAGAAAAGTAATAAAAAAATAGAAAGAAGAGGAGAGATTGGAGAATGACGGTCGCGTCTTCGGAAAAAATGAAAATTAATATCGAAAAGTTGAATGAGGATATTCGTCTTTTTCCGCAAGTGCATCCAATTACGGAGGATATGAAAATTACGCATAAAGGCGTTTCTCGTTTAGTGATGTTGGATCGCTACTCATTTAAAGATACAGAAAAATTGACGCTGGGAGTCGGCGATTTTGTCGTATTGACGATTAAAGAAGATCCGAAATTCCCGGCTCGCGGCTTGGGCTTTATCGTCGATATTGATTGGGAAGCAAAAAAAGCGAAAGTGCTCGTTGAGGAAGAATATCGACACGTACTCGAAGGAGAAGAAGCAGAGACGGGAACCGTCGTCCGCCCGCTTGATGTGATCGACAAACCGCTCGAAATCTTTTACGAACAAATCGCGAAACGAAATGCAACAGGCTTGGCAGCGGTGGAAAAAACGGAGGAAAAACGGAAAGAGTGGTTTGAAAAGTTTTATCAAGAGCTTGTCAGCTTGAACTTTGTTCCAGCAGGCCGCGTATTGTACGGCGCAGGGTCAGGGAAAGATGTGACGTATTTCAACTGCTATGTCATGCCGTTTATAAAAGATTCGCGTGAAGGGATTTCCGAGCATCGCAAACAAGTAATGGAAATTATGAGCCGCGGCGGCGGCGTCGGCACGAATGGCTCGACATTGCGTCCGCGCAACACGTTAGCGCGCGGGGTGAACGGAAAATCGTCCGGATCGGTCTCCTGGCTTGACGATATTGCGAAATTAACCCACCTTGTCGAACAAGGTGGCTCCCGTTAAAAAGCGCCATGGCGGGAGTAAAATCTCGTGAATTGCTGGAACCCCCTAAAGCCAACTTGACCACAACGTGGCCGGCAACGGCGAGCGTGATGGTTTGAAAACAAGTTGGATGTAACAATGGGCAACCAGCAGCCAAGCATCTCTGGAAACGGAGATGAAGGTTCAACGACTATTGAAACTTCCTACAGCTCCCAATATAATTAAATTAAAATTATAATATTAATCAAGGTGGTTGGTATATTGGGGGCCATGGAAGGAGTAAATCGTAACGCTCGGCAACGACGTTACGAGGCACGAGACAAAGAAGAGATCATGAAGAAAGCAAAATATCTCCATGAACAAGGATATAGCCAAGTTAAAATTTGATCTTTATATTTCAAGCATCGAAGATCTCAGAAAAATATTCCATTACCTTTATCAACATGGAGATATAAAATTGAATCGTAAATATGAAAAGTTCTCTGATCTCTTCTTTGATGATATAGTCTGACCTCCGTTCGAAAGACGGAGAGCTAGGCAGAAATGACCTAGCCCGCTCCATCATATGGAGTGAGTAACAAATAGCGTGGCGCGCAAATGATTATGCTGGCAGACTGGCATCCGGACATTATCGAGTTCATCGTCTCAAAAATGCAAAATCCGCGCATTTTGCGCTATTTAATTGAAAATATGGAAGACGAAGGAATTAAAAAAGCGGCGCAAGATAAACTGAAATTCACGCCGCTTACCGAACGGGAACGAGCAATGTACCAAGCAATCGTCAACTACAAAAACGTTCCGGGCTACGGCGGCTTCAGTGAAGAAATTATTAAAGAAGCAGAAGAAAAATTACGTACAGGCGGCACATACACGGTACATAATCCAGACTTTTTAACAGGAGCAAACATTTCCGTCTGCCTGACAAAAGAGTTTATGGAAGCCGTCGAAAAAGATGAAGAGTACGAACTGCGCTTCCCGGATGTAGAAACTTACTCAGAAGAAGAAATGCGAATTTACAACGAAAAATGGCACGAAGTCGGCGATGTACGCGAATGGGAGAAAATGGGATACCGCGTGCGCGTGTACCGCAAAATTCGCGCCCGCGAGCTTTGGAAGCTGATTAATATTTGCGCGACGTATTCCGCGGAACCAGGCATTTTCTTCATCGATAACGCCAACGAAATGACGAACGCCCGAGCGTACGGTCAAAAAGTGGTTGCGACAAACCCATGTGGGGAACAACCTCTCGCACCATATTCCGTCTGCAACCTAGCAGCCATTAACCTGGCGAATATGGTCGATAAAGAAAAGAAAGTCGTCGACTATGAAAAATTAAAACGCACCGTCGAAATCGGCGTGAGAATGCAAGATAACGTTATTGACGCAACGCCGTATTTCCTAGAAGAAAACAAAAAACAAGCGCTCGGGGAGCGCCGCATCGGTCTTGGCGTTATGGGACTAGCTGATTTGCTTATTTACTGCGAAAAAGAGTACGGTTCCGAGGAAGGAAACAAACTTGTCGATGAATTGTTTAAGACGATTGCGACGACCGCTTATCGCGCGTCAATTGAACTAGCGAAAGAAAAAGGCAGCTTCCCATTCCTTGTTGGGGAAACGGAAGAAGAAACGCAAAAACTGCGGGAAGCGTTTATTAATACCGGCTATATGAAACGAATGCCGGAAGATATTCGCCAAGATATTTTGAAATACGGCATTCGCAATTCGCATTTGCTTACGGTCGCTCCGACTGGATCCACTGGAACGATGGTTGGGGTTTCTACAGGGCTTGAACCATATTTTTCCTTCTCTTACTACCGCAGCGGCCGCCTAGGCAAGTTTATTGAGGTGAAGGCCGATATCGTTCAAGAATATTTGGACAAACATCCGGAAGCGGATCCGAACAACTTGCCGCATTGGTTTGTCACGGCGATGGATTTATCGCCGGAAGCACATGCGGATGTGCAATGCATCATTCAGCGCTGGGTCGACTCCAGCCTTTCAAAAACGGTAAACGCGCCAAAAGGATATACCGTTGAGCAAGTGCAAAAAGTATATGAACGCTTATGGCGCGGCGGCGCAAAAGGCGGTACGGTCTATGTGGACGGAAGCCGCGATGCGCAAGTATTGACACTGAAAGCGGAAGAAAATACGCCCGAAGAGCAGCTCGAACTGCTCCCGGAAGAGGAAGAGGACAAAGAAACAAAACGCGCCGTTGTTCTCGTTGATACGATTCAAGATTTGCGCGCAACAGATGTAACGATCGGGTCCGAAGTCGGCAACATTTGCCCGGTTTGCCGTGAAGGTACGGTCGAAGAAATCGGCGGCTGCAACACATGCACAAGCTGCGGCGCACAGCTAAAATGCGGGCTGTAAGCAAGGCAAATCAATAAAACGGAAAGCTGGCTTAGTCAACTGACTGAGCCAGCTTTTTTCATTCATAAGAGCAGAAAAACGAAAATATAGTAGCATGAGGTGTAATTATTGACTGGGGGAGGAAGACGATGCTGATCCATATTGTGCGGTAGCGTCAAAAGTTCTATGAAAACTCCACACAGATCATCCCATTGAGCATCGTGGGGCATGCGGAGGGT
>NZ_QCWL01000001.1:2439045-2447358 GCF_003064505.1 Geobacillus sp. LYN3 | reverse complement strand
GGTCAAAAAGTTATTCTGAAAAACTAAATAAAAAATCCTTTGTTTTGACCTTGTTAGGGTGCGAAATGTGAGGTATAATCAATTTTTGCAACGCGCTGTGGAGCGCCTTCATCAGGAAGGCTATTTTGTATCCACTTCTCTTGCTCCAAAAACAAGCGGGGAGCAAAAAGGACTGTTATATGAGGCGCATGACTACCCGGCACATGGGAGAATTGCCGATTTTGTCGTGCTGATGACGTATGAATGGGGATACCGGCTTGGTCCGCCGCAAGCGATTTCCCCTGTTCATCAAATTAGAAGGGTGCTCAATTACGCGGTCAGCGTAATACCAAGAAATAAAATTTTTATGGGGTTTCAAGTTTACGCGCGCGACTGGGTTCTTCCGCACATACAAGGACAAGAGGCGGAAACGTTCAGTCCGCAGGAAGCAGTAGAACGCGCCATTCGTTATGGAGCAACGATTCAATACGATCCAATCGCCGCATCGCCGTTTTACCGCTATGTTGACAGCCAGGGGCGGACGCATGAAGTCTGGTTTGAGGATGCCCGCAGTGCCCAGGCAAAATTTGAGTTGGTGAAAGAATATCAGCTAAGAGGCATTAGCTATTGGGTGCTTGGTTATTCTTATCCGGAAAACTGGGTGCTGTTAGAGGACAATTTTCAAATTCGCAAGCGATGATAAATGGCCTTTTCCAACGAAGGTGCGTGTAAGCGGGTCACTCCGACAGCACGCGCTTTTTTTCGTTTGTGGGGATGGTTGTTTATAGCTGCTGTAATTCGAGCCGTTTCTTTATTTGATGAATTTCCGCGTCATGTTTTCCGGTTTTTGCGCTTAAATAGTCGATGTCGATTTTCGCATTTCTCCAGTCATTGGAAAGTAGCTCAAACATCCGGCGGTGCTCAGCCAATTCTTCTTCGATTTTTTTGAAATGACTTCTTGTTTCAATAAGGAAATTGTCTAGTTTTTCTTCCCAACGTTGTTGCCGCTCTTCTAACCGCTGCTGTTGCTCTTCCAATCGTTGTTGCCGTTCTTCCAATCGTTGCTGTCGCTCTTCCAATCGTTGTTGCCGTTCTTCTAACCGTTGCTGTCGCTCTTCCAACCGCTGTTGCCGTTCTTCCAATCGCTGCTGTCGTTCTTCCAAGCGAAGTTGATTTTCTTCGAGCCGCTGTTGTCCCTCTTCGAGACGACCAAGCCGCTCATGAACCGGCTGTAGCTCTTCTTTTAAAACGGAACGAAATAATTCGATTAATTCTTGCGCCATTTTATGTCCCTCCTTTCTATTGACTCCATTGTACCATTGCCGGAATGGAATGTCATGATGGATAATGGGAGAAAAGAAGTTTTTGACGAATAGAAAACGAGAGGAGAAGATAAAGATGTCGCTAAAGATTATTTCTGAGCGGTTTCGCCGTTTTGCCATTCGTGAATGCCGTGGGTCTAGTGAACTGTACGAACAGCTGTCATTAAACGTTGCCGAAGATGAAGAGATATTGCGCCTTGCTTCAGCTGCCCGAAGCGGCCAGCCGATTCCGAACTTGTTATTTGGAGCGGTGCACTATTTATTGCTCAAAGGATATACGCACGAGCTGCGTGAATTCTATGGAAGTATAGTCGACCGGCCACGAAACCCGCAACACGCTTTCCCTTATTTCCGTGATTTCTGTATCCACTATCAAGAAGACATTACAGCGATGTTGACAAATAAACTCGTGCAGACGAATGAGGTTCGGCGTTGTGCGTATTTGTATCCGAGTTTTTGTTTTATTTATGATATGGTCAAAAAGCCTTTATCGCTCATTGAAATTGGCACGAGCGCCGGTTTGCAGCTGGCGTGGGACAAGTACCGATACGATTACGGTTCGCACGTGACATACGGAAACCCGCATTCCAATGTTTTGATTGCCTCCGAAGTTCGTGGAGAGCGCTTTCCATTTTTGCTGCCGAAAAGTCCTCCGATTGCGGAGCGTATAGGGATTGATTTGCATGTGAATGATTTGCAAAACGAGGAAGATTGTTTATGGATGCAAGCGCTTATTTGGCCGGAGCATAAAGAGCGGCGCGAATTATTTCAAAAAGCCGCCCGCTGCCTGCAGCAAACACCTGTTCGCTTCATAGAAGGAGATGGAATAGCGCTCTTACCTAACATAGTAGCTACAATTCCAGAAGATACTATTATTTGCGTGTTTCACACCCATGTGGCGAACCAAATTCCTGATAAAGCAAAACAGCTTCTTATCAAACAAATTCGGGAGATTGGCCAAATGAGGGATATTTTCCATCTATATAACAATATGTGGGACACAAAGCTTCATCTTGACTACTTTATCGATGGCATCGAACATAACGAAATTGTCGCAGAAACAGATGGACATGCCCGTTGGTTTCGCTGGGAGCTTGATCACAGCTAATTTAACATGTCCACCGAGAAGTCTCCCACCTCTAAACAGAGTGTAGGTGGGAGAGGTTCATTGAAAAGGCAGAACAGCGTCATTCCAGTCTATGTGAATGAAATATGAACAAAGATTTGCTATATTGTTGTAAGGCAATATCATATCTGTAACGATATTTGGTACCGTCAAGAAGTTGGATTCGAGAAAAGCTGGACATAGTACTCCTTTGTGCATCATTTTACACTCATTTGGTTAAAGTAATTTATATCATAAAGGATGAGGGAAGCATGATATCTAAAAAGTCAAAGCAACCAAAGAAATCAAAGCGATTAGCTAGTTTTTCGCTTGTTGTTATGGGAACCGGCTTTGTCGCAACCATTCCTTTCCAAGGATCGTTTCTAGGCGGATTACTACAAGGAGGCTTTGAGGCGGGGCTTGTGGGTGGATTAGCCGACTGGTTCGCTGTTACTGCCTTATTCCGACATCCATTGGGGCTTCCCATCCCCCATACAGCTCTTTTGCCTAAAAATCGGGAAAGAATGACAAAAGCACTCGTTTCTACACTTGAAAATGATTGGCTTTCAAAAGAAAGCATTAGGGATAAAATCAAACAAATCCATTTTACAGAGAAAATGTTGCCCGTCCTTGAGAAAATGCTTCATTCAGACTCAGTTAAAAAAGGGGCTGTGTCACTCGTCGTACAAATGATCAGTCATATCAATCTTGAAAAAATTACCCCTTTTGTTGAAAAAGAAATAAAGTCTTCTTTTTATTCCATTAAAATGTGCACTGTTCTTCAGTCTGCCATCAATCAAGCGCTCATTCGTGAATATGATGAGAAGGCGTTAGATTATCTTCTTGGCAAGGCAGAAGAATGGATAAGGAAAAGTACCACAAAGAATCAACTCGGAAATCTGGCAATACGGGCGCTTGACAATATAAAGTTAGACGGTTTTCTGCAGTTTGCGTTAAAGTCTTTTCAGAATCTATTGAATGAAGAAAAACTCGGCAGTATACTACAAAACTTCCTTCTTAGTGTTGTAAGCAGTTTGCGCCAGACTGATAATCCAAACAGGAAGGCTTTGCTTTTGCATGTTCGTACGGAATTGAAAAACATAAAGGACAATAAGGAACTGTTGGAAGAAATCGAAAATTGGAAGAACCATCTTATTGCTGATTGGGAGCCAGCTGAAAAAATAACAGGAATTTTGCAGAAAGCTCAGCAGAAAGCATTGGCCTTTGTTCAAGACAGCAAGTTTGTGGATATGTATCTTCTTCCCTTTTTAACACGCTTTCTGAACAAACTAAAAGAAGATCCAATAAAAATCAATATCATCGATAATTGGATAAAAAAGGAAATTAACAACCTTATTGAAGAGAACCATTCAAAAATAGGCAAGCTGGTACAGGAGAATTTGGATAAGCTGGATGATGAAACGCTTATTCATATGATGGAAAATAAAATCGGAAAAGACCTGCAATGGATTCGGGTGAATGGAGCTATTTGCGGTTTTATTATCGGGATTTTTTTAACGGGAATCAAAGCGCTGATTTAATGGTTCTAGCGCCAAAAGAATCGGATGGCAAACGAGGAACATTCTGTTCGTAGTGGAAAATTTTATGACAAATTTTTAACAGATGAGCGATATATTGACGAGTTTTTCCCTGAAGAGGAAGTCCAATCTTGTCATTTTAAGCCCTCATGATATAATAATACTGATTGTTATTTTTTTCTTACAATGGTTTTATAGGAGGGAACAGAAATTGCCGACACCAAGTATGGAAGATTATATTGAACAAATCTACATTTTAATCGAAGAAAAAGGATATGCGCGAGTATCAGATATAGCTGAGGCATTGTCCGTACATCCCTCCTCTGTCACAAAAATGGTGCAAAAATTGGATAAAGATGAGTATTTAGTTTATGAAAAATACCGCGGTTTAGTGTTAACGGCGAAAGGAAAGAAAATCGGAAAAAGACTTGTATACCGCCACGAATTGTTAGAACAATTTATGCGCATTATCGGTGTGGATGAGGAAAACATTTATCACGATGTCGAGGGAATTGAACACCATTTAAGCTGGAACGCGATTGACCGCATCGGCGATTTGGTGCAATATTTCCAGGAAGATCCAAAGCGCATCGAGACGCTTCGTAACATTCAAAAACGGAACGAACAAGCAGAAGAGTAAGGGAAATCTTACTCTTTTTTATTTGGCGTACTAAATTGGGTTTCTCCCTCTTACATATATACAAACGGCAAATAAGAGGGGGAGGCAGCATGGAGATTGACATCGTATTTTCTGGCGGTGGAATAAAAGGGTTTGCGCTCATTGGTGCTTACGGAGCAATTGAAGCAAAAGGACTTCGCTGGAGACGGCTTGCTGGGACGAGCGCAGGATCACTCATTGCCGCATTGATTGCCGCGGGATATACAAGCAAGGAAATGACCGATTTGTTGGATGAATTGGAGCTAGAGCGTTTCCTTGATGAACGGAAATGCCAGTTTCCATTTCCAGTATGGAAATGGGTGAGGCTTTATTGGCGGATGGGACTTTATAAAGGGGATGCATTTGAACAATGGTTAAAGGAAGTATTGGCAGCACGCGATGTCAAAACATTTGGTGATTTGCCGAAAGAAAGTTTATATATCATTGCGTCAGATGTCACCAATGGACGAATGTGTATTTTGCCAGATGATTTGCCGCAATACGGAATCGACCCAGCAACATTTTCCGTTGCCAAAGCGGTTCGAATGAGCATTAGCATCCCATATTTTTTTGAACCGGTCAAATTACAGACGAAGGAAGGAAAATATATCATTGTAGACGGAGGTGTGCTCAGCAATTTCCCGCTTTTTTTATTTGATGAAGAAAAGAAAGTGAAAAAACGACCTGTTCTTGGCATACAGTTAAGCGCGAAGCTTACGGAAAGGCCAAAGCGAAACATTAACAATGCCATCCAATTGTTTGAAGCTCTTTTTAGCGCAATGAAGGAGGCACACGATACCCGCTACATTTCCCGGAGACATGAAAAAAATATCGTGTTTCTTCCTGTAGAAAATGTTTTTTCCACCGAATTTTCCCTCACCCCAGATATTAGAGACCGCTTAATTCAATACGGAAGAGAAAAAACCGAACAATTTCTCACAAAATGGACGTATTAAATAAGAAAAGCGGAAGGCGCATGCCTATCGGCGAAACGCGCTGGAGGACCCGCGAGGAGGCTATTGCCGCCACAGCGGGGCCGAAGCGTCGCGAGCCGATGGCGCCTGGAGCTAGACAATAAGAAAAGCGGAGGCACCCCAATTTCGTCTAAAAGCGGTCCGCGTCGTTCGGGCGGCGAAATGTCGCCATTCTGGCTTCGTGAAAAATAGAAGAAAGGCGTCAAAGCGTAATTGATATAGTTTTTCAAAAATAAAAAGAATCAAGCTAAAACGATGCTCGATTCTTTTTTTTGCCTTTTTTTCCTTCGATGACGGTTAAATGAGTGGTTCGTTTTCTTGGCAGGCGTTTCATTTTTAGATTCGTACTTTTTGTTTTTTGTTTTCGAACCGCTTGGGGATGGAGTTTTTTCGATTGGCGAACCGCTTTTAAATACGCGATATGATCTTTATTGACACGTCGTCTGAAAACAAAATGATAGATAACATATATTCCCGCAATCATAAGAGCAATGAACATCGCTTTTCGAAATAGAGCGGTCGGCTGTTCGAAAATGGCGTATATGAAACCGAACACTCCGAAAAAAAGGATAATCCCGACAAGCGGATGAATGGCACCGCGTCGCAATGAATCCACCCCCTTACATTATTACTGAACTGCTTTTGTTTCTGTTTCCACGTTTTTCTCTAAACGAAGCAGCTCTTGAAAGGAAGCAATCGCAACTTCGACTTGGTCATCTGTCGGTTCTTTTGTGGTAAGAAGCTGTAGCCATAAACCAGGGTAACCGAGCCAGCGTAAAACCGGGATATTACGCAATTTATTCGTAAACTGCAATACCTCAAACGAAATGCCAAGTACAACCGGAATAAGAGCAAGCCGGTTGACTACCCTTAACCAGAGAGGGTCTGTTGGAACAAACATATATACAAATAAGCCGACGATGACAGTAAATAAAATAAAGCTACTGCCGCAGCGATAGTGAAGCCGGGATGAACGCTGGACGTTCTCTACCGTAAGAGGAAGTCCTGCTTCGAACGCGTTGATTACTTTATGTTCCGCGCCATGATATTGAAAAACGCGTTTAATGAGTGGGGTTAAAGAAATAAAGTAAATATAAGCTAGCAGCAAAGCAAGCTTAAACGCTCCTTCTACAAAAATTTGTGCCATTTTTGTAGGAAATAACGGTTTTAAGGATGCTGCTAAAAATACAGGAACAAGCGTAAAAATGGTTTTAGCGAATAAAAAGGACAATACCCCGATCACTGCGACGCCAAGTACGAGGGAAAGTTTTGACGAATCCGTTTTCGTTTTTGGCAAAGCTTGTTCTTCGTTTGGATCTAGTTCATAACGCTCGCTGGCAAACTGCAAGTGTTTCGCCCCGTTTGCGCTCGCTTCTATAATCGCGACGATTCCGCGAATAAACGGGATTTTTTTGAGAAACGCAACTGTTGGATTTGTTTGGCGCGGCAAACGAAAGTATTCAATGGAATGATCTTTGCGGCGAATTGCGGTAACAGAATATATTTTTCCAGCAAACATGACCCCTTCTACCACTGCCTGGCCGCCATACACTGGTTTTGTTATGTTTTTCATTGTTGACACCAACCTATTTTTTTCTTTACTAATTTTATTCTACAAGAAACATCTAGAAACCTCTAGATTGGTGCAATAATTATTATTTCCAAAAATTTCAATATTTACACATACGATGTTGTGCTTTTTTATCGTTATATTCATGACTTTATTGATAATCGGTCATACTACCTATAAGGAGGTGCAAAGCGAAATGACAGAAAATCAGGCGAAGTATGAGCAAAATAAGAAGGAGCGCCCGATGTCTATTCTTATGAAAGTCGTGATTACTGGGTTTGTCGGTGGAGTATTTTGGAGTCTATTAGGATATTTAGCTTACTTTTTTCACTTTACGGAAATTAGCCCAAATATGATTTTGTTCCCATGGGTTGCCGGTGACTGGAAATACGGAAAGCTTGGAAATTACATCGCCATTTTTCTCATCGGATTATTATCCATATTAGTCGCTCTTATTTATTATGTTGCCTTAAAACAAATTAAAGGAATGTGGGGAGGAATTTTGTACGGCGTCGTTTTATGGCTTATCGTATTTTATGGGTTAAATCCGCTTTTTCCGAATTTGGAAGCTGTTTCACATTTAGAGCGGAATACAATTATTACGACACTTTGTTTATACATTTTATATGGAGTTTTCATCGGATATTCGATTTCATTTGAAATGCAAGAAATGAATCGACAAACACAAACGAAAACAGCAAATAAGTAGTGTGAGGCGGTGCGCTTTTATGATAAAATAATGAATGTTTAAATATTCTTTCGATGATTGAAGCAGTTATGAACATAGCGCATCTTCTTCTCATTAACGGTCCGAACTTGAATCTTCTTGGCAAGCGGGAACCGTATTTTATGGAAGCACAACGCTCCATAACTTAGAACAGGAATGAATATCGTTTGCTGAGGAGCGCGTTGGGTGCAACGTTAACTTGCTTTCAGAGCAGTATTCATGAGATGGATGGAAAATCATTTTAAATGTCGGTGCATCTACACATTATAGCTATGCAATTCATGGCGCGATTGCTAATGTTAGCGCCCCAGTGGTGGAAGTACATATTTCCAATATTCACGCGCGTGAGCCGCTTCGTCATTAGTCTGTCACGAGAACATCCGCCGGAAGCCCACTGCTTTAGCTGTGGGAGGAAGGCGGGGGTTATATTTTCAGTATAT
>NZ_QCWL01000001.1:2425101-2438945 GCF_003064505.1 Geobacillus sp. LYN3 | reverse complement strand
GTCAACCAGCCGAACGCGGCAGCCAATTAGGCTAGTTGCAAGCCCACGGCTTTAGCCGTTGGGTAGTTGACTGTTTTAATTTTGCCTTTGGATTAGCAGGGTAGCGGATAGCCATTTTAGCGTTATTAGACATATAGGAAGAGGAGAGTGAATATGGAAAAATTAGCAAAATTACGTGCATCGTTTGCCGAACATGGCATTGACGGAATACTTGTAACCAATCCATATAACCGTCGTTATATTACCGGTTTTACGGGTACGGCAGGCGTCGCTGTCATTAGCCAAGATAAAGCGGTATTTATTACTGATTTCCGCTATGTCGAGCAAGCGTCCAAACAAGTGCAAGGTTTTGAAATTATAAAACATACCGGACCGATTATAGAAGAAGTCGCTAAGCAAGTTGCCCGCCTCAACATTCAAAAGCTCGGTTTTGAGCAAGAAGACATTTCTTATGCAACGTTTAAAGCATATGAAAAAGAGGTTAACGCGAAACTCGTCCCGACTTCCAATGTGATTGAAAAGTTGCGCTTGATTAAGTCGGAATCAGAGATTAAGATATTAAAGGAAGCGGCGGAAATTGCCGATGCGGCATTTGAACACATTCTTTCCTTTATTCGTCCAGGCGTAAAAGAAATTGATGTGGCGAATGAGCTGGAATTTTTTATGCGCAAACAAGGTGCGACTTCCTCTTCATTTGATATCATTGTCGCATCTGGCTACCGCTCTGCATTGCCGCATGGAGTGGCAACTGATAAAGTCATTGAAAAAGGCGAGCTCGTCACCCTTGATTTTGGCGCCTATTACAAAGGATATTGTTCCGACATTACAAGAACAGTCGCAGTGGGCGAAATTAGCGACGAGTTGAAAACGATTTATGACATTGTGCTCCAAGCCCAATTGCGCGGCATGGAAGGGATTAAGCCCGGAATGACCGGAAAGGAAGCGGATGCGCTTACTCGTGATTACATTACAGAAAAAGGGTATGGAGAGTATTTTGGGCATTCGACTGGTCACGGGATTGGATTGGAGATTCATGAAGGACCGGCGCTATCAGTTCGTTCCGATGTTGTGCTCGAGCCTGGAATGGTTGTCACCGTAGAGCCGGGCATTTACATAGCGGGACTTGGCGGCGTGCGCATTGAAGATGATACGGTTGTCACCGAAAACGGTAATGAATCGCTGACTCATTCGCCAAAAGAACTGATCATTTTATAAATTTATCGTGTGGGAGGATTTTAACGGATGATTTCAGTAAACGATTTTCGTACAGGATTAACGATTGAAGTAGATGGCGATATTTGGCGTGTTATGGACTTCCAGCACGTCAAACCTGGTAAAGGTGCGGCATTTGTCCGTTCAAAACTTCGCAACCTTCGTACAGGTGCGATTCAGGAAAAAACGTTCCGCGCTGGTGAAAAAGTAAACCGCGCGCAAATCGATACGCGAAAAATGCAATATTTATATGCCAACGGCGATCAGCACGTATTTATGGATATGGAAACATACGAGCAAATCGAACTTCCGGCGAAACAAATCGAACATGAATTGAAATTTTTAAAAGAAAACATGGAAGTTTACATCATGATGTACCAAGGTGAAACGATTGGGGTAGAACTTCCAAATACTGTTGAATTAAAAGTAGTAGAAACAGAACCGGGCATTAAAGGCGATACCGCTTCTGGCGGTTCGAAGCCAGCGAAGTTAGAAACTGGTCTTGTTGTTCAAGTTCCGTTCTTTGTCAATGAAGGAGACACGTTAATTATCAACACAGCAGATGGCACATACGTTTCCCGTGCCTAACGTTGTTTGCCCCTTGCGCTTGGCGCAGGGGGTTTTTTTGTTTTTCTTTTCGTATAAAAAAGATGCACTGATGAGCATGATGCCAATGAAGACATAATTAATCGATGTCGATATATCTCTTGCTAGCAAAAAATTATGGAACAGACCAAAAATTCCGGGAACTGCAAATATACATCCAATCCAAAAGGTAATTTTCCCGAATGTAGAAAGTTTCCACATAATTTTCCCCCCTTCGTTTTCGATGATTATTTACCATCCCCCTCTTCTTCCATTATAAAACTGTTTTTGAAAATGTGTCCATATACCTCTTCTTAAGAGTTCATTGTCGCAAAAAAATCTCTTCTGAAATTCCCTGTTACGGCATACGCTTGTACTAACCATCTCATTTTTATATTAGGAGGAACAAATGAAACGGTGGCTGCAATTTATCGAACCAGCTGTTTTGTCAATGGCAGGAATGCGGTTGCTGTCGGCTGCGATAGAGATGATCGCTGCTCTTGTCATGCTACTGTTCAATGATGTCAAAAAAGCGTTGGCCGTCAATGCAATCCTTGCAGTGGTTGGACCGACTATTTTTATCATCACGATGACGATTGGCCTGCTTTCTTTAGCAGACGAGCTTTCTTTTTCGAAATTAGGTTTTATCGCTTTAGGGGTCATTCTTATTCTCATCGGTATTTATAAGTAAGTCATAAATTCGTTTTCTATCCCATACATATGAACTAGTCCATCAGGAAGGAGGAACAAAATGCAAGCCGTATGGGATATACTTCCAAAAACGATTGCTGCGATATTGCAACAACTGCCTCCTTCATGGCATGAGCAAATCGAGGAAATTCGGGTGAGAGTTCTTCGTCCATTAGAAGTGATCGTAAAAGGGAAAGCACATTTTTTGCCATATCAAGTGACTTCCGAAGATGGCATACATTTGCTCAATAAACTAAGCCAATATTCGATTTATGCCATAGAAGAAGAGCTCAAGCGAGGGTTTATTACAGTACAAGGAGGCCATCGTGTTGGACTAGCAGGAAAAGTAGTGACAGACGGCGGAAGCGTGAAAGCGATTCGCCATGTTACTTCTTTTAACATTCGAATTGCTAAGCAAAGAATCGGAATTGCCGAGCCTCTCCTTCCGTATGTGTACAATGGCCGCTGGTATAACACGATGATTATCGGTTCACCGCAAACAGGAAAAACGACACTGCTTCGTGACGCGGCGCGAATGATAAGTATGGGAATTAATGAGAAACACATTCCATCACAAAAAGTTGGCATTGTCGATGAACGTTCTGAAATTGCGGGATGTGTGAAAGGAATTCCGCAATTTGAGCTCGGAAACCGTGTTGACGTACTCGATGCATGCCCAAAAGCAGAGGGAATGATGATGATGATTCGCTCGATGAGTCCAGACGTACTAATCGTGGATGAAATTGGCCGTGCCGAAGATAGTGAAGCAATTTTAGAAGCAGTAAATGCAGGGGTATGTATATGGACAACTGTACACGGTAGAAAATGGAAGGATGTGTTTCAACGCCCCACATTGCGTCCGATTATTGAACAAGGTGTATTTGACCGATTTGTGGAATTGACAAACGAATATGGGCCAGGAACAGTAAGGCGCATTACTGATGCAAATGGGGTGGTGCTGTATGAACAGGCGGTGAGGAGCAGATGAAACTTGTCGGTGCGCTTCTTATTCTGCTGACGACAACATGGGCTGGATTTGAGGCAGCAAGAATGTTGCATGAACGCCCAAGACAGCTTCGCCAGTTAAAGGCGGCCCTGCAAGCATTAGAAGCAGAAATTATGTATGCTCATACTCCTTTATCTGAGGCAGCATTACATATTAGCAGGCAAATATCATCGCCGCTGTCCAAGCTGTTTGCACAATTCGCTGCTAAGCTGCAAGTCGGCGAAACGAGTGTGCATCAGGCATGGGAAGAAAGCCTGCAGGCGGTATGGAAGGAGACTGCGTTAAAGCAGGGGGAGTTAGAAATTATGAAACAATTCGGAGAAACGCTTGGACAGTATGATCGCCTGACACAACAAAAACAAATTGCGCTGGCGCTCGCTCATTTGGAGCGCGAAGAGGCGGATGCGCGCGAAAGGCAGGCCCGCTATGAAAAAATGGCGAAAAGTTTAGGGGTTCTTGCGGGATTGTTACTAGTGATTTTATTGATTTGAACTTTTGCTTCATAGAAGTGGGAGTCTTCTCGCCTATTTAAGATAAAACAGGAGGCAGAACAAAATGGGCATTGACGTGGATATTATTTTTAAAATCGCCGGGGTCGGGATTGTTGTGGCGTTTTTGCATACGGTGCTCGATCAAATGGGGAAGAAGGAATACGCTCAATGGGTGACGCTTCTTGGTTTCATTTACATTTTATTTATGGTCGCCTCGATTGTCAGCGACTTGTTTCAAAAAATTAAAGATGTGTTTTTGTTTCAAGGTTAGGGGGGAGCGGCGATTGAAATTTTGCAAATTGTCGGTCTTGGCTTAATTGCAACGTTTTTAGTGGTGTTATTGAAAGAACATAAATCAAGTGTGGCGTTTTTACTGACGGTATTTGTAGGATGTGTTATTTTCCTTTTCCTCATCGATAAAATTAGCGAGATTTTGCGTATGTTACAAAAAATGGCATCTGATACAAAAATAAATATGATTTATTTTGAAACGATTTTAAAAATTGTTGGTATTGCTTACATTGCCGAATTTGCCGCCCAAATTTCGAAAGATGCTGGCCAGGGAGCAATTGCTTCCAAAATCGAACTTGGCGGGAAAATTATTATTTTGGCGCTGGCCATTCCGATTTTGACAGCCATTATTGAAACGGTAATCGGTTTAATTCCTTCGTCATAACGTGAGAATGGGAGGTGATGGATTGAAAGAAAAAGTAGTCATGGTCGTCGGCTTATTTTTCTTCTTTTTATCGCCATTTGTTGTACAAGCTTCTTCGCCGAATGATCAACTTGTGCAAAAGCAAATGGAACAGCTGGATATAAGTGAAATTCGTCAATATTGGGAAGATATTGTGACAAAATACGGAGGATTTTTGCCAGAAAGCCAAAAAGGGTCGATTGCCGAGTTTTTAAGCGGGGAAAAACAATTATCACTAAAAGAATGGCTGATCGCGTTTGGAAAATTTCTTTTTTATGAATTACAAGCAAACGGAAAGCTGCTTGGTACCTTAATTTTATTAACGGTATTTAGCATGGTGCTGCAATCATTGCAAAACGCATTTGAACAACAGACCGTCAGCAAAGTTGCCTACGCGGTTGTTTATATGGTGCTCCTTATTATTGCGTTAAATAGTTTTCGGGTGGCGATGGATTACGCATTGGACGCTGTCCAGACGATGAGTCATTTTATGATCGCGATGATTCCGCTGTTGTTGGCGCTGCTAGCTTCTTCAGGGGGAGTAATATCCGCGGCATTTTTCCATCCTATTATTCTTTTTCTGATGAATACGACGGGAACGATTGTGGAATACGTAACGTTGCCTCTTTTATTTTTAGCTGCGCTTTTAAGCATTGTCAGTACGTTAACCGATCATTATAAAGTAACACAGCTTGCTGAATTGCTCACGAAAGTTGGGATTGGAATACTTGGTGTGATTTTGACGATTTTTCTTGGTGTCATGTCTGTGAAAGGAGCAACGTCAGCGATTGCCGATGGCATTGCATTGCGGACGGCAAAATTTGTGACGGGGAATTTTATCCCGGTCGTTGGAAAAATGTTTACCGATGCAGCGGATACGGTAGTGACAGCTTCGATGTTATTGAAAAATACAGTTGGCATCGTCGGTGTTGTCATTTTATTTATCATCGCGGCGTTTCCGGCGCTTAAAATTTTTGCCATTGCGTTTATTTATAAGGTTTCCGCAGCGGTGATGCAGCCGCTTGGAGGGGGACCGGTCATTTCTTGTCTTAGTATTATGAGCAAAAGCATTGCGTATGTTTTCGCTTCTCTTGCGATCGTATCGCTTATGTTTTTCCTCAGTTTAACTATTATCATTACAGCAGGAAACATCACGATGATGGTTCGTTAGAGGGGGAAAGCAATGCAAATTGTGATCGAATGGGTTACAAATATTCTTATTTTCATTTTATTTGCTACGATGATCGATTTACTGCTTCCATCTAGCAATATGCAAAAATATGTAAAAATGGTCGTTGGACTGATTTTGCTTTTGCTTATGTTGTCTCCGATTTTAAAATTGTTGTCCATCGATCCGGATCAATGGTTCGCCTCGATTATATCAGAAAAGGGGAGTCAACAAGAAATGATGAAAAATGAAATTGAAATGAAGAAAAAAGAAATACAAGCCTCACAACGTGCATATATTTTAGAACAAATGGCTGTCCAGATGAAAAACAAGGTGGATGAGGAGTTGATGAAAGAATATGGATTAAGCGTGGAGGACGTCTCTCTTCAAACAAAAGAAAAAGAGAATTTACAAATTCCAAAAGATATTGAAACGATTGAAGTAGTGCTGACAAAACAGGAGAAGCTGGGAGAAATTCAGCCTGTTATTATTGACACATCAAAGCCGATCAATGAACCAAACAATGATCACCAACTTGAAAAAGAAATACGCACATTTTTAGCAACAACATGGGAAGTAGATGAAAATAAAATTGCCGTGCAAGTAAAGGGGAGGGAATGGGGGGATGCTCGAGGTCATTAAACGATTGTTTTTGTCCACCAAAAAAGAAGCTGGAGAACAGAAGCGAACGCCGTTTTCGTATGTGTTTCTCTTATTATTAGCAGGGATTGCATTAATGGTGATGAGCCACTTCTCTAAAGAAGAAGTTACGCCAACAATCAAAGGAAAAGTAGAAGAGCCGCAACAAGCAGAACCAGTATTTGGACAAAAACAAGATACGAAATCAAAAATCATCGCCGCTTATGAACAACGTTACGAAGAACAGCTGAAAACCGCATTGGAAGCTATCGAAGGGGTTGAAGATGTGACCGTCGTCGTCAATATTGACACAACGGAAACGAAAATATTGGAGAAAAATCGCGTCACTCAACAACAAACAACAGAGGAAACGGATCGCGAAGGTGGAAAGCGAAAAATTGAAAACCATTCTACTAATGAACAAGTCGTTATCGTTCGCGATGGGGAGAACGAAACGCCGATCGTACTGACAACGAAAAAACCGGAAATTCGAGGGGTATTAGTAGTGGCGAAAGGCGCTGATAACTTACAAATAAAAAAATGGATTGTTGAGGCAGTGACGCGCGTTTTAAATGTTCCAAGCTATCGTGTTGCTGTATTGCCGAAAAAATAATACGTTGTGGGGAGGATGGTTGTATGTTAAAGAGACAAACCGTTTGGCTATTAACGATGCTAAGTTTAGTCGTTGTGTTATCCGTTTATTATGTAACGGCCCCGAAAGACATGAATGACGATATGGCTTTTACGAATAATGAAAATGTGACAAAGCAGCAAGTAAATGATAAAGAAAAGGCAGACGTAGCGGTGGAAGAAATGGAAACAAAAGATGGGAAAGTCACTTCCAGCGTTTCAAGCGATGATGTATTTACTGCTCTTCGCATGCAAATTGAGGATGAACGAAGCCGGTTGCGCGACCAATTAAATGATATTGTTGCTTCCGCAAACGCAACCGCACAGCAAAAAAGCGAAGCAATGGATAAAATTGAAAAGCTAGAGGCGTTAGCGGAAAAAGAGGCGACATTAGAAACATTAATCAAATCAAAAGGTGGGTATAATGATGTGTTGGTGCGCGCTGAAGATGATCAAGTGCGTGTGACAATTAAAGCGAAAAAGCATTCTGCGCAATCTGCCAATGATGTTATTCATATGGTAAAAAGTGAAATTCCGGAAGTCGATAATGTGACTGTCGAATTCCAACCAGCTGGATAATGAAAAACAGCTGCTCTACAAAGGGCAGCTTATTTTTATGATAAAAAAACCGTTTTATTGTATAATCATTATGTGTATAATCGTTATGAATGGATTTTATAATAACGAATTCATAATCTGAACAACGGAAAGAAAGGTGTGGAGAAAATGAAAATCCAAGAAATTCGCGAACTGATTCGTCTCATTGATCAATCAAACATCGAAGAATTTGTTTACGAACATGATGGAACAAAAGTACATATGAAAAAACCAACCAAAGAAGCACTGGTTCAAGCGACGGTTCAACCAGCAGTGGAACAAGCAGCAAAGCCGGTAATAGAGGAAGTAAAACCGCAAGCGCCAACACAGCCAGTTGCTTCGCCAACAGAAGTGAAACAACAAGAATCACCAAAACAAGAAGTAAAAAATACAGAAAATTTACATAAAATCACTTCGCCGATGGTTGGCACATTTTATGCAGCTCCATCGCCAGACGCACCTCCATACGTGAAAGTGGGCGATAAAGTAAAAACAGATACGGTCGTTTGTATTATTGAAGCGATGAAGCTATTTAACGAAATCGAAGCAGAGGTAAATGGAGAGATCGTTGAAGTGCTTGTTGAAAACGGGCAGCTTGTTGAGTATGGACAACCTCTATTTCTTGTGAAACCGGAATAAGGGAGAGAACGAGCGATGATTAAAAAAGTATTAATTGCCAATCGCGGAGAAATCGCCGTTCGAATTATTCGTGCTTGCAAAGAGCTTGGAATTGAAACGGTTGCCGTTTTTTCAGAAGCAGATTGCGATGCGCTTCACGTACAGCTTGCGGATGAAGCGTATTGCATTGGTCCGACAGCATCAAAAGATAGTTATTTAAACTTTACCAATATCATGAGTGTGGCTACGTTGACGGGCTGCGATGCGATTCACCCAGGGTACGGGTTTTTAGCCGAAAATGCCGCGTTTGCTGAGCTATGCCGCGAATGCAATATCACGTTTATCGGTCCAAGCCCGGAAGCGATTACAAAAATGGGAATTAAAGATGTTGCTCGTGAAACGATGCGGGAGGCTGGCGTACCAATCGTTCCAGGTTCGAAAGGAATTATTGAAAGTGTGGATGAAGCGATTGCTTTAGCGAACGAAATCGGCTATCCGGTCATCATTAAAGCGACAGCAGGCGGAGGCGGAAAAGGAATTCGCGTGGCAAGAAACGAGCAAGAGCTTGTTAAAGGAATTAACATTACACAGCAAGAGGCAGCCACAGCGTTTGGAAATCCAGGTGTATACATAGAGAAATACATTGAAGACTTCCGTCATGTTGAAATTCAAGTGCTTGCTGATTCATATGGAAATATCATCCATCTTGGTGAACGTGACTGCTCGATTCAACGCCGTCTGCAAAAGCTTGTTGAGGAAGCACCATCGCCGGCGCTTGACGAGGAAACGCGTCAAAAAATGGGACAAGCAGCAGTGCAAGCGGCGCGCGCCGTCAATTATACCGGCGCTGGTACGGTAGAATTTATTTATGACCATAACGAGAAAAAATTTTACTTCATGGAAATGAATACGCGCATTCAAGTGGAGCATCCGGTCACAGAGTTAATTACCGGAGTAGATTTAATTAAAGAACAAATTCGCATTGCTTCAGGAGAAAAGCTGTCGCTTACCCAAGATGAAGTGACGTTTAACGGATGGGCCATTGAATGTCGGATCAATGCGGAAAATCCAGAGAAAAACTTTATGCCATCACCTGGAAAAATCAATATGTACTTGCCTCCAGGCGGTTTAGGTGTACGGGTTGACTCCGCGGCATATCCAGGCTATACGATTCCGCCTTATTACGATTCGATGATTGCCAAATTGATCGTACACGCCCCTACCCGTGAGGAAGCAATCGCCCGCATGAAGCGAGCATTAAGCGAGTTTATCATTGATGGTATTCATACAACGATTCCGTTTCACATAAAATTATTCGAGCACGAAAAATTCGTAAAAGGCGAGTTTAATACGAAATTTCTGGAGTTATATGATATTATGAAATCATAATAACAGGAGGTGTGTACGATGTCAGAACATATTTTTGAGATGGAGCAAGAACAAGGCGGATTAGGAAAAGTGGAAATTGCGCCTGAAGTCATTGAAGTCATCGCCGGCATCGCTGCAAGTGAAGTAGAAGGAATTGCGCAAATGCGGGGGAACTTTGCTGCCGGTGTTGTCGAACGCTTTGGAAAGAAAAATCATGGAAAAGGCGTAAAAGTGGATTTAAGAGAAGAAGGTGTTGCGATCGACATTTATTGTCTCATTCAATTTGGCGTTTCGATTCCAAATGTAGCGAAAAAAGTTCAAGAAAACGTTCGCCAGGCTCTCTTTAACATGACAGGGCTTGAAGCGAGCGAAGTGAATGTTCATATTGTTGGAATTCAGTTTGATGGAGGAAAAGAACAAGAAGCAGAACAATAAGAATGCAGGGCACATTCGCTTAGCGATGGTGCCCCTTTGTATTTTTGCTGAAAGTTTGTTATTGTAATGAACGGGCCTTTTTTATGGAGAGGAAGATGCAGGAAAAAAGATGATTGCCCAATGAAAAACTTCCATTTTGACATAGGAACGATCGGAAAATGAACCGCTAAAAAATGGAGCTAATGATTTGTGTGAATAATAGTATCGTTTATCCGAAAAATATGATATGATCATCATATAAATGTTCGTGTTTGAGGGAAGGAGGCGAAAATGATGAAGCGGCATGAAGCGAGAGAAAAGGCGTTGCAGGCGCTATTTCAAGTTGATGTAGGGCATATACCTCCAGAGGAAGCGCTGCAAAACGTAACAGGTGGCAAAGAGGTCGACCCATTTTTACGTCAGCTTGTCATTGGTGTTACAGAGCATCAAGAAGAAATTGATGCATTGCTGCGCGCTAATCTTGAAAAATGGACGTTAGAGCGTGTTGCCAACGTTGACCGGGCGATTTTGCGGATGGCGACATATGAAATGAAATATGTCGATGATGTTCCGGTTAAAGTGAGTTTAGATGAGGCGGTCGAATTAGCGAAAAAATTTGGCGACACGAAATCAGGCCGTTTTGTAAACGGTGTGCTTTCAAAAGTGAAAGATGCGTTACATATTCAAGAATAGAGAGGGGAAATGGAAACGATGACAGCACAAATCATTAGCGGTGCAGAATTGGCAAAAGAAAAACGGATGCAATTAGCCAAAGAGGTAGAACAGCTTAAACGTGAAGGAATCGAACCAGGATTGGCAGTGATTCTTGTCGGCGATGATCCTGCTTCTCATTCCTATGTAAAGGGGAAACAAAAAGCGTGTGCGGAAGTCGGAATTCGTTCTACATTGTTAACATTTCCAGCTACCATTACAGAAGAATTTTTATTGGAGAAAATAAAAGAATTGAACGAAGATCCTTCTGTACACGGCATTTTAGTGCAGCTTCCGCTTCCAAAGCATATTAACGAATTAAAAGTAATTGAAACGATTTCACCTGAAAAAGATGTAGATGGGTTTCATCCGATCAATGTAGGAAGAATGATGGTTGGGCAAAAAGCGTTTCTCCCCTGCACGCCACATGGCATTTTAGTGATGGTAAAGTCCATCGGAGTGGATATCGCTGGAAAACACGTTGTGGTCGTTGGCCGCAGCAATATCGTCGGCAAACCGGTCGGACAATTATTTTTGCGCGAACATGCGACTGTCACGTACTGCCATTCAAAAACAAAAGATTTAGCGTCTATTACGCGCCAAGCAGATATTTTAATTGTTGCTGTAGGCAAAGCGCGTCTTATTGGTGCGGAACATGTGAAACAAGGGGCCATCGTCATTGATGTTGGCGTCAACCGGTTAGAAAACGGAAAACTTTGCGGCGATGTCAACTTTGATGAAGTAAAGGAAGTGGCAAGCTATATCACGCCGGTTCCAAAAGGGGTCGGACCGATGACGATTACAATGTTGCTTCATAACACGATCGAAGCGGCAAAAGAACGTGCGCATCGGGAAGTTCACTAATAAGCGAGGGTTATGCTTGTGGCAGAAGTAAAATATGTAACCGTTGGAGCGTTGACAAAATATATTAAGCGCAAATTTGAAGTAGATCCGCATTTACGCGACTTATGGATCAAAGGGGAAATTTCTAATTTTAAATACCACTCGCGCGGACATATGTATTTTACGTTAAAAGATGAACAGGCCCGCATTCAAGCGGTCATGTTCGCTGGATATAATCAATATTTAAGCTTTCGTCCGGAAGATGGCATGAAAGTGCTCGTTCGCGGCGAAATTTCGGTGTACGAGCCGAGCGGAAACTATCAAATTTATGTGAAAGAAATGCAGCCAGAAGGAATCGGAAATTTATATTTGGCGTACGAACAACTAAAAAAGCGGCTGGAGGCAGAAGGACTGTTTTCGCCAGAGCATAAAAAGCCGATTCCTGCGTTTCCACGCTATATTGGTGTAGTCACTTCCCCGACCGGCGCGGCGATTCGCGATATTATGACGACGATTCGCCGCCGCTACCCAATTGCGACAGTGATTTTATTTCCGACGCTCGTTCAGGGGGAACAAGCTGCAGAATCCATCGTTCGCTCTATTGAAAAAGCAAACGAGCTTGGCTACATCGATGTGCTTATTGTCGGACGTGGAGGCGGTTCGATCGAAGAGTTATGGGCGTTTAATGAAGAAATAGTCGCCCGTGCGATTTTTGCTTCCGAAGTGCCGATTATTTCCGCGGTTGGACACGAAACGGATTTTACGATTGCCGATTTTGTTGCCGATTTGCGCGCCCCAACCCCAACCGGTGCTGCGGAACTGGCGGTGCCGCATATTGCGGAATTGATGGAACGGATTTCACAACGAAAATTGCGGTTAATGCGCGCGATGAAAGAAAAAATAGCGACAGAATCCGATCGTCTTTTGCGCTTGCAAAAATCGTATGCGTTTCGTTATCCAGAAAAACTATATGAACAAAAGGAACAGCAATTAGACTCTTTGCTAGAACGTCTCGAACGTCATACAGAACGGCTTTTTGATAAAAAACGCGAACGGCTCGAGCAGCTTCGCTTGAAATTGTTGCGGCATCACCCGAACGAACAGTTATCAAGAATGAAAGAAAAACACGAATCTCTTACTAAATCATTGGAAAAAGAGATGCGCTCCCATATTCATCATCAACAGCTTCGTTTTACGTCTCTCGTTTCACATTTGCATGCGCTTAGTCCGCTCAAAATTATGGAGAGAGGTTATAGCTTAGTTTATAATGAAAAAAAGGAACTTGTAAAAAGCATTCGCCAGCTTCAACTAGGAGATACGATTCAAGTGCGTTTGCAAGATGGGCAAATTGATTGTCATGTATGGGGAATGGAGGAGAAGCAGTTTGTTAAACCTCTATAAAATTATGTAAATATCTCCTGTTATTGAACGTAAAGAGGTGGATGTTCTCCATCTTTTCCATCGTCCCTTGTCTTTTAATAAAAAATTCCCTCCCCCTTCCGTATGTAAAAAAGGAAATGAAGAAAAGTTGGCGAATATATGTTCTTAAGTATCCAAACGAAGGGGGAAGGCAAGGGGATGAAAACGGTTCGGGGGATGAAAATCGTTTCTCATGATGAATTACAACTTCGTTCATTAGATGAGTTAATGCGCGTCTTTGGTTCCGCGAAGCGATATGCGTTTAATCGTTTGCTGGAGGGAAGGAACGCAAAAGACATCATCCAGCACCTTCCGCGCCAATTTCGGCTCAACAAACGGTTTGCCGAAGATGCGGTCTTGCTTGCTCAATCGCTGATTTCTTCCCAACGTGAGTTGCTTCCAATGCGCTTGGAGGATGTGCAGGCGAAAATTGAAAAAACCGAAAAGAAAATCGATGAGTACCAACATGGACGAAAAACACCGAAAAAAGTCGATCTTCCAACATGTTTAGCCGGATTACACCGACGATTAGAAAAACTCAAATCCAAAGAAGAGGAGCTAAAGCACCATCTCGACCATGGAACGATTCCACGTGTGATTTTTGGCGGAAAACAAAACTTTTACAAGCGCTTGAAAGGAAACATCACGAACGAAGAATGGAAAGATTTGCGCTCGAATCAGTTGTACGCCAGAGGCGATAAAAGCAAAAAAGGGAATTTGAATATTCGCCTCACCTATGACGACAAGACGTACCAATGT
>NZ_QCWL01000001.1:2415482-2425090 GCF_003064505.1 Geobacillus sp. LYN3 | reverse complement strand
AGGAAAACAAAACCGCTCCCCGTTTACGATTCCCTGTGTCCGTTCCTGAAAAATATGAAGAGGAAATCATGGATCTCGTCATGGGAGAACAAGTCGGGGTGAATGCAAAAGGAAAGCCGATCATCGAATATCGACCATACACTGTCGAAATCCAACGCAAAAACGGGGAATATTATGTTCATCTCATCTATGAAGAAGAGGTATATGGCAGGGAACTTGCCTATGATGAACCGATTCAAGCGGAACGAATCGCAGGGATGGATATCAATATTGACCGCATCGCTGTAAGCATCGTTTCGAAACAAGGAAACTTCATCCAATCAAAAGTGTTTTACTGCCATGAACTCGAATATGTGAAAGCGAATAAACGAAACAACATCGTTGGAGAAACCGTACGAGATGTGTATGACTGGCTGCTTCAAGAGAATGTGGGGGCAGTGGTCATCGAAAACATTCAACTAAGACAGCGGCACGATACGGACAAACGATTCAATCGCTTGACCCATAATTTCAACAAGAAAAAACTGACTGATACTATCATTCGCCGTGGGATGCGGCTTGGGTTTCGCATCAAAAAAGTGAATCCGGCGTACACCAGCGTCATCGGTCGTTTCAAGTATATGAAGAAGTATGGGTTATCCGTCCATGAAAGCGCCGCTTTGGTGATTGGCAGACGGGGATTAGGGTATCAGGAACGGTTGCCAAAAGAACTCATTCACATCATAAAAACGAAAGTGAAAAACCATTTGATTGCGGTGCTAGGGTCAATGGAAGAATCCTACAAGCAATCGAAAAGCGGCAAGAAACAACGCCAATATATCGCGATGATGTTACGCAAAATCGAGAATTTCAAACAAGAGCATGAATGGTCGTTATGGAATATCTTGCACAAATGTTGTTGGCTGAACCAGGACCAAATTCAACTGAAGGAGGTGTAGACCTGGTTACTAAAATCGTTGTCGTGTACTGACCGAGGGAAGGAATGGTGCACGACAGGTGCCGTCGCTGACAGCGAGCCACGGGGTGTCTTTCACAATAGATGAATGACAAGGGAAATTCCCTTCCTGATGGAACTCGGTGAGAATCCGAGCGGCAAGCGGTGTTTCCTGGTTCCATCGCGATGAGTCGATTTTTATAGATTTTAGTAACCAGGAGAAGCATTTACATGAGTGAGGAAAAAGAATTGACGTTTGAGGAAGCAATGCAAAAGTTAGAAGAGATCGTCGAAAAATTAGAAGAAGGAAATGTACCGCTTGAACAGGCGATTTCCTTTTTCCAAGAAGGAATGAAGCTTTCCAAACTTTGTCATGATAAATTGCAACATGTGGAAAAACAGATGGAATACATTTTACGAGAGGATGGGCAACTCGCTCCTTTCTCGATTCAGGAGGAGGAATAGCCTTGAACCGGGCGGAGGTAGAGCAATTTTTACAACAACAAAAACAGCGTTTAGAAGAATCGTTGCCGCACTATATTGCAAGGCTGAATGCTCCTGGAACGATTAAACGGGCGATGTCTTATTCGCTGGAGGCAGGCGGGAAGCGCATCCGTCCGCTTCTGTTGTTTGCGACGCTGCATTCGTTTGGAAAAGAACCGGATATCGGGCTTCCAGTTGCGTGTGCTATTGAGATGATTCATACATACTCATTGATCCATGATGATTTGCCAAGTATGGATAACGATGATTTGCGACGAGGGAAACCAACGAATCATAAAGTGTTTGGAGAAGCGATGGCTATTTTAGCGGGAGACGGATTGCTCACTTACGCGTTTCAAGTGATTGCGGAAATGAGTGATGCGCGCATCGTTCCGGCGACAAAGATTCGTTTAATCGAAGAACTGGCAAAAGCGGCTGGACCGGAAGGAATGGTGGCAGGGCAAGTTGCCGATATCGAAGGAGAAGGAAAACAGCTGTCGCTTGAACAGTTGGAATATATCCATCGTCATAAAACAGGGAAAATGCTGCAATACAGCGTATTGGCAGGAGCGTTGCTCGCAGATGCGAAAGACGAGCAGCTGCACCATCTCCATACGTTTGCATCCCATCTCGGTCTCGCTTTTCAAATTCGCGATGACATTCTTGATATCGAGGGCTCAGAAGAAAAGATTGGCAAACGGGTTGGCAGCGATATAGAAAATAAAAAAGTGACATATCCATCGCTTTTAACGATTGCTGGGGCGAAAGAAAAGCTATCTTTTCATATCGCAGAAGCAAAACGTTATTTGCAAAAAGCAGAAATAAATGACAGTGTACTAAGTTATATTTGCGATTTAGTCGCTACGCGCGACCACTAAGGAAACGCTCATTGCTGATTCTTTGCGAATATGTTATAGTGAAATAATAGAGAGTTTTTTCTTGCATGCCGTTATCACAGTTGTGTTAGCGGCTCTTTTTTCTCTTTTTTAACGGAAATCGATTTTTTATGTTTAATCATGTATAATAATAACTAACTTCTGTATTATATCAGCTATAACAAAAGCGAACGATAAAAACGAAAGCGAGTGATCTCGTTTGGATGTTACCAAAATTAAAAATCCGCGCTTTTTAAAAAATATGTCAACAAAGCAGTTAATCGAATTAAGTGCTGATATTCGCAAATTTTTAATTGAAAAGCTGTCGAAAACAGGCGGGCATATCGGCCCAAATTTGGGCGTTGTCGAACTGACCATTGCGCTTCATAAAGTGTTTGATAGTCCGAAAGATAAGTTGATTTGGGATGTCGGCCACCAATCATACGTCCATAAAATTTTGACGGGGCGTGCATCCGAATTTGATACATTACGTCAATATAAAGGTTTATCAGGATTTCCAAAGAGAAGCGAAAGCGAACATGACGTGTGGGAAACCGGTCATAGTTCTACATCCTTATCTGCGGCAATGGGGATGGCAATTGCCCGCGATTTAAAAGGAACGGATGAATACATCGTTCCGATTATTGGCGACGGAGCATTAACAGGCGGCATGGCGCTTGAAGCATTAAATCATATCGGACATGAGAAAAAAGATATCATCGTCGTTTTAAACGATAACGAAATGTCCATTGCTCCAAACGTTGGCGCGCTCCATAATGTGTTAGGACGGTTGCGGACAGCGGGCAAATATCAATGGGTGAAAGACGAGCTGGAATTTTTATTAAAAAGAATTCCAGCTGTTGGCGGAAAGTTAGCGGCAACGGCAGAGCGCATTAAAGATAGCTTAAAATATTTGCTTGTTTCAGGTGTTTTTTTTGAAGAATTAGGGTTTACGTATCTCGGTCCTGTTGACGGACATAATTTTGACGATTTGTTTGAGAATTTGCATTATGCAAAAAAAATAAAAGGTCCTGTACTTCTTCACGTTATTACGAAAAAAGGAAAGGGATATAGTCCGGCGGAAAATGATAAAGTCGGAACATGGCATGGTACCGGACCATACAAAATTGAAACAGGTGATTTTCTAAAACCGGTGGATACTGCTCCATCATGGAGCGAACTTGTTAGCGAGACGGTGCGAAAATTAGCTCGCACAGATAAACGGATTGTCGCAATCACACCGGCAATGCCAGTCGGATCAAAATTAGAAGGATTTGCAAGCGAATTTCCTGACCGAATGTTCGATGTCGGAATTGCAGAACAACATGCAACAACGCTTGCTGCGGGGCTTGCGACGCAAGGAATGAAGCCATTTTTAGCAATTTACTCGACGTTTTTGCAGCGGGCGTATGATCAAGTTGTTCATGATGTTTGCCGGCAAAATTTAAACGTTTTTTTCGCCATTGATCGAGCAGGGCTAGTCGGCGCGGACGGTGAAACACACCAAGGTGTGTTTGATATCGCCTTTTTGCGCCACGTTCCGAACCTTGTCATTATGATGCCAAAGGACGAAAACGAAGGGCAGCATATGGTGTATACGGCGATTCAATATGATGACGGACCAATCGCGCTTCGCTTTCCGCGCGGCAACGGACTTGGCGTCAAGCTCGATGAAGAATTGAAGAAAATTCCGATAGGAACGTGGGAAGTATTGCGCGAAGGCCGAGATTTAGCGATTTTAACGTTTGGCACTACGATTTCCATGGCATTAGAGGCCGCAGAGAAGCTTGCTAAAGATAATATTTCTGTAAAAGTAGTGAACGCTCGTTTTATTAAACCGATGGATGAGAAAATATTACATGATTTGTTAGAAAGCAATATCCCAATTTTAACGATTGAAGAAGCGGTGTTGCAAGGCGGCTTTGGCAGCGCTGTTTTAGAGTTTGCCCACGACCATGGCTATCATCAAGCGGTGATTAACCGAATGGGCATTCCTGACCGCTTCATTGAACACGGCAGTGTCAAAGAGTTGTTAAATGAAATTGGTTTAACGACAGCACATATTATTGATCGTGTAAAAACCATTATACCAAGAAAACAAAAAAGGGCATGAGAGATGAAAGGGAAAAAAGAACGTCTGGATGTATTGCTTGTTCAACGAGGTTTAATAGAGACGCGTGAAAAAGCAAAACGCGCGATTATGGCTGGGCTTGTGTATTCGAATGAAATTCGATTAGACAAGCCTGGAGAAAAGGTGCCTGCAGATATCCCGCTAACGATAAAAGGAGACGTGCTTCCGTATGTAAGCCGCGGAGGATTGAAGCTGGAAAAAGCGTTGCGCACGTTTGATGTCAGTGTCCAAGATAAAATTATTTTAGATATCGGGGCATCTACGGGAGGATTTACAGATTGCGCGTTGCAGCATGGGGCAAAATTATCATACGCGGTTGACGTCGGCTATAACCAACTCGCATGGAAATTACGCCAAGATGATCGTGTTGTTGTGATGGAACGGACGAATTTCCGCTACGTCACGCCTGATTATTTTACGAAAGGGCTTCCACAATTTGCGACGATCGATGTCTCATTTATTTCATTGAAACTAATATTGCCTGTATTAAAAACCGTGCTTGTCCCTGAAAGCGATGTGATCGCTTTAGTCAAACCGCAATTCGAAGCCGGCAAAGAAAAAGTCGGCAAAAAAGGCATCGTTCGCGACCCGAACGTGCATGAAGAAGTGTTAACGTCCATTATCGACTTTGCGCTTTGCGAAGGATTTGATGTCATGAACTTATCATATTCCCCGATTACCGGCGGGGATGGAAATATTGAATTTTTGCTTCATCTTCGCTTCCAAGGCGGCAAAGAAATGGGAGAAAACTTCTTATCGCAATCGGTAAGCGCGGTAGTGAAAGAAGCTCATTTGCAGCTGAAAAGCAATTCTACTTAAGAAAGGGAATAACGGACATGGTTATTCCCGTTTTTTACCGTGAATTTACTTGTGAGAGGTGTCGAATTTGAATAAAGGACAAAGGCATATTAAAATTCGCGAAATTATTATGAGCCACGACATAGAAACACAAGATGAGCTCGTTGATATGCTTAAGAAAGCAGGGTTTAATGTCACGCAGGCGACGGTGTCAAGAGACATTAAAGAAATGCAGCTTGTCAAGGTGCCGATGGCAAATGGCCGTTATAAATATAGCCTTCCTTCCGATCAGCGTTTTAATCCTGTTCAAAAATTAAAACGCGCTTTAATGGATGTGTTTATCAAGCTTGATGGTGCTGGCAATTTGCTCGTTTTAAAAACATTGCCAGGCAATGCGCATGCCATTGGTGTTTTGCTTGATAATTTAGACTGGAACGAAATCGTTGGAACGATTTGTGGAGATGACACTTGTCTTATTATTTGTCGAACAGCGGAAGATGCCGAGAAGGTTTCCAAACAATTATTAGAAATGCTTTAAATGAAGGTGGTGATTCCACTTGCTAGCGGAATTATCCATAAAAAATTTTGCGATTATTGAATCATTGTCCATTTCGTTTGAAAAAGGACTGACGGTGTTAACTGGGGAAACGGGAGCGGGAAAGTCGATTATTATTGATGCGATCCATCTGCTGATCGGAGGACGGGGTTCGGCAGAATTTGTCCGCTACGGAGAAGACAAGGCGGAAATAGAAGGACTTTTTTTACTAGATAATGAAAACCATCCATGTTATGACAAATGTGCCGAAGTCGGCATTGACATTAGCGAAGGCATGGTTGTTTTGCGCCGTGAAATTTTCGCAACTGGAAAAAGCGTATGCCGCGTAAACGGAAAATTAGTGACGACGGCTATATTGCGCGATATCGGTTCTACGCTTGTCGATATTCATGGGCAACATGAACATCAAGAATTAATGAATCCATCTCGGCATCTTCCGCTACTTGATGAATACGGCGGGGCGGAAATTGCGGAGGCTCTTGAGGAATATCGCGCCGTTTATGAGAAGTATGAGCAATTGCGGAAGAAACTAAAAAAGTTAAATGAAAATGAGCAGCAAATGGCGCATCGCCTTGATTTATTAACATTTCAGCTAGATGAAATTCAAAAAGCGAATTTACAGCCAAACGAAGATGAACAGTTGATGGAAGAAAAAGTAAAAATTATGAACTTCCAAAAGATTTACGAAGCGCTTAAACATAGTTATGAGGCATTATCCGGCGAGCAGCGTGGTCTTGACTGGATTGGTTTGGCAATGAGCCATTTAGATGATGTCGCTTCTATTGACCCGGCATTAAAAGAAGCGTATGAAACGATTGCGAATAGTTATTATTTATTGGAGGATATTACGTATAAATTACGCGATGAACTCGAACAATTGGAATATGATCCAGCCCGCCTTGATTTTATTGAAAGCCGCCTTAGTGAAATCAATCAATTAAAACGAAAATACGGATCGACCATCGAAGATATTTTGCAATATGCAGAAAAAATTACAGAAGAAATCGATACGATTCAACATCGCGAAACCCATATTCACGAACTGCAAAAAGAATTGAAATCGGTGACGGAAGATTTATTAATCGAAGCGAAAAATGTGACGAATGTTCGCAAAAAGTACGCGAAAACATTAATTAACCATATTCATCAAGAATTAAAAGAGCTGTATATGGAAAAAACACAATTTGATATCGTATTTACGAAACGAGAAGGATCGCTTGATGCACCGCTGCTTGATGGTGTACCAGTGAAATTTCATGAAGATGGTGTCGATGATGTGGAATTTTATATTTCCACAAACGTTGGCGAACCGTTAAAACCGTTAGCGAAAATTGCCTCTGGCGGGGAATTGTCGCGCATCATGCTTGCATTAAAAAGCATATTTTCCAAACATCAAGGAGTTACATCGATTATTTTTGATGAAGTCGATACGGGGGTTAGCGGCCGGGTTGCACAGGCGATTGCCGAAAAAATTTACCGCATCTCCATCGATTCGCAAGTGCTTTGCATTTCCCACCTGCCGCAAGTAGCGGCGATGGCTGATACGCATTTGTTTATTGCGAAAGAAACAGATGGAAGCCGCACAAGAACGTCAGTCAAAGAATTATCGGACGAAGAAAAAGTAAAGGAAATCGGCCGGATGATTTCTGGTGTAGAAATTACAGAACTGACGAAAAAACATGCAAAAGAGTTGCTTGAGCTAGCAACAAAAATCAAAGGATGAAACGCTATCCATTATGGGTAGCTTTTTTTATGGGGAAAACGATTATATTTCCACTGTTTAAGGCAAAATTAAAACTGTAGCCGCTTTTTGGAGGGTGTAGGTGGGAGCGAGGAGAGTGACAAAGATTGAATACAGAGGCAATCCGAAAAATAATGGGGGTTTTTCTCCTTGTTTCGTTCATCATAATCGGTATGTCGAAACCGGTTAAAGAATATTTTCAAATTCCAAAACAAATCGTGATGTTTGAAGGTGAAGCGATGCGATTTTCTACTGCAGCGCTTCCAGTCCAAGCAACGGTGAAAGGCGCTCCCAAATCGATAGAAGTTCACAAACATGCTGATTCGTTTTCCGTAAAAGCAAAACAAAGTGGAGAAAAGAAAATGGTATTAGAAGTTGCCGGAATGCCGGTAAAACAGGTAGATGTAAACGTTTTGCCGACTTTGAAAGTCATCCCTGGAGGGCAATCCATTGGTGTTAAGTTAAATACAGTAGGAGTTCTTGTGGTTGGCTACCATCTCGTCGAAACAGAAAAAGGAAAAAAATCACCAGGCGAAATTGCTGGGATTAAAGTAGGAGATATTATTACAAGGATTAATGGCAAAAAAATTGAAAAGATGAGTGACCTTTCTCCTTTTATTGAGGAAGCAGGAAAAACAGGAAAACCGCTACATCTTCAAGTTCTTCGCGACAAACACTCTTTTACGACGAAATTAGTTCCGTTAAAGGATAAACATGATCATGCTTACCGCGTTGGATTATACATTCGGGATTCTGCCGCTGGTATCGGGACGATGACGTTTTATGACCCTGTTTCCAAAAAATATGGAGCACTAGGTCATGTCATTTCCGATATGGATACGAAAAAACCGATTGTTGTTCAAAATGGCCAAATTATGAGATCAACTGTGACATCAATTGAAAAAGGAAGCAGCGGCAGTCCTGGCGAAAAATTAGCACGGTTTTCCGATGAGGAAGAAGTGATTGGGAATATTACGAATAACAGCCCGTTTGGCATTTTCGGAAAGTTGACGGAACCGGTAGACAATGGAATTATGAATAAACCAATTCCAATTGCGTTATCGAACCAAGTAAAAGAAGGCCCCGCAAAAATGTTAACCGTTGTGGAAAACGATAAAGTCGAGCAATTTGATATTGAAATTGTAAGCACTATCCCGCAAAAATTCCCAGCAACAAAGGGACTGGTCATTCGTGTTACGGACCCGCGCTTATTAAAAAAGACGGGTGGCATCGTTCAAGGAATGAGCGGAAGTCCAATTATTCAAGATGGGAAATTAGTTGGCGCAGTTACTCACGTATTTGTCAATGATCCGACATCTGGCTATGGCGTCCATATCGAATGGATGTTAAATGAAGCAGGAATTGATGTATATGGAAAATCAAATAAAAAGGCGAGCTGACATGTAGCTCGCCTTTTTCAATTTTTTATGTAAAAAATTTCGTGAAAAACGTCAATAAATTCAGCGTTTTTGCATAGATATTTGGTGAAACATCATATAAAATGAATGTGTAAAGATTTTTCGACAAAAATGTGGCAATATTTATATTAAAATTGTCCAATCAACTCAATTTCTGTTATAATTTCATGAATTATTTGTTTTTTTAGCATTTTTGAAAAAAGTAAAAGGATTTTTCATCATATTGTCGAATTGTCTTAATGGAATTTTCTACATAGTGAAAATAAATAAATTGGGAAGTAAGGAGGAAGATTTTCTTGAAAATTAAAGTATGTATCGCAGATGATAATCGTGAATTAGTGAGCTTGCTGGAAGAGTATATTTCCAGCCAAAACGATATGGAAGTGATCGGGACTGCCTATAATGGGCAAGATTGCTTATATATGCTTGAGGAAAAACAGCCGGACATTTTGCTGCTAGACATTATTATGCCGCATTTAGATGGGTTGGCTGTATTGGAAAAAATCCGCACAAAGCTGGAAAAACAACCAAACGTGATTATGTTAACGGCATTTGGCCAAGAAGACGTGACGAAGAAAGCGGTTGAACTTGGCGCCTCCTACTTTATTTTAAAACCGTTTGACATGGAAAATTTAGTACATCATATCCGTCAAGTGTATGGAAAAACAACCA
>NZ_QCWL01000001.1:2403241-2415467 GCF_003064505.1 Geobacillus sp. LYN3 | reverse complement strand
AATGGTGAAAAAAGCATCGTCTTCCTACCAAGCACGGGATAACAAGCCGAAAAACTTGGATGCAAGCATTACGAGCATTATTCATGAAATTGGCGTTCCGGCGCATATTAAAGGATATTTATATTTACGTGAAGCGATCGCGATGGTATATAACGATATCGAATTGCTCGGTTCCATTACGAAAGTGCTTTATCCAGACATTGCGAAAAAATACAACACAACCGCCAGCCGTGTAGAGCGGGCGATCCGCCATGCGATTGAAGTTGCTTGGAGCCGCGGCAACATTGAATCGATTTCTTCCTTGTTCGGCTACACGGTCAGTATGTCCAAAGCCAAACCGACAAACAGCGAATTCATCGCGATGGTGGCGGATAAGTTAAGATTGGAACATAAAGCTTCTTAATAAAAAAAGGTAGTCTTGCGATGACTACCTTTTTTTCTGGAAATTTTGTTCTTATTGTTGTTCACTTTGCTTTTTTTCTAATTCGAGCAACTTTTGGATTAAAATATGTTGAGGCATATGCATAATCTGCTCGATGGGCATTCCTAACGCTTTCGCTAATTTTTGCGCTGTTTCCAAGGAAATTTGCAGCGGTCTCATCCTATCACCTCACTTGCTTATCAAACAGTATAGCAAACTTTTTTGTTTTCTCGCATATATTTTTATGATCGCTTTTGCATTGGTTCGACAGAAAGGGGTAAACAAACGTATGACAAAAATTTTCGCGCACCGCGGTTCCGCCGGCACACATCCGGAAAATACGATGATCGCTTTTTATGAAGCAGAGAGAGTCGGAGCAGATGGAATTGAATTGGATGTACAACTGACCAAAGATGGGCAAATCGTTGTCATTCATGATGAAACGATCGACCGAACGACAGATGGAACTGGCTGGGTAAAAGATTTTACGTATCGGGAATTGCAGCAATTTAACGCTGTATATAAATTTGCCGATCAATATGATGTTTGCCGCATCCCTCTATTAGAGGAAGTGCTGGCATGGATTTGCTCGACGACACTATTGTTGAATATTGAGTTAAAAAACAGTTTGATTGCGTATGAAACATTAGAGCAAAAAGTCATCGATATGATCCGGCATTATGGCCTAGAAGATCGCATTATTTTATCGTCTTTTAATCATAATAGTATGGCTCTTTGTCGCAGTCTTGCGCCAAATATAGAAACGGCTTTATTATATATGGAGTCTTTATACGATCCGTGGAAATATGTTCGAGTGATGAGAGCGGATGGGTTGCACCCTTATCATCGAACGGTGACGGAGCCGTTTGTTCGCCAAGCTCGTCATTATCAAATTGCCATCCGTCCATTTACGATTAATCAAGAGCCACTAATGGAAAAAATGTTCCAATACGGAGTAGATGCCATTTTTACTGATTATCCGCGCAATGCGAAGAATATTCGGGAAAATAAAAAAACGCCCTAAGCGCGAGAACCGTTTAAGGCGTTTTTTTCTTTTTTTGAAATCGTGGTTGGACTTTATTTCGTTTTCGGTCACGATGTAAAATAAACCCCCCGATAAAAGACAAGCCGGCTGCAAACAAAAGAAAGCCGCCCAAAAATTGCAGTGAAAGGGACGGAAATGGAGAATGCAAAATACCAAATAGTGTATCACGCATCCATTTAATGCCTAGTGCGGCTAACAACCCAGGAATGACTAAAATGAGCAGAGCGATGATCCGTACCATTATGATCATGATCCTTTCACAGAGAAAAAGTTGTTTCATCCCTCATCATAACGGTTCCGTTTTATTTGTCAAGCAAAGAAAAAATAATTATGATAAAAATACCTGCAAAAACTTGCACATTGAAAAGAGCGGTGAATAAAAATGAAAAAGGTATTGATTATTGGAGCTGGAAATGGAGGCACAGCACTATTAAAGCTGCTGGAAAAAACAACAATGTTTCAAATTGTCGCAGTAGTTGATATCAATGAGAAAGCTTGCGGTATAAAACTTGCGAAAGAAATGAATATTGCTACTGGAACCGACTGGCGTGCTTTTACGAGTGAAGAAATTGACCTTATTATTGAAGCGACAGGAAAACAGGAAGTGTTGGATGAGATCCGCAAACATTGTTCGCCGAATACGATTGTCGTGCCAGGGACAGTTGCTCATATAATGGCCGAACTTGTCGAAGAAAAAGAAATGTTGATTGCGAAACTGAAAAGCGAAACAACAAGGCGCGGTTTGATTTTTAATTCTGCGCATGACGGAATGATTGTCGTTGACGAGTTTGCTTATATTACGGATATCAATAACAGCGCCGCGGAAATGATTGAAGTGGATAAAGAGGAAGTCATCGGAAAACACATTTTAGAAGTCATTCCAACGAGCGGACTGCCGCGAGTGTTAAAAACAAAACAAACAGAATTTCATCAAGAATTAAAATTAGAAAATGGCAAAAAAATCATTACAACGAGAATTCCAATGATTGATGAAACGGGTAAACTGTTCGGTGCATTAGCTGTTTTTAAAGATATTACGGAATTAGTAAAGCTAGCGGAGGAAATTACCGACTTGAAAGAAATGCGCATGATGTTGGAGGCGATTATTCATTCTTCAGAGGAAGCTATTTCCGTTGTTGATGAGCATGGAAACGGCATTTTAATTAATCCCGCTTATACGCGCATTACCGGCCTGACGGAAGAAGAAGTAATCGGCAAGCCGGCGACCGCCGATATCGCCGAAGGGGAAAGCATGCATATGCAAGTGCTCAAAACGCGACGGCCCGTCCGCGGGGTGCGCATGAAAGTCGGGCCGAAAAACCGCGACGTGGTCGTGAATGTAGCGCCGATTATTGTCGATGGAGTGCTGAAAGGCAGCGTCGGGGTGATTCATGACGTATCCGAGATCCAGCGGCTGACAGCGGAGCTTAATCGGGCAAGGCAAATTATCCGTACCCTCGAAGCGAAATATTCGTTTGCCGATATTATCGGTACGTCAGAGGGAATAAAGGTAGCAATTGAACAAGCGAAAGTAGCCGCAAAAACGCCGGTGACGATATTGCTGCGTGGCGAATCCGGCACAGGAAAGGAATTATTTGCTCACGCGATTCATAATGCAAGTGATAGAAAATATAACAAATTTATCCGTGTCAATTGTGCGGCCATTCCTGAAACACTATTAGAGAGCGAGCTGTTTGGTTATGAAGAAGGGGCATTTTCTGGGGCAAAGCGCGGCGGCAAACGCGGCTTGTTTGAAGAAGCGAACAACGGAAGCATTTTCCTGGACGAAATCGGTGAGCTTTCTGCGAATACGCAGGCGAAACTGCTTCGCGTTTTGCAAGAAGGGGAAATCGTCCGCGTCGGAGGCACGAAGCCAATCCCGATTAACGTCCGTGTCATTGCCGCCACGAATGTCAACTTGGAAAAAGCAATCGCAGAAGGAACGTTTCGTGAAGACTTATACTACCGGTTAAATCGCATGCCAATTTATATTCCTCCATTGCGGGCGAGAAAAGAAGATATACCTGCACTATGCCAGCATTTAATTCAAAAACTTAATCAAGACTACGGACGCAATGTCGAAGGAGTCACTTCGGCCGCGCTTGACCTCCTGCTTGCTTACGATTGGCCGGGAAATGTTCGCGAATTGGAAAATGTATTAGGCCGGGCGATGATTTTTATGAAGTTTAATGAAGTGATGATCGATGTTCATCATATTCCGCCCCTTGATATTTCGCGAGCCGATTCTTCTCCCCATAAAAATGAGAAGGAGACGGAAATCCGTCCGCTTGAGGAGATGGTGGAGCAATATGAAGCAAGCATCATCAAGCAGGCGCTGCGAAAATACAACAACAATAAAACGGCGACAGCGCGGGCGCTGGGCATTTCGATTCGCAATTTATATTACAAGTTGGAGAAATATAATATTGACAAAAATAGCATGCAATAATTTGCACACCATGCAAATTATTGCTTATAATCAGCGAAAAAATAAAGCGCTTTCAAGTTTTTGGGGTTGGCACGTTTTTTGCATACTAATAAAGGTGCCTCCACAAATTTCATAAAGAGGTTGGTGCATAAGATGAAGCTGCAATCGTTGATCGATCATGCAACCAAATATACCGATATGACGGTAGCCGTCGCGGCAGCGGAAGATGAAGAAGTAATTGATGCCGTAACGATGGCGATCGATCGTCATTTCGGAAAGTTTGTGTTGTATGGAGACCGTGAACAAATTGTGCAACTGTTGAGGCGAAAAGGCTATGAGAATTCCAGACATATTGAAATCGTCCATGCCAATTCCACTGTGCAAGCCGCTGAGCTGGCGGTAAAAGCCGTTCACTTCAATGAGGCAAATGTCTTGATGAAAGGGAACATCCCGACCGCTACGCTTTTAAAAGCGGTGTTAAACAAAGAGTATGGTTTGCGCACGGGAAAGGTGCTTTCCCATGTCGCGGTATTTGAAGTACCCGGCTATGACCGTTTCATCATTGTGACGGATGCCGCGATGAATATTTCACCTGATTTAGAACAAAAAGCGCAGATTGTGGCGAATGCCGTTGCCGTAGCCCGGTCAATTGGCATTGACGTGCCGAAAGTGGCGCCGCTTGCCGCGGTGGAAGTAGTCAACCCAGCGATGCCGGCTACCGTTGATGCGGCAGCGCTGACCACGATGCAAAAACGCGGACAAATAAAAGATTGCATCATTGATGGACCGCTTGCCCTCGACAATGCTGTTTCGGCTATAGCGGCGGAGCATAAGCGCATTGACAGCGAAGTGGCGGGAAGGGCAGATATTTTGCTTGTTCCTGACATTGAAGCGGGAAACATGCTATATAAGTCACTTGTTTATTTTGCCAATGCCAAAGTCGGGGCCGTCATCGCTGGGGCGAAGGCACCGATTGTCCTTACATCACGCGCCGATTCGGCGGAAAGCAAATTATATTCGTTAGCGCTCGCGGTTTGTTCCGCGTCCAAATAAACCATTAGGGAGGAAGTTATCATGGAACTGTTTAAATACATGGAAAAATACGATTATGAACAATTGCTGTTTTGCCAAGATAAAGAATCGGGATTGAAAGCGATCATCGCTATTCACGATACAACGCTCGGGCCGGCATTAGGCGGCACGCGCATGTGGATGTATAACTCGGAAGAAGAAGCGATTGAAGATGCGCTCCGCTTAGCCCGCGGCATGACGTATAAAAACGCTGCGGCAGGGCTCAACCTTGGCGGCGGAAAAACCGTCATTATCGGTGACCCGCGCAAAGATAAAAATGAAGCGATGTTCCGCGCGTTCGGCCGCTTTATTCAAGGATTAAACGGCCGCTATATTACAGCGGAAGATGTTGGTACGACGGTGGAAGACATGGATATTATTTATCAAGAAACAGATTATGTCACAGGAATTTCCCCTGAATTTGGTTCTTCCGGAAATCCATCTCCCGCAACCGCCTATGGTGTTTATCGCGGTATGAAAGCGGCGGCAAAAGAAGCATTTGGCAGCGATTCATTAGAGGGAAAAGTCGTTGCTGTGCAAGGGGTCGGCAATGTCGCCTATCATTTATGCCGTCATCTTCATGAAGAAGGGGCGCAACTTATTGTTACTGACATTAACAAAGAAGCGGTGCAGCGCGCCGTTGAAGAATTTGGCGCCAAAGCGGTAGATCCGAACGATATTTACGGCGTCGATTGCGACATTTTTGCTCCATGTGCGCTTGGCGGGATTATTAACGACCAAACGATTCCGCAATTAAAAGCGAAAGTCATTGCCGGTTCGGCGAACAACCAGCTAAAAGAGGCAAGACATGGCGATATCATTCATGAAATGGGCATCGTGTACGCGCCAGATTATGTCATCAATGCCGGCGGCGTCATTAACGTTGCCGATGAGTTGTACGGCTACAATCGCGAGCGTGCAATGAAAAAAATCGAACAAATTTACGACAATATCGAAAAAGTATTTGCGATTGCCAAACGTGATGGTATTCCAACATATAAAGCGGCAGACCGCCTTGCGGAGGAACGGATTGAAACGATGCGCAAGTCCCGCAGCCAATTTTTACAAAACGGCCATCACATTTTAAGTCGACGTCGCGGTCGTTAATTACAACACATGGAAGCGGGAGAATGATTCCCGCTTCCATGGTCAGAAATGGAGGTTACAAACGTTGCAAGAGCAGAAGTTTCGCATTTTAACCATTAATCCTGGATCGACCTCGACAAAAATTGGTGTGTTTGAAGATGAACGCTCCATTTTTGAAAAAACGATTCGCCATGACGCGGAAACGCTGCAGCGCTATCCATCGATTATTGATCAATATGAGTTTCGTAAACAAACGATTTTAGACGCGCTTGATGAAGAAGGCATCAATCTTTCCAAATTAAGCGCTGTTTGCGGCCGCGGCGGACTTTTGCGCCCGATTGAAGGCGGAACGTACCGCGTCAATGAGCAAATGCTGGAAGATTTGAAAAAAGGCTATTCTGGGCAGCACGCTTCCAATCTTGGCGGCATTTTGGCGCATGAAATTGCTTCGGCGCTAAATATCCCTGCGTTTATTGTTGACCCTGTTGTTGTCGATGAACTGGAACCAATTGCCCGCATTTCGGGATTTGCGCTGATTGAACGAAGAAGCATTTTTCATGCGCTAAACCAAAAGGCGGTAGCACGCCGTGTCGCCAAGCAGCTTGGCAAACCATATGAAGAACTGAACCTGATTGTCGCTCATATGGGCGGCGGGATTACCGTCGGCGCTCATAAAAAAGGTCGAGTGGTGGATGTGAATAACGGTTTGGACGGGGAAGGACCGTTCAGCCCAGAGCGAGCCGGTACGGTGCCTGCGGGAGATCTCGTTTCGCTATGTTTCTCGGGAGAGTATTATCGTGATGAGGTAATGAGCATGCTCGTTGGAAAAGGCGGGTTAGTCGGTTACCTTGGCACGAATGATGCCGTGAAAGTCGAAAAAATGATCGAAGCGGGAGATGAAAAAGCAAAGCTTATCTATAGCGCAATGGCCTATCAAGTGGCGAAAGAAATTGGTGCAGCAAGCGCCGTATTGGCGGGAAAAGTCGACGCGATTATTTTAACAGGAGGACTTGCATACGGAAAACAATTTGTGAAAGAAATTATTGATCGTGTGAACTGGATTGCCGATGTGTTTGTCCACCCGGGTGAAAACGAGTTGCAAGCGCTTGCGGAAGGGGCGTTGCGCGTGTTGCGCGGCGAAGAAAAAGACAAAGTATATCCGAGCGGGAATGTGGCACACACAACCGTTTTGCGATAGAAAGGAGAAAACGATATGGCAAAAGAATATGATCTTGTCATCCTTGGCGGCGGCACCGGAGGATATGTGGCAGCGATTCGCGCTTCCCAGCTAGGGCTAAAAACAGCCGTTGTCGAAAAAGGCAAGCTGGGCGGAACGTGTCTGCATGCCGGCTGCATTCCAAGCAAGGCGCTGCTGCGAAGCGCGGAAGTATACGCACAAACGAAAAACAGCGAAACGTTCGGAGTCATGGCAAGCGATGTACGCCTTGACTTCGCCAAAGTGCAGGCGCGCAAAGCAGCCATTATCGAACAGCTCCATAAAGGCGTTCAGCACTTAATGAAAAAAGGAAAAATTGACGTTTATGCCGGAACTGGGCGCATTTTAGGCCCATCCATTTTCTCGCCGATGCCGGGGACGATTTCCGTGGAAATGAATGACGGTTCGGAAAACGAGATGCTCGTGCCGAAAAATGTTATCATCGCCACAGGTTCGCGTCCGCGGACGCTGCCAGGCCTTGACATTGACGGCAAATTGGTCATGACATCCGATGAAGCGCTGCAAATGGAAACACTTCCTTCTTCCATTATTATCGTCGGCGGCGGTGTCATTGGCATTGAATGGGCATCGATGCTGAATGATTTTGGGGTGGAAGTGACGGTATTGGAATACGCGGAGCGAATTTTGCCAACCGAAGACCGCGACGTATCCAAGGAAGTAGAAAAGCTTCTTAAGCGCCGCGGCATTACGATTGTCGCAGGGGCAAAAGTCTTGCCGGAAACGTTGGAAAAAGGAAATGGTGTGACGATTAAAGCGGAATATAACGGCGAGCAAAAAACGTTTACCGCCGAAAAAATGCTCGTTTCCGTCGGCCGCCAGGCAAACATTGAAGGAATCGGCATTGAAAATACCGATATTGTCGTCGAAAAGGGATTTATTCAAACGAACGAGTTTTACCAAACGAAAGAATCGCATATTTATGCGATTGGCGATGTCATCGGCGGCTTGCAGCTAGCACATGTAGCATCCCATGAAGGCATCGTTGCTGTCGAGCATATTGCCGGCCAAAATCCATCGCCGATCGACTATACCATGATTTCGAAATGCGTCTACAGCCGTCCGGAAGTCGCAAGCGTCGGCTTAACGGAAGAAGAAGCGAAAGCAAAAGGATATGATGTCAAAGTCGGCAAATTCCCGTTTAAAGCGATCGGCAAAGCGCTCGTGTTTGGCGAAGCGGAAGGATTCGTGAAAATCGTAGCCGATCAAAAAACGAACGACTTGCTTGGCGTTCATATGGTAGGACCTCACGTTACCGATATGATTTCCGAAGCGGGACTCGCTCGCGTGCTGGATGCGACGCCGTGGGAAGTCGCGCATACGATTCATCCGCATCCAACGTTATCAGAAGCGATGGCAGAAGCGGCGCTTGCCGTGGATGGAAAAGCGATTCATTTTTAAGCGAATAAAGGGAGGTTGTTTCGATGGCTGAAAATCGTCACCAAGCGCTAGGCTTAAGCGATGAAACGGTATTGCAAATGTATGAAACGATGTTGTTGGCTCGTAAAATCGACGAGCGTATGTGGTTATTAAACCGCGCTGGAAAAATTCCGTTCGTTATCTCCTGCCAAGGGCAGGAAGCGGCGCAAGTCGGCGCGGCGTTTGCCCTTGATCGTACGAAAGATTATGTTTTGCCTTACTACCGTGATATGGGCGTTGTTTTAACATTCGGGATGACGCCGACGGAATTAATGCTTTCCGCGTTTGCGAAAGCGGAAGATCCAAACTCCGGCGGCCGGCAAATGCCAGGCCACTTCGGGAAAAAGAAAAATCGCATCGTAACCGGCTCATCTCCAGTAACGACGCAAGTGCCGCATGCGGTTGGCATTGCGCTGGCGGCAAAAATGGAGAAGAAAGATTTTATCGCGTTTGTCACGTTTGGGGAAGGTTCATCAAACCAAGGCGATTTCCATGAAGGAGCGAACTTTGCCGGCGTGCATAAATTGCCTGTTATTTTCATGTGCGAAAATAACAAATACGCGATTTCTGTGCCAATTTCAAAACAATTGGCGTGCGAAAAAGTATCGGACCGCGCCATCGGTTACGGTATGCCGGGCTATACGGTAGACGGAAACGATCCGCTTGAAGTGTACAAAGTCGTGAAAGAGGCAGCTGATCGTGCCCGCCGCGGTGAAGGACCGACATTGATTGAAACGGTTTCCTATCGTTTAACCTCGCATTCTTCCGACGACGATCAACGCGCATACCGGTCCGAAGAAGAATTAGAAGAAGCGCGTGCCAAAGACCCGATTATTTCGTTTGCGAAATATTTAAAAGAAGCCGGTGTGTTAACAGACGAACTAGAAAAAGAAATTCATGACCGCGTCATGAAACAGGTGGACGAAGCGACCGATTATGCGGAAAAGGCGCCATACGCGGAACCAGAACATGCCTTAAAGTACGTATATGCAGAGAAGTAAGGGGGAATGGACGATGCCAGTGATTTCCTATATTGATGCTGTGACGATGGCGATTCGCGAGGAAATGGAACGCGACCCGCGCGTCTTCGTATTAGGAGAAGATGTTGGAAAAAAGGGCGGGGTGTTTAAAGCGACACAAGGATTGTATGAACAGTTCGGCGAAGAACGTGTCATTGATACTCCGTTATCTGAATCTGCGATCGTTGGGGTCGGAATCGGTGCGGCGATGTACGGATTGCGCCCAATTGCTGAAATTCAATTTGCTGATTTCATCATGCCTGCGGTCAACCAAATTATTTCGGAAGCGGCGCGGATTCGCTACCGCTCCAATAATGACTGGAACTGTCCGATCGTCATCCGTGCTCCATACGGCGGCGGCGTTCACGGCGCCTTATACCATTCGCAATCAGTGGAAGCGATTTTTGCAAACCAGCCAGGTTTAAAAATTGTCATGCCATCGACACCATATGATGTAAAAGGGTTATTAAAAGCGGCGATTCGCGATGAAGACCCGGTGCTTTTCTTTGAACATAAGCGCGCGTATCGTCTGATTAAAGGAGAAGTGCCGGAAGGAGATTATGTATTGCCAATCGGCAAAGCAGACGTTAAACGCGAGGGCGACGATATTACCGTTATTACGTATGGATTATGTGTTCATTTTGCGCTGCAAGCGGCAGAACGGGTAGCGCAAGATGGCATTTCCGCGCACATCCTTGATTTGCGTACGGTATATCCGCTAGATAAAGAAGCGATTATCGAAGCGGCAAGCAAAACAGGAAAAGTGCTGCTGATTACGGAAGATAACAAAGAAGGAAGCGTCATGAGCGAAGTGGCCGCCATTATCGCTGAACATTGCTTGTTTGATTTAGACGCGCCAATTATGCGCCTTGCCGGCCCGGACGTCCCGGCGATGCCATACGCACCGACGATGGAAAAATTCTTTATGGTGAACCCGGACAAGGTCGAAAAGGCAATGCGCGAGCTAGCGGCGTTTTAAGCAGACGGATTTTTGCGATTCAAAATGCAGATTTGAACGGAGATAGGAGGTTATCCCACGTGGCAATTGAACAACTTACCATGCCCCAGCTCGGGGAAAGCGTCACCGAAGGAACGATCAGCAAATGGCTTGTATCTGTCGGCGACAAAGTAAACAAATACGATCCGATCGCCGAAGTCATGACAGATAAAGTGAATGCGGAAATTCCTTCGTCATTTACGGGCGTGATCAAAGAAATTATCGCGAATGAAGGAGAAACGCTGCCGGTTGGCGCCGTGATTTGTACGATCGAAGTGGAAGGCGAAGGAACAGCAGCGGAAGCGAAACAAGAGGAAGCACCGAAAGCAGAAGAGACAAAAGGAGCAGCTGCTCAAGCGCCAAAAAAAGCGGATCGGGCCAATAAAGGCCGCTATTCGCCAGCTGTTCTTCGCCTCGCTCAAGAACATAATATTGATTTAGAGCAAGTGCAAGGAACGGGACTGGGAGGACGGATTACGCGCAAAGATTTGTTAAAGCTCATCGAATCCGGAAATATTCCGAAAGCCGGTGGGCAGCCGGCCGCTTCATCCCAGCCTGCACCGCAGCCAACACCAGTGCAAGAAGCGCCGAAAGCAGAACCCGCAGCTGTTCCAAAACAGGCGGCGACAAGCGTTCCTGTTCATGCAGGCGACATCGAAATTCCAGTCACCCCTGTGCGCAAAGCGATCGCCACGAATATGCTTCGCAGCAAACACGAAGCGCCGCACGCATGGACGATGGTCGAAGTCGATGTGACGAACTTAGTGGCATATCGCGACTCGATCAAAGACGAATTCAAAAAACGCGAAGGCTTCAATTTAACATATTTTGCCTTTTTCGTCAAAGCGGTCGCGCAAGCATTGAAAGAATTCCCACAGATCAACTCGATGTGGGCAGGCGACAAAATTGTCCAGAAAAAAGACATCAACATCTCGATCGCAGTGGCGACAGATGATGCGTTATTTGTTCCAGTCATTAAGCACGCCGACGAAAAATCGATCAAAGGCATCGCACGCGAAATCGCCGAGCTGGCCGCAAAGGCGCGCGCCGGCAAACTTCGCCCGGAAGATATGCAAGGCGGCACGTTTACGGTGAACAACACCGGTTCCTTCGGCTCCGTGCAATCGATGGGCATTATCAACTATCCGCAAGCGGCGATTTTGCAAGTCGAATCGATCGTCAAACGCCCGGTTGTCAAAGACGGCATGATTGCCATCCGCGATATGGTCAACTTATGTCTATCCCTTGACCACCGCGTTTTGGACGGCTTAATCTGCGGCCGCTTCCTCGCGCGTGTGAAAGAAATCTTGGAAAACGTGTCAAAAGACAATACGCCGATTTATTAATGGCACCCCCGCCGTTATTTCGTATACGGCGGGGGTGTTATGATGTGAATATATTCCGCAAATCGATCGTTAATTCAGGAAAAACAAAAGACCTGAATCCGTGATAAAAACGCGTTCAAACTGCTGAGAAAGCTTGATAAATCAACAAATATCACACTTT
>NZ_QCWL01000001.1:2375637-2403178 GCF_003064505.1 Geobacillus sp. LYN3 | reverse complement strand
AACTCGTTTTGAAAAAATAGGTATTTTCCGCAATGAAATTTGCGGAAAATACGGATGTTTTTTGTAAATGATTTTGGTATAGTGAAGGTGAAACCGGCCGGTTAAATGAAAATTAGTCTTTAAGGAGGGACATTTCCCATGTCTTGGATTCATGTCCAGTCTAAAACAATGCATATACTGTTGCGGAAAGTGATGACGTTGGCTGGCGTACTGGTGCTTGCAATCACTGCTTTTAGCTTGGTAAATCCGAATCAAGCAGCAGCATGGTTGCATCCGGGACCAACCACTCAATATCCAACTGAGGGCGGGAAATGGACATACGGTTTCTGGAATGCCATGGTTCGCTCCTACTACTATCATCCAGATTCATGCCACGGTTCAACAGTTGTATACAACGGCGAACAACTGCGCAGTGTTGATACTCCACCGGGAAAAACATCTGCTGCGGAAAAGGGAGCCCTCAATTTTCCATGGTCTGATGATGCCTATTACAAGTACAATCGGAGAAAGCCCATGCAGGGTGTAGCCCGTCTTTAGACATGGGATGAACCGATTGCTTTGACGTAGTCAAAGATGGTATACTACTCTTATAGAGAAGAAAAATCCAACGTCTTGAATCGGGCGCACAGGGCGATAAGCACCAGTGAGGTGTTTGCCCATGAAAGTCTTGTGGAATTAGAGTCAGTATCCATGCGAAGGTATGGAAGAAGCTCTATAGTACACAAGAACCCCGTGGCTTTAGCCATCGGGAGGTTCAGTATAGAATATGCAAATAGCCAATCTGTTTAAACCTTTCCACCCCTTCCCGATGGGACGGGGTATCTCTTTTCGTTGCGGATGATTGATCAAGGAAGGAATGAGGTCCGTGCATAAGAGAATTGTTGTCGCTGTTTCAGCCGTGCAGTTTGCCCTTTTAGCCCTAGTGGCGGTCATCATTTCCGATATACACGACCGCTTTTTTCCGGAACAGTTGGGAGTGAAAGCCAAGGTGACATTGGATTTCAGCCAATCCGGCCTGTCCGATGAGGAGGCCTTTCGACAGCTTGGATCCATCAGCGACCGATTAGGGCTGGGGCTGATGAAGGTGGCCCCGGATTTGCGAGGGGATCAGTCAGGCCAAGTCTTTGTTAAAGTGGGAGCGCACGGCTCTTTTCCGAAGCAAATCCAGCGTTTCGGCAATCAACCTGACGCCGAAATTCGCGACAACGGGGCGCTAGCTCATTCGTTCGCCAATGGCGACTATTTGGTGACTGGAAAAACGGATCGCATTGCCGAGTTTAAAGATTGGCTGACGTCACGCCGGGTTGATCAGCAATGGAACGAAGAAACGCTCATCACCATTTTTCAGTTTCTCACTCTGCAGAGCGATTTCGGCGTGACGCTGCTCGCCGTTTCCGCACTGATGGTGTCACTGGCCTTGTATTGGCTGGCGGTCAAGGCAAGGGGGCGAGCGCTGCGCGTGTTGGCCGGTGTGGCGGCGTGGCGCATTCAATGCGAGGACTTCATCCGTTTTCTCATGGCGATGGTTTCCGCTGCCGCGCTGTTGGATGTGTTGGCCTTCGCTTACGTGGGCTTCGCTTATGGTTGGGGCTTTGTGCCTTATTATGCCAAGGTGTTGCTTTTGGCCGAATGGATCGTCATCTTCCTGACTATGGCCTGCACCTTGGCTCTCTCGGCCGCCTCATGGCCAAGCCCTGCGATGTTGGCGATGCGGGAGCCGGCCGTCAAAAGTTTGGCGAAAAGTTCGGCGGTTCTGAAAATCGCCACGTTCGCCCTCGTTCTCGCCACAGTCGCGCCGGCCTTCGCCGCATATACGGAAGCAAGAAAAACGGCACAGGAACAGGCCACGTGGAAATCGTTGGCCGATCAGGCCGTCTTCGTGTTCCCGTCCCGTCCGGGAAAAGCGGGGGGAGCGGAAAGCGAGAAAATGTTCCAGAAGCTTCAGCCTTTTGTCGGCGACATGGTGCGGGAAGCGGAGGTGGCGGATCAGGTGGCGCTATCTCTCGCGTGGACGGAAGAGTACTTCTCCGTCGATGGATTCCGGATCGCTCCCTATCGTTACATCATCATGGTCAATCAGCGGTGGCTTGATCTTGTGCTAGGGAGAGAGAAAAAACGGCTGTCTTTCGTTCCGCTTTCGCCGGAGCAAATCCCACCAGATGCCAAAAAGGTGCTGGAAGCATCATTTTCATTGTATGTACGAAATCCGCAACAAGCGGTGAACATATGGAATCAAGTGAAGATATATCGCTTAGCTGGATCGCAAACACTCCCTTTTGTCCGGTTCGGTGGGCAGCTTGATTTCGCGAAGCCCAATGAAGTGATTCTCCTTCTTGTACCGAATGTGCACGCGATGTTTAATGACAACTTCCTGATTTCTGTCGCCTCATCGTCTGAACTTAGCTTCACCGGGTTAGAGGCGGCGCAAAAGCTCGTGTCCGAGCGTGGCTTGCAGAACAACATCCGCGTCAATTACATGGCCGAAGAAGGAATTTTGCGCGCGCAGCTTTTCGCTTATTTTGCTTGGCTGCGAGCCGGATCGCTTTCTGCGCTCATTGTGGCCTTGGCTATTGCCGCCATCATCAGCGCCTTCATTGCTGCGGTGTTGAAAGCGAAGCGCGATTTTCCGCTCCGTCTCGGCGGAGCATCTTGGTGGATGATCCTAAGAGGGCGAATAGCGAAGGAATGGCTTATTGGAGGTGCATTGACGGTCTTGATTATGGCGCTTCAAGGCTCGGATGGCTGGATGGCAGTCGCCCTAGCGGGGGCGATGGCGCTGTTGGCGCTGCCGCTTGTACATATAGGGGCGGCAAGCTGGGTGTTTGCGAAAGTCAGCCTGCGCCAGCTGTAGAAAAAAGCAAGGAGGAATGTGGTGCGATGCGGATCGAAGCGGATCAAGTGACAATGGTACTAAATGGGCGGACGATTATGGAACGAGAAAGTTTAGTCTGCGTGCCGGGGGCGATGACTGCGCTTGTCGGCCCAAGCGGCGCCGGCAAAACGACGCTTCTTCATTTGCTTGGACTGCTTTTGCGGCCGACCGGCGGGCGCGTGCTGGCCAACGGCGCCGACACAACCGCTTGGGGAGCGCGGCAGCGCCGCCTTTTCTGGAAAAACTATGCGGCGTTTATCCTGCAAGATTACGGGATTATGGAGGAAGAGTCTGTCGCTTTCAATGTCACGATGACATCTAGCCTGTTCCGTTCCAAAGTGGTGGGCGATGAGAAGCGGTTGAAAGCGGTGCTCATGGAAACAGGATTGGGCGGAAGGGAACAAGAATTGGCCGCCCGCTTAAGCGGCGGCGAAAAGCGGCGCCTAGCGATTGCGCGCGCACTCTATAAGGATGCGCAAGTCATTTTGGCCGATGAACCGACTGCTTCCCTTGATGACGCCAACGGCGAACGTGTCATTGAACTGCTTGCATCGCTGGCGCGGCAAGGAAGGACTGTCATCGTGGCCACCCATGACGACAAGATGATGCGCGCTGCTGATGTCCAGCACTCGCTAGCGCGTTTTTCGGATGCTCCAGAGGGAAGGGGAGAATAAAATTGCCAAAACAAAGAAGAACATGGTGGTGGGCGGCCTTGTTGGTGGCCGTCTTAGCCGGGGGATTCTTGATCGCCGGAGCTGGCGTCGGCCTTTCGTTCATCCCGTTCCCGGGCAAACAAGAGTTTGCGCGCCCTTCTTGCGGAAAACTGCCGAGCAAGTCAGCGGTCGAAGAAGCGCTGGCCAACCACCGGGATCTTGTCGCCCGCTTGGAAAAGGTGGGCGAAGGCGTTAACGTGGAGGTCGCGACACCATGCGGAGAGGATACAAACCAAGCGGTCATCCGCATCTCCTACAAAACGAAAGCAGAACGTGATGGCATTTCCTCCATTTTAGCCGATCAAGGGTTTGGAACAGCGGTGGAATTGGTGAAACGGTGAGATCCGTCATACTTGCGGAGCTAGTTGGGCCCTCGGGCTCAACTAGCCAAAGACCACAACACAAGCCAATGATGTCTGCCCTTTTTGCCGTGGCTGCGGGGTTTCGCTCGAAGCCGTCCTTGCCCGGCGGACAGTGAAACACCAAGTGTTTGATATCCCTGTCATCAAAGTCGAGGTCGCTCAACACGAGGCGGAAGTGAAATCATGCCCCTGCTGCGGACGGCTCGAACAGGCGGAATTTCCACCGGACGTCACGCACCATGTCCAATACGGCAGGCGCATCCGTGCGCTGGTCGCCTACCTCCATACGGTGCAGCGCCTTCTTTCTGCCCGGCTTGTTCAGTTGCTCGAGGAATGGTTGGACGCTCCCATCAGTGAGGGAAGCATCTACAATATCGTTCAAGAATCGGCCGCCCGGCTCGAGGAGCTGCGGGAACCCATTCAAGAGAAGCTGTTGGCTTCCCCGATTTGCACGCCGATGAAACGAGCCTCTCCGTCCAAGGAAAACGGCATTGGCTCCATGTGGCCGGCACATCGGAAGCCACGTGGCTGTTTTGCCATCCCAAACGGGGGCGGGAAGCGATGAAGGCCATCGGTCTTCTCCCCGGTATCGGGGAACCATCATGCACGATGCATGGGCGCCATATTTTCTGTTCACCGAGGCGGAACACGCCCTGTGCAACGCCCACTTGTTTCGCGAGCTGCGAGCCTTGCACGAAGTGCATCAGCAGGGCTGGACGAGACGCTTAAGCGACCTGTTGCTTGAACCGGCTCGTCAACGAAGCTGGCGGAGCGCTCACCGACGCGCAAGTCCGGGTGCTCGAAGCGGAATGGGACCGCCTTGTCCAACAAGCCGCTTTGTGGGCGCATTTGCGGCTCCTCAACGGATCCGAAACGGCGGCCAAGGAAACCAGAAGGCTCCTTCGCCGTTTGCGGGAACGGAAAACGGAGATCCTTCGATTTTTGCGGGAACCGCATGTGCCGTTTAACAACAACTTGGCCGAACGGGACTTGCGCATGGCGAAAACGAAGGAGAAGATTTCCGGCACGTTCCGTTCCGAAGCGGGCGTTGAGGCCTTTTGCCTGATGCGGAGTGTTCTGTCCACCATCCAAAAACAGAAGAAGCCGGTGGCCGAAACGATGGTCGAGCTGCTTCAGGGAAACACTGAGGCCTTGTTTGCCTAAAATCTCGGTTGTCCGCGGTAGCGTCAAAAGTTCTATGAAAAGTGATCGCGAGCCACCTTTTTAAGGAAAATGAAGGGAATATGAGGTCGGATTCGCCCTTGACCAACACTCGCCAAAGGAGAGAAGAGGTCAGTAAGGGCAAGGGCAGGAAAAGAAGCATAGGAAAGCAGCTCTTGCCCATTCCTGATTTTACCTTTGGCGAGGTTCGGATGGTCAAGGGTTCGCTCCGCCGAATCCGTTCCCGTTAGGCAGCTTGTTGTTGGAGAAAGTCTTGAGCCATGGCAATGAGCTTGACCCAGCGTGCAGGCATATGTGGAAGGCTACCTAACTCAGGGATAACGACTGGAACTCGGTTTTCGAGTGCACCATGTGGACGCAAGAAGTTAAAATACGCACAAACAAAGTGACAAACGAAACAGAACCTTCTTCCGCGCCGAAGCCATGGGTCGGTCGATAGTTGCCTTTAAATGTTCGGTTAAACCGTTCGATGATCTGTTTGAGTGGACGGAACTCTTCCGATACAGGATCGTCATTAGTGAGACCAATCACTTGGCGGGCATCGAAACGAATGCCTTGTTAATACATTTCTTTTGGCAAACTTGCTATTCACTAATCCATATATTTCAATTGTTTGATGAGCAGGGTCTACAATCCAATACTCTTGGACTCCGAACCGTTCATACAGATAAAATTTTTCATTGCGGTCTTTAAAAGCGGTAGAAGGAGAAAGAACTTCAATGACGAGCGTAGGTGCCCCTTTTGCTCCTTTTTCCTCGATCTGCTCTGGGTGACAGAATACCGAAATGTCAGGCTGTACGACCGTATCGAGATTTTCATCGTCTTCGCTTGCGCTGAGGAGAATATCGAGCGGAGAAATAAAGACTTGGCACGTTCCTTTGGACAAAAAGGAACGCATGGCGAAATATAGCTCTCCTACTATGCGCTGGTGCTCGGTGGAAGGAGCAGGAGTCATGTTATAAGGAATTCCGTTGATTAGTTCCCATCTTCCATCCCATTCGATATAGTCTTTATACGTGTAACGTTTTTTAGCTTCGTGGCTTTTCATGACTTAGCCACTCCATATTTGCTGTTTTTTAATCAAGTCCGCGAAATTGTGTAAAAACAAAATTCTCCCGTAATCCAAGCCTATTGTACTGGCAATGGAATTTTACACAATAATTTGGACTTGACCCTGTTTTTTTCATTGTAACATATTTTTACAACACAATTTTATAATAGGTGCAGATTTTGTTTTCTTCATTGCTAGAATCATGCCATATATACTACAATAAAAATATCACTAATATTTTAAAAAATGAAAAAGAAAGCGGTTTCTTATGGATGGGAGAAAGCGCTGAAAAAGGGGGAGAATATCAGTGAGTGATATTTCGATGATGAAAAACGCAACGTTTCCCATTCCAAGTTTCGAGGAGTGGAAACAGGAAGTCGAGAAATCGTTAAAGGGAAAGCCATTCGAAAAACTGTATTCGACTACATATGAAAATATCACCATTAAACCCATTTATACGCGTCAGGACATAGAGTCGCTTGTTCATGTCGAACAGTATCCAGGTTTTCCGGGCTATGTTCGCGGAACCAAGCCGAACGGATATATTCGCGAGCCGTGGAAGGTCAGCCAGGAAATTTCAGCTAGCAGTCCGACGGAGTGGAATGAAATCGTTAAACACGATTTGGAAAGAGGGCAAACGGAAATCCATATCGTGTTGGAACGGCTAGGTTTTCCGGTAACATCGGTTGACGATATCGAAGCCATGTTTTCCGGCATTTCTTTGGATAAATATTCGCTTCGCATCGATGCGGGGGCACAATCGCTTTCATTTTTGGCATTGTTTGCCGCCTATTTGCAAAAACAGCAAATACCATTTGACTCAGTGCGCGGAACGATTGGGATGGATCCAGTCGGTGCACTTGCGGAAAAAGGCCAGCTTTCAACCCCGCTTGCGGCATTGTACGACGTGATGGCCGATGTGACGAAATGGGCAAAAGAAAACATGCCGGGCGTAAAGACGGTCATTGTCCGCGGCGAACCGTACCATAACGGCGGGGCAAACGCGGTTCAAGAATTAGCGTTTGCGTTTGCAACAGCGGTGGAATATATTCGTGCATGCTTGGACAGAGGATTGGTGATTGACGCCATTGCGCCGCAAATCCATTTTTCGTTTGCGATCGGTTCGAACTTTTTTATGGAAATCGCAAAGCTTCGCGCAGCAAGACTTGTTTGGTCCAACATCGTGCAGGCGTTCGGCGGCAGCGAGCAAGCGCAGAAAATCGCGATGCATGCGCGCACATCTTATTTTACGAAAACAATTTACGATCCATATGTCAACATGCTTCGCGCGGCGGCAGAAGCGTTTGCCGCGACGATCGGCGGCGCCGACAGCCTTCACGTCTCCCCGTTTGACGAGGCGATCGGGCCAGCTGATGAATTTTCACGGAGAATCGCCCGCAACACGCAGTTGATTTTGCTGGAAGAAGCGCATATCGCTAATGTCATCGATCCGGCTGGCGGTTCGTACTATGTGGAAACATTGACAGCACAATTAGCGGAAGAAGCATGGAAATTGTTCCAGCAAATCGAAGGAAAAGGCGGCATCGTTAAGACGCTTCAAGACGGGTTTGTGCAGGTGGAAGTGGAAAACGTTGCCAAGCAGCGGAAGGATAATGTAAAAAAACGAAAAGAAAAAATCGTCGGAACGAACTTTTACGCCAACTTAGCGGAGGCGCCTATACAAAAAGCGAGAGAAAACAGCGAAAACGATGAAAAACAACTATCTTCTTCCGCGCTAAACGAAGAAAACGTCGCACAATTGCAAGCGGGATTCGGTGAAAAACGATGGATCGAGACAGCTGTTTTTATGGCAGTTCGTCGAGCAACCGCTCAGGAAATCGAAGCGGCATTAAAAGCAGATGAAGCATCCGTAAGCGTCAAGCCGATCAAACAATGGCGCTTGGCTGAACCGTTTGAACAACTGCGCAAAGCTTCGGAAGCTCATCTTGAAAAACATGGAGCGCGTCCGACGGTGCATTTAATTAACATTGGCTCCATTCCAAACTATAAAGCACGCGCCGATTTTATTACCGGCTTTTTTGAAGCCGGCGGCATGGCAGTAGTGAAAAGCGAAGGGATACATACCGCTGAGAAAGCGGTGTCGGAAGCAATAAACGCAAACGGCACGCATTATATTATTTGCGGATCTGATGAAAGCTACACGGACATCGTTCCTGCCATCGCGAAAGCGTTAAAGCAAGCGAATTCAAATGTAAAGCTGTACGTGGCTGGAAAGCAAGCGCCGGATGTGGAACAATCATTCGTGCAAGCTGGCGTGGATGGTTTTATTCACATCGGTTCGAATTGTTATGAAACGATTGTATCGTTTATGAAGGAAATGGGGGTGGACCTCAATGAGTAAAAAGGTAGATTTTACAAATATTTCGCTGCGCATGCCGAAAAAAACGGCAGATGAACAGCAATGGAAGCAGGCGATCGAAGAAAAAGTGCGCGCGTCCATCGATGACTTATTGTTTCAAACAAATGAACATATCACCGTAAAACCGCTATATACGAAAAAAGATATCGAAGGCTTTGATTTTCTTGATTATATGCCGGGAATTCCACCGTATTTGCGCGGACCGTATCCATCGATGTACGTGAATCGGCCGTGGACGATCCGGCAATACGCAGGGTTTTCGACAGCGGAAGAAAGCAACGCATTTTATCGACGCAACTTAGCGATGGGGCAAAAGGGGCTGTCCGTTGCGTTTGACCTTGCGACCCACCGCGGCTATGACTCCGACCATCCGCGCGTCGTTGGTGACGTCGGCAAAGCGGGAGTGGCGGTCGATTCGATTTTAGATATGAAAATTTTGTTTGACGGCATTCCGCTTGATCAAATATCGGTATCGATGACCATGAACGGCGCGGTGCTGCCAATTATGGCATTTTATATCGTCACCGCCGAAGAGCAAGGCGTCACGCAAGATAAGCTTTCCGGAACGATTCAAAACGATATTTTAAAAGAATATATGGTGCGCAACACGTATATTTATCCTCCGGAAACGTCGATGCGCATTATCGCTGACATTTTTGAATACACTTCCAAATACATGCCAAAGTTTAACAGCATCAGCATTTCCGGATATCATATGCAAGAAGCGGGAGCGCCGGCGGATATTGAATTGGCGTATACGCTTGCGGACGGATTAGAATATGTTCGTACAGGATTAAAAGCAGGAATTGATATTGACTCGTTCGCGCCAAGATTGTCATTCTTCTGGGCAATCGGCATGAACTATTTCATGGAAGTCGCGAAAATGCGTGCGGCGCGCATTATGTGGGCAAAAATGATGAAAACGTTCCATCCGAAAAATCCAAAATCGCTCGCATTGCGGACGCATTCGCAAACATCTGGCTGGAGCTTAACCGAGCAAGATCCATTTAACAACGTTGTGCGTACATGTATTGAAGCGCACGCCGCTGCGCTTGGGCATACGCAGTCGCTTCATACGAACGCGCTCGATGAAGCGATCGCGCTTCCGACTGATTTCTCCGCGCGCATTGCCCGCAATACACAGCTTTACTTGCAAGATGAAACAGGCATTTGCAATGTCATTGACCCATGGGCAGGTTCTTACTATGTGGAAACGTTAACGAACGAATTGATGAATCGCGCGTGGAAGCATATTGAAGAAATCGAAAGCCTTGGAGGCATGGCGAAAGCGATTGAAACGGGGCTTCCGAAAATGCGCATCGAGGAAGCGGCGGCAAGACGCCAAGCGAGAATCGATTCTGGTGCGGAAACGATTATCGGCGTCAACAAATATCGCCCGGAAAAAGAAGAACCAATCGAGATTTTAGAAGTCGACAATACGGCGGTTCGGATGCGGCAAATCGAAAAATTAAAACAGCTGCGCGCTTCCCGTGATGAACAAAAAGTGCAGGAAGCGCTTGACGCGATTACAAAAGCGACGGAAACGGGAGAAGGAAACTTGCTCGAGCTTGCCGTACAGGCAGCGCGCGCCCGCGCGACATTAGGCGAAATTTCGTACGCGATCGAAAAAGTAGCGAAGCGACACAAAGCGGTCATTCGCTCGATTAGCGGGGTGTACAGCTCCGAATTCACAAATGAAGAACAATTCGAGCGAGTAAAGAAAATGACTAATGAATTTTATGAATTAGAAGGCCGCCGTCCGCGTTTAATGGTAGCGAAAATGGGGCAAGACGGCCATGACCGAGGAGCGAAAGTGATCGCCACTGCCTTTGCCGACTTAGGATTTGACGTCGATATCGGTCCATTGTTCCAAACTCCGGAAGAAACGGCGCGTCAGGCGGTCGAAAACGACGTCCATGTCGTTGGGATCAGTTCGCTTGCCGGCGGGCATAAAACATTATTGCCGCAATTAGTGGAGGAATTGCGGAAGCTTGGCCGCGAAGACATTATTGTCGTCGTCGGCGGCGTTATTCCGCCGCAAGACTATGAATTTTTGTATGAGCATGGAGCGGCGGCGATTTTCGGACCAGGCACGGTCATTCCAACCGCAGCGGAAAAAGTATTGAAAGAAATTTATAAACGTCTCGGCTACGAGGAAGTGAGGCAATGAACGGCGAACGGACGCATCGCCCTGAATGGGTGGAAAAAGAGAGAGAAAATGAGTTTGCGACCGCTTATGTGAAAACCACTGCTTCCGCTTCGCCAAAACGTTGGGTGAAGCGGAAAGAAAGGTCAGTAAAAGAATATGTCGAAGGCGTGTTGAACAATGACCGCACGATTTTAGCCCAGGCAATCACCCTTGTTGAGAGCAATGCGCCCAAGCATATGGACATTGCCCAACAAGTGTTAAACGAACTGCTTCCACATGTCGGAAAATCGATCCGCATTGGCATCACCGGCGTGCCGGGAGCAGGAAAAAGCACGTTTATTGAAGCGTTTGGCACGTTTTTATGCGAACAAGGGCACCGTGTTGCCGTATTAGCGGTTGACCCGAGCAGTTCTTTAACAGGCGGAAGTATTCTTGGCGATAAAACGCGGATGGAGTCGTTAGCGCGCCATCCGCGTGCATTTATCCGTCCGTCGCCATCAGGAGGAGCGCTCGGCGGTGTGCATCGAAAAACGCGTGAGACGATGATGCTTTGCGAAGCGGCAGGATATGATGTTATTTTGGTAGAAACGGTCGGTGTCGGGCAAAGCGAATTTGTCGTACGCGGCATGGTCGATTTCTTTTTAATGCTTGTTTTAACAGGCGCTGGGGACGATTTGCAAGGAATAAAACGCGGAATTATGGAATTAACCGATGCGGTTGTCATTAATAAAGCGGACGGAGACAATAAGCCAAAAGCGCTGGCCGCGCAAAAAGAGTATAATCAGATTCTTCATTATTTGCGCCCAGCAACACCAGGGTGGGAGACAAAAGCATATACGTGTTCGGCTCTTTTAGGAGAAGGCATCGAAGAAATTTGGAACGTGATTCAGAAGTTTGTAGAAACGACGAAACAATCAGGCGTGTTTGACATGCGCCGGCGCCATCAGCAAAAAGATTGGATTTACTCAATGATTAAAGATTATTTAGAAACGAGTTTCTTTTCCCATCCCGCAGTAAAAGAAAAGCTGCCGGTCATTGAAAATAACGTTATTTCCGGAACACAATCCGTTACTTCCGCGGTGCGAGAGCTTATTAAGATATATGAAAGTAGGTCATAATGGAAAAATGTGATACGATAAGAAAAGGAGGTGCTTGAGCATGTTTCAATTTCCGCTATTTAATGATATCGTGGAACAATCGCGCCGCGAAATCGTGGAGGCTGGCTTTGAAGAATTGCGTACACCTGAAGAAGTGGATGCCGCATTTAAGCGACCGGGCACAACGCTTGTAATGATTAACTCGGTATGCGGCTGTGCGGGGGGCATTGCCCGTCCTGCAGCGGCGCATGCGATTCATTATGACAAACGTCCAGACCATCTTGTAACCGTATTTGCCGGCCAAGATAAAGAGGCAACAGCGCGAGCAAGGGAATATTTTGAAGGACAGCCGCCTTCTTCTCCATCTTTCGCTTTACTAAAGGACGGCAAGCTTTGTACGATGATTCATCGTCATGAAATCGAAGGGCACGAGCCGATCGAAGTCGTCCAAAAGCTGCAGGCGGCGTTTGATCAATATTGCGATGAAGTATAACGGAGCTGAATTTTTCAGCTCCGTTATTTATTTTGTTATTCTCAAAAAGCAAAAATAATTTATTTATAATTAAAAAATAGATTGCATAATTATTACTATGTATGTTAATATACAAAACATAGAATATATATTCAAAAACAAGGATGTATTTTATATTAATCTTCAAAACTTATTTCGCAATATTATAAAAATTATTTAAACTTTTGAGAAGAGAGGGAGAGACACCGTATGAAAAAATCATTGTTGCTTTTTATTGCTAGCATTTTATTAATTGGTTTGCTCTCGGCATGCGGCACAGGCGGAGAACAGAAAAACGGAAGCGGAGAACAAAAGAAAGTGTTAAGAATGGGTACTTCCGCCGACTATGCGCCATTTGAATATATCGATACCACAAAAGGCAATGAAATTATCGGATTTGATGTCGATTTGGCGAAAATGATTGCGAAAGAATTGGGATATGACGTTCAAATTGTTGATATGGATTTTAGCGGTCTTATCCCAGCACTGCAGTCAGGAAAAGTAGATTTTGTATTAGCGGGGATGACTCCAACGAAAGAACGCAAGAAAAACGTTGATTTCTCGGATGTGTATTATGTAGCGCGAAACATGATCGTTTCCAAGAAAGGAAGCGGCATTAAAACAGTTGAGGATTTAAAAGGAAAAACGGTTGGTGTTCAAACCGGCTCGATTCAAGAAGGAGAAGCAAATAAAATTGCAAAAAAAGTTGACATGAAAATTGAAAGCCGCAACCGCATTCCGGAGTTAATTCAAGAGATTCAAGCAGGGCGCTTTGATGCAGCAATTATCGAAGATACAGTTGCAAAAGGATATCTAGATAGCAGCAATGGCAAACTAGAAGGTCATACAATCCCGACAGACAAAGAAAAATCAGGATATGCGATTGCTTTCCCAAAAGGAAGCAAGCTTCGCGATGAGTTTAATAAAGTATTGCAAGAAAAGATCAAAAACGGCGAAGTGGACAAGTTGATTAAAAAATGGTTTGACCAATAATTTGTAATGCGTTCAAAAAAGGGGGGTCCTTTTTGAACGTTTTCACTATGTTGCAAGGAAGGATGAAGGGTCGGTGAACTTAGATTTTTCACAAATTGTTCCATCAATTCCATTTATATTAGCAGGAATTGCAGTTACATTAAAAATTGTCGTTTTCGCGGTGTTGTTAGGGTTTGTGCTTGGAGTTATTTTAGCGTTAATGAAAATTGGCAGAATGAAGGTTTTGACATGGTTTGCCGATGCGTATACATCCGTATTTCGCGGCACGCCGCTTGTGTTGCAGCTTGTCCTTATTTATTTTGGAATACCGCAGCTTACCGGTGTTGAAATTGACGCATTTCCCGCAGCGGTCATCGCGTTCGGGCTAAACTCTGCCGCCTATGTTTCTGAAATCATCCGCGCCGGCATTTTAGCCGTTGATAAAGGGCAGCGGGAAGCGGCGCTGGCGCTTGGTGTTCCGTACAAGCTAATGATGCGTGATATTATTTTGCCGCAAGCGCTGAAAAATATTTTGCCGGCATTGATGAATGAATTTATTACATTGACGAAAGAATCTGCCGTCGTAACGGTAATTGGAGCGATGGATGTCATGCGGCGTGCTTACATCGTTGGCGGACAAGTGTATCGGTATATTGAGCCGCTGTTGATTGCCGGGCTTATTTACTACGTTTTAGTCATGCTTCTTACGCTGCTTGGCAAAGCGTTAGAAGGGAGATTGAGAAAAAGTGATTAAAGTAGAAGATTTGCATAAATCGTTTGGCAAATTAGAAGTATTAAAAGGAATTACAACAACGATTAAGCAAGGCGAAGTAGTGGCGGTTATCGGTCCATCTGGGTCAGGAAAATCCACGTTTTTACGCTGCTTAAACTTGTTGGAAGAACCGACAAGAGGGAGAATTTGGATCGGTGACGAGGAAATTACAGATAAAAAGACAAACATCATGAAAGTGCGCCAGCATGTCGGCATGGTGTTTCAGCATTTCCATTTGTTTCCGCATATGACCGTGCTTGAAAACGTCACGTATGCGCCGATTAAAGTAAAAGGAATGACAAAGGCCGAAGCGGAAGCGAAAGGAATCGAACTGTTGAAAAAGGTCGGATTGGAACAAAAGGCAAACGAATATCCAAGCCGGCTGTCGGGAGGCCAAAAACAGCGCGTAGCGATTGCGAGGGCGCTTGCCATGTCGCCGGATGTAATGTTGTTTGACGAACCAACGTCAGCGTTGGATCCGGAAATGGTCAAAGAAGTGCTTGAAGTCATGAAGTCGCTTGCCCATACGGGAATGACGATGGCGATTGTTACGCACGAAATGGGCTTTGCCCGCGAAGTTGCCGACCGGGTGTTGTTTTTAGACGGCGGCCAGCTCGTCGAGGACGCGCCCCCGCAAGAATTTTTCACATCTCCGAAAAGCAAGCGGGCTCAAGAATTCCTTGAAAAGATGCTATAATCAAGTACAATAAAAAGATGGTCCCTTGGATCATCTTTTTTACTTTTTTAAGCAGGAGAATGAAAAAATGGTGAAGATTGGATATCGCACAGCGAAAACAGCAATAGGCACCGCGCTTTCAATTAGCATCGCTCAGCTAGCGGGATTACATAATTTTGCTTCTGCCGGCATCATTACGATTTTATGCGTTCAAGTAACGAAAAAAAGATCGTTAAAAGCCGCATGGGCTCGTTTTGTCGCATGTGTTGTCGCGATGCTGTTTTCGTATATTTTTTTCCAAGGAATAGGGTATTACCCGTTTACCGTCGGATTAATGCTGCTCTTTTTTATTCCAACAACAGTGTGGTTAAAAGTAAATGAAGGGATTGCGACAAGTTCGGTTATTATTCTCCATTTGTACGCAGCAAGGAAGTTTACGTGGGAAATTATTTGCAATGAATTGTTGCTTATTTTAATCGGCATTAGTGTTGCCTTATTAATGAATATGTATATGCCAAGTGCGGAAAAGCAATTAAAGGAATACCAGCGCATTGTTGAAGATTTATTTCGCATTATTCTGAAGGAGATCGTTCGTTACTTGCGCACCAATGAAATCGATTGGGATGGAAAAGAATTGACGCTAGCAGGAGATATTTTACAAAAGGCAAAACTGCTTGCGATAAGAAATGTTGAAAATCATATGCTGCGAAATGAAGAAGGATATTATCATTATTTTCTAATGCGGGAGAAGCAATTGGAAATTATTGAACGAGTGCTGCCGCTCGTCACATCGCTCACATATACAGTGGAGCAGCGCAACATTGTTGCCGATTTTATCGACAAATTAAGCGATGCCGTTCATCCGGGAAATACGGCAGACCGCTTTCTTCGTGAACTTCATCATATGAAAAAGCGGTTTGAAACAATGCCTCTTCCAAAAACGCGAGAAGAATTTGAGGAACGGGCTGCTTTGCTGCACTTGGTGAAAGAACTTGAACAATATTTGATTATAAAAAGTCAATTTCGTGTTTCAGAAGGAAAAAAACGGGCTTCTGCTGCCATGTAACAAATATGTATGCCCACTCCCCTTTTGCCTCACACTATAACAAAGAAAAACAAAGGGTGTGGGAAATATGCGCTTTATATTAACAATGATGCTTATGTTATTTTCATTTTTATCCATCCCCGCTTCCGGGACGGCAGAAACAAAACCGTTTATTATTATCAATAAGGCGGTCAATCAACTTGCCTTTATTCATAACGGAAAAATTGAAGCCGTATATCCTGTCGCCACTGGTTTTAATGAGTCACTAACGCCAGAAGGATTGTTTATGGTTACTGTCAAGGCGGAAAACCCATATTATCGCAAACAAAATATCCCGGGCGGTGCGCCGAACAATCCGCTTGGAACACGGTGGGTTGGATTTAATGCTAGAGGAACGGACGGACGCATATATGGGATTCATGGAACGAATAATCCATCATCCATCGGAAAATATGTATCGAAAGGCTGTGTGCGCATGTACAATCGCGATGTCGAACAATTGTATGAAAAAATCCCGATTGGCACAAAAGTAGTGATTGTTCGCAGCAACGAATCGTTTTATGCAATTGCCAAACGGTATGGCGCACTATGACTATAAAAGGGCAAGCTCCGCAATAATGAAGCTTGCCCTTTTTGCATCTACAAAAAAGTGTTTCGCAAAGCCAAGAAGGCAACATTCACCACACGAAGGATATGGGCAGCCTTTAGGCGAAATTGGTCCGCCTTCGCTTTTCTTATTAAACCCACATGCTGATGCCGGTTAAAATCGTTGTGATGAGCATAGCGATCAGCATTAAATAAACGACTAATTTTTGTGTTTTTTTGCGGGACATTTCCGTTCCTGGTTACTAATATAAAAATCGATTCATCGCGATGGAACCAGCAAAACTGCTTGCCGCTCAGGAAACACCTGGGTTCCATCAGGAAGGGAGTCCTTATGTCTCACCTGCTGTGAAAGATACCCCGTGGATCGCTGTCAGCAACGGCACCTGTCGTGCACCATTCCTTCCATCGATCAGTACACGACAACGATTTTAGTAACCAGGTCCACACCTCCTTATTACAAACGTTCCTGTCTATCATTGTACCGTGATGAAAACAGGGGGACAAGGGAAAAACTTGTCCATGATTGTAAGAGAAAAAGCAGGATTTTTTGTCGAAATAGCGAATATACTTAATGTTCGCAACATTCTACAGCAAAGGGGATTGGACAATGGATGTAAAAAAAGTAGACCATGTTGGAATTGCCGTTAAGTCTATCGAGAAAGCGTTGCCATTTTATGTCGATATTTTGCAGCTGAAGTTGCTTGGCATCGAGGAAGTGGAATCAGAAAAAGTAAAAGTCGCTTTTTTAAAGGCAGGAGAGACAAAAATTGAATTATTAGAGCCGACGTCGCCAGATAGTGCGATCGCTAAGTTTATCGAAAAACGAGGAGAAGGAATTCATCACGTTGCACTTGGTGTTGATCATATTCAAGAACGTATTAATGAATTAAAGGAAAAAGGAATTCGCATGATTCAAGATGCACCAAAACGCGGCGCTGGCGGGGCGCTCGTTGCGTTTATGCATCCGAAATCAACAGGAGGCGTTTTGTATGAACTTTGCGAAAAGACGGATGCGGAGGTGCAGCAATAATGGCAAATACAACAATAATGACAGACATGTATGATAAAATTAATGAGTTATACGACCGCCGCCGCGAAATCGAATTAGGCGGCGGTGACGATAAAATTGAAAAGCAGCACGCCAAAGGAAAACTGACAGCCCGTGAGCGTATTGATTTGCTTCTTGATGAAGGAACATTTGTGGAACTGAATCCATTTATCGAGCATCGTTGTACCGATTTCGGTTTAGATGGAAAAAAAGGCCCAGGAGACGGCGTTGTGACCGGATATGGGAAAATCAACGGCCGCACCGTATTTGTCTTTTCCCAAGATTTTACCGTATTCGGCGGTGCGCTTGGAGAAATGCACGCGAAAAAAATTGCGAATATTATGGATTTAGCCGCAAAAACAGGCGCACCTGTAATTGGTCTCAACGATTCAGGCGGGGCGCGCATTCAAGAAGGGGTCTTGTCGTTAGATGGTTATGGCCATATTTTCTACCGTAACTCGATTTATTCCGGTGTCATTCCGCAAATTTCTGTAATCATGGGGCCTTGTGCGGGTGGTGCCGTATATTCGCCGGCGATCACCGATTTTGTCTTTATGGTGGAAAAAACGAGCCAAATGTTTATTACAGGACCGAAAGTGATCGAAGCGGTGACAGGGGAAAAAATTAGCGCCGAAGATTTAGGCGGCGCCCGCGTCCACAACACGATCAGCGGCAACGCCCACTTTTCCGGTGCAACCGAGGAAGAAGTGCTTAATAAAGTGCGGCAGCTGTTAAGTTATTTGCCGCAAAACAATCAAGAAAAACCGCCGTTTGGCCCGATTCCAAACGGAGACGATTATCGGCCTGATTTAGCGGATGTTGTGCCGATTGACGCAGTCCGTCCGTATGATGTGCGCAACGTCATTTTGCAGGTCGTTGATGAAGGTTCGTTTATGGAAGTACAAAAAGATTTTGCTAAAAATATTGTCATCGGTTTTGCTCGCATTAAAGGCGAAGTCGTCGGGCTTGTGTGCAATCAGCCGAAATTTATGGCTGGAGGGCTTGATATTGATTCATCGGATAAAGCGGCGCGATTTATCCGCTTCTGTGACTCATTTAACATCCCGATTATTACATTTGAAGATGTCACTGGCTTTTTCCCGGGCGTCAAGCAGGAACATGGAGGCATCATTCGCCACGGAGCGAAAATTTTGTATGCATATTCCGAGGCGACCGTCCCGAAAATTACCGTCATTTTGCGGAAAGCATACGGCGGCGCGTATGTGGCGCTCAACAGCAAGTCGATTGGCGCCGATGTCGTTTACGCGTGGCCGAATGCGGAAATCGCCGTCATGGGTCCGCAAGGAGCGGCGAATATCATTTTTGCAAGCGAAATCGAAAACAGCCCAAATCCGGAAGAAACGCGGGCGCAAAAGATCGAAGAATATCGCAGTAAATTTGCCAACCCATACGTTGCGGCGAAATACGGCATGGTCGATGATATCATCGATCCGCGTGATACGAGAATCAAACTCATCCAAGCGCTCGAGATGCTTCGGAATAAACACGAGGAACGTCCGAAGAAAAAACATGGAAATATTCCGTTGTAAAACAATGAAACCCGCTGTCACGATCATCTGTGGCGGCGGGTTTGATTGATTCGAATCGTTTTTTATTTTTCAAAAATAGAAAGAGTCACCGCTAACTATTGGCATATTTATGCCGCGAACATTAAAGTGCGTTCCATCTTTTCAGAACGTGATTTGACAGGAGTGTGTTTTTTAGGCTGTCAAGGGGCATCGGCATCGATCATGGAAACTGGGCTTTTTTTATTCTTCAAAAACAATTTTTCGCAATCGTTGGTTAAATCGGGTATACTTTTAAATGAGTACATAAGTAGGAGGAAGAACGAACATGATCAATCAGCAACGTTTAGTCGACGAATTTTTGGAACTCGTGCAAATCGATTCGGAGACAAAGCATGAAGGAGAAATCGCCAAAGTATTAAAGCAAAAATTTGAAGCGCTTGGACTGCATGTCATTGAAGATGATGCAGCGGCGAAAACCGGACATGGCGCTGGAAACTTAATTTGTACGTTAGAAGCGACAAAAGAAGGGGTGGACCCGATTTATTTTACGTCCCATATGGATACCGTTGTTCCTGGAAAAGGAGTGAAGCCGTCCATCCAAGATGGATATGTCGTGACCGATGGAACGACGATTTTAGGAGCGGACGATAAAGCGGGATTGGCGGCGATGTTCGAGGCGATTCGCGTCTTAAAAGAGCAAAACATTCCGCATGGCACGATTCAATTTATCATTACGGTCGGGGAAGAATCTGGCCTTGTCGGAGCGAAAGCGCTCGATCCGTCATTGATTCAAGCAAAATTTGGCTATGCGTTAGACAGCGATGGCAAAGTCGGAAACATCGTCGTTGCCGCGCCGACACAAGCAAAATTGAAAGTCGTTGTTTACGGAAAAACGGCGCATGCCGGCGTCGCTCCTGAAAAAGGCGTATCGGCAATTACGATCGCCGCAAAAGCAATTGCTCAAATGCCGCTCGGCCGCATTGATGAAGAAACAACGGCAAACATCGGCCGTTTTGAAGGTGGAACGCAAACGAACATCGTCTGCGACCGCGTCGATATTTTAGCAGAAGCACGATCCTTAGTGCCGGAAAAGATGGAAGCCCAAGTCGCAAAAATGAAAGAGGCATTTGAAACGGTTGCCAAAGAAATGGGAGGACGCGCCGAAGTAGATGTCGAGGTGATGTATCCAGGATTTAAGTTCGGCGACGGCGACCATGTTGTGGAGGTTGCAAAACGCGCCGCGGCAAAAATCGGGCGTCCGTGCGAATTGCTTCGCAGCGGCGGCGGCAGCGATGCGAACGTCATTGCCGGTTTTGGCATTCCGACAGTGAACTTAGCAGTTGGCTACGAAGATATTCATACGACGAATGAACGCATGCCGATTGAAGAGCTTGTCAAATTAACGGAAATGGTTGTCGCAATCGTTGAAGAAGTGGCAAAATAATAACGGAGCATCCATTGTTTGGATGCTTCTTTCTATATAGAAATAGAGTAGAGCGATAGACGGTGAGGGGAGACGGTCGAATGAAAAAATTTGTCGTTTTTCAATTGGAGCGTGAACAATATGCGATACCGGTTGAGCTTGTCATTTCCATTGAAAAAATGATGGCTCCAACAATCGTTCCGCAAATGCCAGATTATATGGTCGGAGTCATTCGCATTCGCGGCGAGTTGGTGCCGGTGCTTGATACGCGAAAACTGTTGTACGGTCGTCCTTTTGAAGAAACGGGTAGGACGCGTCTTGTTGTCACCAAGGCCGAAGATATTTCCGTTGCGTTTATTGTCGATGAGGCGAAAGAGATTCTCGATATTCCGGAAGAAGCAGTAAAGCAAGTGAATATGCTTGCGTACGAGCAAACACCATATCTTGTCGGGATCGCCAGCTTGCCGGAGCGGTTGATTACATTAATTGACCCAAACCGATTATTTGCCCATTTGGAAGGGACGAAAGCGATTAAGGAGCATATTTATAGTGCGGCTTTTTCCTTAGAAACGGAGAGAGTCTAATGAATCATGATTTTCAAACCATTGTCCAATTTCTTGTAAAAAAAATAAATCCTTATGTCATCTATCTTTTCGGTTCTGAAGCGCAACAACAAGCGCGGCAAGATAGCGATATTGATCTTGCTTTTTTAAGCGAACGAACATTAAGCCATTACGAACGGTTTATGATTGCCGGGGAGCTTGCGGCAATCTTGAATTGTGACGTTGACTTAGTTGATTTGAAAGAAGCAACGACCGTTTTTCAAGCGCAAGTTGTTGGGAAGGGGAAAGTGCTGTATTGTGCCGATGATGATAAAAAAGCACAATTTGAGATGAAAGTGTTCAAGGAATATGCGAAATTAAACGAAGAGCGGGCAGAAATTCTCGAGCGGATTCGCAAAAGGGGAGCGGTGTATGAATAATGATGTCATCCTCAACAAAATTAGCGTTATTGAGCGCTGTATCAAAAGAATAAACGAAGAATATGATAACAATCCGAAAAATTTACAGAGTCCTGAAACCAGGACTTCTTTTTTTCAGAAACATTATGTCCGCGGAAAGCTGTTCTAAATGTAATTGAAAAACTTGATATGGTAAAATGAACTGTGGTATGTTCTTTCATGAACAAATAATAAGTATAGAAAGGAACGTTTGATGATGGCAAAACAACAAATTGGCGTCATTGGATTAGCAGTAATGGGAAAAAACCTTGCGTTAAACATTGAAAGCAAGGGATATTCAGTTGCCGTTTATAACCGTTCCCGTGAAAAGACGGACGAATTTTTAAAGGAAGCGCAAGGAAAAAATATTGTTGGTACATACAGCATTGAAGAATTTGTCAATGCACTTGAAAAACCGCGGAAAATTTTGTTAATGGTGAAAGCAGGTGCGCCGACGGACGCAACCATTGAACAATTAAAGCCATATCTAGAAAAAGGCGATATTTTAATCGATGGCGGCAATACGTATTTCAAAGATACACAACGCCGCAACAAAGAATTGGCTGAACTTGGCATTCACTTTATCGGCACTGGTGTTTCGGGCGGCGAAGAAGGCGCGTTAAAAGGTCCATCCATCATGCCTGGTGGCCAAAAAGAAGCGCATGAACTTGTTCGTCCGATTTTCGAAGCGATTGCGGCGAAAGTAGATGGCGAGCCGTGCACGACGTACATCGGTCCGGACGGTGCGGGACATTATGTGAAAATGGTTCATAACGGCATTGAATACGGCGATATGCAGCTGATTGCCGAAGCGTACTTCTTGTTAAAGCATGTGCTCGGCTTAAACGCCCAAGAGCTGCATGAAGTGTTTGCCGAGTGGAATAAAGGTGAATTAAATAGCTATTTAATCGAAATTACGGCAGATATTTTTACAAAGATCGATGAGGAAACGGGCAAGCCGCTTGTTGATGTGATTTTAGATAAAGCCGGTCAAAAAGGAACGGGAAAATGGACAAGCCAAAATGCGCTTGACCTAGGAGTGCCGCTTCCAATCATCACGGAATCAGTGTTTGCCCGCTTTATTTCGGCGATGAAAGACGAACGGGTGAAAGCGAGCAAACTTCTTTCTGGTCCTGCGGTCAAACCGTTTGAAGGCGATCGTGCCCGCTTTATCGAAGCGGTGCGCCGCGCGCTGTACATGAGCAAAATTTGTTCGTATGCCCAAGGCTTTGCGCAAATGAAAGCGGCGTCTGATGAATATAACTGGAATTTGCAGTACGGCAATATTGCGATGATTTTCCGCGGCGGCTGCATCATTCGCGCGCAATTTTTGCAAAAAATTAAAGACGCATACGATCGCGATCCACAGTTGCCAAACTTATTGTTAGACCCGTATTTCAAAGAAATTGTGGAAAATTATCAAGAAGCGCTGCGTGAAATCATTGCAATCGCTGTTATGCGTGGCATTCCAGTTCCGGCATTCTCAAGCGCGTTAGCATATTATGACAGCTACCGGATGGAAACATTGCCGGCGAACTTAATTCAAGCACAGCGCGACTACTTTGGCGCGCACACATATGAACGTGTAGACAAAGAAGGAGTTTTCCATACGGAGTGGTTGAAGAAGTAAAAAAATTCCCCTTATTGCCTCGCAATAAGGGGAATTTTTTTATTGCATGTTTTCAAATAAAATAACACGCGCCGGCGCGGCGTCCGTGCCGACAAGTTTAAGCGGTGCTGCGACCATAAAGTATGAGCCTTCTGGAACGTCTTTTAACCGCAGCCCTTCGATCACGATCACACCTGCGGAAAATAACGTTTTATGCGTTGGATGCCCCGGCTGGCTTCGTTCAATGCCTAGGGCGTCGATGCCAACGCCACGAACTTTTTTATCGGCAAGATACCGGGCCGCATCTTCAGCAACATAAATAAATTCAAAATTAAAGGCATCTTCTAGCGAGTTTTTCGTTTTAAACAATACAAAATCATTTTCATGAATATCTAATGAAGCGATATCCTCTTTCGAAATTTTATCGCTCACATGCGTAAGATCGAATAGTTTGCATGTGCCAACGAGGCGGTCGAGAGAAATCGTTTCAAACGTTTCGCCGCCTTTGACCATATGAAGCGGCGCATCGATATGGGTTCCGGTATGTACATCCATGTCAATACGGGATTCCGTGACGTAATCATTTGTCACGCTCGTTAGTTTCGGTTGCTTTTCCGGTTTATTTTTATAGACAGGCATTCCTTCAAAAATTGGTGCGGTCACGTCATAAAATTTCATCGTTTCATTAGCTCCCTTCGTCATTGTTTAGGGTGGCAAATCGGCCACCAATGGAATCCATCTTTTTGCAGTAATTCATCTGAAGCTTTCGGTCCCATCGATCCGGCTTCATAGTTTGGAAAATCGATAGCTTTTGTATTTTCCCATACTTCGGAAATAGGGTCGACAAACTGCCATGAAGCGGCTACTTCATCCCAATGCGTAAAGTTTGTCGCATCGCCGCGCATGCAGTCATATAACAATTTTTCATACGCTTCTGGCGTGTTAATGCCATCGATGCAGTTGTTGCAGTAGTCTAATTTAATTGGTGTTGTTTTCATATATTCGCCGCTTTTTTTACCGTTTAAATGAAGGGTGATGCCTTCATCCGGCTGAATATGAATAATCAATAAGTTTGGCTGGATTTTTTCATTTGTCCGATAATACAAGTTCATTGGCACATCTTTAAATTGGACCACAATTTTTGTTGATTTTTCTGTCATGCGTTTACCTGTGCGAATATAAAACGGCACGCCGGCCCAACGGAAATTATCGATCATCAACTTTCCAGCTACAAACGTTTCTGTATTGGAGTTTGGATCGACGTTATTTTCCTCACGGTAGCTTACGACTTCTTTTCCGTTGACGATTCCTCTGCCGTATTGCCCTCGTACAAAGTATTGGTCTACTTCCTCGTGAGAAATTGGCCGAAGCGCGCGAAGCACTTTTATTTTTTCGTTGCGGATGTCATCGGTTGTCAGTTTAATCGGCGGTTCCATCGCCAAGAGCGCGACCATCTGAAGCATGTGATTTTGCACCATATCGCGAAGCGCTCCGGAATGGTCGTAATAGCGTCCGCGGTCCTCGACACCAAGCGTTTCACTTGACGTAATTTGAATGTTAGAAATAAACCGATTGTTCCAAAGCGGTTCAAAAATTGCGTTCGAAAAACGGATTACTTCGATGTTTTGCACCATTTCCTTGCCAAGATAATGGTCGATGCGGTAAATTTCATTTTCCGAAAACGATTGGCGAATTTCTTCATTTAGTTGTTGTGCGCTTTGAAGGTCATGACCGAACGGTTTTTCAATGACGAGCCGCTTCCAGCCGTTTGTCGCGGTAAGACCTTCCGATTTTAAGCGGGACGTAATCGTGCCAAAAAATTCTGGCGCCATCGCTAAATAAAAAATGCGGTTTCCATCAACATGGTATATTTCATCTAATTGTTGAAGCAATGACTTTAATTGCTGGTAAGAAGCCGTATCGGTTACATCGAATGGATGATAATAAAAATGAGATACGAAGCGCTGATCGCTTAATTCTTGATTAAGCGCATTTTCCACTGATTGACGGACATAGTTGCGAAACTCATCATTGGATAACGGTCGTCGTGCGACACCGACAACGGCAAATTCTTCGGACAGTTTTCCTTTTTCATATAATCGGTAGATAGAAGGAAATAACTTGCGTTTTGCTAAGTCACCAGTTGCACCAAAAATCACAATTAATGATTTCGGATCCATGTTGTTCACGATATGTACCTCGCTTTAGCCAAAATTGTCTCTTCAAGTAATTAATTGTAGAGATTTATGGCGATGAACGCAAACATTTTATATTTTTGTAAAAGAGTGTTGAAATAAGACGCGAAACATTGATACGCTAACAACAGACAAAAGTTGCTTTACATAAGGAGTGGGTGCGTTGGAATTATTGTTTTTAGGTACAGGAGCTGGAGTACCGGCAAAGGAAAGAAACGTATCATCGATTGCGCTGCAGCTATTAGAAGAACGCGGGGCAACGTGGTTATTTGATTGCGGAGAGGCGACACAACATCAAATTTTACATACGTCCATTCGTCCGAGACGAATTGAAAATATTTTTATCACCCATCTTCACGGTGATCATATTTTCGGATTGCCGGGATTGCTTGGCAGCCGCTCTTTTCAAGGCGGTGATACACCGTTAACCATATATGGCCCGAAAGGAATTCAAGCGTTTATCGAAATATCGCTTTCCGTTAGTTACACACGTTTGAAATACGACCTGCAAGTTGTCGAAATCGAGGAAGGAACGATTTTTGAGGACGAACGATTTTTAGTGATTGCCAAGCAGCTCGATCACGGCATCCCTTCCTATGGCTTTCGGGTTGTGGAAAAAGATTTGCCTGGCACACTTTTAGTAGATAAATTGAAGGCGCTCGGCATTCGTCCTGGTCCTATTTATCAACAAATTAAGCTAGGGAAAACGGTGCAGTTAGACAACGGTACGGTCATTGACGGGCGCGATTTTGTCGGTCCTCCACAAAAAGGGAGAATTGTCACGATTCTTGGCGATACACGCTATTGCGAAGCGAGCGTGGAACTGGCGAAAGAAGCAGATGTGCTCGTTCACGAAGCAACGTTTGCGGCAGAGGATAGCGCTTTGGCGCATGATTATTTTCATTCTACCGCTGTCCAAGCGGCGGAAGTGGCGAAACTCGCTGGAGTAAAGAGACTGATTTTAACTCATATTAGTTCCCGCTATCAAGGAGTGTTAAGTGAAGAGCTGCTAGAACAGGCAAGAAAGTTGTTTCCGAATACGGAGTTGGCCTCCGATTTTTCTTCCTTTATCATTCCGCGAAAAAAATAAAGCTGCCGATTTTCCGGCAGCTTTAGAAACGCCATCCCCGCTCATATTGCACTGGGGCGGAAATCGTCGTCCCCAGCTCTTTTGCGGCGGCGTATGGCCAATATGGGTTGCGTAACAGTTCGCGCGCAAGAAATACTAAATCGGCCCGGCCGTTTCTTAAAATTTCTTCCGCTTGCAGACCGGAAGTAATGAGACCGACTGCGCCAGTTGCAATATTCGCTTCACGGCGAATCGTTTCCGCAAACGGAACTTGGTAGCCCGGATACACACGGATCTTTGCAGGAACCACTGCTCCAGAGCTTACGTCAATAAGGTCGACTCCTTGTTCTTTCATGCGTTTTGCATATGGAACATAATCTTTGACCGTCAAGCCTTCCGGGTGGTAATCAGAAGCGGAAATGCGCACAAAGAGCGGTCCGTCCCATACTTCTCTTACGGCATCGATAATTTCTCCTAAAAAGCGGTAGCGGTTTTCTGGTGAACCGCCGTACTCGTCTTGCCGCCTGTTCGACAGCGGCGACAAAAATTCGTTAATCAAATAGCCGTGCGCACCGTGAATTTCGATGATATCAAAACCGGCTTCTTTGGCGCGGCGCGCCCCATTTTGGAACGCTTGAATCGTTTCTTCGATATCTGCTTTCGTCATTTCTTTCGGGGTGCGTGTTTTTTCACTGAATGGAATTGCTGAAGGAGCGATAATTTCTCCATCTACTTCCGATTTGCGCCCGGCATGGGCAAGCTGGATGCCGATTTTAGCTCCATGCTCTTTAACGAGCGAAGCTAATTCACGCAATCCATCTACATGCTCATCGCTCCAGATTCCTAAGTCGCGTGACGAAATTCTTCCTTGAGCAGCAACGGCAGTCGCTTCCACGATAATAAGACCGACTTGGCCGACAGCACGTGTCGGATAATGAATTTTATGCCAATTTCGTACTTTTCCATCTTCTGTATCGCAAGAATACATACACATAGGAGACATAACAATCCGGTTTTTGATAGTAACCCCGCGTATCGTATACGGTGAAAAAAGCATCGTTTCCATTCTCTGTTTTTCCCCCCAAGTAATGTCGTTTTCAATTGAATAATAGCACGTTTACTTGGAGAAGAAAAACGATACGTACTATGCGAAGAGGATTTCACGAGAACATCCGCCGGAAGCCCACTGCTTTAGCTGTGGAGGAAGGCGGGGTTTATATTTTCAATATATATTGAATTTTTCGTTCAATATAAGTACACTGGATTTAGAAAGGTAGGTG
>NZ_QCWL01000001.1:2367647-2375537 GCF_003064505.1 Geobacillus sp. LYN3 | reverse complement strand
TCAACCAGCCGAACGCGGCAGCCAATTAGGCTAGCTGCAAGCCCACGGCTTTAGCCGTTGGGTAGTTGACTTACAACATTTAGCGAGATGGAGCGGCAGCGCGAGGAAAAGAAGAAGAAACAAGCGCTTTTCCTAACTCTTCAGATCGCTCCGTTGCCCGTTTGATACAAGCAACAACCGCTTCCTGGTATCGGTAACGCTCCAGCACTTGAATGCCAGCTTCGGTCGTTCCGCCCGGACTAGTTACTTCTTTGCGCAAGATAGAAGGATGTTTGTTCGTTGCTTGCAACATTTGTGCCGCGCCGATAATTGTTTGCAAAATCAATTCTTTTGCGACAGTACGGTCAAGTCCGATTTCTTCCGCCGCTTTTTCCATTGCTTCCACTAAATAATAGACATAGGCAGGTCCGCTTCCGGAAAGCCCTGTAACGGCGTGCAAATCATGTTCAGGAACGACCGTGACAATGCCCACCGTCTCAAACAACGTTTTCGCAATCGCCAAATGTGTTTCAGTAGCAAAACGGCCTTGAGAGATGGCGGTGGCAGACTGACCGATCGTTGCTGACGTATTTGGCATGGCGCGAATCACCGCAACGTTTTTACCAATTAGTGAAACGATGGTTTCCGTCGTAACGCCAGCCAGCACGGAAATGATCAGCTGATGTTCGCCAATCATTGGAGCAATGGAAATGATGCCTTCTGCCGCGTCTTTCGGCTTCATCGCTAAAATGACAATATCGGCTTCTTTTACCGCTTTTTCTTTATTGGTTTCGATCCGGACTCCATACGTTTTTTTCATATATTCAAGACGCTTTTGATTACAACGGTTTGTCATAATAATTTGTTCAGGCTGATACAATGTTTTTGTCATTCCGGAAACAAGTGCTTCTGCCATCGAACCGGCACCGATAAACGTAATGGTCGTTTCTCGTTTCACGGCAATTCCTCCTTTTGATCAAATAAAAAAGACCTTGCATCCTAAAAAGGACGGAAGGTCTTGTTTCCGCGGTACCACCTTTTTTGACTCTTTTGCCGACAAACGGCCGAAAAAGAGTCCACCTCTTCACCGATAACGCCGGTTGAGCGTTTAGGTTTTCCTAACAGCTCATGGGGTAGGTTCAACCACGAAGAGGGTAATGAAACCTTCCAGCCTATGGGTTTCACTCTCTGGATACCATTCATGGTTTACTGGCCCCACTCATTGCCCGTTTGCAATGTTTAATTTTGTTTGCAATTATGCAATGAAAACAGGTGTGTTGTCAATAGGAAAAGATAATTTTTTTGTGAATTATTCGAAAAAAATGACAAACCGATAAAATCGGTGTAAACTGTTAAATATCATTATTGTCGATTTATTTTATAAATATATCATTAGAAGGGGATCGTCGATGATGAATGAACATATTTATCGCATCGTCGTGCCGACGCCGTTTCCGGTTGGAAATGTAAACATGTACTTGATTAAAGGAGATAGCTTGACTCTGATTGATGCCGGTGTAAAAACAGAAGAGGCGTGGCGCTCGTTTCAACAGCAGCTTCGTCAAATTGGATATGCTCCTTCCGACATTGATCAAGTTGTCATTACCCATCACCATCCTGACCATGTCGGCTTGCTCGATTATTTACCAGATACAATTCCGGTCATTGGCCATCAGAAAGCAGATCGCTGGCTTCGCCAGGACGAAACATTTTTTCAACAACATCAACGATTTTTTGAACAGTTTTTGTTAGAATGTGGCGTGGATCGTTCGTTTCTCGCAGAACTTCCAAATTTACGGGGCTCGCTCCGCTATGCATGTCATCGTCCGCTTACCGCTACGGTCAAAGAAGGTGATTTGCTGCCGGGCTTGCCGCATTGGAAAGTAATTGAAACACCGGGACATGCCCAAAGCCATGTTGTGTTTTACCGCGAAACAGACGGTGCGATGATTGGTGGAGATCATTTGCTTTTACATATTTCTCCAAATCCATTGATGGAGCCGCCTTTTCCAGGAGAAACGGAGCGCCCGAAACCATTAGTGCAGTATAACGCTTCATTGCTTAAAATGCGGAATTACGACATTTCTTTTGTCATGACGGGACATGGGGAGGATGTAACAGACGTATTTGCATTGATTGAAAAACGGCTCCGTAAACAACGCGAACGTGCCGAGCAAGTGCTCGATATGCTCAAGCAAAGACCGCATACGGTATTTGAAGTTTGCCAAAAGCTATTTCCTACTGTATATCAACAAGAGTTTATATTAACGATGTCCGAAGCGATTGGGCAGCTTGATTACTTAGAAGAGAACGGCGCAGTGAGAAAGACAAAAGTAAATGATTATTACATTTATGAAGCGATGGAGGGATCTATTTGCGGATAGAAGGCAAACATATCGTCATTACTGGAGCGTCAAGCGGCATCGGTGAACAGATCGCCTATGAAGCGGCGCGTCAAAAGGCGCTGCCGGTGTTGCTTGCCAGAAATGAAGAAAAGTTGAAAGCGGTGGCAAGACAAATTGAACATACATATGGCATTTCGCCACGTTATTATCGGTTGGATGTGAGTGATACAGATGCGGTAGAAACGGTGTTTCAACAATTATTTCGTGATGTCCAAACGGTTGATGTATTAGTAAATAACGCAGGTTTTGGCGTGTTTCGCAATGTGGAAGACATTGATATCGAGGAAATGAAAGACATGTTTGCTGTCAATGTATTTGGTTTAATCGCTTGCACAAAAATAGTATATTTACATATGCAAAAAAGGCGAAGCGGCCATATTATTAATATTGCTTCACAAGCAGGAAAATTGGCAACTCCAAAATCGAGCGTATATGCTGCTACCAAACATGCGGTGCTTGGGTTTACGGACAGTTTGCGGATGGAGGCGGAACAGTACGGGATTTTTGTTACTGCTGTGAACCCGGGGCCGATTCGGACGAATTTTTTCCATGTCGCCGACCAATCAGGGGAATATGTAAAAAATGTGGAACGATGGATGCTTTCGCCGGAAAAAGTAGCAAAACAGGTCGTTTCGATTATGATGACGCCGACAAGGGAAGTAAATATGCCGCGCTGGATGAATATTGGGAGTCAACTCTATCGCTTATTTCCATCCGTGGTCGAGAAAGTCGGGAAACGTGCATTCTTCAAAAAATAACACTCCCTGCTGCATAACAAGGAGTGTTATTTCGTTATATATTCATAAATGACATCATGCACAATTTCGTACATATCCATATCTTCATGGTTTGTTTTTTCTAGTAAAATTTTTTCGCACAACTGTTTCCATTCGAAGTCATGAAGAAACAGAGATTCCGTGTCATGTCCATATTGAAGAAAGCAGTTGCGAATAAGTTTTTTAAGCCATTTTTCGTCCAACAATGCCACTTCCTATCATTGCGATTCGGATGGGGTAGCGCGGACAACAGAGTGGAATTTGCCTTTATGGGTACCGTCACAAAATGGCATATTGTTGGACAGAACACATCGGCAAAGCGAAAAGGTTTGTTTAGTTACAAATTTATTTCCTTCCGCATCAATAAGCTCCACATCGCCAGTAATGCGATAGGAGCCGTTATCGTTCACTTTAATTTGTACTTTGGACATGATTGAATTCCTCCTTTTTATTTTGACAGCAATTTGCATATGTAGGTACAATAGGAGCAGAAACAAGAAGAAAAGGAGCATCATGTAGCGTGAATATTACATTTACAGATAAAGCGATCAAACAGCTGACTCCTATTTTAGCGCAAACAGGGCGAATGTTGAAGCTAAAATATGACACAGATGGATGCGGATGCCTCGTTGACGGTGTCATTGCCTTATGGCTCGTCGATGAAGCAGATGAGGACGATATCGCTGTCGAGACGAATTTCGTTCCTGTTTTTGTGGAAAAGTCCCGTCTCGTGTTCTATGATGATGTGATGACGATTGACGTTGTCGAAGGGACGAGCAGTTTTTTGCTGAAAAGCCCTGGACAAATTTTAAGTCCACGCATGCCGCTTATAGAAGTGAGTGAACAACATGAAAGATAAGCTGAGACAAATCGCCAATGTAGCGAAGCAAAAAACATGGGTATCATTTTTGCATGAAAATGACCCGTACAGTTTGCTGCATTGGTCGATTGCCGGCGTCTATCATGAGCCAAAAGACGTCTGGCTTTTGCAAAATGAAATGACGTTTGAGACAAAAGAATTTGCCACACTAGATGAAGCAATAGCGTGGATGGATGAGCATATGCCTAATATTACGGAAATCTTATAAAACCGTAACCCACTTCGGTTACGGTTTTATCATTCATTTTGTTTGCGCCTTCCGCTTTTCGTTATTGCGGGGTGTTTTGGCGTTTTGTTGGATGGATCGCTTTTTCTAATTCTTCTTTTGCGATTGTTTGTTTTACGGTATCAGCAGTTGGTTTTCCTTTTTGCGCTCTGTTTTTTGCCATTTCGTTTAACTCCTTTTCTTGAAAGTGTTTGTTTTTATCATGGAAGAATGAACAACGTTTTATACATTGGAGGGATAAGTGTGAACAAGAAACAAAAAAATCGAGCAGACGAATTGCTTACGCTGAAGGATCGTTTAAATGAGGAATTGTTCGCTAAGCTGAAGGAGAAAAAACGAGAATTGGAACAACAAGAACAGCGCCGAAAAGAAGAGGAAGAAGCGCGGAGACGCGAGGAGCAGCGCAAACGTGAAAAACAAAAAACGTTTGAAGAGCTGCTGAATGAGAGCAATTTGGATTGGCGGAATTTTAAGTAAATCTTTGGATGGGAAATATCTTGTTTGATAGATTTGCCATAAAATTTTGGGGAGAGTGAAGAAATCGGCGTTATTTTTTTGCAGCGAATTTTCGAACGCCGATCACGCTGTTTGCTTGTTCGCTGTCGGAATGGAAGCAGCGCGGAATCGATATATGACAGAACCATCATTGATATGGCGGAAAGAGAAAGGCTCTCTTTCCGCATCATTTTGCAAGTATTTTTAACGGTGCATTTTATACACCGAGGCTTTCGTATGCTTTTGGAGCCATTGATATTCTTCCTCAGTTAAACGTGGGGCGGAAGCGGCGTTTATGTTTTCGATGAGCTGCTCGACGCTGCTCGCTCCTGGAATGACAGCGGCAACAACCGGATCATATAAACAAAACTGCAGCGCCGTTGCGGTGAACGAACGGTGTTCGGCCGTTTTCGCTTTTAACTTTGGAAGCAGCGTCTGCAATTCTTCGTATGTATAATCGAGATAACCGTTTTCTTTGACAGAATCGCTTGCCGCCTCTAGCGGCCGCTCTGTGAGCAATCCTTTCGCGACAGGTCCGCGGGCGATGACGCTGATGTTGTGTTCGCGCAAAAGCGGAAACCACTCTTCTGGTCGGCGGTCAAGCAGGCTGTATTGCATCATGACGCTGACGATATTGGAACGTTTTACATATTCACGAATAACGTTTGGACGAATCGAGGAAATGCCGTAATAGCGGATCACCCCTTCTTGTTTTAATTCTTCGAACGCTTCAATCGTTTCGTCGATCGGGTCATCGATCGTACCGCCGTGAAGCTGATATAAGTCAATGTAATCCGTTTGCAGACGGCGCAAGCTTTCTTTTACTTCCGATTTAATGTATTTTTTGGATGGATCCCAAAACCAGCCGTCTTTTCCGTCTTCCCAGCGGTTGCCCACTTTTGTTGCAAGGATGACTTGATCGCGTTTTCCTTTGATTGCTTTTCCGACAAATTCTTCATTTAGTCCGCGGTCATAAAGGTCGGCCGTGTCTAAATAGTTAATGCCCCGTTCTAACGCCTCATGAATAATGCGAATCGCTTTTTTTTCGTCCGTGCCAAGCGACATGCAGCCGAGCCCGATTTCGCTGACATATAAATCCGATAAGCCGATGCGGCGCTTTTGCATGATGCGGATCCTCCTTTAATTAAAATAATCATTTTTTTCATTGTACACCCGAAAGTAAAACTTGCTCAAATGATGTAGTACAATTAAGCTAGGAAGGATATTGTTAGATGGGAGAGAAGAAAATGGACCATTTAATGGAAAAAACGATTCGCAAAGAAAAAATATTTAGCGGCAAAGTAGTTCAATTGTATGTGGAAGACGTACAGCTGCCAAATGGGAAAACGAGCAAGCGGGAAGTTATTAAGCATCCAGGTGCGGTGGCGATTATTCCGATTACGAAAGAAGGAAAACTAGTGCTCGTTCGCCAATACCGAAAAGCACTTGAACGCGCATTAGTAGAAATTCCAGCGGGGAAGTTAGAAAAAGGCGAGGAACCGCTTGTCACTGCACAACGCGAATTGGAAGAAGAAACCGGCTACCGTTCTCATTCGCTGCGCCATATCGTGTCATTTTATACATCACCGGGATTTGCCGACGAATTAATTCATTTATATTTGGCAGAAGGGTTAACGAAAGTGGAAAACGCCGCGTCGCTCGATGAAGACGAATTTGTCGACATATTGGAAGTGACGTTAGAGGAGGCGCTGGAAATGCTTGAAAAACGCGAGATTTATGATGCCAAAACAGCATATGCGCTGCAATATTTACAATTGCGTCGTGCCATAGGAGAAGAAAATGCATAACTATTACGTCGATTTACATATTCATATCGGCCGCACCGCTTCTGGCCGGCCGGTAAAAATCACAGGTGCAAAAACGTTAACGCTCACAAACATTTTACACGAGGCAGCGCATGTAAAAGGATTAAATATGGTCGGCATCATTGACTGCCATGTTCCGGAAGTGCTCGATGAAGTGGAACGGGGAGTAGAAGCGAAAGGATGGAAAGAACACGATGATGGCGGTGTTGCGGTTGGTTCTGTCACGTTATTGTTAGGAAGTGAACTCGAAGTATATGACGAACATTGTCAAGGACCTATTCATGTGCTTGCGTTTTTGCCGACGATCAGTGCAATGCGTACGTTTTCTGTATGGCTAAAAGAGCGAGTGAGAAATATTTCTCTCAGCTCGCAGCGGATCTACGGAACAGGGCGTGAGTTGCAAGCGATTGTTAAACGGTTGGGCGGTTTGTTCGTTCCGGCTCATGCGTTTACTCCGTTTAAAAGCTTGTATGGCAAAGGAGTGAAAAAAAGCTTAACCGAAGTGTTTGACCCTGATGGCATTGACGCGGTAGAACTAGGGTTAAGTGCGGATACCGAGATGGCTGACCAAATCGCCGAGCTGCATCGTTATCCATACCTTTCCAATTCGGATGCCCATTCGCTGCGAAAGCTGGCGCGTGAATATCAAGTGATCCGCATGAAGGCTCCGACGTTTGCCGAATTGAAAAAAGCGTTGCGAAAGCAAGAGGAAAGAACCATTGTCGCTAACTACGGCTTAAATCCGAAACTAGGGAAGTATCATCAGACGACATGCGAACGATGTTTCAAGCCGATGGATCCTCGTGAAAAATATTGCCCGGATTGCGGACATCACCGGCAAATAAAAGGGGTATTTGACCGCCTTAAGGAGCTAAAAACGGGCGGCGTTCCTCCCAAACGCCCACCGTATATTTATCAAGTGCCGCTTGAGTTTATTCCAGGGCTTGGACCGAAAACATACGAAAAATTGCTCGCCCGTTTCGGTACAGAAATGTACGTACTCCACCAAGCGACAGAAGAAGAACTGAAACAGAGCATAGGGGAAAAACTGGCAAAACTCATTATTCTCGCACGCAGAGGAGAGCTTTCGATCCAAGCAGGGGGCGGCGGAAAATACGGCAAAATCGCTTCGGAATAGAAGCGATTTTTTTGTATTTATGGAGGTTATCTTCTCTTTCTTTTCTTGCAAATCAGTCATACATCGAAGAATATTTCATACAATCTACTAAGAGGGTCAACTACCCAACGGCTAAAGCCGTGGGCTTGCAGCTAGCCTAATTGGCTGCCGCGTTCGGCTGGTTGA
>NZ_QCWL01000001.1:2350733-2367547 GCF_003064505.1 Geobacillus sp. LYN3 | reverse complement strand
TCTAAATCCAGTGTACTTATATTGAACGAAAAATTCAATATATACTAAAAATATAAACCCCGCCTTCCTCCCGCAGCTAAAGCAGTGGGAGGAAGGCGGATGTTCTCGTGATAGGGGGAAGAAAAAGATGAGAAGACATCCGGTAAAATCAATGATCGCTGTACATATGCGCGAGCATGCTCCTGTGTATTTATTTGTGATTGTGCTATTTTTAATGGGAGTGATTTTTGGAGCGATTGTTGTCAACAGTTTAAACTTTAGCCAGAAACAAGATTTATACTACTATTTAACGCAATTTTTTGGACAAGTATCAAAAGGAAATATTGCAAGCGCCCACGATATGTTTCAACAAAGTTATTTTCATAATTTAAAATATGTCGCTTTAATGTGGGTGCTAGGCATTTCAATTATAGGATTGCCTATTATTTTAATTTTGCTATTTTTAAAAGGAATTGTTGTCGGATTTACTGTCGGATTTTTGGTGAACCAAATGGGATGGCAAGGGTTTTTATTATCTTTTGTGTCTGTAATGCCGCAAAATTTAATTATCATTCCAGCTTTTGTAATCATGGGAGTGATTTCTGTTTCCTTTTCATTGCAAATGGTGCGCAATCAATTTATGAAACGGGGACATGAACCAATTTTTCCGATGATTATGCGCTATACGATGGCGATGATGTTGATTAGTGTGAGTCTGCTCGTTTCCTCATCCCTAGAGGCATACGTATCACCGTTATTTATGAAACAAGTAATCGAGATGGTCGGACATAAATAATTATTTCTATTATATAATAACCATTTTTGTTCTTTTATAATAATAATTTTATTTTGATACTTCCCTCTTTCTTTTGTTATAATGGTAGTTGAATGACGTGGGAGGGAATAAAAGATGGAAGATCGAGTCGACCGAATTAAAAAGCAATTGCATACCGCCGGTTATAAATTAACACCGCAGCGGGAAGCAACAGTACGTGTCTTGTTAGAACATGAGGAAGATCATTTAAGCGCAGAAGACGTCTACCTCCTCGTTAAAGAAAAATCTCCAGAAATCGGATTAGCTACTGTATATCGTACACTCGAGCTGTTAACCGAACTAAAAATTGTCGATAAAATCAATTTTGGGGATGGTGTATCTCGCTACGATCTGCGCAAAGAAGGAGCAGCTCACTTTCATCATCATTTAGTTTGTATTGAATGTGGGTCAGTAGCGGAAATTCAAGAAGATTTATTAGAGGAAGTAGAAGAAATTGTGGAACGAGACTGGAAGTTTAAAATTAAAGACCATCGCCTAACGTTTCATGGCATTTGTTATCGTTGCCAACAAAAACATGAGGAAGAACAAAATAAAAAGTAAAAAACCTTTTCCGATGGGAAAGGTTTTTTTATGGTATAAAAGAAAAAAAACATGGCATATCCTCATAGTAAGCATGATTGGAAATGAGGAGGAACGGCCATGAAAACGATATGGCAGATGATAAAAGTATTTCTTTTATTTACGGGTTGTACAATTTTATTTTATTATAGTCTTATATGGTTCAATCGAGAATACGATAATTACCACCGTTATGATGAACCACAAGGATCAGCGGTGAAAGTTTCAGCCGTCGAAAACTCGACATTGGAATGGATGGATCGACTATTATTTTTCTATCGCAATGGGGAGTAGAGAAATGTTGGAATATGAATTGAAAGATTTTCTGCATTATTTGACAGTAGAGCGAAATTTGGCAAAAAATACGATTATTTCTTATGAAAGAGATTTAAAAAAGTATGCGCATTATTTGCGCCACGTCGAGCAAATTCAATCGTGGAATGACGTGACGCGCCTTCATATTATGCAATTTTTAAAGTTTTTAAAGGAAAAAGGAAACTCTCCAAAGACGATTGCGCGCCATATTGCATCGATCCGTTCGTTTCATCAATTTCTTCTTCGTGAAAAAGTAGCGGAACAAGACCCATCGGTGCATATCGAATCGCCGCAAATGGAGCGGACGTTGCCAAAAGTGCTGTCGCTCGAAGAAGTCGAGGCGCTCTTAGAAGCGCCGAAAACGAATACACCAATCGGCGTTCGCGATAAAGCGATGCTAGAATTATTGTACGCGACCGGAATGCGTGTCAGCGAGCTTGTGAACTTAAATCTTTCCGATGTGCATTTGACAATGGGGTTTGTCCGCTGTTACGGGAAAGGGAAGAAGGAGCGCATCGTGCCGGTCGGCAGCATGGCGTTAAACGCATTAAAAGTATATCTTGAAACCGCGCGTCCGAAGCTAATCAACTCGAAAAAAAGGACAACCGATGCATTATTTTTAAACCATCATGGCGAACGTTTGACACGGCAAGGTTTTTGGAAGATTTTGAAGAAACTCGCGAAAGAAGCAAACATCGAAAAAGAGCTGACACCGCATACACTAAGGCATTCATTCGCCACCCATCTCCTTGAAAATGGCGCCGATTTGCGCGCCGTGCAGGAATTATTAGGCCATGCCGATATTTCAACAACGCAAATTTATACGCACGTTACGAAAACGCGTTTAAAAGATGTGTATAAGCAATACCATCCACGTGCATAGCTTTCTGTTGCTTGCAAGAAACACCCGCTTGTGGCGAGCGGGTGTTTTGTTTTGGCACTCCGCATCTCTGTTTTTCATTGTGCTCTTTTCTGTTTTTTATTGCGCATAATTATGAAAACGTTTTATAATATGGTTGTCAGACTTCTGACCAATATAATGTTGATGTGTGAATAAGTGTTTTGGGAATGATAAAAAAGATAGATCATTTGATGAAGACAGGAGGCATAATAATGGGTTATACATACAAACGGGTATTTTTAATTGTCATGGACTCTGTCGGCATTGGAGAAGCGCCAGATGCCGAAAAGTATAATGATAAAGGTGCGGATACACTTGGACATATTGCTGAGTATCGTGGCGGATTGCATATGCCAAACATGGCGAAGCTCGGCTTAAGCAACATTCGCGAAATTAAAGGCATTCCGAAAGCAGAAAAACCGCTAGCCTATTACACAAAAATGCAAGAGGCATCCGCCGGAAAAGATACGATGACGGGTCACTGGGAAATTATGGGACTTCATATTGACAAACCGTTCCAAGTGTTCCCAAATGGTTTCCCAAAAGAATTGATTGACGAATTGGAAAAACGAACGGGCCGAAAAGTTATCGGAAACAAACCGGCAAGCGGTACGGCGATTATTGAAGAGCTTGGCAAAGAGCATATGGAAACAGGGGCACTCATCGTTTATACTTCGGCGGATTCCGTATTGCAAATTGCTGCACACGAAGAAGTGGTTCCGCTTGAAGAACTGTATCACATTTGCAAAATTGCTCGTGAATTAACGCTTGATGAAAAATATATGGTCGGCCGCGTGATCGCTCGTCCGTTCATCGGCACGCCTGGCAATTTCCAGCGCACAGCGAACCGGCATGATTATGCGTTAAAACCGTTCGGCCGTACAGTAATGAACGAATTAAAAGACGCGGGATATGAAGTGATCGCAATCGGAAAAATTTCCGATATTTATGATAATGAAGGAGTTACGCAATCGTTACGGACAAAATCCAATATGGACGGAATGGATAAATTGGTAGACACGCTGAAAATGGATTTCACCGGACTCAGTTTCGTCAATCTCGTTGATTTTGATGCACTGTACGGCCATCGCCGCGATCCAAAAGGATACGGGGATGCGCTTGAGGAGTTTGACGCCCGTCTTTCCGACGTGTTTCCTCTTTTGAAGGATGACGATCTGCTGATCATTACGGCTGACCATGGAAATGATCCAGTCCACCACGGTACAGACCATACTCGTGAATACGTACCGCTTCTTGTCTATAGTCCAAGCATGAACGGCGGAAAAGAGCTGCCGCTTCGTAAAACATTTGCCGATGTTGGCGCAACCATTGCAGAAAACTTTCAAGTGAACATGCCGCCGCACGGAACAAGCTTTTTAGCTGATTTGAAATAGGAGGATGGAAATCATGAATAAACAGGCGATTGAAAAAGCAGCTCGTTATTTGCAAGATAAATTCCCGACACCGCCCCGAATTGGTTTAATTCTTGGATCGGGTCTTGGCGTGCTCGCGGATGAAATCGAACAAGCGGTAAAAATTCCGTATGAACAAATTCCAGAGTTTCCTGTTTCTACAGTGGAAGGGCATGCCGGCCGGCTTGTTTACGGCCAGCTTGAAGGTGCGACCGTTGTCGCCATGCAAGGACGTTTCCACTACTATGAAGGGTACAGCATGGATCAAGTGACATTCCCCATCCGCGTGATGAAAGCGCTCGGCGTCAAAGAGCTAATCGTAACGAACGCGGCAGGAGGGGTGAATGAACGGTTTCAGCCGGGGGATTTAATGATTATTACGGACCATATCAATAACATGGGCACTAACCCATTAATCGGCCCGAATCACCCAGAGCTTGGTGTGCGCTTTCCGGATATGACGGAAGCTTATAGCAAGCGGCTGCGCAGCATTGCAAAAGAGGTAGCGGCGAATCTCCACATTCCGATTCAAGAGGGAGTTTATGTAGCGAATACCGGTCCTTCTTACGAAACGCCAGCAGAAATCCGCATGATTCGCGCGATTGGCGGTGACGCGGTCGGCATGTCGACCGTACCGGAAGTGATTGTTGCGCGCCATGCGCAAATGGAAGTATTGGGCATTTCTTGCATCTCCAATATGGCGGCAGGGATTTTAGATCAGCCGCTTACGCACGATGAGGTCATAGAAACGACGGAAAAAGTAAAAGCAAACTTTTTGCGGTTAGTCAAAGCGATTGTCGCCGAAATGGCAAAAAACGAAAAAGGTGATATTGTATGAGAATGGTGGATTTAATCGCGAAAAAAAGGGATGGTTACGCTCTTACAAAAGAGGAAATTGAATTTATCATTCGCGGCTATACAAACGGGGATATTCCGGATTATCAAATGAGCGCATTTGCGATGGCGGTGTTTTTCCGCGGCATGACCGAAGAAGAAACGGCGGCGCTGACGATGGCGATGGTTCATTCGGGAGATGTCATCGATTTATCGAAAATCGAAGGAATTAAAGTCGATAAACACTCAACCGGCGGCGTCGGCGATACGACAACGCTAGTGTTAGGCCCGCTCGTTGCGTCTGTCGGTGTGCCGGTCGCGAAAATGTCGGGCCGCGGCCTCGGACATACAGGCGGGACGATTGATAAATTAGAATCGGTTCCAGGATTTCATGTGGAAATTGACAACAACCAATTTATCGAGCTTGTTAATAAAAATAAAATCGCGATTATCGGCCAGACAGGCAATTTAACACCGGCTGATAAAAAGCTGTATGCGCTCCGCGACGTCACAGCAACGGTAAACAGCATTCCGCTCATCGCTTCGTCGATTATGAGCAAAAAAATCGCCGCTGGTGCGGATGCGATTGTTTTAGATGTCAAAACAGGCGCTGGTGCATTTATGAAAGATTTAGAAGGGGCAAAACAACTCGCAAAAGCGATGGTTGAAATCGGCAAGCGCGTCGGCCGGAAAACGATGGCGGTTATTTCCGATATGAGCCAGCCGCTCGGATACGCAGTTGGCAACGCGCTCGAAGTAAAAGAAGCGATTGATACACTCAAAGGAAAAGGGCCGGAAGATTTACAAGAGCTATGTTTGACGCTTGGAAGCTATATGGTATATTTAGCGGAAAAAGCATCTTCATTAGAGGAAGCGCGTGCGTTATTAGAAACATCGATTCAAGAAGGAAAAGCGCTAGAAACGTTCAAAGTGTTTCTAAAAGCGCAAGGCGGCGATGCATCGGTTGTCGATGACCCATCCAAACTGCCGCAAGCAAAATATCAATGGGAGTTAGAAGCTCCGGAAGATGGATATGTCGCGGAGATTATTGCTGACGAAGTTGGAACAGCCGCGATGCTGCTTGGAGCGGGAAGGGCGACGAAAGAATCGGCGATCGACCTTTCTGTGGGACTTGCCTTGCGTAAAAAAGTCGGCGATCCAGTGAAAAAAGGGGAATCGCTTGTTACGATTTACAGCAATACGGAAAATATCGAAGAAGTGAAACAAAAACTTGCTAAAAGCATCCGAATCTCCCAAATTCCTGTTGCCAAACCAACGCTCATATACGAAACGATTTCATAAAAGGAGGCTGTGATCAGCCTCCATTTTTTTTGGACAAAATCTGCTGAAATTCATTGCTTCTATTGTATAAAAATATCTTATTTGGAAAAAATGGCATGTATAAAGAATGGAGGTTTGGGAGATGAAAAAGCTATTTATTCGCTTACTTCTTTTTGCGTCTATTTTCATATTGCCAATTTCCGCTAACATCCATGCGGAAGAAAACAAGACAAACACACGAGGGATTCAGCTTGCCAATGATGCAAAATCGGCTATTTTGATTGAACGGGATACCGGAACTGTCTTGTATGAAAAAAACGCCCATAAAAAACTGCCGCCGGCTAGTATGACAAAAATTATGACAATGCTTCTCATTATGGAAGCGATTGATAAGGGAGAGCTTTCTTATAAGGAAAAAGTGCGGGCAAGCGAATATGCCGCATCCATGGGTGGATCGCAAATCTTTTTAGAGCCTGGGGAAGAAATGACGGTGGATGAACTATTGCGTGGAATTGCAATCGGTTCAGGCAATGATGCGTCAGTCGCCATGGCCGAACGAATCGCGGGATCTGAAGAAGCTTTTGTCGAGATGATGAACAAGAAAGCGAAAGAACTTGGTTTGAAAAACACTTCGTTTCAAAATTCGACAGGGTTGCCTGCCGAAGGACATTATAGCAGCGCGTATGACATGGCGATGATGGCGCGAGAATTGCTTAAATATGAAGATATTACGAAGTATACCGGAATATATGAAGATTATTTGCGAGAAAACACGGATAAAAAGTTTTGGCTTGTCAATACAAACCGGCTTGTGAAATTTTATCCAGGAGTGGATGGATTAAAAACAGGATTCACAAGCGAAGCGAAATACTGCTTAACCGCGACGGCGAAAAAGAATGGCATGCGCGTCATTGCTGTCGTATTTGGAGCATCGACGCCAAAGGATCGCAATGCGCAAATTACGAAAATGCTTGATTATGCGTTTAGTCAATACAAAACACATCCAGTTTATAAACGGAACGAAATCATTGCTCGTGTCAATGTAAGTAAAGGAAAGAAAAAAGCGATTGCTCTTGTTACATCAGAGCCAATCTCTGTATTAACGAAAAAAGGACAATCTATCGATCAAATAGAAAAAGTGATCCAAACAAAAGAAAACGTAAAAGCGCCAATTAAAAAAGGAGACGAGCTTGGTGTACTGATTTTAAAACAAGATGGAAAAGAACTGCTGCGGAGTCCAATTGTTGCGAAAGAAAATGTAGCAGAAGCAAGCTGGTGGGATTTATTTAAACGGACGTTGCAAAATTTTACGAAATCCGCATAAACATTGTCAGCTTTTGTAGTAGGTTTTCTACATTTAGCGAATCGACACTAGTTTTGTCATCAAGCAGGATTTTTATCGGAATGTAGCGAAACTTCTCCCTATCCGAAATGAACAAGGGGGAAAACGCTGTGAGTCTGATGATGGACTTTGAAGTAAAACAAGACGTATTAATCATTCGACTTTCAGGAGAGCTTGACCATCATACAGCCGAAGAACTTCGGGAAAAAGTAACGGATACGATGGAAAGAGAGTCGATTCGCCATATTGTGTTTAATTTAGAACATTTGACGTTTATGGATAGCTCCGGACTTGGAGTGATTTTAGGACGTTATAAACAAATTAAAAACCTTGGCGGAGAAATGATTGTATGCTCCATTTCTCCAACGGTAAAACGCCTGTTTGAAATGTCTGGGCTGTTTAAAATTATTCGTTTAGAAAACAATGAACAATTCGCATTAGAGACATTGGGGGTGGCATAATGCGAAACGAAATGCACCTCCAATTCTCCGCACTTAGCCAAAATGAATCGTTTGCCCGCGTTACGGTCGCTGCGTTTGTGGCACAGCTTGATCCGACAATGGATGAACTAACGGAAATCAAAACCGTTGTCTCTGAAGCGGTGACCAACGCGATTATTCACGGATATAATAACGATCCAAACGGAATCGTATACATTTCCGTTGTGATTGAAGACGGAGTCGTACATTTAACCATTAAAGATGAAGGGGTTGGCATTGCCAATATTGAAGAGGCGCGCCAGCCATTGTTTACAACAAAGCCAGAATTAGAGCGATCTGGAATGGGATTTACCATCATGGAAAACTTTATGGATGAAGTCGTCGTGCAGTCGGAAGTGAACAAAGGCACAACCGTTTATTTGAAGAAATATATAACGAAGAGCAAAGCCTTATGTAACTAAGGGAGACATGCCTATGGATGTCGATGTCAAGCAAGATCAGACGCCAATAAAAGATCAAGAAATGAAGGAGCTTATTCGCCGCAGCCAAGAAGGCGACCAAGAGGCGCGCGATGAAATTATTGAAAAAAACATGCGCCTCATTTGGTCGGTCGTCCAGCGCTTTTTAAACCGCGGCTACGAGCCGGACGATTTATTTCAAATTGGCTGTATCGGCTTGTTAAAGTCTGTCGATAAGTTTGATTTATCGTATGATGTTAAATTTTCCACATATGCCGTACCGATGATTATCGGCGAAATCCAGCGGTTTATTCGCGATGATGGAACGGTAAAAGTGAGCCGTTCTTTAAAAGAAATGGGCAATAAAATCCGGAAAGCGAAAGATGAGCTCTCGAAAAAACAGGGACGAGCACCAACAGTTACGGAAATTGCTGATTATTTGGAGATTTCTCCGGAGGATGTAGTGCTTGCCCAAGAGGCGATCCGTTCACCTGCTTCCATTCACGAAACAGTGTACGAAAACGATGGCGATCCGATCACACTTCTTGATCAAATCGCTGATTCGGATGAAGTATCATGGTTTGATAAAATCGCGTTAAAAAAAGCGATCGAAGAACTAGACGAACGAGAACGGCTCATTGTATATTTACGCTATTATAAAGATCAAACACAATCAGAAGTGGCATCTAGATTAGGCATCTCTCAAGTGCAAGTGTCCCGGCTTGAAAAAAAGATTTTACAGCAAATAAAGGAGAGAATGGATGGGTAGACATCCATTCTTTTTTATTTTTATGAAATTGCTGGTAAACATTGTATCATCGTATGATTCCTTTTTTGCTCCAACATACTAAAGAAAAGCAATATGCTTCGCCTTTTTACACATATGAAAAAACTACAAGGTTAAGGTGTGAGGCAGATGGAAAAAACCGTCTTTATTAAACTCCGGCATCGTGTTCAAGTGAAGCCGGGAGATGTTGTTACGATTGGCGATGTTGCGCAAATCATCGCAAATGATCGCGATGTAGCGGAGCAATTAAAAATAATTCCGCTATATAAAATTCAACCGAGTGATAAAAATATCGTCATTATTGATGTGATGAAAGTAATGCAAGCAATGATGGAAAGGGTTGGTTCATTAGATGTGCAAACAGTTGGACCATCGCAAACCATTATTGAAGTCGTTTATCAAAAGCGGCGTTTTTCCACTCCTTATTTTCTGCTTATATGGCTGTTGCTTTTCGTCGGATCCGCAATGGCCATTATGAATTTTCATGAAGATGTCAGCATGCAAGAAGTGCATCAACGTCTTTATGAGATGATGACCGGAAAAAAAATCGATAAGCCTTTGTTGCTGCAAATTCCTTATTCACTCGGATTAGGGATCGGAATGATTTTGTTTTTTAATCATGTGTTCCGCAAGCGAATTAATGAGGAGCCCAGCCCTCTTGAAGTCGAGATGTTTAATTATCAACAATCGTTAGATCAATACGTCATTTTACATGAAAACAAAGAGAGTATGAGAAAAATTGATGACGATTGAGATTTTAACCGTTATATTTGTCGGCTTCGCGGGAGGGCTCGCTGTTGGAACAGGATTTGTAGCGTTTTTAGTCGTTCTTGGCGTTATTCCCCGCTTAACGCAATTAACAAAAACGATGAAGCGGATTCGTGCTTATGAATGGAGCGCAGTAACTGGCGCGGTGGCAGGAGGATGGCTGAGCATGCGCCACTCTGTTTTATATATATCAAAATATTGGCTGATTCCAATTGGCTTACTGCATGGGGTATTTATCGGAATGCTCGCCGCCGCGCTGACGGAAGTGCTTAACGTATGGCCGATTTTAGCGAAACGCATTGGCGTTGATGATAAAATTGTCATTTTATTGATGGCGATCGTATTTGGAAAAATAGCTGGTTCGTTATTTCAATGGATCTATTTTGTTGATTATTTGCGATAAGGGGGAGAGAAAAACATGAATTTAAAAAAAAATTATCGCCAAGCGGTGAAAGCATTCCAGCCTAAACCCCCATATGTGTTTAACAGCTTAAAAGCGTTTGTTGTCGGCGGCGCGCTTTGTGCGATGACCGAGCTGTTCGCAAATTGGTACAGCCGTTTTCTGTCTATGCCGTTGCTTTCTGCTCAGCAGCTGGCGGTGATGACAATGATGTTTTTGGCGATTGTCCTCACGGGGGCGGGAAAGTATGACGATTTTAGTCAATTTGCGGGTGCAGGCGCTACTATACCGATGACTGGCTTCGCGAATGCGTTAGCAAGTGCCGCGCTCGAGCATCGAAGTGAAGGATGGACGGCGGGAATTGCCAGCCAAATGTTTAAATCAGGCGGTGCGGCGATTGTTTATGGCATTGTCGTTGCTTATCTACTTGGAATTTTATATTACATCATGTTTTAAGAAGAAAGAGGGATTTCCCATGAAGCTCGTTGGAAAGCAAACGTGGGTGTTCGAACATGATATTTACATTCAGGAAACTGGAACGGCAGTAGGACCGTTGGAAGCGGAAGGTCCGCTTCGAGCCAGCTTTGATATTACGCACGATGACTTATATTGTGGGGCAAAGACGTGGGAGTTGGCAGAGCGGCGTTTAATGCAAGAGGCGATTGTCGTTTGCCTGCAAAAAGGAAATATTTCATTCAACGATATCGACATTTTCCTTGCCGGAGATTTGCTGAATCAAAACGTCACTGCCAACTATGTCGCCCAAACGATTCCCACTCCGTTTTTAGGTATGTTTGGAGCTTGTTCTACTTCCATGCAGACAGTAGCTGTCGGCGCCGCGTTAATTGACGGCGGGTTTGCTGAAACAGTATTAGCGGCAACAAGTAGTCATAATGCCACGGCAGAACGGCAATTTCGTTATCCGACCGAATTGGGAGTACAAAAACCGGAAACAGCAACGTTTACTGTGACAGGTGCGGGAGCATTGGTCATGGGACGGAAAAGGGGAAGATGGCGCATTACTGCTGCTACAATCGGAAAAGTGATTGATGAGGGAATGACGAATCCTTTAGATATGGGATCGGCGATGGCACCGGCCGCCGCAAGCACGATTGAACAACATTTTATTGATTTAGGCGTTTCTCCCGAAGATTATGACTTAATTGTAACAGGGGATTTATCAAGAGTAGGAAGCGTTATTGTTAGACAGCTGCTTGCTGAATCAGGCTATGATGTAACGAGCAATTATAACGACTGTGGTTTAATGATTTACTGTCCGGATCAAAAAGTATTTGCCGGAGGCAGCGGATGTGCTTGCTGCGCGGTAGTAACATACGGGCATTTATTGAAAGAAATGGAACGCGGCGCGTTTCAAAAAATTTTCGTTGTCGCAACAGGAGCGCTATTTAGCCCAACGATGATGCAGCAAAAACAGTCGATTCCAACTATTGCGCATGGTGTTGTGATTGAAGCGGCAAAGGGGGAATCATGATGGATTATGTAATGGCATTCATTGTTGGAGGAGCGATTTGTGCCATTGCCCAATCTTTAATGGATATTGGAAAGATTTCGCAAATGAAAATGATAAGCTTGCTTGTTGCGGTTGGCGCCATTTTGGGAATCAGCGGAATTTACGATCGACTTATTGCGATTGCCGGGGCAGGCGCTTCTCTTCCTATTACCGGTTTCGGTTATTTTCTCATTAAAGGGGTATTGGTACAAAAAGAGTCAAACGGATGGCTGGCCATTGGTGCAGGGATGTTTCAATTTGCCGGCGCCATTTTGTCATTTACCATTGTACTTTCATTTTTTACCGCTCTTATATGTAGACCGAAAGGGTAATCGATTATGAAAAAAAGGCGAGTCATATTAGTAACAGACGGCGATGAGTTTGCATGCCGGACAATTCAATATATTGCTGAACAAATCGGGGGACGATGCATTTCTCGCTCCCATGGCAATCCGACAAAACTAACCGGTGAAGAACTCGTTGAACTTATTTTACAAACACCGTATGATCCCGTATTCGTCATGTTTGATGATTGCGGAGCCATTGGCGAGGGAGTGGGCGAGCAAGCGCTGAAATATGTGGCAACGCATGAACAAATTGAAGTATTAGGAGCGATTGCCGTTGCTTCCAATACTCATAAACATGAATGGACCAAAGTGCATATAAGCATCGATCGTGACGGAAACATGACGGAATATGGAGTGGATAAAGAGGGAATTCGCGAGCTAGAAATAAGCCGTATTAATGGAGATACTGTATATTGTTTAGACCAATTAAATATTCCTGTTATTGTTGGAATCGGTGATATTGGAAAAATGGGATATCGCGATCATATTAAGTACGGATCACCAATTACACGACAAGCAGTGGAGTTAATCCTTGAAAGGAGTGAGTATCGTGACAGCCAACACCAATAAAGTTCCCATTTCGGAAAAGCTCGTCGACAATGAAAAATTTTTTAAGGAGAAAATTGGAGTTGGAACTAGTTTTGATTTAGGGGTAAGGAAAATTCATGTATTAAATAGGGAAGTACATATTTATTATTGCACCGGCTTATGTGATACGCAATTTTTAATTGAGCTATTAAAACAAATTGTCCGTATTAATGACAACGAACGGCAGACGGCACAGGCAAAGCAAATTATCGAAAACCGCCTCGTTCATCAACAAGTAAGCACTGTCAATAATTTAGATGAGGCTGTTGATCGGTTGTTATCAGGGTTAATCATCATTTTAATTGAAGGAGAATCGACGGGGTTTATCGTTGATGTACGAAGCTATCCGGGGCGGCAGCCGGAAGAGCCAGATACGGAAAAAGTGGTGCGCGGGGCGCGTGATGGTTATGTAGAAAATATTATCATCAATACGGCGCTAACGCGGCGCCGCATTCGTGATGAGCGGCTTCGTTTTGAGATTTTACAAGTAGGGGAACGTTCAAAAACAGATATTTGTATTGCTTACATTAAAGATGTCGCCGATCCAGGGCTTGTTGAACTTGTAAAAAAAGAACTTCAACAAATTAATATCGATGGACTGACAATGGGAGATAAAACAATAGAAGAATTTTTAGTGAAGCAAGGATATAATCCGTATCCGCTCGTCCGTTATACCGAGCGTCCAGACGTTGCTGCCACTCATTTGCTTGAAGGACATGTATTAATTATGGTAGATACGTCACCAAGCGTGATTATAACTCCTACTACGTTTTTTCATCATGTGCAACATGCCGAAGAATATCGGCAATCTCCAGCGGTCGGGACATTTGTACGCTGGGTGCGCTTTTTAGGCATTTTGACATCACTATTTTTATTGCCGCTTTGGGTGCTGTTCGTACTGGAACCATCTTTGTTGCCGGATAAATGGGCATTTATCGGGCCAAACAAACAGACGAATATCCCAGTTATCATACAAGTTTTAATAGCCGACTTTGGAATTGAGTTTCTCCGCATGGCAGCGATTCATACCCCAACGCCGCTTTCTACCGCAATGGGCTTAATCGCCGCGGTGTTAATCGGAGAAATTGCGATCAATGTCGGATTGTTTGTCCCGGAGGTAATTTTATATATTTCTGTTTCCGCCATCGGTTCGTTTGCGACACCAAGCTATGAGTTGAGCATTGCGAATAAAATATCACGATTGTTTCTTGTCATTGCGGTGGCATTGTTTAAAGTGCCAGGGCTTGTGATCGGCACAACGGTTTATTTGCTTCTGCTGATTCGAATTCGTTCATTAAACACGCCGTACTTATGGCCGTTTATTCCGTTTGATCCGGCCGCATTTATGCAAATTATCGTCCGTCGTTCTGTAGCGGGAGCAAAAGTAAGACCGAGCATCGTCCATCCGCAAAACCGCCGCAGGCAACCATCATAAATTTGCAAAAAGCCGCTCAAAGGACCGATTATTATTGGCTCATCAACACGCTTAGAAGTTGCAACTTTTTTATAATTATGATACTTTATACGTAATCTTTTTTCTTCAAAAGACAGTTATACCTCATGCTAACTGTCTTTTTTTGCTTTCTGCATGCATAAATTAATGCGGTTTGATAATTTTTATTTTGCGGGAATGAGGGGTTCGTATGTTTTTTCATGGAACAAGCCGTGTCAATGACAAGGGGCATTTAGAAATTGGCGGTGTCGATACCGTTGATTTAGCGAAAGAATATGGAACACCATTGTATATTTATGATGTGGCACTCATTCGTGAGCGTGCGCGGGGGTTTAAAGAAGCGTTTCAAAAACATGGCGTCAAAGCACAAGTTGCCTATGCAAGCAAGGCATTTTCTTCCATTGCGATGGTTCAGTTAGCAGAAGAAGAAGGATTATCGTTGGATGTAGTGTCAGGAGGAGAGCTGTATACAGCATTGCAAGCGGGATTTCCGCCAGAACGCATCCATTTTCATGGAAATAATAAAAGTCGCGACGAATTAATGATGGCCCTTGACCATGGAGTCGGATGCATTGTTGTCGATAACTTTTATGAACTGGAATTGTTGGAACAACTAAGCAAGCAGTACGGAAAAAAAACGGCGATTTTACTAAGAGTCACCCCTGGTGTGGAGGCGCATACGCACGATTATATTTTAACCGGTCAGGAAGATTCAAAATTTGGGTTTGATTTGAACAATGGCCAAGCAGATGAAGCGCTGCAAAAAGCGCTATCTTCCCCGCATTTTTCCGTAATGGGAATTCACTGCCATATCGGTTCGCAAATTTTCGAAACGACAGGATTTGTGTTGGCGGCACAAAAAATTTTCCAAAAAATTGGTCAGTGGAAGGAAACGTACGGATTTATTCCAACGGTTGTCAATCTTGGCGGTGGATTTGGCATTCGCTATACGAGTGATGACGACCCGATTCCTGTCTCGGAATACGTCGACCAAATTGTAGAGGAAGTAAAGAAACAAGCAAGCGAAAAAAATATTCCAATGCCAGAAATCTGGATTGAGCCGGGACGCTCCCTTGTCGGCGATGCGGGAACGACGATTTATTCGATCGGTTCGCGCAAAGAAGTGCCGAATGTCCGTCATTACGTTGCGGTAGACGGAGGGATGAGCGACAATATCCGCCCGGCGCTATATGATGCGAAGTATGAAGCGGTGTTAGCGAATCGAGTGTTGGACGAAAAAAATGAAATTGTCGCCATCGCCGGGAAGTGTTGTGAATCAGGAGATATGCTTATTTGGGATTTGCCGCTGCCAAAAGCATCCCCTGGCGATTATTTAGCCGTTTTTTGCACTGGGGCGTATGGCTATTCGATGGCGAACAACTATAACCGCATTCCACGTCCAGCTGTCGTGTTTGTGGAAAATGGAGAAGCACAACTCGTTGTTAAACGGGAAACGTATGAAGATTTAGTGCGGCTTGATGTACCGCTTAAAACAAAAGTGAATAAGTAGGTTTGCAAATAAAAAGCGCCCAAAAAACGTTTGGGCGCTTTTTCCTTATTGATTGTTTTGCGGCTCGGAAGAAGTAAACGCTGATTTAATGGCGTTCCAAATTTCTTTTAAAATGTCGATAATGTTTTGAATAAATGTTTTTCCTTCTTCTGATTGAAGGAACGAGGATAATTTATCTTTCGCTTTGCTTAATTGATCATTGACTTGATTCCAATCGATATTAGCGTTTTTCATTTTATTGAATAACGAAATTAAACTGTTTATTTCATCTTCCGTTAACGTAATTCCGAGGTCTTTTGCGATTTTTTCAATAAGCGCGCGCAAATCGGCATCCGTTTGCGGCGGATTATTTGCGATTTCTTCTTTAATTTTCGCAAGAAGGGCAACCGCTTTATCCGTTCCGATAGATTCCCCAAGTTTTGCGGTTTTGACCATTTCCTCCGTAGCCACTTTTTTTACATCCTCAGGAATGACTTGATCGGAAGAGACTTCGTATGCCTTCATTAATCCGGTTAACGCAGCCGTACCGGACACTGCAAACGGAGCAGTGACATAAATTTTCGCATCTTTCACTCCCGCTGTAATCAGGGCGTTTGTGTACATTTCTTCTGTTACCCATGTGATATTATGAGTTTCTACGTCCAACCCAGAGCCTTTCGCACCGATCGTAATCATCGATGAGGAGATTGCTCTCGTTCCGATTTGCGCTTTTGGAATAAGACCATCGAGATATTTATGTTCTTCCGCGTTAGAAACCGTAATGATTTGTGCATTGTCCGGAGCATTCATTTCATTTAAAATTTGTTGCTTTTGCTGTTCGGTTAAATTTTCGCCTAATGTAATAATCACATCGCCTTCTGCCGCATCTGCTGCTGCCATGGCAGGAAATGTAAATAGCAACGATGCAAGCAGAGATCCTATCAACATTCGTTTCACAATGTCATCCTCCTTCGTAATAATACCCCTTTTCAACATATCCGTAATACATTATATTACTTTTTTTATGTGGACAACAATGATATGATAGTCAACTACCCAACGGCTAAAGCCGTGGGCTTGCAACTAGCCTAATTGGCTGCCGCGTTCGGCTGGTTGA
>NZ_QCWL01000001.1:2342419-2350633 GCF_003064505.1 Geobacillus sp. LYN3 | reverse complement strand
TGAACGAAAAATTCAATATATACTAAAAATATAAACCCCGCCTTCCTCCCACAGCTAAAGCAGTGGGCTTCCGGCGGATGTTCTCGTGAAATGATGAGGAGGAACAATTGGATACTATTTTTTCTTTTATTAGGAGCAAGCTTTTTGTGGGGAGTTATTTATTGGATGTTTATTGCAAAATAGTGAAAAGCGGTCATTTTTGCGCCGAATCTCCTCACTTTTATTTTCACAATCAAGGAAGAATAGACAAACCGTTTTTGTGTGATATAATAATAAAAAAATTCCATATTGTTCGTATCCTTCGGGGCAGGGTGAAATTCCCGACCGGCGGTGATGAAGTGGTGTCACTTCTCAGCCCGCGAGCCGTATAGGCACGATCCGGTGCAATTCCGGAGCCGACAGTATAGTCTGGATGGGAGAAGGATCACAAGATGCACATGGCCGTACTATATTAGATAAGGAGCGGTTTCGTTTGTCGCAACTCCGCTTTCCAAAATATAGAACGCGATATTTAGCGGGGATAGCTATGTGGAGTAGCGAATAAATGGCGTTTTCGCAATATGTGAGTTATTTTTTCCATATTTCAACAAAGAAAGCTGTCTAAGTTATTTTTTGGATAACGTGTCTTTGTATGAATTGTGGCTAAAAACAGACATATTCTTTCACACAACTGAAAAACTTGCTTCCCCGCTTATATAATGCCGTTTTTAGTACGCAAAAATGTAATCATTGTGATTCTGCATAATCCTGCCCTAGGACTTTGGACCTAGGGTTTTCTTTATGCCAAAAAAGGAGGCAGCGCCATGCGAAACGATGAACAGTATATGCGCCTAGCAATCGAAATCGCCAAAGCAGGAATTGGACAAACGTCTCCTAATCCGGTTGTCGGCGCTGTTGTGGTGAAAGATGGAGAAATTGTCGGATTTGGCGCCCATTTGAAAGCAGGGGAGCTGCACGCGGAGGTACATGCCATCCGTATGGCGGGAGAAAAAGCGAAAGGATCTACCGTTTATGTAACGCTGGAGCCGTGCAGTCATTATGGGAAAACGCCCCCTTGCGCCGATTTATTAGTGGAAACAGGTGTTCAACGCGTTGTCATTGCAACGACAGATCCGAACCCGCTCGTAGCCGGTAAAGGCATCGAAAAACTAAGGAGTGCGGGAATTGACGTGAAGCTTGGGGTGCTGAAAGAGGAAGCGGATGAGTTAAACCGCGTGTTTTTCCACTACATTGCGGCGAAAACGCCGTTTGTGACGCTAAAATATGCAAGCAGTCTTGATGGAAAAATTGCAACGACAACCGGAGAAAGCAAATGGATTACATCCGAAGCGGCCCGGGAAGATGTGCATCGCTATCGGGCGGTGCATGATGCGATTCTTGTTGGGGTAAACACCGTTATTGCGGATAATCCAAGTTTAACCGTAAGGCTTCCCGAAGGTGGAAAAAATCCGATACGCATCGTTTTAGATACGCATTTGCGCACGCCGCTTGATGCAAACATTCTCAATGATGGCCAAGCGGAAACGTGGATTGTTGTCGGCAGTGAAATCAGCGTTGAAAAAAGGAAGCGGTATGAGAAAGAAAATGTACAAATTATTTCCATGAAAAAGCCGCATATTGATATAGATGAATTGCTGCGCGTACTTGGTGAGAAACGAATTACTTCCCTTTTTGTTGAAGGCGGATCACACGTGCATGATAGTTTCGTGCGCGCCAAGGCAGTTAATGAAATCGTCGCATACTTTGCTCCGAAGATCATTGGCGGAAAACAAGCGCCAACGCCAATAGGGGGAATTGGTTTTGCCGGCATGGCTGACGTTATGCAGCTAGAAATTCGGCGAGTAGAGACGATCGGGCCAGATATAAAAATCGTCGCAATACCAAAATAAAAGGGTGAGTACACGATGTTTACAGGAATTATTGAGGAAGTCGGTACGATCGAGCAAATGAGACAGTCAGGCGAAGCGATTGTGATGACGATTGGAGCAAAAAAAGTTTTAGAAGACGTTCATCTTGGGGACAGCATCGCGGTCAACGGAGTTTGTTTGACCGTAACGTCGTTTACGGACCGATCGTTTACCGTTGATGTGATGCCGGAAACGGTAAGAGCCACATCGCTGCGCACGTTAACAAAAGGTTCGAAAGTGAATTTAGAACGGGCGATGGCAGCCAACGGCCGTTTTGGCGGTCACTTCGTTTCCGGACATGTCGACGGCATCGGTGAAATCATTCGTAAATGGCCATCGGCGAATGCGGTGTATTATGAAATTAAAATCCCGCAGGAATTGCGGAAATATATGATTTTAAAAGGGTCTGTCGCTGTCGATGGAACGAGTTTAACGATCTTCGGACTCACCGATGACACGTTTACGATTTCACTCATTCCGCATACGCGCACGGAAACGATTTTAGGCGATAAACAGCCAGGAGATATTGTCAATATCGAATGTGATGTCATCGGAAAATATGTTGCCCAGTTCATGGAAGGAAAAAAAGAAGAACCGAAGTCGGCGATTACGCTTGAATTTTTAGAACGGCACGGTTTTAAGTAAGCAATAAAGGAGGAGCTGACGATGTTTGACACGATCGAAGAAGCGATTTATGAATTGATGCAAGGGAAAGTCATTATTGTATGTGATGACGAGGATCGTGAAAACGAAGGAGATTTTGTCGCATTGGCGGAAAAAGCGACCCCAGAAGTGATTAATTTTATGATTAAATACGGACGCGGCCTTGTTTGCGTTCCGATTACGGAAGAATTAGCCGATAAGCTTGATTTAGCCCCAATGGTCAATCATAATACGGATTCTCATGGCACTGCTTTTACGGTTAGCATTGATTATAAATCAACGACAACAGGCATTAGCGCTTATGAACGTTCGATGACGATTCAAGCGCTGTTAGATCCGAATGCGAAAGCGAGCGATTTTAAACGTCCTGGGCACGTTTTTCCACTTGTGGCGAAAAAAGGAGGCGTATTGCGGCGCGCCGGCCATACGGAAGCGGCGGTTGATTTAGCGCGATTATGTGGTGCAAAGCCGGCCGGTGTGATTTGCGAAATCATTAAAGAGGATGGCACGATGGCGCGTGTTTCGGATTTAAGAAAAATCGCTGATGAATTTGATTTGAAAATGATCACGATTAAAGATTTAATCGAGTATCGGAGACGAAAAGAAAAATTAGTGAAACGCGAAGTAGAAGTGATGCTTCCAACAGAGTTTGGCAAGTTTAAAGCAATTGGCTATACAAATATTGTTGATGGAAAAGAGCATGTTGCTTTAGTCAAAGGCGAAATCATTCCAGATGAACCGACGCTTGTTCGGGTTCATTCCGAATGCTTAACAGGCGATGTGTTTGGCTCCTGCCGTTGTGATTGCGGACCGCAGCTTCATGCGGCGCTCCGCCAAATTGAAGAAGAAGGCCGCGGCGTTTTATTATATATGCGTCAAGAAGGCCGCGGCATCGGGTTAATCAACAAATTGCGCGCGTATAAGCTGCAAGAGCAAGGCTATGATACGGTGGAAGCAAATGAAAGGCTTGGATTCCCTGCCGATTTGCGTGACTATGGGATTGGCGCGCAAATTTTAAAAGATCTCGGCGTGACGAAAATGCGACTATTGACAAATAATCCGCGGAAAATCACTGGATTAAAAGGACACGGCCTTGAAGTCGTCGAGCGTGTTCCACTGCAAATGCCGGCGAACAAGGAAAATGAAAAATACTTGCGGACGAAGTATGAAAAATTAGGACATATGTTGCATTTTTAAAAAACATGTTCGCCATTTTTGCTTTTTTGTATTATGATGAATACGGTGGGCGGAAAAGATAGGAGGATTTACGATGAAAGTAATGGAAGGAAATTTAGTCGGTACAGGATTAAAAATTGCCATTGTCATTTCCCGTTTTAATGAATTTATTACGAGCAAGTTATTATCTGGCGCCATGGATGGCCTCAAACGGCACGGGGTCAATGAAAACGATGTGACAGTAGCATGGGTGCCAGGAGCGTTTGAAATTCCGCTTATAGCGAAAAAATTAGCCGAATCGAGGCAATATGATGCCGTCATTGCGCTTGGCGCGGTCATTCGCGGGGCGACAAGCCATTACGATTACGTATGCAATGAAGTAGCAAAAGGGGTTTCCCACGCAGCTTTATCAACGGGAACACCGGTTATATTTGGAGTATTAACGACAGATACGATTGAGCAAGCGATTGAACGCGCCGGAACGAAGGCGGGAAATAAAGGATGGGAAGCTGCGGTAAGCGCCATTGAGATGGCAAATCTTCTTCGCACGTTTGCTTAATTGGAGTAAAAATGCATGAAAGAGTTCACAATATAACTAAGAACGTTTATAATACGTAATGAGAAAATGACGGAAGCACTTTTCTATTTTGGAAAAGTCTTTGTCGGTAATGAGGGAGTTTTTATGCTGATTCGTTATCGAAAAAACTATGAAAAAATTGCCATGGGTCTTCTGTCGTTCATGCCGACAGAAAAAGACTTAAAAAAACTGCAGCAAACGATCAAACAGTACGAAACAAACGATGATTGGCAACTGTTTTTATGGAAAGAGAACGAGGATATTATTGGCATTATCGGAGTGCTGTTGCGAGACGAGGACGTTGTCGAAATTCAACATATTAGTGTAAATCCTTCGCACCGTCATCAAGGTATTGGAAAACAAATGGTAAAGGCGTTAAAGGATATGTATCCTAATCATCGACTGCAGGCAAATGAATTTACCGCGTCTTTTTTGGATAAATGTGAGTTTTAACGAAAGAGCTGCCGTTTAGTGGTTTGGCAGCTCTTTACTCTTTTTCTTTTCCTCTTGTGCCGCGATCACATCTGAGCGATCGCGCAATTTATGTTTGTGAATTAAAAATACATCACTCATATCGCTTGCTTTTCCCCAAGAAATCCCGCGCTCATCGCATATCGCTTGACACATTTTCCGCAATGTTTCATCGCAAACAGGCAGCTCGATGCTTTTATAAGCCTTGTTTTGTGCTATACGTTCGATATAATGTTCCAGCTGTTTGGCAAGCCGCTGTTCATCTAACCCTAACTCGCGAACCGCTTTTTGTTCTTTTTGTAAAAGTGATAGCGCTTTTCGCATCATACGCAGCGCCCCCTGACTGTTGCCGCGGCGATGATGGTACAGCGCTACGGCAATTTGAATAAGCACGACCCATACTTTTTTGTAGCCGTCTTTTTTCCAATGCTCTTCTAATATTTCATGACATTCAAAATAATCACGGTCTGTATGAAAATGAATTAAATAGCGGATATAAGCGTCAGGATACATCGTTTCACAACCTTTCTATTGTTGTATCCGTATTGTATCAATTGTATCATATTAGACGTGAAAAATTTGCTTGGACAATGTTAGATGATCATCTATACTTAACGATAGCGTAATGAAAATGGTGGGATGAACGTGCAATATAATGTGAAAATTGATGCGTTTGAAGGTCCGCTCGACCTTTTGTTGCATTTAATTAATCGTTACGAAATCGATATTTATGATATTCCTGTTGCGCAAATTACCGAGCAATATATGGCATATATTCATGCGATGCAAGAATTGCAGCTGGATATCGCAAGTGAATATTTGGTGATGGCGGCAACGCTTTTGGCGATCAAAAGCAAAATGTTGCTGCCAAAACATGAAGAAGAAATATTGGATGAAGGTGTGGAACTGCCTGAAAGCGATCCGCGTGAAGAATTAATGCAGCGGTTGTTAGAATACAAAAAATTTAAAGAAGCGGCGCAAGCATTGAAAAAGAAGGAAGAAGAGCGAGCGCTTTTATTTACAAAGCCGCCGAGCGATTTAAGTATGTATGCAGACGAAAAAGAAATGATGAAGCGGCCGCTCGATGTAAATGTTTACGATATGCTTGGCGCGCTGTCAAAACTATTGCGCCGCAAAAAATTGCAAAAACCGCTTCACACGAAAGTTACCCGTCAAGACATTTCGATCGAAAAGAGGATGGAGGAAATTTTGGAGGAGCTGAGGCGTACAAAAACGAGAAAAAATTTTTATGATTTATTTCCATATTATGACCGTGGACACATTGTGGTGACATTTTTAGCGATTTTAGAATTAATGAAAAAAAATGCGATTATTATTGAGCAAGAGCGAAATTTTGCCGATATTTTCATCTCTAGCAACGAAAGGATGGAACAACATGGAGATGAATGAATATAAAGCGATTGTCGAAGGACTGCTATTTGCTGCAGGTGATGAGGGATTGTCGCTTCAGCAAATTGCCGCCGTCTTAGAAATTGAAGAAGAACAAGCACAGGCGATCATTCATATGCTGAAAGAGGAGTATGAACAGCAAAAGCGCGGCATTCAGCTTATTGAATTAGCAGGAGTATTTCAACTGGCGACAAAAAAAGAACATGCCCCATATTTAAAAAAGCTTGTTGAATCGCCAAGTTCGACTTCGTTGTCGCAAGCGGCGTTAGAAACATTGGCGATTATCGCTTACCGCCAACCGATTACAAGAGCGGAAATTGAAGAAATTCGAGGGGTGAAAAGCGATAAACCGATACAAACGCTAATTGCCAAAGCGCTTATAAAGGAAGTCGGGCGTGCGGAAGGAACGGGGCGCCCGATTTTATATGGCACGACGAAGGAGTTTCTTGACTACTTCGGTTTGAAAACGTTGGAGGAACTGCCTCCGCTTCCGGAATTACAGGGAGATGATGAGGTGGAGAAAGAAGCTGATTTGTTTTTCGAAAAATTTGAAGAAAATTTTAACGAATCAACATGAGTATGATAAGATAGGAATAACTTTATATTTTCGTTTTTTTGGCATGATAAGGGGGCTTGTTGTATGTGGATTTGCCGCTTGCAAGGATATGAGCTGGAAAAATCGAAGCCGAATACGTTTGAAGATTATTTCAGCCGCTCGGAAGTAACGTTTCGCGAAGATGGGGTTGAAAAAACGCTTCACGTTCTATATTTGCGCTATTTTGAGGAATTTATTTCATCGTTTACGCCGTATGAACAAAATCCGATTTTTACTGTTTTAGGGCGTGACGTCTATTTCCGCGATATCGTTGCTTTCGTATGTTTATTGCAAAATCCGGCTTTCCGGCACCGTAAGCGAGTATATATTAATGAGGAAGAAGAATTTCGCCGCTATTTTGCGCATATGGAATTTACGAAGCTTCCAGACATATTTGCATCATTGCAGACAAATGGCGAATATCATTTAACATCACCGCTTCTTTTTATTCGCCAGCCATCTTAAAACCGATATGGGGGTCTTGTGAATATGGGGAACTCAATGGCTTTGAATCAAACGAAACAAGTAGAAGCCTTTTTGCAAAAAACCGTTCAGACGATTTCCAATTATTTAAATGAAACAACATTGACCAAACTATTGGCGGAACAAGAAGGAGGCGACAAAGCCTATTATGAATTATTGCTTTCGAATTTACGCCGCCTCGTTGTATATTGCGAGGAGGGGCTTGAGGCGTGCCGTATCATATTAAATGATGAACCATTTCGTAAAGCGGCGGCGGAAAAAACGTTGTATCGTGTCTATCATCTATGTATTGCCGAATATTTTACGCCAAAAAGCGATGCGTGGTATGAAGATAGCCGTTCCGCTTATACGGGACGCAACTCGATTAAGTTTCGTCAAACCCCTCCGCCTTCGTTGAAAGCTTTGTTGTTATCGCTTGAAAGCGAGTTTCAGACAATTCGTGAAGAGCTGGAATTTTATGAAACGGATTATCGGACGAAAATGATACAATCCAATTGAACGCAAGCTGTCCCACATCTGGGGCAGCTTTTTTGATGTTCATCATTCTGTCCTTGGTTTTGTCGGGTCGCAGGCAGGCGGTTTTACTTCATACGTCGTTTCAGCTAGTTTTTGCAAATAATAACATTCTTCTCGTGCCATATGGTTCGCCATAAGCGGCGTCAGGACGCCAAGCACTTCTTTATTTAGCTCCATTTCTTCCAATTCGCGCAAAAAACATTGAAAAATAACCATTTCTAATTGAATGCCCCGGTGAAAGCGATGTAAAGCAGGGAAATCGTATACGTTTGTTCGTAAATATTGTTCCAATGTGTTTTTCACGAGAACATCCGCTGGAAGCCCACTGCTTTAGCTGTGGAGGCAGGCGGGGTTTATATTTTCAGTATATATTGAATTTTTCGTTCAATATAAGTACACTGGATTTAGAAAGGTAG
>NZ_QCWL01000001.1:2331551-2342319 GCF_003064505.1 Geobacillus sp. LYN3 | reverse complement strand
TCAACCAGCCGAACGCGGCAGCCAATTAGGCTAGTTGCAAGCCCACGGCTTTAGCCGTTGGGTAGTTGACTTGTTCCTCATCTCGATTTATATGTAGGAAAATGGGTGAATGCGGACAAGAACGAGTTTTAGGTAGTGGGCATACGATATGGTGATAAAAATTAAGGGAGGTTTTTCAAGATGAATGAACAAGAACGAATTCAACAATATGTGGCGGAAGTAAAAGAATGGGGAAAACAAGTCGAGCAAATTTTGCTTCAGCGGGGGGAGGACGGCGGCGATTGCCGCGTTGATTCATTGCTTTCCTACATCGAACATCATGGCGACGCATGGACAGAGGACGCCATTTATGAACTTCAGCGCATGGTGGACGAAGTATATGAAAAAGCGCTGGTGTTTCAGCAAAATGGACAGTCGGCCATCAGACAGGAGGAAAGCGGGACAGAAGAAAGACAACAAACGTCCATCGGACAGGAGGAAAACGGGATAGAAGAAAGACAGCAAACGGCCGTCAGACAGGAGGAAAGCGGGACAGAAGAAAGACAACAAACGGCCAGCGAACAGGAAGAAGAAAGCGAGGCAGAAGAAAGACAACAAACATATGTGGCAGCAGGAAGACACGTCCTTCCGCCGCTTCCATACAGCTACGATGCGCTTGAGCCGCATATTTCCAGAGAAATTATGCGGCTGCATCATACAAAGCACCATCAAAGCTATGTGGACGGCTTAAATAAAGCGGAAAAAATGATGAAAAAAGCGCGCGAAACAAATGACTATGAACTGTTGAAGCATTGGGAGCGGGAAGCGGCGTTCCACGGTTCTGGACATTATTTGCACACGATTTTTTGGAATAATATGCATCCAAAAGGCGGCGGCCAACCGCGCGGTGAGTTGCTAGAACAAATAAAACGAGATTTTGGAAGTTTTGAAAGATTTAAGCGTCATTTTACCGAGGCGGCAAAAAGCGTCGAAGGAGTCGGCTGGGCGCTGCTCGTTTGGTCGCCGCGGTCGCACCGCTTAGAAATTTTACAGACGGAAAAGCATCAATTCATGACGCAATGGGATACGATTCCGCTTCTTGTGATAGACGTTTGGGAGCATGCCTATTATTTACAATATAAAAACGACCGTGCAGCATATATTAACAGCTGGTGGAATGTTGTTCATTGGCGCGATGTGGAAGAACGGTTTGAGCAGGCAAGAAAATTGCGCTGGAAACCGTTTTAATGAAAGGCGAAGGGTATCCTTCGTCTTTCTTGCGTTAGCGTCATCTACAAGTGAAAGCTATCATGTTTTTCGTTCGTTAACAAGGCGGATTTGTATACTTGCAAATGACGTTTGTGCTGATGAACTTGTACATTTTACAATCATATCTATATTTTTTGGCGCATACACTTGTACAAAACAGCAAAAGGGATGGGGATTACATGAAGATACGGAAACAAATTGCACTGTTCATCGCAGCGGTGATGATGCTTTTTTCATGTATTCCGGATCGGGCAAAGGCAATGAACGGAGTCAGTGCGCAAAGCGCCATTTTGATGGAACAGAATTCCGGACGCATATTATTTGAAAAAGACGCGCATACGAAGCGGCGCATTGCAAGCATTACCAAAATTATGACGGTGATTTTAGCGATCGAATCAGGCAAAATGGATGACACGGTAACGGTAAGCGCCCGCGCTGTTCATACAGAAGGGTCGTCGATTTATTTAAAGGAAGGAGAAAAAATAAAGCTTCGCGATCTTGTCTATGGGACGATGCTGCGTTCCGGAAATGACGCGGCGGTGGCGATTGCCGAACATGTGGGTGGCAGCGTGGAAGGCTTTGTTTTTTTAATGAACCAAAAGGCAGCGGAAATCGGCATGCGCAATACCCATTTTGCCAATCCACACGGATTAGACGATTCGGAAAATCACTATTCCACTGCCTATGACATGGCGCTTCTTATGCAGTATGCGATGAAAAATAAGGAGTTTCGCAAAATTTCCGGAACAGAAGTATACCGGGCTCCTGCTTCTCCCGGAGAAGATTGGGATCGGGTATGGAGGAATAAAAATAAGCTGCTCACTAGTTTGTATGAGTATTGCACCGGAGGAAAAACCGGCTATACAAAACGGGCAAAGCGAACGCTTGTGACTACCGCTTCCAAAGGCGGAATGGATTTAATTGCGGTAACATTGGATGCACCGGATGATTGGAATGACCATATTGCCATGTATGAATATGGCTTTGGCCATTATATGATTGCAAAAGTAAACCGAAAACGAATGGTGAAAAAAATTCGTGATTCCTTTTACAGAAAAAACATACAAGCAAGCCGTGATTTGCGATATCCTGTGACGGAAGAAGAAATCAAAGAACTGCACGTAAAAATTTATCTTCTTCGTCCGAAAAAAGATTGGAAGAAAGACGAAAGGGGCATTCCGACCGTCGTTGGGAAAGCGGTGCTGTATTTAGGGGATCAAGCGGTGGATGAAGTTCCGCTTTTGTATAAAAAGGGCGTAAGCAAGGAAACGAACCATTCCATTTGGAACGCATTTCATTTTTTAGGTGTGGGAAGCGATGGTTAATCTTATTTGGGTAGCGATGGCCATTATTGGAATTGTTTTTGCGATGATAAACGGTACGATGAATGAAGTGAATGAAGCGATTTTTAAAAGCGCGAAAGAAGCGGTCACAATCAGCATCGGCATGATCAGCATATTAGTGTTTTGGCTTGGATTAATGAAAATTGCCGAGGAAGCCGGTCTTCTTGAGAGGCTTGCTGCTTTTTTCAAACCGCTTGTCCGCCGTTTGTTTCCGGAAGTGCCAGCAAACCATCCAGCGCTTGGCTATATCGTCTCCAACATGATTGCCAATATGTTCGGGCTTGGCAACGCCGCCACTCCAATGGGGATTAAGGCGATGGAAGAATTGAAAAAGCTCAATGGCCATAAAGACGAAGCAAGTCGTTCGATGGTAACGTTTTTAGCAATTAACACATCAAGCATCACCCTTATTCCAGCGACGGTCATTTCGATTCGCATGACATATGATTCGGCATCGCCTGGAGAAATTATTGGGACTACGCTCGTCGCTTCAACCATTTCAACGGTTGGCGCGATTTTCATCGACCGTTATTATTATTGGAAACGCATGCGGAAAGGCGGGAAGCGGTAATGGCGTTCATCCAACTCCTTTCTACTTGGCTTATTCCAGTAACCATTGCGTTTATTCTTTTATACGGAACCGTAAAAAAAGTGCCAACTTATGAAGCGTTTGTCGAAGGCGGAAAAGAAGGGATACAGATTGCCTTTTCGCTTATTCCGTATTTAGTCGGCATGCTTGTTTCGATTGCCATTTTCCGCGCGTCTGGCGCGCTTGATTATATGATGAACGGGATTAAACCGCTTGCTGATGCGATCGGTCTTCCGGCTGAGGTGGTGCCGCTGGCGATGATTCGCACCATTTCCGGCACCGCTGCGCTTGGGATGACAACCGATTTAATTGCTACATATGGTCCCGATTCGTTTATTGGCAGGCTTGCATCCACCATACAAGGAAGCACGGAAACAACGTTGTATGTTTTAACCGTTTATTTTGGCGCCGTTGGCATTAAAAAGATGGGAGATGCGCTCAAAGTAGGAATTTTAGCAGATATTCTCAGCTTTATCGTTTCCTTTTTTATTGTGCTGTTTGTCTTTGGAAGATAGCTCGCCTATGATTAGGCGGCTTTTTTTTGTCGTTTTCTATCGATATAACTTTTGTATTTGTCGAAAAAGGGCGAGTATGATAAAAATAGTGAGAGAGCATGCTTGTATCTTTTGGATCGAAAGAGTAAGATGATGAAAGAGGTGAAACAGTGATGGAACGATTGCAAAAAGTTATTGCTCATGCAGGCATCGCATCAAGACGAAAAGCAGAACAACTCATATTGCAAGGAAAAGTAAAGGTAAACGGGAAAGTCGTTACCGAGCTTGGCGTGAAAGTAGGTCCTCAGGATAAAGTGGAAGTAGATGGGATACCGGTAGAAAGAGAGGAGCCAGTATATTATCTTTTTTATAAACCGCGCGGGGTCATTTCAAGCGTAAAAGACGATAAAGGTCGGAAAGTCGTAACCGATTTTTTTAAAGATGTTGATAAACGCATTTACCCGATTGGCCGTCTCGATTATGATACGTCCGGAATTCTTTTGCTTACGAACGATGGGGATTTTGCCAATTTATTAATGCATCCTCGTTACGAAATCGAGAAAGTATATATCGCAAAAGTGAAAGGGATTCCGACACGGGAGCAATTAAAACAGCTTGAAAGAGGAATTATGCTCGAAGATGGCATGACGGCGCCGGCAAAAGTAAAACTGCTTTCTCACAATAAACAAAAACAAACAGCCATTATTGAAATTCGCATCCATGAGGGACGGAATCGCCAAGTGCGCCGAATGTTTGAAGCAATTGGATGCAAAGTGATGAAACTAAAGCGAGAGCGATACGCTTTTCTCGATTTAAAAGGGTTAAACCCTGGTGAATATCGTAAACTTACACCGCATGAAGTAAAGCAGCTGCGCGCGCTTGCGTTGTCAGGCGGTGGAAAATAACCGTTTACATTGTCACATAAATTTCATATAATATGAATTTTCACTATAAATAACACTGTTATAATGGAAAATGGAATATTATGATTTCGAGGGGTTAGGAATATGAAAAAACAACAACGCCTTATCATGCGAACGATTGTTTTGTTGTTATTATTGGCGGCGGTAGGATATACGATTTATTCCAACTTTTTTACAGAAAAAGAAAGGGTAAAAGTTGGTTCGACGGCGCCGGATTTTGTCTTGACCGATTTAAGCGGAAAAGAACACCGTCTTTCGGATTATCGCGGCAAAGGGGTGTTCTTAAACTTTTGGGGAACGTGGTGTAAGCCGTGCGAAAAGGAAATGCCATACATCAACAGCCAGTATGGCGTATATAAAAAGCAAGGGGTCGAAGTATTGGCGGTCAACGTTGGCGAGCCGAAGTTGAGCGTGCAAAAATTCGCCGATCGATTTGGTTTGACGTTTCCAATTATGATTGACCGTGAAGATCAAGTCATGAACGCATATGATGTCGATCGATTGCCAGCAACCTTTTTAATCGACAAAAACGGCAAAGTCAAAAAAATCATCACAGGAACAATGACGGAAGAAATGGTAAAGCAGTACATGGAAAGCATTAAACCGTAAGGAGTTTTGCCAATGGAACATGTCAAATGCGAATGCGGTCATGTTAATCCACATGGGACTTTTTTTTGTGAATCATGCGGAAAACCGCTTGAGGAAAATACAGAGAAGCGACTTTTGGACATGCGCTATGAAGGGAGCGCGCGCCGTTCCCAAACATATAATAAGACCATTATCGATAAAATTTGGGCGTTTTTCTCTTCCGTGAAGGTCGGAGTGGCGCTTATTGTTATTACACTCATCGCCTCAGCGATCGGAACGATTTTTCCACAGGAAATGTATATTCCGCCGAATGTTAGCCCTGCTGAATATTATGCCGATCAATACGGATGGGCAGGAAAATTATATTATAAGCTCGGATTTAATAACTTGTATAAGTCATGGTGGTATATGCTTTTAATTGCGTCAATCGGCGTATCGCTCGTCATTTGCAGTTTAGACCGTGTGATTCCTCTTTATCGCGCGTTGAAAAAACAAGGCGTCACAAGACATCCGAACTTTTTGCGGAAGCAGCGGTTATTTAGTGTTTCGAAAGTCGATGATGCCGATGATGTGCTAAAACGCGTGAAAGAAAAATTGGCGCAGCGCCACTACCATATTCGTGAAGAAAACGGCAATATTTTAGCGGAAAAAGGCCGTTTTTCCCGCTGGGGCCCTTATGTCAATCATATCGGATTAATTATTTTCTTAATTGGAGCGATGCTTCGCTTTGTTCCGGGAATGTATGTCGATGAGGTGCTGTGGATTCGCGAAGGAGAAACAAAAGAGATTCCCGGTACACAAGGAAAATATTTTTTAAAGAGCGAAAAGTTTATTTATGAGACATATGAAAAAGGAAAAGAAAATGAAGTGTTTAATGCGGCGATTGATCGCGTCGGCAACGGCACGGTAGCAAAAAATTACCAAACGAACGTTGTACTCTACAAACGTGTCGGTCCTATTGTCGCCGGTGAAGAACCGAAGCTGCAAAAAATAAAAGAGTATAAGATACGTGTCAACGAACCGTTGAAATATGACCATTACGCGCTATATCAAGTCGATTTTAAACAAAACGAGCCGTATAAAATGGCGTTTCAATTAATGGATAAAACGTCGGGAAAATCGTTTGGCACTGTCGTTATTGATTTGCACAATCCGAAATCTTCCTACGACCTTGGCAACGGTTATCGGGTAGAACTATTAAGCTATTTTCCTGATTTTTATTTTGATGAGGAAGGGAATCCGGCTACAAAATCAAAAATTCCAAACAATCCGGCGTTCGTGTTTAAAATGTTTACCCCTGATAAGCCGAAAGGGGAAGTAAGCTTTGTGGCCATTCAGCAAACGATTGAACCGTTTGGGGATAACAAGTATAAAATGAAGTTTGCTGGATTAGAGACGAGAAACGTATCAGGACTTACTGTGCGCCGCGACTTTACGCTTTGGATTTTAGGCGTTGGCGGAGCGATCTTTATGATTGGTCTCATCCAAGGAATGTATTGGAACCATCGCCGCATCTGGCTGCAGCGCGTCAATGGCGAAGTATGGCTTGCTGCGCATACGAATAAAAACTGGTTTGGTTTAAAAAATGAAATTCGCCGCATCCTTGACGGAACCGGATTAGCGATGCCGGTCGATCAGGCGGATGAGGAGACAAAAGCGGGACAAGGAGGGCAAATGCATGGCGCAGCTCAGTAGCACGTTACTATATATTGCTTTTATTCTTTACTTAATTGGAACGTTTTTTTTCGGCGGCGCGATTCGCGATAAAAGAAAGGAACGAACGGGAAAAAATCGCTGGTCACAACTTGGAATTATCACGACGATTATCGGTTTTCTGTCACAATTAGGCTACTTTATTACACGGTGGATTGCAGCGGGACATGCCCCGGTCAGCAATTTGTTTGAGTTTACTACCTTTTTTGGAATGATGCTTGTCGCCGCCTTTATCATTATTTATTTTATTTATAAAATAAGCATTCTCGGCTTATTCGCACTGCCAGTCGCCTTATTGGTGATCGCTTACGCCAGCATGTTTCCGCGCGAAATTACGCCGCTGATTCCTGCATTGCAAAGTGACTGGCTACATATCCATGTGACCACTGCCGCGGCGGGAGAAGCAATTTTGGCTGTTAGCTTTGTTGCCGGTCTCATTTATTTAATCCGTGTCGTGGACCAGTCCAAGCCAAGCAAGCGAACATTTTGGCTGGAAGTCGTCATGTTCTGCTTAATTACGACGCTCGGCTTTGTGCTTGTATCAACAGCATTCAGCCTTGCGGACTATGAAGCAAAATTTACATGGATCGATAAAAACAAGCAACAGGCGGAAGTCGTTTATCATATGCCTGCATTAGTCGGGCCGCATGAAGGAAAGCTAGTGAAAGAAAGCGCCGATCGTTTTGAGCCGCTGGTTTATATGCCGGCAATTATCAATGCGAAAAAATTAAATACGGTGATTTGGTCGCTAATCGGGGGCGCGATTTTATATGCATTGCTCCGTCTCGTGCTGCGGAAGCGGATCGCCGCCGCCTTGCAGCCGCTTGTCAAAAACGTAAACTTAGATTTAACGGATGAAATCAGTTATCGCGCTGTCGCCATCGGGTTTCCGGTATTTACACTTGGAGCGCTCATTTTTGCGATGATCTGGGCGCAAATTGCGTGGACTCGATTTTGGGGCTGGGACCCGAAAGAAGTATGGGCGCTCATTACATGGTTATTTTACGCCGCGTTTTTGCACCTTCGTTTGTCAAAAGGATGGCACGGTGAAAAATCGGCATGGCTTGCGGTCATTGGTTTTGCGATCATTATGTTTAATTTAGTCGCAGTTAACTTAGTGATTGCCGGGCTGCATTCATACGCCGGAACATGACAACATGACTGGAATAAAAGGATGCCTGAGGCTTGGCATCCTTATTTTACAATGAAGTAGATAATTGTCATGAATTTTTGTACAATAGTGAACAAGGGAGGATGTTCTATGGATAAAGATCAACAAGTCAAAATTTTAGTAGTAGATGATGAAGAACGCATTCGGCGCTTACTAAAAATGTATTTAGAGCGCGAAAACTATATCATTGATGAGGCTGATAACGGCGATGACGCGCTCGAAAAAGCGCTCGAAAACGACTATGATGTCATTTTGCTTGACCTCATGCTGCCAGGGAGGGACGGTATTGAGGTATGTAAAGGAATTCGCGAAAAGAAAGCAACCCCGATTATTATGCTGACAGCAAAAGGGGAAGAATCAAACCGTGTTCAAGGGTTTGAAGTAGGGACAGACGATTATATTGTTAAGCCATTTAGCCCGCGCGAGGTCGTATTGCGCGTAAAAGCGCTGTTGCGGCGTGCGGCGAATACTGCGTATGTTCTTGCTGACACGACCGCAAAAGATGTGCTCGTTTTTCCGCATTTAACAATTGATAACGATGCCCATCGCGTAACGGTTGACGGTCAGGAAGTGAATTTAACGCCGAAGGAATACGAGTTGCTTCTATTTTTGGCAAGATCTCCAGATAAAGTATTTGACCGTGAACAGCTATTGAAAGAAGTATGGCACTACGAATTTTTTGGCGATTTGCGCACGGTAGATACCCATATTAAACGTTTGCGTGAAAAGTTGAATAAAGTCTCCCCAACGGCGGCAAAGATGATCGTAACCGTTTGGGGGGTTGGCTATAAATTTGAGGTAGTGAATGACTAATGTGGCTTTTTCGCAGCGTAGTCGGGAAATTATGGGTTACTATATTATTGCTCGTTTCGTGTGTGTTATTTGTTCTTACGATTCTCTTGTTGAAATTTTTTGAAAATTATTATGTGCAAGAAGCGGAAAAAGAATTAACTCAGCTAGCAACAAAAATATCGGAAGTAATGCATGATTACGAAGACGAAAAACTGGCCCGTTCCATTGCATGGACGCTTGTCGGTAATATGTCTAAAGCTGTTATTTTTGTTGATTCATCGCATTACTGGTATTCTCCTACAAACGATGAATTGCGGGATCTGCCGTTATCATTCATTAAGCAAGATAAAGATTTGCGAAAAGTATTGACAGAAGGAAAAAACGTAAAAAAGAAAACCTATTTGCCAAACGTACAAACCGGCAGAAGTCGATATAGCAGTGATGTGATTATTGTTGGCGTGCCGCTTGAAATGGCAAATGGAAATCGGGGCGGAGTATTTATTTACCAATCATTGCAGGCAATTGAAGATACAACAAGGCAAACGAAAAAGTTAATTTTTCTTGCGGCATTTATCGCCATTGTGTTAACAACATTTTTTGCCTTTTTCTTATCGACCCGTATTACCGCTCCATTGCGGAAAATGCGGCAAGCAGCGTTTGAAGTGGCGCGAGGCAAGTTTGATACAAAGGTGCCAATTTTAACGGATGATGAAATTGGCGGCTTGGCGATGGCGTTTAATCAGATGGGCAGACGGCTGCAGTTTAATATTAATGCCCTAAATCAGGAAAAAGAGCAGTTAGCAAGCATTTTAAGCAGTATGGCCGATGGAGTTATTACATTTAATCGCGATGGCGAAATATTAATTACGAATCCGCCTGCGGAGCGGTTTTTGCAAGCATGGTATTTTGAGCAAGGAAACGGTGCGGAAACGATGGCTCCGTTGCCGCCGCAAGTAAAAGAGTTATTTATTCGTGTTGTCCGCGAGGAGAAAGAGCAATCGATTGAATTGTCGCTACAAGGACGGACATGGGTGATTTTGATGACGCCGCTTTACAGCAAAACGACTGTACGCGGTGCGGTAGCGGTGCTGCGCGATATGACGGAAGAACGCCGCTTGGATAAACTTCGCAAAGATTTTGTCGCCAACGTTTCCCATGAGCTGCGCACGCCGATTGCGATGCTTCAAGGGTATAGCGAAGCGATTATTGATGATATTGCGGCAACGGATGAAGAAAAGAAAGAAATGGCAAAAGTGATTTACGACGAATCGTTGCGCATAGGCCGTCTTGTCAATGACTTGCTTGATTTGGCGCGCATGGAAGCGGGGCATATTACATTAGATTACGAAACCGTTCAGCTCGTTCCGTATATTGAGCGGATTATTCGCAAATTCCAAGGGCTAGCAAAAGAAAAACAAATTGATTTGTCGGCGGAGTTTAAAAATGAGGATATCCAAATTACGATGGATCCAGACCGGATCGAGCAAGTTTTGACGAATTTAATTGATAATGCGATTCGTCATACGGATAAAAACGGAATGGTCAAGATCATTGTTGAGCGAAGCGGAGACGGCGTCACGATTCATGTCCAAGATTCCGGCTCCGGCATCCCAGAAGAAGATTTGCCGTTTGTGTTTGAACGCTTCTACAAAGCGGATAAGGCGCGTACGCGCGGCCGCTCGGGAACGGGATTGGGCCTTGCCATTGCGAAAAATATCGTTGAGGCCCATAAAGGGACGATTTCCGTTCATAGCAAGCTTCATGAAGGAACGACGTTTACGTTTTATTTGCCAAACGGTCCTCATGAAACATAATATGCCCCCTTGTCTAAGCAGGGTATTGTCAAAAGTTTATCCTCCACACTCACTGTTTTTCATTGAGTTTCAACGGTTAGAATAAAAAAAGCT
>NZ_QCWL01000001.1:2310458-2331451 GCF_003064505.1 Geobacillus sp. LYN3 | reverse complement strand
GCTCCAAGGATGCCTTACGATGCTCCATGGGATGGCGGATGTGGAGTTTTCATAAAACTTTTGACGCTACCCTAAGCAGCGGGGGCTGTTTTTTTTGATGGCAGAGCGAAAAAGAATAGGGAAGCTAATGAGTAATGATGCGTTTATTTCGAACGATACAAAATATATAGTGGTATAGACAACTAGATGATATGATGTTAATATAATTATATAGAAAGAAGGTGCAATAATCAGTGAAACGATGGTTGCTTAAAAATGCGGTTATATATGCGGAAACAGGAAAAATCGAGCAAGGATATGTGCTGACAGAGGGAGACAAAGTGATTGAAGTAGGGCCGATGTCCTCATGCCCAGCTTCTAGTGAAGCGGAGGTGATAGAGCTTGACCCAAGTTTCTCCGTTGTACCAGGGTTTATTGATGTCCATATCCACGGCGCGTCTGGAGCTGATGTAATGGATGCGACAGACGAATCGTTGCGCACAATGGCAAAAACATTGCCAAAGGAAGGCACAACAAGTTTTTTAGCGACGACGATGACCGCACCGATTGCGGATATTGAACGTGCTTTGCAAAACGTTGCGCAATATATATATAGCAGCAATCCACCCGGAGAAGCAGAGGTGCTTGGCATTCATTTAGAAGGTCCATTTATTTCTCCAAAACGAGCGGGAGCGCAGCATCCAAAAAATATTATTGAACCAAACATCGAACTATTTCAAAAATGGCAGAACATCGCGAATGGACATATTCGTCTTGTCACGCTGGCGCCGGAAGAAAAGAATGGATTGGCGCTTGCGGCATACTTAAAAGAAACTGGTGTCGTCGCCTCGATTGGTCATTCCGATGCGGTTTACGAACAAGTAACCGCCGCCATTCAATCAGGAGTGACCCATGCCACTCATTTATTCAACGGCATGCGCGGTATTCATCATCGCGAGCCGGGAGTTGCCGGAGCGGTTCTTATGCACGATGAAGTTGTATGTGAACTAATTGTCGATGGAATTCATGTTGCGCCGGAAATGGTCCGCTTTGCGTACAAAATGAAGGGCTGTGATGGTCTCATATTAATTACGGATGCGATGCGCGCGAAATGTCTCGGCGCCGGTATATATGAACTTGGCGGTCAAGAAGTCATTGTTCAAGGAGAAAAAGCAACATTACGGGACGGCACGCTGGCCGGAAGCATCTTAAAATTAGGCGATGCAGTGAAAAACATCATGTCTTTTACCGGTTGTACGCTGGAAGATATTATACGCATGGCTAGCTGGAATCCGGCAAAGCAGTTAGGCGTTTCAGACAAAAAAGGAAGCATCCGCGCCGGGAAAGACGCTGATCTTGTCGTATTAGACGAACAGCATCATGTTGTGATGACGATATGCCGTGGTAAACTTGCCTATTCAAAATAAAAAAGGGGGATCGGACGATGAAATTAATTGAAGCAGCCAACTATGAAGAGATGAGCCAAAAGGCGGCTGACATCATTATTGCCCAGGTAAAGGAAAAACCTGATTCCGTTCTTGGTCTTGCTACGGGATCGACAATGCTTGGCACATATAAACAATTAGTCGAGGATCATCGCCAAAATGGAACATCTTATCGAAACGTTCGTACGGTCAATTTAGATGAATATATTGGTTTGTCACCCGATCACCCGAACAGCTATCGTTACTATATGAATCAACATTTATTTTCCCATATCGATATCCCGCTTTCGCAAACATATATTCCAAATGGAGCAAGCGATGATGTGGAGGCGGAATGTCGACGCTATGAACAGCTAATTGAAAGTTTGGGAGGAATTGATTTACAGCTGTTAGGAATTGGAAGAAATGGACATATCGGTTTTAATGAGCCAGGGACATCGTTTTCGGCACCGACGCATGTAGTCGAGCTGGCGCCGTCAACACGGCAAGCGAATGCCCGCTTTTTTCCATCTTTCAATGATGTACCGCGCCAAGCGATTACAATGGGAATCGCAACGATTATGAAAAGCCGTCATATATTGCTATTAGCGTCAGGAACGGCGAAAGCGCCAATTATGGCGAAGCTGTTCGAAGAAACCGTGACTACCGATGTGCCGGCATCGGTGCTTCATACTCATCCGAACGTCACGGTAATTGCTGATCAAGATGCATTGTCGCTTGTACCAGATGAAAAACGAAAGGTGTATGCAAAATGATTAGCAAAAACTCACCGCTTCCTATCTACTATCAATTAGAGCAAGGAATTAAAGAAATGATCGAAAAAGGGCAGCTCAAGCCGGGAGAAATGATTCCGTCCGAGCGGGAACTGGCAGAAACATACGATATTAGCCGAATGACTGTTCGACAGGCGATCAATAACTTAGTGAATGATGGATATTTAGTAAGAAAACGCGGCAAAGGAACATTTGTTGCCGCGACAAAAATCGAACAGCCGCTGAAAGGGCTTACAAGTTTTTCGGAAGATATGCGCGCTCGTGGCATGGAACCTGGAACAAATGTGCTCGATTTCAACATTGTTCCTGCCAGTACGTCGTTAGCACAGCTGCTCGACGTCCGCGAAGGAGCGGATCTTTACGAAATCCGCCGCGTTCGTCTTGCCGACGGGCTGCCGATGGCACTCGAAACATTATATATTCCATGTATGCTTGTTCCTCGGTTAACCCGCGAAATTGTAAGCGGTTCCGTTTATGATTTTATTGAAAAAGAATTAGGGTTGGCCATTCAATCGGGCGTGCAAATAATTGAAGCTTCCGTCGCCCGCAAGATGGAGGCGGAGCTGTTGCAAATAAAGGAAGGTGCGCCTGTATTGCTCATGCAGCGCAGAAGTTATTTAAATAACGGACGGCCTCTAGAAGTCGTCAAATCGGTTTACCGTGGCGACCGCTACAAATTGACGATTGAGATGGAACGTTCAAAATAAAAAGAGGGGGAATTTTTATGTTAGGATTTTTACAGCGGCTTGGAAAAGCGTTTATGCTGCCGGTTGCCGTCCTGCCGGCAGCGGGGTTATTGCTCCGTTTAGGACAGCCGGATTTATTGGATATTCCGTTTATCGCCGCAACAGGGGATGCTGTTTTTGCGAACCTGCCGCTCATTTTCGCGATCGGGGTTGCCGTTGGCTTTGCCAAAGATGGAAACGGCGCAGCGGCGCTGGCCGGGGCGATCGGCTACTTTGTGTTAACAAAGGGGGCCGCTGCCATTGACAAAGATATCAATATGTCCGTGTTAGGTGGAATCATTTCCGGTGTGATTGCCGGTCTGTTGTATAACCGCTACCATAATATTAAATTGCCAGATTGGCTAGGATTTTTTGGGGGCAAGCGGTTTGTTCCAATTGTGACCTCGTTTGTCATGCTTATATTGGCACTTGTTTTCGGATATGTATGGCCGCCGATTCAGGACGGCATTAACGCGGTCGGCAAATGGATTGTCGGCGCCGGCGCGATTGGGGTAGGCGTTTTCGGCTTTTTGAACCGGTTGCTCATTCCGGTTGGCTTGCATCACGTCTTAAATAGCTTCGTATGGTTTGTGTTTGGCGAGTACAATGGAAAAACAGGGGATTTATGGCGGTTCTTCGCGGGTGACCCGGATGCCGGAATTTTCATGGCGGGATTTTTCCCGATTATGATGTTTGGTCTTCCAGCCGCAGCGCTCGCCATGATTGCCGCAGCGAAAAAAGAGCGGCGCAAAGAAGTATCCGGTGCGCTCATTAGCGTGGCGCTGACTGCCTTTTTAACGGGAATTACCGAACCGATTGAGTTTTTGTTTATGTTTTTATCGCCATTGCTTTATGTCGCTCACGCCGTATTAACGGGGCTTTCGATGGCGATTGCGACGATGCTCGATATTCATCACGGGTTTACTTTCTCGGCCGGCGCGATTGACTTTTTCTTAAACTATGGAATTGCGCAAAAACCGTATCTATTAATCGTGCAAGGAATTATCTATGCCGTCGTTTATTTCGTTGTGTTCTATTTCTTGATTGTCAAATTAGATTTAAAAACGCCTGGCCGTGAAGAAATCGAAGGCGAATTCACGGCAAGCGGCGCAGCGTCATCGGGCGGCTACAAAGACGTTGCGGTACAGTATATGGAAGCGCTGGGCGGTAAAGATAACCTCACCCAGATCGACAACTGTGTGACCCGCCTGCGCTTAAAAGTAAAAGACATGTCGAAAGTCAATGAGGACGAACTGAAACGTTTAGGCGCAAAAGGGGTCATCCGCCTCAATCAAACGGATGTGCAGGTCGTTGTCGGCACGGATGTCGAGTTTGTCGCCAACGAACTGAAAAAGCTATAACCAGGAGGAAAGCGTTCCAGCTCTTTTCGTTAGTGGAAAAGAGCTGGAATGTCTATTTTCATAGAGATGTGATAGATCAAGGGGGGATTTGCCAATGAAGCGGTTGCTAGACTGCAGCGCCTCGGATTTTTGCCGTATGAACGGAAAAGAGCTGAAACAATCGATTCGGGCAGCGGAAGGAAGAACGATCGTTGCAGAAGTAATCAGCTCTGTTGCCCCGCTTTATCCGGCGGTGACGAATGCGGAATTGGCCGCGGCGTTTGGCGCGGATTTAATTCTATTGAACATGTTTGATGTATTCCGGCCGCTGGTAAACGGGTTGGATACGAAGGAGCCACATCAAATGGTGAAGCGTCTGAAGCAGTTAACGGGGCGTCCAATTGGCGTCAATTTGGAGCCTGTTGACCCGAACGCGAGGCAGTTAGAGAGTCTTGCTTCTCTTCCAAAAGGAAGGATGGCAACAGAAGAATCACTGCAAGAAGCAAAACGTCTAGGTTTCGATTTTATCTGCCTAACCGGAAATCCGAAAACAGGTGTGACAAATAATGAAATTATCCGCGCGATCGAAACCGCACGTGCCGTTTTTAGAGAAGACGGTCTCATTATCGCTGGGAAAATGCACGCAGCTGGAGTGGCCGGCGAAACGGGAGCTAGCATTGTATCCGAAGAAATCGTTATGCGTTTTATTCGTGCCGGAGCTGATGTAGTTCTTATGCCGGCGCCAGGAACTGTACAAGGTGTGACCTTAGAAAAAACGGAAAAGCTAGTTCAGGTTGCCCACGAACATGGCGCGCTCGTTATGCTTACGATCGGCACAAGCCAGGAAGGAGCGGATGAACATACGATCCGCCAAATCGCGCTCGCAAGCAAAATGGCAGGAGCCGACCTGTATCATATCGGAGACGCCGGTTATCATGGCATCGCCATTCCGGAAAACATTATGACGTATTCGATTGCCATTCGTGGCAAACGCCATACGTATATTCGCATGGCAAGATCGCCATTGAGATAGTGAACATATATTGATTGTGTCATGATAGAGCTGTTACGAAGAAGGATGATTATTCCTTCTTCATTTTTTGTTGGAAGCAATCTTCGCAAATGATTTTGCCTTCCTGTTGGAGGAATGCCTTGATTTCTACTATTCCTCTGTATGCCGGATATCTCATATGAACATAAATCGGTTCATTTTTTTCAATTGTTTTGTTGCAAACAGAACAAGTTGGACGAATGCGAAACATAAGGCATCTATCCTTTCCAACTAGTGATGCGTTTATTATAGCATGAGAAGTTTCACTATTCTTCAAAAAATAGAAAAAATTTTAGGGATATTCCGTTTACTCATGATACAATAAAAGTAATTACCATTTTTTAAATAAGGAGAGGAGCTGCACGATGTTTGGAAAAGTCGCTGCCGATGTGCTTGGATTAAGCGATATCGGCTCGGTTATTAAACCGGAAAACTATGATAAAGTCGATGCCGATGATTACGTGATGCATGAAGACGGGGAAAAGATTTATTTCTTAATTAAATCGAAGTCGGATGAGTATTGCTTTACCAATAAAGCGCTTATTCATTTGGATGGCACGAGCGCAACAAGCAAAAAACGCGTATTGCGCCGCTATGATTATTACAAACATACGATTTCCGATGTGTCGCTCGAAACGGCAGGCACGGTCGATTTAGATGTGGAGATTAAGTTTAAAATCGGCGCCCATGCCTATTCGATTGACGTCCATAAAAAGCATTTAGAAGAACTAAAAGATTTATATAAATCGCTGCTCGCCATCTCTGAGCTTTGCCATGAAAACAAAACGAAGCTCGAGTACGCGCATAAAAGTTTGGAATTGACGGCAAACGTATTCGGGCAAGTGAAAAGTGACACAAATAATTTCGTTGCCGATTTCAAAGCGGTGAATGAACTTGCGTTTCAATGGCTCGTTGACGCGAAAACAAAATATACGGTGAAAGACTTCGGCTTTGTGTTTGAACGGTATATTAATAATTAATTGCATTGTAACCTCCGAATCGCTAAAAGTTCGGGGGTTTTAATGAATTGAAAACAATGAAACTTTGAATTTTTTATTGCCAAACGATCTTTCTTCCTTTAATATTATAACTGTCAATTGTTCGACAATTTTATACAATAGCGGCAAGGTGCCGAATGGAGCGATTCGCTCCTAATGGCTTAATAGGGAATCTGGTGAAAGTCCAGAACTGTCCCCGCAACTGTAAATGCTGACGAAATGAAATCGCCACTGTACGGTGGAATGGCAAGCGCCGTTTGCCGTATGGGAAGGTTCAGAGTAGGATGAAGCATGAGTCAGTAGACCTGCCTTGTTCGCTTATAGTTTCCTATCTTCGGGGGGTGAGATGAGGAAACGGCAACGGTGGCTGCCTTCGTGTATACATATTGCCGTTTCTCGCTCATTCCGAGTTAGGAATGAGTTTTTTTATTTTACATAAAGAAGGGGGAACAAAAAATGAAAAAATGGAAACAGTATGTCATGTTGCTCGTATTCATCCTTACATTTGGCTTCTTGTTTGGATGTAATGGAGAGAACGCAAGCAAAGAGCCTGCAAAAAAAGAAGAACCGAAAACGGAACAAGCGGCGTTTCCGGTAACGGTAAAAGATGGATTAGGCGAGGATGTAACGATACAGTCTGAGCCGAAAAAAATCGTTTCCTTAATTCCAAGCAACACAGAAATCGCCTATGCGCTGGGATTGGGAGAGAAAATCGTCGGTGTAAGCGATTTTGACAACTATCCGGAAGATGTAAAAAATAAGGAAAAAATAGGCGGCATGGAGTTTAATGTAGAGAAAGTCATTTCGTTGAAGCCAGATTTAGTGCTTGCCCATGCGTCTAGTGCACATAATTCGAAAGATGGTCTTCAGCAATTAAAAGATGCAGGCATTACTGTATTGGTTGTCAATGATGCGAAAACGTTTGATGATGTCTATCATTCGATCGAATTAGTTGGAAAAGCGACAGGAACTGCGGACAAAGCACAAGAAATCATCCAAAATATGAAAACAAAATTAGAAGCTATAAAAGAAAAAGCAAAGCAAATTAAAGAGGAAGATCAAGCAAAAGTATGGGTCGAAATATCACCAGCTCCAGAAATTTATACTGCTGGAAAAGGAACGTTTATTGATGAGATGCTCCAGGCGATCTCCGCGAAAAATGTCGCCGGTGATTTAGAAGGGTGGCCGATGGTTACGGAAGAAAAAGCGGTCGCGTACAAGCCGGATGTCATTATTACAACATACGGCGGAGCGAAGCAAGTGTTGGACCGTCCTGCTTGGAAAGATGTCCCGGCGGTGAAAAACAAACGGGTGTATGATGTAAATACAGACTTAGTAAGCCGTCCAGGTCCACGTTTGATCGAAGGAGTAGAGGAACTTGCAAAAACAATTTACCCGGATATTTTTAAGTAATATATGGATGTATGCAGTTGCAATAACGGTCGTTATTACTTCGCTCTTGCTGGGGATATCGATAGGTTCTCTATCGATTCCCTTTTCTATTATTATCAAGATTATTTTTTCGATCTCGTTTGGGTTGCCGTTGCCCGGCGATGTTCCCGATGATCTCGTGCAAATCGTGATGGCGATCCGCCTTCCACGCGTTGTGCTCGCGTTTCTTGTCGGGGCGTCGCTGGCGGTCGCGGGAGCTGCGTTTCAAGGGCTGTTAAAAAATGCGCTTGCCGATCCGTATACGCTCGGCGTGTCGTCAGGTGCTTCCGTTGGTGCTGTTTTTGTCATTTTCTTCGGTATTCAATTGCCGTTATTTGGTACATTTACGCTTCCTATTGTCAGCATTATATTTGGCCTTGTGACGCTCGTGCTTGTTCTTTTATTTACACGAGCGGTGGAGCGAAAAATGTCTGTAGAGACCATCATCCTAGTTGGAATTATGTTCGGGGCGTTTTTCAGCGCGCTTATTTCCTTAATGATTGCACTAACTGGAGAAGAATTGCGGCAAATTATTGCATGGCTGATGGGGAGCGTAGCGATGCGCGGCTGGAAATATACGATGATGATGCTTCCGTTTTTTCTCATCGGAGTGATCATGCTGCTTTTTAATGCGCGCGAACTGAACGCTTTTGCGTTTGGGGAGTCGGCCGCTATGCATATCGGGGTCGATGTGTTGAAGCGAAAAGTGATGATTTTAACCGGTGCTTCGCTGCTAACCGGCGCGGCGGTGTCTGTTTCCGGAACGATCGGTTTTGTCGGATTGGTCGTTCCACATATGGTTCGCCTCGTCTGTGGTCCGAACCATCGTCTTCTGTTGCCGCTTTCCCTATTGTATGGCGGTGCCTTTCTCGTTCTTACTGATTTATTGGCGCGTACGATTATTTCGCCGAGAGAATTGCCAATCGGCGTAATTACCTCATTGATTGGCGCACCTTTATTTGCACTACTATTTTTTCGAAGAATGCGAAGAAAGACGTGATGAATGTGCTTGAAGTAAACCATGTTTCTTACCACTATCATCGTAAACAAGTGCTTCATGATGTAACGTTTACCGTAGCAAAGGGAGAAGTATTTGGGATTTTAGGGCCAAATGGGAGCGGGAAAACGACCTTATTGAAACTGTTAAGCAAGGAGTTGTTATTACAAAACGGAAGCATAACAGTAAACGGCCGGCCGCTTCGTTCTTTTTCGCAAAAAGAATGGGCGCGCTTTGCCGCGGTGCTTCCGCAAACGGTTGATGCGGCATTCGGATATACGGTAAAAGAAACAGTGGAACTTGGAAGATATGCCCATCAAAGCGGTCTATTTCCGACATGGACGGAAGAAGATGAACAAGCGGTGAAAACAGCAATCGAAGAAGTTGGGCTAATGGAAAAAGCAGAAGAAGGGATTGACCGTTTGAGTGGGGGAGAACGTCAGCGTGTTTATTTAGCAAGAGCGCTTGCGCAGCAGCCTCAGCTTTTATTGCTAGACGAACCGACCAATCATATGGACATTACCCAGCAAATGAAGCTATTGGACCAGCTTGTCCGCTCGGCGAAGGAAAAAGAGTTAACGGTTATTGCGATTTTTCATGATATTAACATCGCTAGTTTATATTGTGACAGGCTTTTAATGTTAAAAAAAGGGGAGGTAGTCGCGCTAGGGACGCCGGAAGAGCTGATGGAACCTGAGATTTTCCGTTCTGTATTTCACGCGTCCGTAAGCAGGCAAGCACATCCGACCGTCTCTAAACCGCTTATGGCGTTTTTACGGGAATGGCAATTTCCGATATTACAACATAACGAACTGCGCGAACGATTCGCGTGGACAATGTTGGAGGACTGCGTCGTTGTAACCGCAACCGAGCCGCTTAAGGTGTTATCTTCCGCGCTTGTCGGATCAGGCTTTCAATGGGCGACTCATTTTGTCAATCGTCAAGTTTCAAAAGATTATGATTGCGAAGATGCGGAAACGGAAATGAAACATTATTTACGGCGCCGCGGCTTTCCCGTCCAAAAAACGATTGGAATGATGACCGCTGTTTCTGTCGAAGATACCGTCTGCATGTATGAGAAACATGATGCGTTTTCTGTATGGACCGTTGTTACCGCTGGAGTAGGAAATGCCGTTGATGCCGCACAAGCATGGAAACGAGAGGAATTAAGCCAAAAAGTCGGCACGATTAACATTATGGTATTTATCGACGGAACGTTGACGGATGCCGCTTATGTGCAGGCTTTAATGACGGCGACGGAAGCAAAAACAAAAGCATTATACGATGAAAAAATTGTCGATCCTGAAACAAGCACCTATGCAACAGGAACATCGACGGATTGCATCGCGATTGCCGCGACACAAACGGGAGCAACGTTTCCTTATGCTGGAACGATCACACCGATTGGAAAAGCGATCGGGCGAACCGTTTATGAAGCGACAAAGGAAGCCCTTCGCCGTTATAAACAGCGGAGGGAATCATTGTGAGTCATCTTTTGGCGATTGCTCTGGCGCTTGTGTTGGATTGGTTGTTTGGCGATCCTCGTTGGCTTCCGCACCCCGTGCGTGGAATCGGATCATTCATTTCCTTTTTCGACAAACGGCTTAATCAAGGGCGATATCGGCGCATGAAAGGGATTATTACCGTCGCGGCCGTAGCAGGAATGGTTTACTGCCTGGCGTCTCTTGTTGTATATATCAGTTATTCTCTTTCATGGATATTTGGCGTTATGATGGAAGCGGTCCTTATTTTTACGACGATTGCGACAAAAAGTTTACAAGAAGCTGCCTGGAATGTGCTTATTCCTTTAGAACAAGGAAAAATCGAAAAGGCTCGCCGCGAATTAAGCATGATTGTCGGCCGGGATACAGAAAATCTTGACGAACCGGAAATTGTGCGCGCTTGTGTAGAAACGGTGGCGGAAAATACGAGCGATGGAATTACCGCGCCGTTGTTTTACGCTTTCATCGGCGGGGCTCCATTGGCGCTTTTTTATCGGGCCGTAAATACGTGTGATTCGATGCTCGGCTATAAAAATGAGGCGTATCGCGAATTCGGTTGGGCGTCAGCGCGTTTGGATGATGTGGTCAATTATGTGCCTGCTCGTCTTACGGCGATGGTGATGATATTTATCCATAGCGGAAAGCGACTTCGTCATTGCTTGCGGGTGCTTTTTCGCGATGCTCGCAAACATCCAAGTCCAAACAGCGGATGGCTAGAATCGGCGATGGCGGCGCTTTTAGGCGTGCAGCTTGGCGGAACGAACACATATAACGGAATCGTTTCGCACCGGCCGACGATCGGCGATCCGCTCGTTCCGCTAAAAAAAGAACATATTCGCCATGCAGTGCGGATTATGCTCGTTACGGTTTTATCGTTTGCGATATTGCTGTTCATAGGAGGGATATTGATTGAATTTGCCAGCACATGGAGCAAATCCCCGCCAATTATATGAGCATCTTGGGATTCCAATTCCAGAAACTTACGTTGATTTTAGTGTCAACACAAATCCATATGTATTGCCGCTGTCGCTTTGGCCGAAACAAGCTGATTTTTGCGGTTGGGCGATGGAATATCCAGACCCGGATGCTTCTTTATTAGTTGATTTACTTGCGCGTATCGAAGGAATCGCACCAGAGCAAGTGCTGATTTCCAACGGCGCTTCGGAATGCATTCATTTGCTAGGACAATTATTTTCACGGAAACGAATTGGAATTGCGGAACCGACGTTTTCTGAATATCGCCGCGCTTGTGAGGCGCACCATTGTAAGATCGTTTCGATTGTCTCGAATGAGGAAAGCAACTGGAAATATAATCTAAGTGAGTTAACAACGTTATTAGGGGATGTTGATGCTTTCTTTTTATGCCATCCAAACAATCCAACCGGAACGGTGATGACGGAAGAAGATCTATATGCGTTGCTTGTGGCAGCGGAGAAGGCAGAGACATTTGTTGTCATCGATGAAGCGTTTTATCATTTTTGGATCGAAGGCTTTACCGCATTGCAGTGGGTGAACGACTTTTCCCATCTGATCGTTTTGCGTTCATTAACGAAAATCCATCATTTAGCCGGGGCGCGTATCGGCTATATGGTTGCCAATAAGGAAGTCATTGCGCAAGTAAAAGCATTGCAGCCGCCATGGAGCGTAAGTAGACTTGCCCAGCAGCTGGCGTTGCATTTTTTGCCGATGAACGAGTTTGTCGCACAAACAAAGCGGATGATTGCCAGTGAACGGGAGCGAATAACGACGATATTAAGCGAATATGGGTATTATGTTTCGCCATCGGTCGTTAATTTTTATTTATTACGGTTGCCAAATCGTTCCACAGAAGCGCTGCTTTATCATTTATTACAAAAAGGGATTGTACCGCGCCATACGATGAATTTCCGCGGCCTTGACGGCCATTATTTGCGTTTAGCGGTGAAGACGGAGGAAGAAAACGATCAATTGCTGCATGCGCTGAGGCGGTGGGCGCAATGATCGTGTTTATTAGCGGGGGTGTCCGAAGCGGAAAAAGCCGAATTGCTGAAACTTATGTACAAAAGCTGGCAACTCCAGAAAGTTCTTTACACTATATCGCAACGGCACGAGCGTTGGATAACGAAATGAAACAGCGGATTGATCATCACCAAAAGCGGCGAAAAAAACAACCGATGAAGTGGATCACATGGGAACAGTCGGTGCGGCTTGATAAACTGATTCCTGTTTTTACAAAAAGCGACGTCGTTTTGCTTGATTGTATAACGAACTGGCTTGCTAACGAATTGTTTGCTGATGAAAGCTGGCAAAAGGAAGCAAACTGTTTTCATAAGGCAAGACAAATGTGGATTGTGTTACAGCAATTAGAAAAAGCGTGCAAGGCGTTAATCATTGTCTCGAATGAATTATTTTCTGGAGGAGTGCCGGATGATTTAGGGACATATCATTTTATGAAAACGCTTGGGTGGCTTCATCAACAAATTGTCGCAAACGCTCAAATCGCCATTTTGGCGCAGAATGGCATAGCTGTTGTGAAAAAAGGAGAATCATTGTCATGAAAGCGGCTTGGAGCGGGTTTTTATTGTCTGTTCAATTTTTGACGGTGATTCCTATTCGGAAGCAGATTGATTGGAACGCTGCCACGGCACGCTGGTCTGTCCGCGCATTTCCGCTTGTCGGTGCGCTGATTGGCGTTATCGAAGCTGTTACGTATTTCATGTTTTCTTCGTTTTCTTCTCTTTCGCCATTGTTTCTTGCGCTTTCCCTCATGTGGCTATCTATTTGGATCGCAGGCGGATTGCACGCGGACGGTTGGATGGATGTAAGCGATGCGTTTTTTTCGTATCGGGATGTAAAGCGGCGTCAAGAAATCATGAGCGATTCGCGCGTCGGGGCATTTGCGGTATTATCGATTTTGTGTTTGCTTTCGTTTCGCTTTTTGTTTGTGTTTGAAACAATACGCTCCCATCTTGATATATTTCTCATTTCCGTCATTCCGCTGCTTTCAAGAACTGCGATGGCATGGCTGCTTATTTATGGAAAACCAGCAAAACAAACGGGCATGGCCGCTGCTTTTCGGGAACATGCCGATCGTTACGATGCGCATGTTGCAATGATTATTGGCAGCTGTTTGCTCGCGTGTTTATGCGCCATCCATTTTTCTGTTTGGAAAACCGTTATATTTTTAGCGTGTGGGACAATATTTGCTGTTTTCGTTGCACGTTTGTTTTTTGAAAAACAATTTGGCGGCATTACCGGTGATGCGCTTGGGGCGTTTGTCGAAGGAGTGGAGACGTGGCTATGGTGTATGATTTGGCTATTACGTTCATACGTCATGGTATGACGCCGGAAAATGAAGCAAGACGATATATCGGGCATACGGATGTACCGCTTGCAGAGCAGGAAAAAGCGCGGCTTCTTAAAGCAGACTTGCAGCTTTTTGCGCCTGTTGATTTGCTTGTATCAAGCGATTTGCTGCGGTGCCGGCAAACGTGTGAGTTGTTGTTTCGAAGTTATTCCGGTGCGAAATTCGAAATGGCGCAATGGCGGGAAATGCATTTTGGCGACTGGGAAGGAAAAACGTTTTTGGAGTTGAAAGAAATAAAAGAGTATCAAAAATGGTTGAATTCCCCGCTTTCGACTGTTCCTCCCAACGGGGAAGGCTATCAACAATTTCAAACAAGAGTGGAGCAAGCGTTGGAACAAACGATCATACTTGCCGAGAAAACAAATGCGAAACATGTCGCCGTCGCCACGCATGGCGGCCCGATTCGTTACGTATTGGAGCGCTATGCTCCGCAAGAACGGTCGTTTTGGGAATGGGCGGTGCCATTTGGCGGCGGGTATACACTGCAATCGACGCTCGAGAGGTGGAAGGAGAAAAAACGATGCATTTCATTGTCGGAGGTGCTTTTCAAGGAAAACGAAAATGGGCGTGCACTTACTACCGAATAACAGAACGGAAAGATGTCGTTTGGTATAACGGATATGAATGCGAATATGGCGAGCCAGATGCGAATATACTCGAACGAATCGTTGTGATGGAAGGATTGGAAGCAGCGATTCGGTGTATTCCAGATTTAGCTTATTGGAAACGCATGTTTCAAATATGGCATGAGTGGGAACGACAAAGTTCTGGACGAACGGTTGTGTGGATTGGTTCCGACATTACGCAGGGGGTTGTCCCGGTGGAAAAAGAAGAACGATTATGGCGCGATGTAACCGGCTGGTGTTACCAGCAATTGGTTCAGCTTTGCGACCGCGTCGATCGTGTTTGGTGCGGATTAGCAGAACGAATGAAATAAGGGGGAGAAACGATATGAGACTATATACGAGAACAGGTGACAAAGGAAAAACGAGTTTAATCGGCGGACGTGTCGATAAAGATCATCTGCGCGTGGAGGCGTACGGGACGCTAGATGAAGTAAATTCATTTGTCGGGCAGGCGATGACGCTGTTACATGATGAGAAATTTCAAGACATTTACGCTGAATTGCAAAAAATTCAACATGAATTATTTGATTGCGGCGGCGACTTGGCCATTGTGAATGGGAAGATTCCGTACAAAGTAACGGCAGATATGGTGACATTTTTGGAAACGCGCATCGATGAATATGTGAAAGAAGCTCCGCCGCTTGAAAAATTTATTTTGCCTGGCGGCTCTAAAGCTGCTGCGGCGCTTCATGTCGCCCGCACGGTAACAAGAAGAGCGGAACGGTGCATCGTGTCATTAAGCAAAGAGGAGCCGATTAATGAAATTGTATTGCAATACGTGAATCGTTTATCTGATTACTTTTTTGCTGTCGCCCGCGTCATTAACGCGCGTTTGGGAGTAAAAGACGTCGAATATGAACGGAGTGCGATCGTGTTTCGGGATAAGGAGGAGGAAAAATGATAGAGAATCGGAAACGATTTGCCATGATAATTGTGTTGATTAGTTTATCGGTGATCGGTTCGTTGTTGAAGCTGCCGACCTCGCTTGGCAGCATTGCCTTAGATAGCGCTCCCGCACTTGTTGCAGCAGCGATTCTTGGCCCGAGTATTGGCGCGTTCGTTGCCGCATTCGGCCATTTGGCATCGGCGTTTTTTGCCGGAGTTCCGTTAGGAGCGTTCCATATGCTGGTCGCTGTGGAAATGGCAGTGCTTGTATACGGATTTGCTTGGTTATATCGGCAGAAATGGACAAAGGCTGCTCTTTTCTTTTTCTTTGTCGGCAACTCTTTTTTGGCTCCGCTTCCATTTGCTTTATGGATGGGAAAAGCGTTTGTTTTGGCGGTTATTCCTTCTTTGACGATCGCAACCGTTGCGAACATCATCGTTTCTTTGCTTGTTATCCCGGTACTTTGGAAATGGAACATTATTGAATCGGAGAAGATGCCACGTGCGTGATGTATTGTTTATACCTTTTTATGATGGCATAGAGTTAGTGGTTGCGGCGGATGGTTCGGCAGCAATTGGAGAGAAAGAGAAGGATGTTGTACACGCTCCATATGATGTCGTTTCGTATTTTGCTGCGCGCGTTGCATTCATGGAAGTATTGAGCGTTGGGGCGAAGCCGCATGCCGTGGTACTGCAAAATTTTGTGCATGATGAAGCGTGGGAAACACTTTGCAATGGCATCCGCAGGACGTGTCAAGAATTGCATATAGACATTCCGGTCATCGGGAGCAGTGAAACGAATTTTCCAACGTTGCAGTCCGCTGTTGGAATAACGGTTGTCGGTACGGTACAAACAGAGCGAAAACGGGTCGGAATAACACCAAAAGATGCAAAATTTGCGGTAATCGGCGAGCCGCTTGTTGGAGATGAAGTATTGAAGCGTAAGGAACGTATGCTTTCTCTTTCGTTATTTCAAGCACTATTGAGACAAACGTATGTTTATGAAATTGTTCCGGTTGGTTCAAAAGGAATTTATTATGAATTGCAACAGTTGCTTCAGGACAACGGTCTTTCCTCTTTCTCTTGTTCCTGCTCGTTGCCGCTTTTTGCTTCATCCGGTCCGGCTACTTCTGTATTAATAAGCTATGATCCTCATATGGAAGAAGAAATAAAGAAGATGGTAAAAGATTTATTTTTTTCGATCGAATTGCGCTTATAGATTAGTAGAGATGAAAGGGAAGAATATTCCGTAAATATTCTTCCTTTTTTTGCGAAGAAACTTTATGATAGTTGTAACGAAACGATTGTTCTATCGACAGATGTAGTAGAATGGGAGGAGAAAGGATGGACTCCGTTTTTGAGGAGTTGTACGAAAAGTATCATGATGACATTTTTAATTTTTTATTTTATATGGTACGAAATCGAGAACAGGCAGAAGATCTTGTTCAAGAAGTATACATAAAAGTATTGCGTTCGTATAAGCGATTTAAGGGGGAAAGCAGCGAAAAAACGTGGCTGCTATCGATTGCTCGCCATGTGGCAATCGATTTTTTTCGCAAACAAAAAAGCTGGCGGCGGAGAGTGTCAGAAAAATTCGATTGGAACGATGATCAGCTTTGTGATATGCAGCCACTCCCGGAGGAAATTGCGATTCAAAAAGAAGAAATTCAACGGATGTACCGTTGTTTAGAGCGTTGTACCATTGATCAGCAACTTGTCATTGTACTCCGCTTTATTCAGTCACTATCGATCGCAGAAACAGCAGAAACGTTAGGATGGACGGAAAGCAAAGTAAAAACAACGCAACACCGGGCATTAAAAGTATTAAAAAAGTATATGGAGGAAGAAGCGGCGAAAGGGGGAAAACAACATGAAAAAATTTCGGTGGAATGACGAATGCCTCCAATATACGTTGCAACAAATGCCGATGATCAAAGATCATCGTTCGAAAGAAGAAGTGTACCGACAATTGATGAAAGCAAGAAAAACAGCACGTTTGAAAGCGTGGTTTCTTCCATCGTTTGCTTCGATCGTTGCAGTCATGATCGTTGTTGTCATTAGTGTGCACAGCCTCCCGTTTACCAAACAGACAGAAGAAAAATCGGATAAATCTGTCATTACGTTGCAAGCTGATCAGCGTTCCAATATGAGTCAACCGCTTTTGTCAGCAAACCAATACAGCGAGTTTCCATCGCACATTGTTACAAAAGAAGCTTTGAATGATCAAGATGTTGCTGTACTAGGGCTTCCCGACCAGCAGTCTCAAATCGTGATTCCGATTAGTGTGCCAGTCCCAAAGCATGAGTCGGTAAAATGGCAGCTAGAAACGGCCAAAACACAAATTGATGAACAAAAATGGGGAGTCTCGAAACATTTGCTTAATGGGGTAACGATGGTGCCTTCTCGTGAAAGCAAACGAGTTTGGCTTGTTTATGTTTCGAAACAACATCCGGTTTTTTTGGAAGGAAGAGTGAGTGAGTCGCTGTTTTTATCCAGTATTGAAGAAACCATTCGATGGATGGGTGGCAAGAAAATTCGCTTTTTTACGGGAAATAAAGAAGGGATGAAACTAAGTCATAAAGGATATATAGAATCGATGGAAATTCCAAAAAAGAAGCGGGCGTATTATTTATATCAACTCAGTTCGTCGCATCCTGTATATCTCGTTCCGTCCCCCCAACATTTCCCAACATTTCACAACGCGTTAAGACAAATGCAAAAAGATGCTAGTGCATCACTGCGATCAACGATTCCGCGGGGAGTGCAAATTGAGAAAGTAGATGTGCAACAGGATCACGTCGTTGTTCAATTTACTGAGGATTCAAAGCTTGATGTATCGCCATCGTTATGCTGGATGGTGGAAGCAATTTTACTTACCGCTAAGGAGTTTGGTTTTCGCTCGGTGACGTTTATGGGGGGAAATGTAAAACAGATCGGTCCATATATATTTGGCAAGAAGATTGATGTACCCGTTGGCCCAAATCCGATGATGGCGACTTTGCATACAAGATAAGGGAGGCAGTATTTTTTAATGTCAATGAAGTTCTATTTGTTTTTTTTTGACATAATACTATATGGTGTAAAAATAACAAGGAGGGATGAGCGACGATGGGTGATGTGGTGAGACGATTGCTTGTAGTGGCGGGAATGGCCGTTTGCATTCGGTTATTATTTATGGTAGGGTTAACTGGTTAACGTTTCGAAAATTCGTGAAAATCGTTGTCCTCTCGCATTTTCATACGATATAATGATAGAAACATAGTGGGAGGCGATTTGTGAATGTTAACAGACTACCATAACCATCTAGAACGCGGAACGCTGACATTGGACTATTTGCGGCAATTTACCGATGAAGCGGCGCGGAAAGGAATTCAACATTTCGGTATATCCGAACATGCCTATCATTTTTATCAAACGAAAAATATTTTATCGAATCCATGGGTAGACGAACGTCGCTATTATGATATGGCAGATTATGTCCGTCTTTTCCATGAGGCGTGGGATGCCGGAATTGATGTAAAAATGTCTATCGAAATGGATTATACGCCAGGAAAACATGAAGAGATGGCGGCGTTTATTCGATCATATGAGTTTGATTATGTCATCGGTTCCATTCACTGGATCGATGATTTCGGCATTGACTTAGCGGAATATCGAAAGGAATGGGAACGCCGGGATTTGTACGATACATATCGCAAATATTTTGACCAAGTCGTTACTTTAGCCGAGTCGAACTTATTTGATATTATCGGTCATATAGATCTGGTCAAAATATTTAAATATGTTCCGGAGGATGAGGAATTTTTATTAGAGCAATATGATCGTGCCACAACAGCGCTTGCGAATTCCAAAACATGTGTGGAAATCAGCACTGCTGGACTCCGCAAGCCAGTCGGTGAGCTATATCCGGATAAGCGGCTGTTGCAAATGTGCTATGATAAGGGAATTCCGATTGTGCTTTCGTCTGATGCGCACGTTCCAGAGCACGTGGGGGCGGATTACGACAAGGCGATTGCGCTGGCGAAAAGCGTCGGCTATACGGAGCTGATGACGTTTCAAAAAGGGGAGCGTAAAGCGGTGCCGCTTGGATAAGAGAAAAGCAACGGAAAAAGGAATGGGAAATTCCCATTCCTTTTTTGCTTATGAAACTTCTAATCTTTTTACCGTTTCAATATCTTCAATTTCAGCTAATTTCTGAAGTAAAGCGTCATCAATCGGTTTATCTAACGAAAGCATCATAATTGCCTTTCCACCTGCCTGCTCGCGTCCGACTTGCATTGTAGCGATATTTACTTGATGTTCGCCGAGGACGTTTCCGACCTTTCCGATCATTCCTGGTCGGTCTTGATGCTGGATGTAAAGAAGATGTTCATCTGGTGCAAAATCAATCGTAAATCCATCGAAGTGAACGATGCGGTCTCCATAGTTTGGAATGTGCGAGCCTTTAATCGTAAACGTTCTGTTTTCCCCGTGTACGGTAAGGGAAATGCAATTTGCGTAACCATGTGTTTCATCGGAAAATTTTTCTCCATACGTAATGCCGCGTTCTTTTGCGATCATGGCGGCATTCACTTCGTTAACCGTCGAAGCGACGCGCGGCCGTAAAAATCCAGCGAGCAAGCTGCGAGTGATATATGTTGTTTCTAAATCGGCAACCGTTCCCGCATAGGTTACGGATAGTTCTTGGACAGGAATATTCATATATTGTGATGCGATCGTGCCCATTTTTTTCGCTAAATTGTAGAATGCTTGAATTTTTTCATATACGTCTTTAGACAATGATGGTAGATTAATAGATGATGTAACTGGTTTTCCTTCTAAAAAGTGTAATATTTCCTCGGCAACTTGTGTAGCAACATTGAGCTGCGCCTCTATAGTCGAAGCGCCAAGGTGAGGGGTGACAATCACATTATCAAACGCAAAAAGCGGATGATCGCCTGGCGGTTCTTGTTCGAATACGTCGAGAGCTACCCCTGCAACATGGCCGCTTTGAAGAAATGGAATTAATGCTTGTTCGTCAATAATACCGCCGCGGGCACAGTTGATAAGGTATACGCCCTTTTTCGTTTTGGCCAAATTTTTTTCGCCAAGAAGCCCCTTTGTTTCTTTAGTTAATGGGGTGTGTACGGTAATAATATCAGAGCAAGCAAGCACTTCATCAAGTGTATGGATCGATACACCAAGTTTTTCCGCCCGTTCTTTTGTTAAAAATGGATCATATACGTGAACCGTCATGCCGAATGCGCGCGCGCGTTTGGCTACTTCGGATCCGATGCGGCCAAATCCGATAATTCCTAAATGTTTTCCTTGCAACTCTGTTCCAACGAACGCGGAACGATTCCACTCCCGGGATTTCACAGAAACATGTGCTTGCGGAATATGGCGCACAAGCGCAGCCATCATAGCAAATGTGTGTTCAGCAGCAGAAATCGTATTTCCGTTTGGAGCATTAATAACGACAATCCCGCGCTTCGTTGCTGCTTCCACATCAATATTGTCAACTCCCACACCAGCGCGCCCGATGATTTTTAAATTTGGCATTTTGGAAAGGAGTTCTTCTGTCACTTTCGTAGCGCTGCGAACAAGCAAGGCGTCAAATTCATGAAGTTGTTCTTCTACTTCTGTTACCTTTTTTTGTACGATTTCAATTTGTTCGGATTTTCGTAGTGGGGCTAATCCTTCTTCGCTAATTGCGTCGGAAACTAAAATGCGAAACACGGTGGTGAGCTCCTTTCTTTTTTCAAGGATTTTAAATTTTTGATAATTTAACATAATAAATTACCATCTGTCAATGATATGATAAGAAGTCATACCAATGTAAACGTTTTTATCTTAATTAGGCGAGAAGACTCCCACTTCAACGAAGCGAAGCGGAGTAAGTGGGAGATGAATCGC
>NZ_QCWL01000001.1:2289104-2310358 GCF_003064505.1 Geobacillus sp. LYN3 | reverse complement strand
TTAAAGCAGTCAAACTTCTTTGGAAGCCCCCACTTCAAATTTTCGCTAGAAATTAAGTGGGGGTAGTTCACTATGAAATGTTCGGATTTTCCTGAATAAGAAACGCCCAAGTCGTCAACCGTTCACTTGGGCGTCTTTTCTGTTATTTATTTTTTTGTTCGTTGTAGCGAGCGATGCATTCATCAATTAGTTTAGCGGCAGCTTCTGGACCTTCCCACGAGCCGATTTCCGTCCGTTTCCCTTCCAAGTCTTTATAGCGTTCGAAGAAATGGGCGATTTCTTTTAATTTATGCTGCGGAAGATCTTCGATGCTGCGTACTTCATCGAAACGCGGATCTTCGACAGGAACACCGATTAATTTCGCATCCTCTTCACCGCTGTCAATCATATTTAAATAACCGATGACACGTGTGTCGATCACACAGCCAGGGAACGTTGGATTTGTGGTGATGACTAAAATGTCAAGCGGGTCGCCGTCTAAAGCGAGCGTGTTTTGCAAATATCCATATTCTGCCGGATAAAACATTGGAGAGTATAAGACGCGGTCTAGTTTGAAAATGCCCCGTTCTTTGTCAAATTCGTACTTGTTTTGGCTTCCTGTCGGAATTTCGATAAATGCTTCGACAACTTTATTTTCAAATGCCACAACATTTTCCTCCCTTTATATGTATGTGTTTCTATTATAGAATAGATGGTAGAAGTATAGCAACTATGTAAATATAACTCAATGTTTCGTTCTTTCGATCAACAAATTTTTCAACAGTCGACAAAATCTCATTAAAATATGACGGTGGATTTCAGCAAAACATGATTGGATGATCTTGTTTTTGTGCAGGAGCGGGTAATCGATCCGTTATTGCTTAAGTGGACGGCAATAGAGGCTTCATTCAGATCATTTCCATAAAAAACCCTCTTGCATTTTGCATACAAGAGGGTGTATTTTTATTAATCAAATTTATTTGGATCGCCATCAAACGGTTCGTCTGCAACCTTAATCGATTCCGTTGGGCAGCCTTCGAATGCATCCATCATGTCATCGATAAGAATTTCTGGCACTTCCACGATGCCTTGGTTGTCATCTAGTGTTACGTATGCAATGCCATCTTCATCGTAGTCATAAATATCCGGAGCTGCGGCACCGCACGCACCACATGCAATACATGTTTCCTTATCAACAATCGTATATTTTGGCATAAATAAAAACCTCCTCAAATTCTATTTCAAACGGACTGTCATCTCCGTGTTGCATACTCGGAAATGAACTTTCACTTCTTATAATAAGACTGTTTCCACAACTTTTCAATACAAAAAATATTACACCGATATTTTTAAACATACATTTCCCATTATGCATTTTTCTAGATGAGAAAAACTTTGTGTGAGAAACGAAGAGAGTATTTCTGCTACAATGGATGTATATCAAAGTGTTTCAATAAAGGAGCGGCGCGAATGAAAGGTGGGTATGCTTCGTTTCTTGTTTTATTTTGTTTGCACCGTTTCAGCGGGGAGCGGTCTTTATCCGCGATATATCATCTATTTACCGGAAAAAAGTCGTCACAAACGTTACAAGATAGTAAATGGTTTCAGTTAGAACCATTTTTCGGAGTGTGGAAAGAAGTTACGTTAAACGATGTCGAGGCAGCAACGCAACAGTTGTTCGAAAACGGCTTGATTTCCCCTGTACAAAACCGTTCTTATATACTGACGGAAGCTGGAAAAAAGCAGTTAGACGAACAGTTGCATCAAGTGTTTTTTCCGGTTCATATAAACGGATGGCGGTATCACGCCACAGAAAAAACGTTTTGGTATCGGTTGTCCTTGCTTGTTCAAACGTTATCGAACGTGCTCCATCGAACCCGTTTTGAACCGATTCATCGCCATGAGGAAATATTGATTTGGGTAAAGAATTACTTATTATCGCAAAAAAGGACAGTGCATGAATTAGCGCAAACGCTTTATAAAGAAATATATGACATTCTTTCTTCCGTTTCGGAAGAAGAGGCGACGGTGTTTACATTGCGCTTAACGAGTTTTGAGCGAATTGGCTGGACAAATGAGCAAATCGCTTCCTATTTGCAAAAAGATCCAGTATACGTTCGGTTTCAATTCCAAAATGTATTGCATTATATGATGGCTAGAGCGGAATCAAAACGTTCATCCGTTTTATATGAATTGATGCATGATTTATCGCCGCCGATACCATTAACGTTTTCGACACAAAAAACGTATGAATGGCTATTGCGTGGAAAATCGATCGAAGAGATCGCTAAGCTGCGCCGTTTAAAAAGAAGCACCATTGAAGACCATGTGGTGGAAATTGCGGCGAATATTCCTCATTTTTCTATTCAACCGTTCATCAATGAGAAAAGAGCGGCAAAAATTATTGAAACGGTACGAAAATTACGGACGCGGAAATTAAAGGTGATTCGTGACGCTATCGATGACGATGTCAGCTACTTTGAAATTCGCCTCGTATTAGCAAAGGAAGGAGAAATGTGGTGACATTAGAACAGTTGCTTCAAGAAAAATTCGGCTACTCCTCTTTTCGAAAAGGACAACGGGAAATTATTGAAGACATTTTGCGCGGATATGATGTATTAGCAATGTTGCCGACTGGTGGGGGAAAATCACTTTGTTATCAGCTTCCCGCATATGTATTGCAAGGCAGCGTGTTAATTATTTCACCGCTCGTTTCGCTGATGGAGGACCAAGTGCAGCAGCTTCGCCAACGTGGAGAAAAGAGAGTCATCGCATTTAATAGTTTTTTAGAAACAGAAGTAAAGATCAAAGCACTTGAGCGGCTTCATGAATTTCGGTTTATTTATGTTTCCCCGGAGATGCTGCAGTCGGAACGATTGCTTCGCGCTTTAATGAATATCCGTATTTCCTTATTTGTAGTTGATGAAGCACATTGCATTTCCCAGTGGGGTTACGATTTCCGTCCTGATTTTTTAAAGCTGGGAGAAATTCGTAAGCGTCTTGGCACTCCAACTTGTCTGGCGTTAACAGCCACCGCACCGCCTGAAGTGATGGATGATATTGTACATATTTTGCAGCTCCAGCCTCTTCGTCGGCATATTCATTCTGTTGACCGGCCTAATATCGCCATCAAAGTGGAGAAAACGGACTTTATCCATGAGAAAGTAAGCAGGCTGCTTGATTATGTAAAAGTGCTAGAAGGACCAGGGTTAATTTATTTTTCAAGCAGGCAATGGGCGGAAACGATGGCGCAGAAGCTGCAAGAGGAAGGAATTGAGCGAGTCGCCTATTATCATGGAGGAATGGATTCCGAACAGCGAATGCTTGTTCAGCAACAATTTTTACGTGACCAATTGCAAATTGTATGCTGTACGAATGCATTTGGCATGGGAGTAAATAAAGAAAATATTCGTTTTGTCATTCATTTTCACATGCCTGGTCAGATAGAGGCTTATTTACAGGAAATCGGCAGAGCCGGCCGCGATGGAAAAAAGAGCATTGCCATTTTACTATATACCAATGGTGACGAGAGCATGGTACAATCTCTTATGGAAACGGAATTGCCGGACGATGTGCAAGTAAAACAATTATGCGAAAGCTTATTATATGGTGTAACTCCGGATCGTTTAGAACAGCAAATGAATGCATGCTCGTTAACAGATGTGCAAAAACGGATTTTAACGTATTTTTTCGAAGCGGAAGGAATCATTTCTTCCAAGCGGTTGCTTACGGAACGGGATGTTGCCTGTTTATATCAGACATTGATGAAGTATATCGAGACGCGCAGGCAATGGAAGCGAAAAAAGCTGCGGGAAATGATGAGTTGGGTGTTGCATCGTTCATGCCGGCGTGAGGCGATCGTTCAGGCGTTTCAACAGTCATTGGAGAGAAAGCCAGATTTATGCTGCGACCGATGCGGATTTCCGCTCGAGAGCTACTTGCGCATGGAGAAAGAGGATAAAGATCTGCATTTCCATGGCTGGAAAGCGGAATTAAAGCGAATTTTCTTTTAAAGCGAGGCGTGTCTAGAATGAGGCGGCAAAGTGAACAAATCCGCATGATGGACGATCGTGAAGTACTCATTCATTTATATTTTACTCAGTTATTGTTAATTGTCGTATCAGCAATCATCGGATTTTTTCTTTTTGATCTTTCGACATTCCAAAAAATTTGGCATTTTGATGTTGCCACGGTGTTAAAGTATGGCGGCGGAAGTGCAATGATTGTATTGGCCATCGATTTTTTATTGATGCGTTATTTGCCGGAACATTGGTATGATGATGGAGGAATTAACGAAAAAATTTTCCAAAACCGGTCGATTCCGCATATCTTTTTTTTATGTTTATTGATCGCTTTTAGTGAAGAACTATTGTTTCGTGGAGTGATCCAGACGCATTTTGGCTTGTTTATTGCCAGCATCGTGTTCGCTTTGTTGCACGTGCGCTATTTAGAAAAGTGGTTTTTATTTGGGATGGTCGTATTGTTAAGTTTCTTTCTTGGATATATTTACCAACGGACAAACAGTCTTTGGGTCACCATTTTTGCTCATTTTCTTATTGACTTTATCTTGGCGATCGATATTCGTCTTCATTATGTCCGCAACATGAAAGAGGGAGACGGGAGTGATAATGTGTGAATCATGATCAAGCAGAATCATTGCGCGAATTAGTGGAACAAAGAGACGAAATGGTGCAGCAAGAAGATGTATTATCACTTCCATCGCGCAGGGAGGTGCATAGACAAAAGAAATCAAAAAAACGGGTGAAATGGAAGTTAAAATATCCGCTTATTCGCTTGTTAGCACTATTTTTTATTTTACTTCCGATTTCGATGTTAAGCATTTATTATGCAAATGATGATTCAAAAACAGTGACTGTTGTAACACGCAGTGAGACGGGCAGCTACGAACAAATTGATATTGCTCCTGCTGAGGAAAAGGCGGCGCCGCCATCAAGCGAGCCAAGCTCGCAAAAAAAAGATCGGCCTGAATCAGACGCACAAAAAGAAAATAAAGCTTCGGATAAGCAAAAAAAGCAAAAGATTATTACACATACAGTCCAAGAAAATGAAACATTGTACAGCATTGCGATGAAATATTATCAAAGTGATAAAGGAATGGAAATGATAAAAAAATGGAATCATTTAAAGAGCGCACAGCTTCATAAAGGACAAGTGCTGCAAATTCCGGTGATGGACGCTGAAAAGTAAGGAGGCGTACCATCACTTTTTTGTTCTACCGAAATGGGCTCGTACATACGTTTATAATAGAGGTCAGTGAAAAAACGAGGGGATCCGGCCGTGAGCAAAGTATTTTTCGAACAGCTTCATATTGATGAAGTAACAAAACAAATGCTGCTTGGAGTGATTGAAAAGAAGCAAAAATGGGAACGTTTGAAGAAACGGGTCCTGTCTTTGCAGATTGTCACTTTAGGTGGATTTGCGGTATTTTTCGTATATGTTTTATTTTATCTGATTTTTCCCAGCGGTACATTGACTGCGTTTATTAAGATGTTTTTAGAAAAAACAGTGCATTTGTATATATTATTATTGTTGTTTACATTGTATTGGGCCATTTTATATTACAAAAAAAAGTGCGATAAAGCAGAAGAAGAATTTCATTCGCTTCGCTGTGAAATCATTCAAAAAAGCGCCGATTTATGGAAAGAAGAGCAGCAATGGAAAGAGCGCCATAAATTGTTTGAGATCATGAAAAAGGAGTACGATATTAATTTGTATTATGAAAATAGCTGAATGGTACTCCATTCAGCTACCTTTCGATTAAAAAATTTTCTTGCGGTCACGCTCTTCTTTTAAAATTTCGACTGCTTCGCGAAAACGCTGGGCATGAATGATTTCACGTTCACGTAAAAAGCGAAGCCCATCGTTTAAATCTGGATCATCGCTCATATTAATAATCCATTGATAGGTTGCCCGCGCTTTTTCTTCGGCAGCGATATCTTCATATAAATCGGCAATTGGGTCTCCTTTCGCTTGAATGTATGTCGCCGTAAATGGAACTCCAGCGGCATTATGATAAAATAAAGCGCGGTCATGATCGACATAGTGTGCGTCAAGACCTGCTTCTTTCAGCTGTTCTAGGGTGGCGTCTTTGGTTAATTTGTATACCATTGTCGCAATCATTTCCAAATGAGCTAATTCTTCGGTTCCAATATCTGTGAGCAAACCGACTACTTTATCAGGGATGGAGTAGCGTTGATTTAAATAACGAAGCGCAGCGGCGAGTTCTCCATCCGCACCTCCATACTGTTCAATTAAATATTTCGCCAATTTTGGGTTGCATGTGCTGACACGAACAGGATATTGCAATTTTTTTTCATAAATCCACATCGTCATTTCCTCCCTTTACAGCGAGTTGTTTTTGCTATACTTGCCAAGGCCAAGGAGAATCATTCCAATTCCACGGATAATTGGAATAGCTGTTTCCATATTGCTGAAGTGGACCATAACAGGATTCAAACTGTTTTTTCAGTTGTTTCCGTTTTTGCGCAAGCTGGTTAAATTGCTGGATGGCTTGGTAGTCAGTAGGATGGGTGTCGAGGTATAACGTTAAGTCGACGAGGGCAAAATCAACCGCTTGGAGCTGTTCTAAAAGTTCATAGTATTCTTTTGGCAACTGTTTCATTGGTAATCACCTTTAGTTTTCATTTCATAAGGACCATAATATGGATCATAAAAAATTTTCCAAAGGGTTCCTTTTTTTAACGCTTCATGCAATGGGAATTGCGGCAAGTTTGGCGGCTGAAATCCGACATATTGATTTGGAGCGGTGACATAGGTTTTGACGCGAATTGGCGGGCAAGGGTCAAATGGGCTTACATAAGGTTCGTATTGCTTTCGTGTTGTGAACATAAGAAACCTCCTTTTTCGGCAGAACTTCAGTCTATATTTATGACCATTGCGTTTTGTTCATGACTTCTTTTTTCGGTGAATACATGTAAGAAAAAAGGGAGGAAACAGGTTGTGTTTTATCTGTTATATATTGCTGTCGGATTTTTATGCGGGTATTTTATGATTCATTGGATGCCGCCAGTGACTCCGTTTGATTTTGCCTATTTTATCACTGAACTTATTTTTAATCCTTTGCGGATGTTTTTAGCAATGATTTGTTTTTTTATTGGTTTTTTAGCCAATGCAGTAGTGATCCGCACCGTCATTGAAGGAGTGATTTTATGCTTGCAGCGAAAGCAGGTGCGTTGGAAGGAATGGTTTATTTGCTGCGGGGGGATGGGAAGCTTTTATTGGCTATTTCAATGGGAAACGAGGCTCGCTGCTTTATTTTTTATTTTCTCTTTGATTTATGGTATGATATCGGTGGATTTGGATCGTTCTCGTCAATATAATCGAAACTTATAGGGGGAGTTATATTGATTTGGATCATTTTTTTTGCTTTTTTTTGTATATTGGCTTATATGTGGTGGGAAGCGCATCGAAACCGCGTTGTTCACATTGAATTGACCTTTCCTCAGTTTCCAAGTAGTTTTCGGGCGTTTTCCATTTTTTTTATTTCTGATCTTCATCGGCGGGTATTGGCAAAAAGAATTGTGGAGGAGATAAAAGGAAAAGCGGATATTGTTTTAGTTGGCGGGGACCTTACGGAAAAAGGGGTGCCCGTCGCGCGTGTCAAGGAAAATATTCGCCGTTTAAAAATGATTGGACCGGTTTATTTTATTTGGGGGAATAATGATTATGAAACGGAATATGATTTGCGCTCGCTTTTAGTGGAGGAAGGAGTGCATATATTGGAAAATAGCGCTGTTATGCTGCAATCCCCGAATGGGGAGAAGCTTGCTCTCATTGGAGTGGAGGATATGAGCAAACGGCGCGCAAGATTGGACCAAGCGCTTCAAGGGGTGGATGAGGATGCATTTCGCATCCTTGCTTCGCATAATCCGAAAATCGTCGGTCGTCTTCGTCCCGAACATCATATTTCGCTTGTGATCAGCGGTCATACGCATGGAGGGCAAATTCGTTTCTTTTCGTTTGGGCTCTATGAAAAAGGCGGTTTAAAAAATGTGAACGGAACAGCCGTTTATGTCAGCAACGGGTACGGGACGACAGCCGTTCCGCTTCGCTTTGGAGCCCCTGCGGAAACGAATTTGATCACCATTTGTTCACGGAAAGAAGATAAAGAAAAAATGCTTGTCTAAATGACTATAAACGATGTAAACTCATTAATAATAACAAACGAACCATTTATGAATTATTTCATACAATAAACATAAGAGATGGCTGTGTAGGTAAGGAGGGGTGTTGATGCGTCTTGAACGCTTAACCCACAATAAAATCAAAATTTTCCTTACGTTTGATGATTTGATGGATCGCGGTTTAACGAAAGAGGATTTATGGAAAGATACGTTTAAAGTTCATCAATTGTTTCGCGATATGATTGAGGAGGCAAGCGAGGAGCTCGGCTTTGAAGTAAACGGGTCGATCGCAGTGGAAGTATACTCTTTACCAGCACAGGGAATGGTTGTTATCGTAACAAGTGAGGGCGAATATGACGACATGGAGGAAGAATTTGCTGACGATTATATTGAAATGCAAGTAACGCTCGATGAGAGCGATGACATATTTTATGAATTTCAGACGTTTGAAGATGTCATTCAGCTCGCTCATCGTCTTTACTCGATCGGTTGTCTAGACGGAACCCTCTACTCCTACCAAAATCGTTTTTACTTGCATGTCGCTGAGGAACCGCCGATCCCAATCGATAACTTTGTTGCTTTATTAGCGGAATTTGCCAGCCCTTCAACGATAACGATACATCGTGTGCAAGAATATGGTAAGAAGCTAATTGAACATCGAGCCATTGAACAACTTGTTCGTTATTTTCCAGTGCGTTAATGCTTTATCAGACCCCGTCGTATGGACAAGGGGTCTGGCTTTTTATTTTTTCCATATGTTAGATGACAAGGAAAATAAATATATACTAAGGAAAAGACAGCTTATTGACATAAAAGCGATGTAAATGGTTGTAAATAGCCGTAAATCGCTTGGCATTTTATTTTTTTTCCTTTGCATAAATAAAAAGAAAGTGTATACTATGACATGAAAGGTGACAATATCAAATATTATAGCGAATTTATAGGAGGTTTACGTATGGTAGCCGACAAGCATACCAACGAAGAAAATCTGGAAGAAAAAGCGGAAAAATATGATGTATTAACAGCAACACAAACTGTTATACATAGAGCATTGGAAAAATTAGGGTATCCAGAAGAAGTATATGAGTTGCTCAAAGAGCCGATTCGCATGCTGACAGTGAGAATTCCTGTGCGCATGGATGACGGTACTGTAAAAATTTTTACCGGCTACCGTGCCCAGCATAATGATGCCGTTGGTCCAACTAAGGGGGGCGTTCGTTTCCATCCAAACGTAACAGAGCGTGAAGTGAAAGCGCTATCTATTTGGATGAGCCTAAAATGTGGCATTGTCGATTTGCCGTATGGCGGTGGAAAAGGCGGAATTGTATGTGATCCGCGTACGATGTCATTCCGTGAATTAGAACGATTAAGCCGTGGTTATGTTCGCGCGATTAGCCAAATCGTTGGTCCGACAAAAGACATTCCTGCACCAGATGTCTTTACGAACTCGCAAATTATGGCATGGATGATGGACGAATATAGCCGCATCGACGAATTTAACTCTCCTGGATTTATTACAGGAAAACCTTTAGTGCTAGGCGGGTCGCACGGGCGCGAAACCGCGACGGCAAAAGGGGTTACGATTTGTATTCGCGAAGCGGCGAAAAAACGCGGTATCGACTTGAAAGGAGCACGCGTGGTCGTTCAAGGTTTTGGAAACGCGGGAAGCTATTTAGCAAAATTTATGCATGATGCCGGTGCGAAAGTCATTGGCATTTCCGACGTATATGGAGCTCTTTACGATCCGAACGGTTTAGATATCGATTATTTGCTTGAGCGCCGCGACAGCTTTGGTACGGTAACGAAATTATTTAAAAATACAATTACGAACAAAGAATTGTTAGAGCTTGATTGCGATATTTTAGTTCCAGCCGCAATTGAAAATCAAATTACGAAAGAAAATGCGCCAAATATTAAAGCAAGCATTGTCGTGGAGGCGGCAAACGGTCCAACGACGCTAGAGGCGACGGAAATTTTAACGGAACGCGGCATTTTGCTTGTTCCAGACGTATTAGCTAGTGCCGGCGGTGTAACGGTATCCTATTTTGAATGGGTGCAAAACAACCAAGGATATTATTGGACAGAAGAAGAAGTCCAAGAACGATTAGAAAAAGTGATGGTAAAAGCGTTTAACAACGTATATGAAATGGCGCAAACCCGCCGCGTAGATATGCGATTGGCTGCTTATATGGTCGGCGTTCGAAAAATGGCGGAAGCGTGCCGTTTCCGCGGATGGGTATAAAGAGCATGCAAAACATATTTACAACATGCCAAAAATCCCCTATCATATGATAGGGGATTTTTGGATGTTTAAGGAGTGAACCGGATGAAAGAAGAAAAAATCATTATTGTTGGCGGTGGTCCTTGTGGGCTTGCTGCGGCGATCGCTTTGCAAGATGTCGGTTATCGTCCGTTAGTAATAGAGAAAGGAAATATCGTTAATTCCATTTATCATTTTCCGATTCATCAAACGTTTTTTAGTACGAGTGAGCGTCTTGAAATTGGCGGGGTTCCGTTTATTACGGAAAATCGGAAGCCAAAGCGCAATCAAGCACTTGCTTATTATCGCGAAGTAGTTACGAGAAAACAAGTGCGTGTACAAACGTTTGAAAAAGTGGAGCAAGTAGAAAAACAAGAAGATGGAACATTTCTTGTCCAAACGACAAAAGAACGATATCGCGCCCAATACGTTATTATTGCTACCGGATATTATGACAATCCAAATTATATGAACATACCGGGAGAAGATTTACCGAAAGTAACGCATTATTTTAAAGAAGCGCACCCGTATTACAACACCGATTGTGTTGTCATTGGCGGAAAAAATTCTAGCGTGGACGCAGCGTTGGAACTTGTCAAGGCGGGAGCACGTGTCACGGTATTGTACCGGGGAAGCGGATACTCGCCAAGCATCAAACCTTGGATTTTGCCGGAATTCGATTCTCTCGTCCGCAAGGGAATTATTAAAATGGAGTTTAACGCTCATGTAAAAGAGATTACGGAGGATGCCGTCATTTACGAAGTAGGGGGCGAAATCAAAAAAATTAAAAACGATTTTGTATTTGCGATGACAGGATATCATCCTGATCATGAATTTTTGAAAAAGATGGGAGTCGGGGTCGATCCAGAAACAGGCCGGCCGCTTTATGATCCAGAAACAATGGAAACGAATGTACGCGGAATTTTTATCGCAGGTGTCATTGCGGCAGGAAATGATGCCAATGAAATTTTTATTGAAAACGGGCGCTTTCACGGTGAGCAAATCGCTGCTTGTATCGCAAAACGGGAAAAGGAGAAAGGGCAATAACAGAAGGAGAGGCTGGTTTTTTTCAGCCTCTTTTTTATCATTCCATAAACATTTCTTGCAGTTTCTGCGGATCGTTTAGACAGTCTATTTTTTATTTATCGACAACCATTATTTTGTGTTGTAATTCATTTATGCTATTATGTTTCTAAAGAGGTGACATTAATGAAAAAAGTGGCACTAATTACTACAGGTGGAACAATAGCAAGCAAAAAGACAGAAGAAGGCAAATATGTTTCAGGGGAAATGACGGGAGAAGAATTAGCACAAATTTGCAATTTACCTGATGATATTAAAATTGAAATACATTCTTTATTTCAACTGCCGAGCATGCATATTACATTTGAGCATTTATTAACCTTAAAAAACAAAATCGAAGAAATTTATCAAGATAAAACAATTGATGGCATAGTTGTTACACATGGAACAGACACGCTCGAAGAAACCGCATATTTTTTAGATTTAACGATTTCAGATGATCGCCAAATCGTTTTAACAGGCTCACAACGCTCTCCAGAACAACAGGGAAGTGATGCTTATACAAATATTCGCCATGCGGTTTATACGGCTTGTAATGACGATTTAAGAGGTGTAGGAACGGTTGTAGTATTTAATGAACGCATATTTGTGGCCAGACATGTGAAAAAAGTACATGCTTCTAATTTACAAGGCTTTGATGTTTTTGGATATGGGTATTTAGGGATTATCGATAATGATAAAGTATACATATATCAAAAGCCAATTAGAAGGGAAACATACAAAATAAAAAATGAAATACCTGAAGTAGATATAATCAAATGCTATTTAGACGCTGACGATAAATTTATAAAAGCAGCCATAAACGCTAATGTAAAAGGAATTGTTTTAGAAGGGGTAGGCAGAGGACAAGTATCACCAAAAATGATGGGCGCAATAAAAGAAGCTGTATCGAAAGAAATAAAAGTTGTAATTACAACAAGTGCAGAAGAAGGGGAAGTATATACGACTTATGATTATTTAGGCAGCGCTTATGATCTTGTTAAAAATGGAGTTATTTTAGGGAAAGATTTAGACAGTAAAAAGGCAAGAATAAAATTAGCCGTATTGCTTGCAGCTAATGAAGATAATTTAGAAGGGAAATTCAGTATATAAATGGGCACAAGGACAGTGTAGTTAACACACTGTCCTCTTTATTAAATAGGGAATATCTGGATGAGGTGAGCCGCATCATATTATCATATATACACTTTATACTCAAATATTCTCTATAAAATCGAACTTTTAATTTATTCATAAAATTTATTATCGAATCTCTAGTTTTGTGCTTGTCTGATTTTATCTAGCACCACGGGTTAAATATATTTGATAAATCACACGTATGAGTTTTTGTCACGTTTTTAGCTGTGTGGATTTCGTCATTGAGTACGGCCCCAACACCCCTTTTCCGCGCGCTTCTTCTCTTCCGGCTACTTTGACAGATGAAATTAGGTTATCATCTTCCTTCATCGAAATAGTACCGCCTGTGTGAATAATCAGGAACTTTTTCGCTGTTCTTCCTCCTTCGAGAAAGTTCTGCTATGATGAAATATCGGAAGGTCATTTTCAAATGCCACATTCTCATGTTACCATAAAGAAAACGGATGGAAACGGGGATTTGTATGTTAACGTTAATTTCGTCTGGCATTGCCCCAGGTGTTGCGCTGCTTAGTTATTTTTATTTAAAAGATGAATATGAAACCGAACCGCTATCCATTGTGTTGAGAACATTTGTTATTGGGGCGCTTCTTGTGTTTCCCATTATGTTTATTCAATATGTGTTTCATGTGGAAGGAATCGCAGCCTCTAAGATAGCTCGCGCCTTTTTTTTGTCGGGATTATTGGAAGAGTTTGTGAAGTGGTTTATTGTCTATTTTTTTATTTATGACCACCACGAGTTTGATGAACCGTACGATGGCATCGTATACAGCGCAAGTGTATCGCTCGGTTTTGCGACGATGGAAAATATTTTGTATTTATTGGCAAACGGTGTAGAATTTGCCGTAACAAGAGCGTTTTTACCTGTCTCAAGCCATGCTTTATTCGCGGTCATTATGGGGTTTTATTTTGGAAAAGCAAAATTTACTATAAAAAAGCGGCGCTACTTATTTCTTTCTTTTTTTCTGCCATTTCTATTGCACGGGACGTATGATTTCATTTTGTTGACACAGGAAAAATGGAGTTATTACATGGTTCCGTTCATGCTGTTATTATGGTGGTCTGCTCTTCGAAAAGTAAAACAAGCGAAAGGATTACATGATTACGATAGAATCCCTTCAGCAAAAAGCCAAGCATAATACGCTTGGTTTTTTGTTTTTTTTTGCATAAAAAGGCAAATTCGAAAGAAAATAGGGATAAAACAACAGAAGTAATACGGGAGGGTTCGCGTATGATAAGGAAAATAAAGTGGCATTTATGGTTTGCCGTATTGGTTGCTTGTTTGTTTATCTGTGGAAAACCAGCGGAAGAAGTAAAAGCGTTTTCGAATCAAGTGATTCAGCGAGGGGCGGTTGGAGATGATGTCATTGAATTACAAGCACGATTGCAGTATATCGGATTTTACAATGGAAAAATTGATGGAGTTTTTGGCTGGAATACATATTGGGCAGTGCGCAACTTTCAATATGAATATGGGCTTCCAGTCGACGGGCTTGTCGGTGAGAGTACAAAAGCAAAACTAGTAAAGGTATCGAAATATCATGAGCAATTTGTGAAGGAGCAAATTCGCAAAGGCAATTCGTTTACCCATTACGGGGGCATTCCGTTAAGCCAGCAAGTAAAAAGAAATAAAAGGGGCGGCGGAAACAGCTCGGCAAAAGCAACAGCATCCAATGTGCCAAACGGTTTTTCACAAAACGATATTCAATTGATGGCAAATGCCGTATATGGAGAAGCGCGCGGAGAGCCTTATATCGGCCAAGTCGCCGTGGCAGCCGTCATTTTAAATCGCTTAGAACATCCTTCGTTTCCAGATACGGTGGCGGGAGTGATTTTTCAGCCTGGGGCATTTACTGCAGTAGCCGATGGGCAAATTTGGCTGACGCCGAATGAAACGGCAAAAAAAGCGGTGCTAGATGCGATTAACGGTTGGGATCCTACCGGTGGAGCCATTTATTATTTCAACCCGTCGACAGCAACGAGTGCATGGATTTGGAATAGGCCGCAAATTAAGCGGATCGGCAAACACATTTTTTGTAAATAATGCAGGAGGTGAACAAAAAAATGATACGAAATTTATTAATCGGAGTACTGTCACTTGGAATTGTCGGAACAGCGTATTGGGGATATCGGGAACACCAAGAAAAAAACGCGATATTAATTCATGCTGAAAATAACTATCAGCGTGCTTTCCACGACTTAACCTATCAAATTGACTTATTGCATGATAAAATCGGCACAACGCTTGCCATGAATTCCCGTGCGTCACTTTCTCCGGCTTTGGCTGAAGTATGGAGAATCGCCTCAGAAGCCCATACAAGTGTCGGACAATTGCCGCTTTCTTTACTCCCGTTTAACAAAACGCAAGAGTTTCTTGCCAAAATAGGGGAGTTCAGCTATCGGGCAGCGATTCGCGATTTAGAAAAAGAACCGCTTACGAATGAAGAATATCGCACGTTACAAGCCCTATATAAAAATGCGGCAAATATTCAACAAGAACTTCGCAATGTTCAACATTTAGTTTTAAAAAACAACTTGCGTTGGATGGATGTGGAATTAGCGCTTGCTACAAACGACAGCCCTGACGATAACATTATTATTGATGGGTTTAAATCAGTCGAAAAAAATGTAGATACTTTCTCGAGATCATCAGAATTTAGCCCGACATTTATTGGGCTGAAGAATAAAGAAAAAGGTTTTGTCCGTGCGAAAGGAAAACCAATTTCAAAAACAGAAGCGAAACAAATTGCTCGTTCTTTTCTTGGGTTAAAAGGAACGGAAAACATAAAAGTGACAACAAGTGGAAAAGGAGCAGATGAGCGCTTTTACAGTTTGACGATCCGCGATCCAAAAAAGAAAAGCAGTATTTATATGGACATTACAGAAAAAGGTGGTTATCCGATTTGGGTCATCGATAGCCGTCCAATAAAAAAACAGGCGATTAGTTTGCATGAAGCGGCAAATAGAGGGATGAAATTTTTGCAGAAGCACAAGTTTAAGAATTTAGAGCTATATGATAGTTCCCAATATGATAACGTAGCTGTATTAACATTTGTGACAAATGAAAACGGAATTCGCATTTATCCGGAAGCAATTAAAATGAAAGTAGCTCTTGATGATGGAACGATTGTCGGCTTCTCTGCGCGTGATTACTTATCTTCTTCCGTTAAACGCCCGCTGTCAAAACCAAAATTGACAGCAGAACAAGCGAGGAAAAAAGTAAATCCAAATTTAAAAGTAATGGAACAGCGCCAAGCAATAATTGTAAACGATATGAACGAGCAAGTGCTCTGCTATGAATTTTTAGGAACACTTGGAGAAGACACATATCAAATTTTTATTAATGCAAACACAGGAATGGAGGAAAAAGTCGAAAAGCTGCAAAGCGTCGAACAAAACTATAGTTAAAGGATATGTTTGTATAGGTGCAAATCCTATCTCTCCCTTTACCAAAGGAAAAGCTTGATGCAAGCTTTTCCTTTTTGTTTTAATAAACATGAGAAGAAAATGAGAGGGAGAGACGATGTTAAAAATAGGGGATACGATAATGTTAGAACCAGCAGGCGGGGAAGAGGAAAAATATAAAAGCAAAGTGGCAGAAATAAGTGACGGTTATATACATATTAACTATCCAATTAATGTAAAAACAGAAAAAACCGTGTTTTTATTAAATGGAATGCAATTTAAAGCAAGTTTTGTTGGGCCGGATCATTGTCTTTATTTATTTGAAACAGAAGTAATTGGAAAAGTGCGTAAGCCGATACCAATGGTTGTTCTTTCCTATCCAGGAGTAGATAAGTTAGTGCGCATTCAGCGTCGCCGTTATGTAAGAGTGGAAGCGAATACGGATGTGGCGATTCATCCTCTCCATCAAGAATTTATGCCGTTTACAACGATGACGACTGATATTAGCGCTGGCGGAGCAGCGGTCGTATTGCCAGAGCATAAGCAAAAGCAGCTGCTTCCTGGAATGGTGGTAGAGGCATGGTTTGTACTTGCTATGAAATCAGGAGAATATCATTATTTAAAAGTGAAAGCAAAAATCGTTCGTATATTTCAAGCGAAAAACAGTGATATATATAAAGCGTCCTTACAATTTTTGGATGTATCTCCGCAAGATCGCGTACGATTGATTCGATATAGTTTTGAACAGCAGTTAGAGATAAGAAAAAGAGAGGAAGATATTGCGAATAAATGGCGAAAAAGCGTGGAATAATGGCTATATAAAAAACGGAAAGCGGGCTGTTGGTTCTAATGAAACGAGTGGAATCTATTTTACTAAAGCTTGTTATTATTCAGTTTGTTTTTTTAATCATTGCTCAATGGCTCATTTTATATACTCCGCTTAGCCCTTATTTAGGAAAAATTTATGAATATGAAGGCGTTAGCAGACAAGAAAAGACAAAAACAATCGAAACAATCATCGACCGCTAGCGGCCTATATGGTAAAATGGCATCGAAGCACGCAGGAGTTTCCTGCTTTTTTCTTTGATAAAAAATCATGTAGATATGATAGGAGGAATTATGAGAAACAACATTCGCATTGCCATTGATGGACCAGCTGCAGCAGGGAAAAGCACTGTTGCGAAAATTATAGCGAAACGGCTCTCTTATCTTTATATTGATACTGGCGCGATGTACCGGGCACTAACGTACGTGGCGCTGCAACAAAAAGTTGCGCTTGATGACGAACAAGCATTAATTTCTTTGTTAAAAAATACATATATTGAATTAAAATCATCTGAACAAGGGCAGCTTGTATTTGTCAATGGAGAAGACGTTACAAACATTATTCGCAATGAAGAAGTAACCAATGCAGTATCGCTAGTCGCAAAACACCCGTCAGTGCGGGAAGAAATGGTGGCGCGCCAACGCGCTCTCGCAAAAAATGGCGGTGTCGTAATGGATGGCCGTGATATTGGCACATATGTTCTTCCGAATGCAGAAGTAAAAATCTTTTTGAAAGCATCTGTGGAAGAAAGAGCAAAGCGTCGTCATGCGGAAAACATTGCTAGAGGATTTCCATCTGACTTAGAAACGTTGAAAAAGGAAATTGCACGCCGTGATCAAATCGATTCGGAGCGTGAAGTAGCACCGCTTAAGAAAGCGGAAGATGCGATAGAAATTGATACTACGTCACTGTCGATTGAAGAAGTGGTGGATCGCATTATGGAAATTGTAAACGAAAGGATTGGGTGACGGTGGATTTTTATTCGTTTGCCAAGGGAGTTGTAAAAAGCATTTTAACCCCTCTTTACCGTATTGAGGTGATAGGGGCGGAGAAGTTTCCGAAAGAAGGAGGAGTACTTCTTTGCGCAAACCATATTAGCAATCTCGATCCGCCAATCCTTGGAATTACTGCTCCAAGACCGATTCATTTTATGGCGAAAGAGGAATTGTTTCGTGTTCCGCTCTTAAAAAACTTAATTACGACTTTGCATGCGTTTCCGGTAAAAAGAGGAATGAGCGATCGCCAAGCATTGCGAACCGGCTTAGAAGTGTTAAAACAAGGGCATGTGTTAGGCATTTTCCCAGAGGGAACACGAAGCAAAGATGGAAAATTAAAAAAAGGGCTGCCTGGCGTCGGTTTTTTTGCGCTTCGAACAAGTGCCGCTGTTGTTCCATGCGCCATTATTGGTTCATATCGTCCGTTTGTGCCGCTTAAGGTTGTTTACGGATCACCGATTGATATGACGCCACTAAGAGAGAAAAAAGCATCACCGGAAGAAGCGACAGCTTATATTATGCAACATATCCAAGCGTTATTAGATCAGTATCGATAAGCATTCAGTTACATGTCTATTGAGAAAATATGGTATACTAAATAGAAAAACGGTCCTATTGTACATCATGGTTTGGATTGATATAGCGATGATGTAGGTGGTGCTTTCTTATGGAGGAAGCACGGACCGTCAGTCGATTAAGGAGGGTTTAACATGGCAGAGGATATGAATTTAGAAGTGAATGTATATAAGGTAGGTGATATCGTCCGAGGCAAAGTGGTAAAGCTAGAAGATAAACAAGTGCTTGTCGATATTGAAGGAAGCAAACAAAGCGGGATTATTCCAATTAGTGAATTATCTAGTTTGCATATTGAAAAAACAAGTGATGCTGTCTCTGTCGGCGATGAAGTGACGGCGAAAGTCAAAAAAGTAGAAGAAGGCGAAAACGAAGAGGATGGATTGTTAATTTTATCAAAAAAAGCGGTAGACGCAGACCGCGCTTGGGAAGAGTTAGAGAGAAAATTTGCCAGCGGAGAAACGTTTGATGTCGTCGTAAAAGACATCGTCAAAGGCGGGCTTGTTGCTGATGTAGGAGTGCGTGGATTTATACCCGCTTCTCTTGTAGAACCTCACTATGTTGAAGACTTTTCTGATTATAAAGGGAAGACGCTTGCAGTAAAAGTGGTAGAGCTTAACCGTGAAAAAAATCGCATCATTTTATCACATCGTGCTGTTGTGGAAGAAGAGCAAGAACGCAAGCACAAGGAGGCGCTTAGCCGTTTAGAGCCGGGACAAGTGCTTGAGGGAACCGTACGCCGCGTCACCGACTTTGGCGTGTTTGTTGATGTTGGCGGCTTTGATGGACTTGTACATATTTCGCAGCTTTCCCATACACGTGTCGCCCATCCGTCCGAAGTCGTAAAAGAAGGAGAAACCGTAAAAGTAAAAGTGCTTGCGGTTGACGAAGAAAATGGCCGCGTCTCCCTTTCGATCAAAGAAGCAATGCCGGGCCCTTGGGAAGGGATTGCTGAAAAAGTCGCCCCTGGCGATATCGTCACTGGCAAGGTAAAACGGCTTGTACCGTTTGGCGCGTTCGTTGAAATTTTCCCAGGCGTCGAAGGCCTTGTCCACATTTCACAAATCTCTAATAAGCGCATCGGCACCCCTCATGAAGTGCTAAAAGAAGGAGAAGAAGTAAAAGCGAAAGTGCTTGATGTAAACGAAGCGGAGCGCCGCATTTCGTTAAGTATGCGCGAGCTGATCGAAGAAGAAACAGCACCTGAAGAAGATTATAGCCAATATACAAAGCCGTCTAATGAAGTAAGAGGTTTTCAAATTGGCGAAGTCCTCGGGGAACAGCTGAAAAAATTAAAATAACGAGGATGAAGCAATGAGCAGAGCAAAGCGGAAAATCGAACATATTCAGCATGCGCTCTCTACTGCCGATCAAGGTGCAAGCGGATTTGATGACATTACGTTTGTTCATCAAAGTTTACCTGATGTACGCATGAACGATATTCACTTGCATACTGCTTTAGGCGAACTTTCGTTAAGTTCGCCTTTCTTTATCAATGCGATGACCGGCGGCGGAGGAAAACAAACGTTTGAAATTAATAAAGGATTAGCGGAGGCGGCAAAACATTGCCGAATAGCGATGGCCGTTGGTTCGCAAACATCAGCGCTAAGAGACAATAAACAGCGAGGAACGTTTGAGATTGTACGAAAAGTAAATAAAAACGGCATTATTTTTGCGAACATTGGCAGTGAAGCAACTGTCGATGATGCGAAGCGTGCTGTAGATATGATTGAGGCGGACGGTCTGCAAATTCATTTAAATGTGGTGCAAGAGCTTGTGATGCCGGAAGGAGATCGTGATTTTACGGGAGTACTGCTTCGCATCGAACAAATTGTTCAAGCCGTTCAAGTCCCTGTTATCGTAAAAGAAGTAGGATTTGGCATGAGCAAGGAAACTGCTTCGCGCTTAGAAGAAGTAGGCGTGAAAATCGTCGATGTTGGAGGCTTGGGCGGCACCAATTTTGCCCGTATTGAAAATAAACGACGTTCCAACATAATAACGTATTTTAATGATTGGGGGATTCCAACGGCGGCATCAATCGTAGAGGTAGCGCAAACCTCTCCTTCTTTAGTCGTGATCGGCAGCGGCGGTGTCCGTACAGCGTTGGATGCTGCGAAAGCGATCGCCCTAGGAGCATCCGCGGTTGGAATGGCGGGACCATTGTTGCGAACGCTTGTCGAACAAGGAGTGGAAGCGTTAGTTGCCTCTATCGAGGAGCTTCATCACGATTTAACGTTGATTATGGGGGCGCTGGGGGCAAAGACGATCGATAAGCTGCAGCGTGTGCCGCTTGTCATTCGCGGTGATACGCATCATTGGTTAACGGAAAGAGGCTTTGACACGAAAGTATATAGTTGCCGATAAATTCACCCTTCATCCCGATGACCAAAATCACGGGACGAAGGGGTTTTTCATTAACCCCCTCTGAGTAAAGTGGGGAGATGAATCGCGGTGTTTTTTATTCTTTAAATCGAACATATATTCTATAAAAAGATCAACAAAATCTATGCTCCATGGACAAAAAAGGTTCTTTCGCACGCCGAAAGCTGGCCTCGTTTGGCTGTACACCTGCAACCGTGAGTTGGAATAAGTGCCTCCGGCTAGCGAAGGAATGATTTTTTCATGTTTTAAATAACTTTATTGTCAAAAAAGGGGTTATCGTATTTTAAAAATGGAAAAAATAAAAGTTGAGAACGCCTGCTTGTTAGAAAGAAGGGGAATTGGATGTTTTTTTTTAAAGAAAGGAAGAAAAGAAAACAAATCATGTAACTATTCACCCCAGTGCTAGTGTATAAAAAAGCCCAGCACAAATAGGGCATTTCGGTCATAGAAAA
>NZ_QCWL01000001.1:2266407-2289004 GCF_003064505.1 Geobacillus sp. LYN3 | reverse complement strand
TCAATATTCACATCATAGACAAGGAAAGAAGAAAATATTCAGCTCACTTTATGATGTGGCTGAATAGTTACTCTTTTGATATCTCTTTTACTGCCGTCGTTGTATGTGGCGCTCCTTACTTTTCATCAGGAAATGCTTCCTACTACACTTTTGATAACCATTGCCACTTCTCGGGAGAAAGTTCCCTTTCCGGCGCTGGTCGAAGCCGTGCTCATGGAATTAGCATTTGAGGCCATACGTGAAGCGGGGGTGAGGCTTCCTAAACAAGCGGGTGCCGCGGTTAGTATCGTTGGTGCGCTGGTGATTGGGCAAGCTGTGGTCCAAGCCGGTCTTGTTTCTGCTCCACTAATCATGGTGGTCGCATTAACAGGGATTGCTTCTTTTATCGTCCCGCGCTATACGGCTGGAATGGCATTAAGGATGCTGCGCTTTCCGATGATCTTATTGGCAGGGACGTTAGGGCTTCTCGGGATTATGCTTGGGCTGCTTATGATTGTTACTCATATGGCGACGCTTCGTTCTTTCGGCGTTCCCTACTTATCTCCGATGACTCCAATACAAGGGGGCGAAATAAAAGACGTGCTGCTGCGCGCGCCTTTTTGGAAGTTCAATACACGCCCTCATTTAACGGGAGCGGATAATAACATCGAGCGGCAAGGTCCGAATCAGAGACCGAGTCCTGATTACGGAGATGACAAGACGAGTAAAGGCAAAGGAGGACCATTATGATCGAGAAAGGAAAAATATCTGCCGCACAAATGGGGATGATGATGTATCCTACAATTATCGCCACCGCCATTCTTTTAGTCCCTGCACTCACCGCCCGGCACGCAAAACAGGATATGTGGCTCTCTCCTCTTTTGGCTTCTCTCATCGGTTTTTTGATAGTTCATATTGCCGTTCAGTTGCATCAGCTTTATCCAGGAAAAACCCTTATCGAGTACAGCAGGGATATTCTCGGCAAATTTTTAGGGAAAGTGGTTGGGTTGATCTTTTTATTTTTCCATTTGCATATAAGCGGGATTATTGTCCGAGAGTATGGCGAATTTGTTGTAGGCAACTTTCTTTTTCATACTCCATTATTTTTTATAATGGGAAGTATGATCCTAGTGTGCTCCTTTGCTGTCCGCGGCGGTGTGGAAGTGATAGGCAGGCTTGCGGAAATGATCGTGCCTATTGTGATTATTCTGATAGTGGTCAATATTATCCTTTTGATCCCGGATATGGAAGCAAAGAATATGTTTCCGATTATGGAAAAGGGAATAATGCCCTCGCTCATGGGTGCGATGGTCCCGCAAGGCTGGTTTAGTGAGTTTCTTCTTATCGCTTTTCTGCTTCCTTATGTGGCCGATCGCAACAAAGGAAAGAAATGGGGCATGATCTCGGTCACTGCGGTCATGTTGACTTTATCTTTCATCAACATTGCCATCCTTTTCATCCTTGGAGGAATCACAGATCGTTTTACTTATCCCGGAATGAGCGCTGTCCGTTATATTAGTATTGCGGACTTTCTAGAACACCTTGAAGCCGTCGTAATGGCCCTTTGGGTATCAGGGGTTTTTTTGAAGATTGCTGTCTTTTATTACGCTTTAGTGCTGGGAACGGCGCAATGGCTGAATTTGTCAGATTATCGCCCAATCGTTTTTCCCATGGGATTATTGCTGCTGCTATTTGCCATCTGGTCGGCGCCGAATTTAATGGAATTGATCCATTTTCTAGGAAGTTCTTCCCCGTTTTACCTAATGTCGATTCAAACGGGACTTCCTCTCCTTCTCCTATTCATCGCAAAATGGCGCAAAAGAACCAACAACCCAAATCAAGTAAAATGTCAAGGATAAGGGCAGCAATGAAACAAGGGGAAAAAGGAGATAAACTAGAATGGGCATCTTACAAAGAGTAGCAAAAATTGTTTTCGCTTGTGTTCATCTTATTTTGCTAAGCGGCTGTTGGGACCGGACAGAAGTCAACGATTTAGCGCTAATCGTAGGCCTAGGAATTGATCAAACAAAAAATGGGGAGATCAGGATTACAGTGGAAATAGTTGTTCCGAAATCCATCGGTGGAGGAGGTCAGATGATGGGCGGAGGTGGCGCGGGCGGAAGTGAAACGATTATAAGATCGGGTACGGGTGTTACCGTGGCTGATGCGATCTCGAACCTGCAAGAGAAGCTTCCTCGCCGTGTCTTCTGGGGACACACCAAGGTGATCGTGTTTGGGGAGAAAGCGGCAAAAGCAGGGATTCGCCAGCATCTCGACTTTCTGAGCCGCAATCCAGAAGTTCGCCTTCGTTCCAATGTATTAGTGAGTGAAGGAACTGCGAAAAGTGTGCTTGAATTGGTCCCTCCGATTGAGCAAAGCTCATCAGAAGTGCTGCGGGAATTGTCAGAATCGCAGCTTTTATTGCGAGTAACGGTAAAAGATGTTCTGCAAATGCTAAGCGGCGATGCCGGTGCAGCGGCTCTTCCCATGGTGAAGATCAAGCCGCCGGAAGAAGGGAAAAAAGAACTGCAGCCCATTGCGTTTATCCAACGTACCGCCATTTTTAAGAAGGATAAAATGATCGGAGATATTGATGATCAGTTGACTCGGGGCGTGCTTTGGCTCAGAAATGAGATTAAAGAGGCGAATATCACGATTAAGCCGAAAGGGGAAAAGGGAAATATTACGGCCACGCTGATAAGAGCGCATACGGAACTTATCCCGAAATATGAGAAAGGCAAATGGAAGATGATCGTAAAGGCGACTGCGGAAGACGATATCATATTAAACGGAACAAAATTAGATTTGCTAAACCCTAAGTATACGAAAATGATCGAAAAAGAATTGGCAAAGGAGACGAATAAGCGCATTAGAAACACATTGAAAAAAGTACAAAAAGAAATGAAAGCCGATATTTTTGGCTTTGCAGATACTTTCCACCGGAAATATCCAAGAGAATGGAACCGGGTAAAGGATCGCTGGGAGGAAATCTTCCCTGACGTTGAAGTGGTTGTGAAGACGAAGGTATATGTCCGCAGACCGGGCATAGACACTGCTCCGCAAGGATTGCCTGAACAAGAGGTGAAAAAATAATGAAAATTGAATTAATACTAGGTACTCTTGTCTTGGTTGCCCTCATCTTTCTATACGAATGGCCGCGAATCAACCGGACGCAGAAAAAAGAAAAAGCCGTTTTTGTTGTACTTTTAAGTCTGGGAACGATTCTTGCGATAGTGTTAATATGGAACCCCGATCTTCCAGGTCCGACGCAGATGATCGACTATATTTATAAACCACTCGGGCGAATGATGGAAAAATAAAAGTTCTTGATGTTCTGCTTTTTCAATTTGAAAGCTGACTCCATTTGTAATCATGGAGTCAGCTTTTTTGATGCTATCCTTTTTAATCTTTCTGCACTTGTCGCGGATAAATGCGGTGCGTCTACTTTTTAGTGTTGATTTCGTTCTCTTGCTGCTTCTGGGTCTTCAAGTCTTGTTGCGCCTTTGTGTTCGATAGATTGATCACGGTCGGACTCGACGCGGTGTGATTGTTTTAGCTTTTTTTCTTGCCGGTCTTTGCCCACTTTGTTTTCGCTCCTTTCTTTTTCTATGTCATTCTTTACTATAACTATTTTTTATTTTCCTTATGCGCGAATGAATGTTCATAAAAGATGAAATAATGAACATAATAAGGGGGTGGAAGGTATGGAAGGTATTTATTTTTACTCCTTTTTTTGGATAATATGGATGATCGCAACTTTTTTTATGAAAAAAACACGCCAACGGACGATGTTGGCCGCGATCGCATTGATTACCATTATCCTCTCATCTGTTTCGCTGTATATAGGCAGTTTTTGTGTAACGCTTTCTTTTTTATTTCTTTTTTTCTTATCCTGTTATTTCACGGCAAAGCAAACTCGTCGGAAGCTTCTATATTTAGTGATCGCCGCATTGACGATTGCCTTTGCCTATACATCTTTCCAATTGCTCGTTCTTTTTGACCCAGTATGGATATGGATGGATCGTACATGGATGCTTGCAGGGATGCTATTCATAATATGTTTTCTATTTTACGAAAATATTCAATCACGCTTAGTATGCTTGATCGTTGGAAGCTGCCAAGGAGAAATATTGTACTCCATCATTTCCAAAAGAGTAGCGTTTTCATATGTCATTGGTTCTTTTTCTTTTTTAGACACAATATCCATTAGTGCGTTTTGCTTGCTTATTTGGACGCTATTCGAGCAGATTGCAGTGTATGTCGATGGAAAAAAACAAATAAGGGGGACAAGACAGCCATGAATGAATATACTTTTCCCATTCTATATGGAGTTGTGGTTGGAGTGCTGACACGGTTATATTTATTACGGACAGACTATCGTCAATATCCGACATATTTGCACGGAAAAACCATTCACATCGCTCTTGGTGTGATTGCTGCTGGCCTCGGCACCATTGCCGTTCCGGCCATTATGGAAAAAGAATTTACAGCCATCACTTTTTTAGCGCTTGCTGCGTCGCAGTTTCGTGAAGTGCGCAATATGGAACGCAATACATTGAACGAACTTGACCAATATGAACTTGTGCCGCGCGGAAAGACATATATTGAAGGAATTGCCATTGTTTTTGAAGGGCGCAACTATTTAGTTATTTTTACTTCTTTCTTTTCCACACTTGCGTATTTAATATGGAATGTTTGGGCAGCAATGGTTGTCAGTGTGATTTGTTTGTTCATTGCGCACCGGTTAATGACAGGGAATCGCTTAAAAGATATTGCAGACGTGGAATATGTAAAGCCGCATTTTGAAGGAGCGGGATTATATGTTGATAACATTTACATTATGAATATCGGGCTGCAAGCACGCCGCGAAGAGATTTTGCGATATGGGATGGGGTTTATTTTAACGCCGAAAAATTTTAATGCGCGCACAACGATTGCAAACCTGGGACAACGGCAGGCGATTTTGCATGACGTATCTTCCGCGCTTGGAGTATATCGCGATTCAGGGACGCCGGCGCTTGTGCCCCTAGCCAAACGGGATTTAAATGATGGGCGTGTGGGTATTTTTATTTTGCCGCAGGTGAATGATATCGAAAAGGCAAAAAAGATTATTGAGAATGCACCGATATTAGAAAATGCTATTCGTATGCCAAAAAAACGGCAGTTTATTCGAAGGGGAGAATAGAAGAATATGACACATGAGAAAATGATCCTAGCTGTCATTACAACGAATGCGCAAAAAGTTGCGGGAGGGGCTCCGATTTTTACATGTGAAACAAAAGAAGAAATGGAGAGGATCGCCGCCAATTTAGAAGCGATTCTTGATGGGATTGCTCATGAGCTGGCAGAAGAATTATTCATCATTGTCAAGCATTAGATTATTGTTGGCGAATGGTGTTTTTGATAAAATAAAACAGCTGTACCCTTCCTTGAAGGGTGCTTTTTTACAGTCGCGATACGTAAAGAAAGGGTGATAGCATGACCAATCCAGTCGTAGCAATTGTTGGACGTCCGAATGTTGGAAAATCAACGATTTTTAACCGAATCGTTGGTGAGCGTATTTCCATTGTGGAGGATGTACCTGGGGTGACTCGCGACAGAATTTACAGCAGCGCGGAATGGTTAAATCATAAATTTTACTTAATTGATACAGGTGGGATCGATATTGGCGATGAGCCGCTTTTAGTGCAAATTCGCCAACAAGCGGAAATCGCGATCGATGAAGCAGACGTTATTATTTTTATGGTAAACGGCCGTGATGGAGTGACAGCGGCTGATGAGGAAGTAGCGAAAATTTTACACCGTTCTAACAAACCTGTTGTCCTTGCGGTGAATAAAATTGATAATCCAGAAATGCGCGATCTCATTTACGATTTTTATGCACTTGGGTTTGGCGATCCATATCCGATTTCCGGTTCGCACGGAACGGGGCTCGGTGATTTATTGGATGCAGTAGCACGTCATTTTCCAAAACGCGGTCAAGAAGAATATGAAGAAGATGTAATTAAGTTTTGTTTAATCGGACGGCCGAACGTTGGCAAATCATCCCTTGTTAATGCCATTTTAGGAGAAGAGCGCGTCATTGTCAGCGATATTGCCGGTACGACACGGGATGCTGTCGATACAACGTTTGTGAGGGAAGGACAAGAATATGTTATTATTGATACAGCAGGAATGAGAAAAAGAGGAAAAATTTATGAAAGCACCGAAAAATATAGTGTATTGCGCGCGTTAAAAGCGATTGAGCGCTCTGATGTCGTTCTCGTTGTTTTGAACGCCGAAGAGGGGATTATCGAACAAGATAAAAAAATTGCCGGATATGCCCATGAAGCGGGGCGAGGTGTAATCATTGTTGTAAACAAATGGGATGCGATTGAAAAAGATGACAAAACATTAATCGAATTTGAGCGGAAAATTCGTGATCATTTTCCATTTCTTGATTATGCGCCAATTATCTTTGTTTCTGCAAAAACAAAACAACGCTTACATAAATTATTGCCGCTCGTTCGCATGGTGAGTGAAAATCATGCGATGCGCGTGCAAACAAATGTGTTGAATGAAGTGATTATGGATGCAGTAGCAATGAATCCGACACCAACGCATAACGGACGGCGCTTAAAAATTTATTACATGACGCAAGTGGCTGTAAAACCGCCAACGTTTGTTGTTTTTGTCAACGACCCAGAATTGATGCATTTCTCCTATGAACGCTTTTTAGAAAACCGCATCCGCGATGCGTTTGGCTTCGAAGGCACACCAATAAAAATCATCGCCAGACCAAGGAAATAAGAAAAGCGAAGGGCGCCTGCTCATCGGCGACACCGAAAAGCGGAGGCGGCAAGCAATTTTATAAAAGGAAGTGAGAAACGATGGAGCAAATTACAGTGCTAGGAGCAGGAAGCTGGGGGACAGCGCTTTCCATTGTTTTAGCAGATAACAAATATCTTGTTCGTCTTTGGGGGCACCGTTCGGAGCAGATTGAGGAAATAAACACAAAACGGACGAATGAAAAATATTTGCCAGGGATTCAGCTGCCTGAAGGAATTGTTGGTTATGATGATCTTTGTCGGGCGCTAGATCATATTCAAACGGTTGTGTTAGCTGTACCGACAAAAGCAATCCGAGAAGTATTACGGAAAGTGGGCAATTGTATTCATGAACCAATCACCATTGTAGCAGTGAGTAAAGGAATTGAACCAGACACACATAAACGTGTCTCTGAAATCATTGAGGAAGAAATGGGAGAGCTTTTGCAAGATGTTGTCGTCTTATCTGGCCCGAGCCATGCCGAGGAAGTAAGCTTGCGCCATCCGACGACCGTAACCGTTTCTTCGAAAAACATGAAAGCGGCGGAGCGCATTCAAGATTTGTTTATGAACCACCAATACTTTCGCGTTTACACCAATCCGGATTTAATTGGGGTTGAACTCGGTGGAGCGTTGAAAAATATTATCGCTTTAGCTGCCGGTATTACGGATGGATTAGGATATGGGGATAATGCAAAAGCGGCCCTTATTACAAGAGGTCTTGCAGAAATTGCCCGCTTAGGCTGCGCGCTTGGTGCCAATCCGCTGACCTTTGCCGGATTAACAGGCGTCGGCGACTTAATTGTCACATGTACAAGTGTTCATTCACGAAATTGGCGCGCTGGTCATATGTTGGGAAAAGGAAAAAAGCTGGATGAAGTGCTTGAAAGCATGGGAATGGTTGTAGAAGGGGTAAGAACAACGAAAGCGGCTTATCAGCTTGCCAAAAAACTCGGAGTAAAAATGCCAATCACGGAAGTGCTTTATGAAGTACTGTTCGACGGAAAAGATCCAAAAGATGCGGTGGATTCGTTAATGTCGCGCGGGAAAACGCAAGAGATGGATGATTTAATGAATATTCTTACGGAATCGCAACAGTAAAAATAAAGAAAATAGGCGTTCGATGATACAAGTTGTTTGTACTTCGCATACAATACTACGAACAACTATAGACTTGAGCTTCCGGAACAAGGGTATTATTGTTAAACTGAAGTAAAGAAAGCCCCGCTTTACTTCAGTTTTTTTTGCGCCGTGTATTAGGTGATATGCTATAATAAGTGTCGAAAAAAGGAGGAAAAACGATGTCACCGGCGTTGGCGAAAATGTGGATTGCCATTACCTCAATGGTATTCATGTTTATTTCGGTATTTTCAATTTATATTAGCCGTTATAAAGCAAAAAACAAGATTATTCGATTTATTTTGGCATTTATCGCTTATGTCCTTATGATTTTAGCAGGAATTATTATTATTTTTGTCGTATTTAGCGGACCTACACCAGAATAGACACGGTTAAAGGATGGATTGTAAATGAAATGGATTGTTCGTTGCATGGCATTGTGCTTGATGTTATTCTCTCTCTCAGGCTGTCTGTATCCAGAAGAACGGTTAAAACAAAATCAAATTCCGTACGAAGACCAAGTGGCTGCGGTGCAATCGGCAGTTAATCAATACCGTGAAGCGACGGGAGGGCTTTTGCCGATAAAAACGCGCGATATGAAAACTCCGATTTATCAAAAGTATCCTATTGATTTTAATAAATTAATACCACGTTATATGCAGGAACCACCAGGAAACGCCTATGAAAGCGGCGGGATTTTTCAATACGTCATTGTAGATGCCGAAAACAATCCAACCGTTAAGTTGCTTGACTTGCGCTCAGCCGAACAAATTCGCGAACTGAAATTGCGTTTGAAAATGTATCAAGATCAACATAAATATCCTCCGTTTAAGAAAATGATCGCAAAAGGAGTATTTACACTTGATTATAAAAAACTCGGTTATAAAGAGCCGCCGCATGCTGTCAGTCCATTTTCGGGAAACAATTTGCCATTTGTCATTGACTATAATGGAGAAATTTATATCGATTATCGCATTGATTTATATAATGCGTTAAGAAAAGAAAAACACCATTATCGCCCAGGTGATGATATTCGCGATATATTAGTGAAACATTCGTTGTTTGTGCCGGCTTACTCCCTTCCATATACGATTGATCCCAAAACAAATGAACCAATTTTTTTAACGAATTAAGTCATGAACCCTTCTCTAGGAAAATACATTCTAGAGAAGGGATTTTTTATATTTTAGTCATAAATGAATAGGACAACATCATATTCATATAGTGTCCTACAATACTAGCAAATTCGGTTGTTAACTATAACGACCCAAAGACTGGAGGGGAGTCATTTGGAAAAAGTCGATATTTTCAAAGATATCGCCGAGCGAACTGGTGGCGATATTTATTTAGGAGTAGTCGGAGCGGTCCGGACCGGTAAATCTACTTTTATAAAAAGATTTATGGAACTTGTCGTCATCCCTAACATTAAAAACGAAGCAGATAAAGCGCGTACGCAAGATGAACTGCCGCAAAGCGCCGCTGGAAAAACGATTATGACGACGGAGCCAAAATTTGTACCGAACCAAGCTGTTACCGTAAAAGTCGATGAGGGATTAGAAGTAAATATTCGCCTCGTTGATTGTGTAGGATATGCTGTTCCAGGCGCAAAAGGCTATGAAGATGAAAACGGCCCGCGTATGATTCATACCCCATGGTACGAGGAGCCGATTCCGTTTCACGAAGCGGCAGAAATCGGCACACGAAAAGTGATTCAAGAACATTCTACGATCGGTGTGGTCATTACGACCGACGGCACAATCGGCGAGATTCCGCGCCAAGATTATGTGGAAGCAGAAGAGCGCGTCATTAATGAGCTGAAGGAAGTCGGTAAGCCGTTTATTATGATTATTAATACCGTTCGCCCTCATCATCCTGATACAGAAGTTCTTCGTCGCGAGCTTGCGGAAAAATACGATATTCCAGTGTTGGCAATGAGCGTAGAAGGCATGCGGGAAGCGGACGTTTATAACGTGCTTCGTGAAGCATTATATGAGTTTCCGGTATTAGAAGTGAATGTGAACTTACCGAGCTGGGTCATGGTGCTCCGCGAAGATCATTGGCTTCGCGAAAGCTATCAAGAAGCTGTGCGCGATACGGTAAAAGACATCAAACGGCTGCGCGATGTCGACAGAGTTGTGCAGCAATTCAGCGAATATGATTTTATTGAAAGAGCCAGCCTTGCCGGCATTGAAATGGGGCAAGGAATTGCGGAAATTGATTTATATGCACCAGATGAACTGTATGATCAAATTTTAAAAGAAGTCGTTGGTGTAGAAATTCGCGGAAGGGATCATCTATTACAGCTCATGCAAGATTTTGCCCATGCAAAAGCCGAATATGATCAAATTGCTGATGCGCTGAAAATGGTTAAACAAACCGGTTACGGTGTTGCAGCGCCGGCGCTTTCCGATATGAGCCTAGAAGAGCCGGAGATTATTCGCCAAGGATCTCGCTTCGGTGTTCGGCTAAAAGCGGTAGCTCCGTCCATTCATATGATTAAAGTGGACGTCGAATCGGAATTTGCGCCAATTATCGGTACGGAAAAACAAAGCGAAGAACTTGTCCGTTATTTAATGCAAGATTTCGAAGATGATCCTCTCTCCATTTGGAATTCAGACATATTTGGCCGTTCGCTTAGCTCGATCGTCCGCGAAGGCATTCAAGCAAAACTTGCCCTGATGCCGGAAAATGCGCGTTACAAGTTAAAAGAAACGCTAGAGCGTATTATTAACGAAGGCTCTGGCGGTTTAATCGCAATTATTTTATAAAAAAAGGCTCCATGTTTGGAGTCTTTTTTTACTGCCCGCATTATTATGTGAGAAAATGATAGAAACCCTTGAAAACAAGGATTTTATCTTGATAACGTATAGGACATATGATAATCTTTTATCAGAAAAAGTTGCTTTCTTTGGTGAAATGTGCCTAAATTTTATTGATTTGTTGAAAATGTGTTGAATTATAGCGATAAATTGTTTAATATTAGGCATGTCACCGAATTTTATACGTATAGAAATATGAGAAAATGTGAAGAAATGGAATTAGTAAGAAATTTTTTTACAACTCTCTTGGGAGGAGGTGAATGGTATGAATAAAACGGATTTAATCAACGCAGTTGCTGAAACTAGCGGTCTTTCCAAAAAGGACGCAACAAAAGCAGTAGATGCTGTATTTGAATCTATTACGGAAGCGTTAAGAAAAGGTGATAAAGTTCAATTAATTGGATTTGGGAACTTTGAAGTGCGTGAGCGTGCAGCTCGTAAAGGGCGCAATCCGCAAACAGGAGAAGAAATGGAAATTCCTGCGAGCAAAGTTCCTGCTTTCAAACCAGGTAAAGCTCTTAAAGATGCTGTAAAGTAAGCTTACAAGTACAATCGGAGAAAGCCCATGCAGGGTGTAGCCCGTCTTTAGACATGGGATGAACCGATTGCTTTGACGTAGTCAAAGATGGTATACTACTCTTATAGAGAAGAAAAATCCAACGTCTTGAATCGGGCGCACAGGGCGATAAGCACCAGTGAGGTGTTTGCCCATGAAAGTCTTGTGGAATTAGAGTCAGTATCCATGCGAAGGTATGGAAGAAGCTCTATAGTACACAAGAACCCCGTGGCTTTAGCCATCGGGAGGTTCAGATAATAAAGCAATCAAGAGCTTTTAAGGAAGGGTAGCGATATGCTTCCCTTCTTTTTTGCTTTTTTTTCGTTATATATGCTAGAATCGGATTACATTCAGCTTTTATGATGCAGGAGGATGTTGTTTGTATGCCACACGTGAATTATGAACAAATTGAATATGCAGTTCGGTTGATTTTAGAGGCGATTGGGGAAGATCCGAATCGTGAAGGATTGGTCGATACGCCAAAACGAGTTGCGAAGATGTATGCCGAAGTATTTGCGGGATTGCATGAAGATCCAAAGCAGCATTTTCAAACCGTGTTTAGTGAAGACCATGAGGAGTTAGTGCTAGTCAAAGATATTCCGTTTTACTCTATGTGCGAGCATCATTTAGTTCCGTTTTTTGGAGTCGCTCATGTCGCATATATTCCTCGCGGCGGAAAAGTCACAGGGTTAAGCAAGCTGGCACGAGCGGTGGAAACAGTAGCTCGCCGCCCACAATTGCAGGAACGCATTACAGCGACAGTGGCTGATTCGATTATGGAAACACTCGATCCATATGGAGTAATGGTAGTGGTCGAAGCAGAACATATGTGCATGACGATGCGCGGCGTGAAAAAACCAGGAGCAAAAACAGTGACAACGGCGGTGAGAGGAGTATTTGAAACGGACCAAGTCGCCCGTGCAGAAGTGCTTTCGCTCATAAAAGGATAAAATATACGAATAACTAAAAAGGAGGAGAGAGTTATGAATATAAACAGCGACTATATCGTTATTAAAGCACTCGAGGATGGTGTGAACGTCATCGGGCTAACAAGAGGCGCGGATACACGTTTTCACCATTCGGAAAAGCTCGATAAAGGCGAAGTGTTGATCGCTCAATTCACTGAACATACATCAGCCATTAAAGTAAGAGGAAAAGCGTATATTCAAACGAGACATGGAGAAATTGAGTCAGAAGGAAAAAAGTAATTTAACGATTTTCTATTGAAACTAGAGCGTTTACAGAAAAATTATGTTATAATTACTCCGTTATATTGTATGCAAATTTTTGGGGCAAGGGTGATTATATTGAAAAACATCATGATAAAAATCGCATTGTTAAAAGAGCAAATTGAACGATTTCTTCACCATTCTTATTTGCTTCAGCATATACCGTCAAGACCAATCGACGAAGATCGCATTTTGCTATCATTATCCATGTTAGAAGATGCGCAAATTTCCCCAGAGAAAGCTGACCATTATATTATTCCAATGATGCTTGTCCAAATCGCCCTTGATACCCATGACGAAGTAACAAATTCTGTTTCCAACCATGAAGACGATGATTTGAAAACAAGACAACTGGTGGTCCTTGCAGGGGATTTATATAGCGGTTTATATTACGATTATTTAGCAAAGTTGAATGAAATTTCGATGATTCGTCTGTTTGCAGAGGCCATTAAAGAGATTAATGAGCATAAAATTCGATTATATCAAAAAGATATTGAACGAATTGAAACATTATTCGACAGTGTTGGAACGATTGAGTCAGCATTAATTTGCAAAATGGCAGAGCATTTTTCTGCGCCGTTATGGGTAAATTTTTCGTATGATTACTTGCTGTTAAAACGGTTAAACAAGGAAAGAGAGACGTTTATCCATTCTGGTTCTTCCGTTTTGTTTGAGCAAATGGCAAATATCGTATTTCCAAAAACAAAAATGGTGACAAAAGAGCAAAAACATTATTTGCTCCATATTTGTAATCGCTATATTGACCATTGCAAAGAGAAATTGCTAAAAATAAAATTAGAAGTCAATGAGGCGTTGCAAATCCGCATTTCCGAGTTAACTGGCGGTTTTTCAGCCATCGCGAAAAAGACGGTGGAAGAAGGGTAGAAGTATGTATCAATCAAAAGAAGAACGGGTTCATCATGTATTTGAAAAAATTTATAAACATTACGATCGAATGAATTCGGTCATTAGTTTCCGGCGTCATCTCAAATGGCGTGAGGATACGATGAAGCGAATGAATGTACAAAAGGGGAAAAAGGCGCTCGACGTTTGCTGCGGTACTGCCGATTGGACGATTGCGCTTGCTGAAGCGGTCGGGCTAAGCGGTGAAGTATACGGGCTTGATTTCAGCAAAAATATGTTGCAAGTTGGCGAACAAAAAGTAAAAGAACGCCAGTTGGCAAATGTAAAACTGATTCACGGCAATGCGATGAACATACCATTTCCTGATAATACGTTTGATTATGTAACGATTGGCTTTGGTTTGCGCAATGTACCTGACTATATGACGGTGCTGAAAGAAATGTATCGCGTCGTAAAGCCAGGCGGCAAAGTCGTTTGCCTTGAAACATCGCAGCCGACGTTAATTGGTTTTCGTCAGTTATACTATTTTTACTTTCGCTTTATTATGCCTCTATTTGGAAAGTTATTTGCAAAGAGTTATGAAGAATATTCGTGGCTTCAGGAATCGGCGCGCGATTTTCCTGGAAGGGATGAGCTTGCACAGATGTTCCGCGACGCCGGCTTCGTCGATATTGAAGTCAAATCGTACACATTTGGAGTTGCTGCAATGCATTTAGGTCATAAACGATAATAGTTAAGGTGAACAGGATGAAGTTAAAAGCAATGTATTCGTTTTTGAATACGGATTTACGTGCAGTTGAAAAAGAATTAGAAAAAACGGTCCAGTCCGATTACTCGCAATTGAGCGAGGCTGCGCTACACTTGTTGCAGGCGGGCGGAAAACGGATCCGTCCCGTTTTTGTATTGCTTGCCGCAAAATTCGGTACATATGATATTGAACGAATTAAACATGTGGCAGTGGCGTTGGAGTTAATCCACATGGCTTCACTCGTTCATGATGATGTGATTGATGATGCGGAGCTAAGGAGAGGAAGAAAAACGATTAAGGCAAAATGGAACAATCGTTTTGCCATGTATACCGGCGACTATATGTTTGCCCGTTCTCTTGAACAGATGGCACGCCTTGAGAATCCGCTTGCTCATCGCATTTTAGCGAATACGATTGTCGAAGTATGCCGTGGTGAAATTGAACAAATTAAAGATAAATATCGTTTCGATCAAAACCTTCGTTGTTACTTGCGGCGCATCAAACGAAAAACAGCGCTATTGATTGCGGCAAGCTGCCAGCTCGGAGCGATTGCCGCAAACGCTGCAAAAGACGTGGCAGAGCGTCTTTACTTATTTGGCTATTATGTTGGCATGTCATTTCAAATTACGGATGACATTCTTGATTTTACCGGCACGGAAGCAAAGCTCGGCAAGCCGGCGGGAAGCGATCTATTGCAAGGAAATGTAACGCTTCCTGCGTTATTCGCGATGGAGGATAAACATGCAAGAGAGAGAATTACAGCTGTTCATCCGAAAACAACGCCAAACGAAATGAAAGAAATTATTACGTTGATTAAACAAACTGGTGCGATCGAAAAATCGTATGCGCTTAGCGACCGCTATCTGCAAAAAGCGTTTCGTGTATTAGAAACGCTGCCAAACAATAAGGCGCGTTCCACATTATATGACATAGCAAAATATATCGGAAAAAGGGATTTCTAGCGCTTTCAAGGACATTATTGCTAATGCGCGAAAACAATGGTACTATTTTGTTGGGGATCCGATTTCCTAGTACATATCACAGTAGGGGTGGAGAATTGATGATGCAAAGAACGTTTATCATGGTCAAACCTGACGGGGTTCAGCGCAACTTAATCGGCGAGATTGTTGCTCGCTTTGAGAAAAAGGGCTTCCAGCTTGTCGGTGCAAAGTTAATGCAAGTATCCCGAGAGTTAGCAGAACAGCATTATGCGGAACATAAAGAACGTCCGTTTTTCGGAGAGCTAGTAGACTTTATTACATCAGGCCCTGTATTTGCAATGGTATGGGAAGGCGAAAACGTTATTGCGGCGGCTAGACAAATGATGGGAAAAACAAACCCGCAGGAAGCAGCGCCTGGCACGATTCGCGGTGATTATGGTCTGACTGTCGGGAAAAACGTCATTCACGGTTCCGATTCCCCGGAAAGCGCTGAACGGGAAATTCGCTTATTTTTCAAAGAAGAAGAGCTTGTCAATTATTCAAAATTAATGAACGAATGGGTATATTAGAAAGAAGACCGGTCAGTGACATGGCCGGTTTTTTATTTCTAATTTTCTGTTCTCTTTTTAGCTGGTTTTACGATATACTAGGGCATAGGCGCACTCGTTTGGAAATGAGAAAAGAGAGGAAAAACGAGAATGAACGACTACCAGTGGTTTATTGAGAACATCAAGCGAAAAACAGGCATTGACCTTGCTCAGTATAAAGAAGCGCAAATGAAAAGACGCTTAACGTCGCTCTATGAAAAAAGAGGATTAAAAAATTTTCAAGAATTTTTTCAAGCAATGGAAAAAGACGAGGCACTGTTTCATGAATTTCTTGACCGAATGACGATTAACGTGTCGGAATTTTATCGAAATGCGAAACGGTGGGAAGTGCTTGAAAAAAAGATTTTGCCGAAACTCTTCGAACAAAACCGCCGCTTAAAAATATGGAGCGCTGCCTGTTCTACCGGAGAAGAACCTTATACGGTAGCGATGATTTTATCGAAATACATACCGCTAGCCCATGTCTCCATTTTAGCAACAGATATCGATGAAAACGCGATTGCCCGCGCGAAAATAGGGCTGTATACGGAACGGTCATTGCAAGAAATTCCGGAAGAAATGAAAAAAAAGTTTTTTAAGAAAGAAGGAATGTATTATCAAATCGACGAAAAGATAAAAAGAACGGTGACGTTTAAAAAGCATAACTTGCTTGCCGATCCATTCGGCCGTCAATTTGATTTAATTGTATGCCGCAATGTGCTTATTTATTTTACAGAGGAGGCAAAACAACAACTCTACTATAAATTTAATCAAGCGTTGAGGCCAGGCGGAATACTGTTTGTCGGCAGCACGGAACAAATTTTTAACCCAGCCTTATACGGTTTTGAAATAGAAGACACATTTTTTTATCGTAAAATAAAATAGTTCATCCGAGAGTTCATCGGCAAGATGAATTCTTTTTTTATCAAAAACTATTTTCATTTTTTTAATTTATGATATATTGTTACTTAACCGCGTTAAAGAGTTGAAGGGAGAGAACAGGATGAGATATTTAACAGCGGGAGAATCACACGGACCACAGTTAACGACCATTTTAGAAGGAGTGCCGGCTGGGCTGACGTTGCTTGCTGAACATATTAATAAAGAGCTGGCAAGAAGACAAAAAGGGTACGGCCGTGGTCGGCGGATGCAAATTGAAAAAGATGAAGTGAAAATTTTCAGCGGTGTGCGCCACGGGAAAACGTTAGGCTCACCGATCACACTTGTCGTAGAAAACCGTGATTGGAAACATTGGCAAAACATTATGTCAATTGAGCCGATCGATTCAGCAGAAGAAGTAAAACGGAAGGTGACGCGCCCGCGTCCTGGGCATGCCGATTTAAATGGTGCATTAAAATACGGGCATCGTGATATGCGCAATGTATTAGAACGATCGTCAGCCCGGGAAACGACAGTACGGGTTGCTGCAGGTGCGGTGGCAAAGCGGATTTTAGAAGAGCTTGGCATTCGCGTCGCCGGACATGTGATAGAAATTGGCGGAGTTCGTGCGGAGCGAATGGATTATCGTTCGCTTGAGGAATTGCAGCAAGTGACAGAAGAGTCGCCGGTGCGCTGTTTTGATGAAAAAGCGGCAGTCAAAATGATGGAAGCGATCGATGAAGCGAAGAAAAACGGCGACTCGATCGGCGGCATTGTGGAGGTCATTGTCGAAGGCGTCCCTGCAGGGGTCGGCAGCCACGTTCATTACGACCGGAAGCTTGATGCGAAAATTGCCGCGGCGATTGTGAGCATTAACGCATTTAAAGGCGTTGAATTTGGCATCGGCTTTGAAGCGGCGCGACGCCCGGGAAGCGAAGTACATGATGAAATTATTTGGAGCAAAGAAAAAGGATTTACGCGCCGGACAAACCGCGCCGGTGGATTTGAAGGCGGGATGACAACCGGGATGCCAATTGTCGTACGCGGGGTAATGAAGCCGATTCCAACGCTTTACAAGCCATTGCAAAGCGTGGATATTGAAACAAAAGAGCCGTTTACAGCAAGCATCGAGCGTTCGGACAGCTGTGCGGTACCAGCGGCAAGCGTTGTCGCCGAAGCAGTAGTCGCTTGGGAAGTTGCTTCGGCAATCGTTGATCAGTTCGGTCAAGACCGAATGGATCTCATTAAAGAAAACGTAGAAAAAATGCGCCGTTATGCAAGGGAGTTTTAACGATGGAACAAATCGTTATTGAAACGAAAACAAAACAGTACCCGTTATTTCTCGGTGAAGGAATCATTGAGTCTCTTCCGGACATTCTCCGGCAATTGTCTTTTTCCAAAGGGACGAAATTGCTTATTATCACCGATAAAACGTTGGAACAATTGTATTTATCGAGACTTTGCGCATTGCTTGCCAATGATTATGATGTGTACACATATGTCATACCGAGCGGGGAAGAGGCGAAATCATTTGAGCAATACTATGCATGTCAAACCGCTGCGCTTCAATACGGGCTTGACCGCAAATCGCTTATTCTTGCCTTTGGCGGCGGCGTTGTCGGCGATTTAGCTGGATTTGTCGCTGCCACTTATATGCGCGGCATCCCATACATTCAAATCCCGACGACGCTTCTTGCGCATGACAGCGCCGTTGGCGGCAAGGTGGCGATCAATCATCCGCTTGGAAAAAACATGATCGGAGCGTTTTACCAGCCGGAAGCGGTCGTTTATGATATTGCTTTTTTGCGTTCCTTGCCGGAAAAAGAATTGCGCTCCGGTTTTGCCGAAGTAATTAAGCACGCGCTTATTCGCGACCGCGATTTTTATCAATGGCTGCGGCAAGAAATCCGCGAGCTTGCGGACTTAAAAGGGGAGCGATTGCAATATTGCATTAAAAAAGGAATTGAAGTAAAGGCAAGCGTCGTGCGGGAAGATGAAAAAGAAACTGGCGTTCGCGCGCATTTAAATTTTGGGCATACGCTTGGGCATGCGCTTGAGAATGAACTTGGCTATGGAGCGATGACGCATGGCGATGCGGTGGCGCTTGGGATGCTCTTTGCGATTTTTGTAAGCGAGCGGGTGTATAACATGTCGCTGGATTACGATCGTTTTTCTTCTTGGTTTCGTACATATGGATTCCCTGTTTCCATTCCGAAACAACTAAATATAAACCGTCTCCTTGAAAAAATGAAAGGGGATAAAAAAGCAAGAGCAGGAACGGTCCGCATGGTGCTTTTGAAAGACATTGGCATGGCAGAAATAAAACCGCTCGATGATGAAACGCTGCTGGCATTGCTTCGCAAATTTCAGCGGGAGGAGGGAGAGAATGATCCGCGGAATTCGAGGTGCCATTACTGTTGAACGCAATGAAGCGGAGGAAATTGTCGATGCCACAGAAACATTGCTGAAAGAAATGATTCGCGCCAATGACGTAACCGCAAGCGATGTATCGTTCGTTCTTATATCTGTTACCGAAGATATTACCGCGGCGTTTCCAGCACAAGCGCTGCGCCGCATAGAAGGATGGACGTACGTTCCGGTTATGTGTATGAGAGAAATTCCGGTTCCCAACACATTGCCGCGTTGCATACGTGTGATGATGACTGTTGAGACAACGAAGAAACAAGAGGAAATTTCCCACATTTATTTACGTGATGCCGTCACATTGCGCCCAGATTTGTCATTGACAAAAAAAACAGAAATGTAATATCATAGTAAACAAAAGTAATAAGCAGAGTAAGAGCAGAGCTTAGGGTAGATGAGAATGAGTGAGTTTAGTTGAGGTGAGTTTTTTTGTACGTGTGATGAGAAATCTACCCAAAGACATCTGTCTTTGGGTTTTTTATTCCCCTTTTTCGCCTCATAAACCCTCATTCTCCATCCGAATGAACGGAGGAGAGATAATGAAAAACTGCACAATCACCACTTTTTTGGAAGATGCGGTTCATTTCCAGACCATTCCGATTGTACGCCGCTTTTTTGCAGATGTGTTTGAACCGGTGAAAATATTTGAAAATTTAAAAAGTGAAGCGGTGTTTTTGCTAGAAAGCAAAGATGATCAATCGCCATGGGCCCGCTATTCCTTTATCGGTTTATCGCCGTTTTTAACGATTGAGAGTGAAACCGGCCATACGTTTTCTGTGATGGATGAGCGCGGCGAAGAAATGATGAAAGCTTCTTCGTTAAAAGAAGCATTTCTGTTCATTGAGCAGAAGCTGCGCGTCAAGCAGCTTGCAAGCGAGATACCATTTACCGGCGGCGCGGTCGGTTTTTTAGGATATGATTTCATTTCCGCAATCGAAAAAGTCCCAATTCATTCCAATCGCGATATTTCCTTGAAGACGGGTTATTTTACGTTTTGTGAATCGTTGATCGTGTTTGATCATCATAAGCGTGAGATTGTGTTTATTCATTATGTCCGCATATCCGACAAGGACACAGAAGAAGCGAAGAAGAGAAAGTACGGGGAAGGGTTAAAGCGAATCGAAACATTGATGAAAAAAGCAGCAAGCGGAAGGGAAGAGCCATTGTTATTGCTTCATCACGATGACGAAGAAACGCGTGTTTCCTTTCAAGGTGTCATATCCAATTATGACAAAGCATCATTTATGAGGGATGTAGAAACCATTAAAAGCTATATCGCCAACGGAGATGTTTTTCAGGCGGTATTGTCCCAGCGATTTACCGTTCCGATTCAAGTGAGCGGGTTTCACATTTATCGAATGCTGCGTCATATTAATCCGTCGCCATATATGTTTTATTTTCAGCTAGACGGTATCGAAATTGTCGGAAGCTCTCCGGAAAAGTTAATTCAAGTGCATAACCGTCATATGGAAATCCACCCGATCGCCGGGACTAGAAGAAGAGGACGGTCGGCAGAAGAAGATGAGCATCTTCAAAGGGAGCTTTACAATGACCCGAAAGAGAGAGCCGAACATTATATGTTAGTAGATTTAGCCCGCAACGATATCGGAAAAGTAGCGAAATATGGTACAGTCGAGACGCCAGTGTTAATGGAAATTGGAAAGTTCTCCCATGTCATGCATCTGATTTCGAAAGTAACGGGTGTGTTAAAGGAAGGAATTCACCCGATTGACGCGCTGTTAGCGGCCTTTCCAGCCGGAACGGTAAGCGGTGCGCCGAAAGTAAGGGCGATGCAAATTTTACAGGAGCTAGAACCGACGGCAAGAAATTTATATGCTGGAACGATTGCCTACATCGGTTTTGACGGCAATATTGATTCATGTATCGCGATTCGCACTGCGATTGTAAAAGACGGTTATGCTTACGTGCAAGCAGGCGCGGGAATTGTCGCGGATTCCGTTCCAGAATTGGAGTGGAAAGAAACGCGCAATAAAGCGAGCGCCTTAATCAAAGCGATGGAACGTGCCGAACGATTGTTTGCGAAAGGAGAGAATATATATGTTTAAGCAACTTCTTGCCAAATGTATTGAGGGGTATACGTTGACAGAAGAAGAAGCGTATGAGGCGATGATGATGATAATGTCTGGAGAAGCCTCTGCCAGCCAGATTGCCAGTTTCTTATCCATTTTGCGATTGCGCGGGGAAACGGTCGATGAATTGACAGGATTGGTGAAAGCGATGCGCAGCCGAATGATGACGCTCGATTATGAAGAAGAAGCCATTGATACGTGCGGAACAGGGGGAGACGGGGCATCGACATTCAACATTTCCACTGCGGCGGCGATCGTCGTATCATCACTTGGTGTCAAAGTGGCCAAACATGGCAACCGAGCGGTTTCCTCAAAAAGCGGAAGCGCGGACGTATTAGAAGCGCTTCATATTGATATTCAAGCAACCCCGGAGGAAGCGAAACGAGCGCTAAAAACGAAAGGATTGGCTTTTTTGTTCGCGCCGCTATATCATTCCGCCATGAAATATGCTGCATTGCCGCGTAAAGAAATCGGGTTTCGCACTGTATTCAATTTAATTGGACCACTTTCGAATCCAGCACGGTGCAAGCGGCAAGTAATCGGTGTTTATTCGACACAATACGCGGAAAAACTTGCGGAAACTCTTCACCGACTTGGCTCGGAACACGTTTTATTGGTAACCGGAAAAGACGGACTTGATGAATGCAGCATTTCGGCGGAAACAGATGTAGTCGAACTGAAACATGGTGAAATTCGCCGTTTCACGATCGCGCCGGAACAATATGGGCTCGCGCGTGGAAAGTTAGAACACGTTCAAGTTCGTACGGTTCAACAAAGTGCTGAACTATTAAAGGCAGTAGTGGAAGGAAGAGCAAACGAAAGCGCGATCAATATCGTCATTCTTAATGCTGGCGTCGCGTTATATGCAGCGGGGAAAGCAGCGACGATTCGCGAAGGGGTCGAAATGGCAAAAGAAGCGATGATGACAAAGAAAGCCTATGAACAATTTGAGCGACTGCGCATGAAAGAGGTAGAAAAGTATGCTTGAACAAATTATTGCAACGAAAAAGAAAGAAATAGAGACACTCACATTGCCAAAGCCTTTGCAAAACGTACAGCGTCGTTCGTTATCGGCGGCGCTGAAAAAACCAAACCGTTCTATCGGTCTTATTGCGGAAGTGAAAAAGGCTTCCCCGTCAAAAGGGTTAATTCGACCGGATTTTCATCCTGTGGCGATCGCAAAAGCGTATGAAAAAGCGGGGGCGGATGCGATCAGCGTATTGACGGATGAACGATATTTCCAAGGACACCGCGGCTATTTAAGCGATATAAAGCAAGCGGTACAGCTTCCGATTTTGCGCAAAGATTTTATTATTGATCGTATTCAAATCGAAGAGAGCGTACGAATTGGAGCTGACGCGATTTTATTAATCGGCGAAGCGCTGCCGGCAAAAACGTTGTATGAGCTATATCAGGAAGCATACGACAAAGGATTGGAATGTTTGGTCGAAGTGCATGAGCGTAAAACGCTGGAAAATATTTTAGATCCTGAATCCGTGATGGTTGGAAATCAACTTTGATTTTGGTGTTAGTTCTATGGATATATGATCCATACA
>NZ_QCWL01000001.1:2259491-2266307 GCF_003064505.1 Geobacillus sp. LYN3 | reverse complement strand
AACGTCGTTTTCCCTTATCGTATCAACGGTTTGCGACCATTGTAAAGATGTTTTGTCACGGATTCAGGTAGATATTTTTATTCCAGAAATCATTGGGATTAACAACCGCGATTTGCATACGTTTGTCACCTCTTTGGAAACGACAAGCAAGGTCATTCCGTTTGTGCCATCGGGCAGCGTTATTGTCAGCGAAAGCGGCATCAGCACTTCTCATGATTTAAAAACGGTGCAAACATACGGTGCAGACGCCGTGCTCGTCGGAGAATCGCTGATGAGAAAAGACGACGTGGAAGCAGCGATTTACGAATTATTTCGGGAGGTTGAATCCATTGCCGGTCCTTAAATATTGCGGCAACCGCACCGCGTCTGATTTACAAAAAAGCGTTCGAAGCAGAGCAAATTATGTTGGGCTGATTTTTGCGGAAAGCAAACGAAAAGTGGAAGTGGAAATGGTAAAACAATGGCTCCAATATATATCGCTTGGCGGCAAACAGCTTGTCGGCGTGTTTGTCAACGCGCCAATCGATCAAATCATCCACGCGGCGTCACAACTTCCGCTTGCGGTGATCCAATGCCACGGCCATGAAACAGTCGAACACATTGCAAAAATAAAAGAAATGACAGATCTTTCCGTTTGGAAGGCGATTCATCACGATGAAAAGGCGCTCGCGAAGATGAAGCAATATGCCGGTGTTGCGGACGGATATGTAGTAGATAGTCGTGTAAACGGAGCGTGGGGCGGAACCGGAATGACATTCGATTGGGAAAATGTTCCGTTTTATTTAGAGGAAGCTGCGCGGCAAGCAGTTCCTTGTTTCATTGCCGGCGGAATCACCCCGGAAAATATTGAAAAGCTGCTTTCGTACCGTCCTTACGGCATCGACATCAGCAGCGGCATCGAAGAAAACGGAGAAAAAAGCATAAAAAAAATGAAAGAAATTGAAGAGAAGGTGGCGAATTATGTATAACGTTCCAAACGAGAATGGCAGATTTGGCGATTTTGGCGGAAAATTCGTTCCGGAAACATTAATGCGGCCGCTTGAGGAAATAGAAGAAGAGCTTGCCAAAGCACTTGCCGATGAGGAGTTTAAAGCAGAATACGTCCGAATTTTACAAGAGTATTCTGGACGTCCAACACCGCTTACTTTTGCGTCTAATTTAACGAAAAAACTAAACGGTGCAAAAATTTACTTAAAACGAGAAGATTTAAACCATACAGGCGCCCATAAAATCAATAACGCGATTGGGCAAGCATTGCTTGCAAAACGAATGGGAAAGAAAAAGATTATTGCGGAAACGGGAGCAGGTCAGCACGGTGTTGCCGCGGCGACGGTAGCGGCTCATTTCGGGATGGAATGCATCGTATTTATGGGGGAAGAAGATATAAAACGTCAGGAATTAAACGTATTCCGGATGAAATTATTAGGTGCCAAAGTCGTTCCTGCATATAGTGGAAATCGTACCTTAAAAGACGCGACAAACGAGGCGATCCGCTATTGGGTGCAACATTGCGATGATCATTTCTATATGATCGGTTCTGTTGTCGGCCCGCATCCATATCCGAAAATGGTGCGCGAATTTCAGCGTATTATCGGTGATGAGGCGAAACAGCAATTCCTCGAACGGGAAGGAAAACTTCCGGATGTGATTGTGGCGTGCGTGGGCGGCGGAAGCAACGCAATTGGCATGTTTTATCCGTTTTTAGAAGATAACGTAACGCTTGTTGGTGTAGAAGCGGCGGGAAAAGGAATCGATACGCCGCACCATGCTGCAACGATCACAAAAGGGACAAAAGGAGTCATTCATGGGTCGCTGACGTATTTATTGCAAGATGAACATGGGCAAATTATTGAGCCATATTCTATTTCCGCAGGCCTCGATTATCCAGGTGTTGGACCGGAACACGCTTATTTAGCCAGCATCGGCCGCGTTCGTTACGAAAGTGTTACGGATGAGGAAGCGATTTGGGCATTTCAATTGTTATCTCGGGAAGAAGGGATCATTCCGGCGATCGAGTCAGCGCATGCTTTAGCGAAGGCGGTTCAACTTGCGAAAACGCTTCGAAGCGATCAAACGGTGCTCGTATGTTTATCTGGCCGCGGTGATAAGGATGTGCAGACAATGATGAATGTTGCAAAAGGAGGAAACGGCATTGCAGTTGCTAACCGTAACTAAACCGATGTTTATTCCGTTTATTGTCGCCGGAGATCCCCGGCCGGATATAACGATCGAACTCGCATTGGCGCTTCAGGAAGCAGGGGCTGACATTCTTGAACTAGGCGTTCCGTATTCCGATCCGTTAGCGGACGGACCGATTATTCAACGGGCGGCAAAAAGAGCGCTTCGCCAGCAAATGACATTAAAAAAAGCAATTGAATTAGTTCCGGAAATGCGAAAAAAAGGAGTAAAAATTCCGATTATTCTCTTTACGTATTACAATCCTGTGTTACAATTAGGAGAAGAATCCTTTTTTGCTTTAGCGCGAAAAAATGAAGTGAACGGCATTTTAATTCCAGATCTGCCGTTTGAAGAAAGTGAGCTGATTCGTAAACTCGGTGAAGCGACGGGAATTCCGCTTATTTCTCTCGTAGCACCGACGTCGAAAAAACGAATTGAAATGATTGCCTCCAATGCGCAAGGATTTTTATATTGCGTTTCATCGCTCGGTGTGACCGGCGTGCGTGATACATTGCCGGAAACATTAAACGACTTTTTGACAGAAGTAAAGCGGCATAGCCGCGTTCCTATCGTTGTTGGATTTGGCATTTCGACAAGCGAACAAGTTAGCATGCTAAAAAACTATTGTGACGGTGTTGTCATTGGCAGCGCGCTTGTCCAAAAAATTGAACAGCTTAACGACCTTTTGCAAACGGAAGAGAAAAAAGAGGAGGCGCTTGCCGAGTTTCGCCGTTACGCTCGCTCGCTAACAGCACCGTTGCGATAAATACGGCATGCAATAACTGAAGGATAGGGAGTGTCATCATGGAAATTAAAACACAGTTGCGGGGGCTTTCCCCTTATCAGCCGGGAAAATCCATTGAAGAAGTAAAGCGGCAGTATGGGCTTGCCGACATTATTAAACTAGCATCCAATGAAAATCCATACGGCTGTTCGCCTGCGGTGAAAGAGGCGATTATGAAACAATTAGATGATCTTGCACTTTATCCTGATGGATACGCGCGTCTGTTGCGCGAGAAAGTTGCCGCGCATCTTGGGGTAAACGAAAAGCAGCTTATTTTCGGCAACGGATCGGATGAAGTTGTGCAAATTATTTGCCGCGCGTTTTTATCTCCGAGTACAAATACGGTGATGGCTGCGCCGACGTTTCCGCAATATCGCCATAATGCGGTGATTGAAGGGGCGGAAATTCGCGAAATTCCGCTTGTGGATGGGCGCCATGATCTAGAAGCGATGCTGAACGCGATTGACGAACAGACACGCATCGTCTGGGTGTGCAATCCGAACAATCCGACAGGAACGTATGTGAACGAGCAGGAGTTAACCTCTTTCCTTGAGCGAGTTCCTAGCCATGTCCTTGCCGTTTTGGATGAGGCGTATTATGAATACGCAACGGCGAATGATTATCCGCAAACCGTTCCACTTCTCCGCCAATATGATAATTTAATGATTTTGCGTACGTTTTCAAAAGCATACGGTTTAGCAGCGCTGCGGGTTGGATACGGTATTGCCAGCGAAACGCTCATTCGTGAGATCGAACCGGCGCGCGAGCCATTTAATACATCAAGCGTCGCACAGGCAGCTGCCATTGCTGCTTTAGATGATCAAGCATTCATTCGCGAATGTGTCGAAAAAAATAAACAAGGGTTAGAGACGTTTTATCGTTTTTGTGAGGAAAATGGGCTGCGCTGTTATCCGTCACAAGCGAACTTTATTTTAATTGATTTTGGTATCGAGGGAAACGAAGTGTTTCAATATTTGCTTGAGCGGGGCATCATCGTTCGCTCCGGCAATGCGCTCGGTTTTCCGACATCGGTGCGCATTACGGTTGGTTCCAAAGAGCAAAACGAACGAATCATTCATGCATTAACGCAAATGTTGAAAGAAAAGCAGCTTATATAAGGCCGTCCCGTTGCTTTTAAGCAACGGGAGCATTTTTACACAAGAAGGTGAAGCAGTTGGAAGGAAACGTCTTTGTTGTTGGACTTGGTTTAATCGGTGGTTCGATGGCGCTAGCGATAAAAAAAGCGCATCCGAACGCCGTCATTATCGGATATGATGTAAATGAGAATGAGCTGAAACTTGCTCGTTCATTAAAAGTGATTGATGAAATTGCTTTTTCCCTTGAACAAGGGTTGAGACAGGCTGATCTAATCATTTTAGCCACTCCTGTTATGCAAACGGAAAAAATCTTGGCGGAGATGCCTTTCAGTGTATTAAAAGAAAATGTAATTGTCACGGATGTTGGAAGCACAAAGCAACGAATTGTCAAACATGCAAAACAGTTAGGAAAGCAAGGAATAACGTTTATCGGCGGCCATCCGATGGCAGGTTCGCATAAAAGCGGCGTTGCTGCAGCAAGGGCGCATTTGTTTGAAAACGCCTTTTACGTTTTGACGCCGACGAATGATGTAGCGGCAAGGGATGTGGAACGGCTAAAAGAGTGGCTAAAGGGAACGAAAGCACAGTTTGTTGTGCTGTCGCCAGAAGAACATGATCGCATTACTGGAGTGATTAGCCATTTTCCGCATATTATTGCAGCAAGTCTTGTCCATCAAGCACAACAGTATGAAAAAGAAAATCCGCTTGTCAGCCGTCTTGCCGCAGGGGGGTTCCGTGATATTACGCGCATCGCTTCAAGCAACCCGGAAATGTGGCGCGATATTTTTATACATAATAAAGACGAAATGTTGGCGCTATTTGATGGCTGGATTTCAGAGATGCAAAAGCTTCGTTCCATTGTGGAAGAGGAAAATAGCGAAGCGATTTACCGGTATTTTTTACAAGCAAAACAATTTCGCGACGGGCTTCCAGCGCGAACGAAAGGGGCAATTCCATCTTTTTACGATCTATATGTCGATGTTCCTGATTATCCTGGGGTTATTTCCGAAATTACCGGCTATCTTGCAAAAGAACAAATTAGCATAACAAATATTCGTATTATTGAGACAAGGGAAGAAATTTACGGTGTGCTCCGCCTTAGCTTTCAAAGCGAGGAAGATCGGGCGAAGGCGAAAGCCTGTATTCAAAGACATACGAATTACGAAACATATGAAGTGTAAACGGAGGGGGAAGATGTGCAACCGTTGCGAACCAATATTTCATCATTACGAGGAACCATCAATGTTCCAGGGGATAAATCGATTTCCCATCGTGCTGTGATGCTTGGAGCAATTGCTAATGGAACAACGACCATCGCGAATTTTTTACAGGGAGAAGATTGTTTAAGTACGATCGATTGTTTTCGAAAATTGGGAGTGTCGATTGAGCAAAACGGAAGCGATGTTGTTGTCGAAGGAAAGGGATTAAAAGGTCTTAAGGAGCCATCTGACATTTTAAATGTTGGCAATTCCGGGACAACGGCAAGATTATTGCTCGGGATTCTAGCGGGATGTCCGTTCCATTCTTGCTTAATTGGCGATGAATCGATCGCCAAGCGGCCGATGGGTAGAGTGACAAAGCCGCTAAAAATGATGGGTGCGCACATTGACGGCCGCGAGCATGGGAACTATACCCCGTTATCCATTCGCGGCGGCGAACTTCAGCCCATTCATTACGAGTCTTCTGTCGCGAGCGCACAAGTGAAGTCGGCGATTTTATTGGCGGGATTGACAACAAATGGAACTACGACAGTAACGGAACCTCATCGTTCTCGCGATCATACCGAACGAATGATTCGGTTGTTCGGTGGAAGCGTAACAGTGGACGACCTTACAGTTTCCATTACCGGACCGCAGCAGCTAGTAGGCACAAATATATACGTTCCGGGAGATATTTCGTCTGCCGCCTTTTTCTTAGTAGCTGGCGCGATTGTACCAAACAGCGAAATTACGTTAAAAAATGTCGGGCTCAATCCGACAAGAACGGGAATTATCGATGTGCTGCAAAAAATGGGTGCGGAAATGACGATCGAAAACATTCGTAACGAGCAAACAGAACCGCTTGGCGATATTACCATTCGCACCTCGAATCTAACAGCAGTGGAAATTAGCGGCGCTCTTATTCCGCGATTAATCGACGAAATCCCGATCATTGCCTTGCTTGCAACACAGGCGGAAGGTACGACCGTTATTAAAGATGCGAGCGAATTGAAAGTGAAGGAAACGAATCGAATTGATACGGTTGTGACAGAGCTGCGAAAACTTGGCGCGGATATTAAAGCGACAGCTGATGGCATGGTCATTCATGGAAAATCAGCGTTAAAGGCAAAGGACGTTGTCGTTGATAGCTACGGTGATCACCGTATTGGCATGATGCTAGCGATTGCTGCCTGCATTACGCAAGGAACTGTCTGTTTAAAACGTCCAGAAGCGGTGGCAGTCTCTTATCCATCGTTTTTTGATCATCTTCATTCCTTAATGTAGAAGCAAGAAACCAAATACAGGTTTCTTGCTTTTTTATTCATATGTCTTTTCATTCCTTCATAGCTTGTCGTAAAGGGGGAATGAAGACATGCCATATCAGTGAGCCGTTTAGTTGCCGAAACGCCTATTGTCGATTATGATAATCATGTTCCTGTTATTACGGTTCATAAAGGAAGATTGCTTAAAGCAGGAAATCAAATATACTTTTATCTTAATTAGGCGAGAAGACTCCCACTTCAACGAAGCGAAGCGGAGTAAGTGGGAGATGAATCGC
>NZ_QCWL01000001.1:2229335-2259391 GCF_003064505.1 Geobacillus sp. LYN3 | reverse complement strand
GAATAAGGATTGCTTAAAGCAGTCAAACTTCTTTGGAAGCCCCCACTTCAAATTTTCGCTAGAAAATTAAGTTTCGCTAGAAAATTAAGTGGGGGTAGTTCACCCCGGATTTGGCATGGAGCGGGTGATCCGCGCACTGGGAATGTTTGTTGCACATCTTCAGTAGGAAAGGGTTTATGCATATGAAACGAATCGAGGAAATCGTTCGTCTTGTGGAAAACGGAGAAGTAGACAAAGCATTAGGACTTGTGCCTGACATCAAAAAAAATGGCAGTGATGAAGAAAAATACGAGCTTGCGGATTATTTATATTCATGGGGAATGTTAGAAGAAGCGAAAGAATTGCTTGAGGAGCTATCGCTTCGTTATCCTGATGAAGGAGAAGTGCGGCTATTTTTAGCTGAAGTATATACAGAGCTGGAAGAGGAAGAAAAAGCGCTTGAAATTTTAGAACAAATCGATGAAGATGATCCCCTTTTTGCCCGTGCGTGTCTGATTGCCGCTGACTTGTATCAAATGCAAGGGCTCGAGGAAGTAAGTGAACGAAAGCTCCAACAAGCATATGAAAAAATGCCGGATGAGCCGATTATTCAGTTTGCGTTAGCAGAGCTATATTTTTCGATGGGACAATATCCAAAAAGCATACCGTTTTATGAAAAAGTATTAAAAAAAGAAAAGACGATTGCCGGTACGCACATTCCAGAACGGCTCGCCGAAGCGCTCAGTTTATGCGGGGAATTTGAGCAGGCATTGCCATATTACGACGAAGCGCTGCAAGAAAAAATCGACAGCCGGACATTATTCGGTTATGGATTTACGGCGTTTCAAGCGGAGTATTACCGAACCGCAATCGAAAAGTTAAGCGAGCTAAAAGAGCTTGACCCTGAATATGTGCCGCTTTATCTATATTTAGCCAAAGCATATGAGCAAGAAGGACAGCTTGAGAAAAGCTATGAAATTGCAAAAGAAGGGATTCACGTTGATGAGTGGAATAAAGAATTATTGTTATATGCCGGAAAAGTCGCATTAAAACTAAAAAAACCGGATGAAGCAGAGTCGTGGCTGCGCAAAGCCATCGAGATTGACCAAGGATATATCGAGGCGCTGACTACGTTATGTGCGTTGCTATTGCATCAAGAGCGATATGAAGAAGTCGTTTCCTGCTTGGAAGAAGCGATGAAACAAGGGGAGTATGATCCTCAGTTTGAATGGGATTTAGCGCGCGCGAAACATAAGCTTGAGATGTATTCTGATGCATTAAACCATTACCGGGAGGCATATACTTTCTTTAAGGATAATGTTGATTTTCTTGAAGAATATGGCTATTTTCTGATCGAAGAAGGAAATAGAGAGAGAGCGAAAGAAATATTTCAACAAATCGTACGTCTCGATCCTGGGCACATAGAGGCAGCAGACATATTGCTTCAATTGGAGGAGTAGGGGATTGCGGTGAATATCACCTCTTTCTTGGAAAACGATTGAGGGGGAAGCGCATAATGACGCATGTATCCGTGAATGAGAAAAAAGAGTTTATTCGTTGGTTTTTAAATCATTACCAGTTAAAACGCCGGGAATGTGTCTGGATTTTAAACTATCTAATGAGCCATGATCAGCTGATGCAAAAGGTTCATTTTGTGGAAAATGCCCAATATTGTCCGCGCGGCATCATTATGTCAACTCATTGCGTCGATGATGTCCCGTTCCGTTTTTATAAAGGCAATGTCATGACGACAGATGCGGAAAAATCGTTTCATGATATTCGTTTAAATCGGGATGAAGATATTTATATCCAGTTGAATTTCCGTGCTTCTTTCCATTCGCCGCAATATGTCGCAGTATTGGAAGAAAATCCATATGCTCCAAAACAAGTGCAAGTAAATGAAAACGATCGGCGGTTGGCTGAGCAATTTTTAAAAAAATCGCTTTATGAATTTCAACGAGAACGGTTAATGAAACTCATTGACGACGCGCTAGACCGTCAAGATGAAGAGGCATTTCGCCGCCTTACTGATCAGTTGAAACAGTTGTGAAACCTTGCGTTCCGCAAGGTTTTTCTTTTTGCAAAAAATATGGTATGGTGATAAAGAAAATGACGTTGAAAAGAAGGGGAATGTGCATGAAGTGGACAGCAGCAGATGTGGAGATATATGTGAAAGAAAAAGATTATATTGACACAGCTTTAATTCCGCTTATTCCGATTACGATTGCCGATGGCGCCAAAGCGGCTGCATCCGGAGGAGAGTTTGTGCAGCTAATTGTTCATGAGGCGGAACGTCAACTAAAGGGGAGGTTGTTTTTATTTCCGCCATTTACGTATTTTATGAGCGAACAGCGTGAAGAACTCATTCGGCGGCTTGGGGATTGGACAAGACAGCTGATGGAACATGGGATGAAGCATGTTTTTTATGTGACATGTGACCGCACATGGAAAGAATATGAAAATCAGCTTTCTGGCAGGCTGTGGATGGTGCCGGCGATTCCACTGCAGGATATGGATGAATCGTATAAGCAAGAAGTCATTCGCGAACAAACATCTCAGTTGCTGAACTTTTTCATTTCGCAATGGGCATGAAGCAGCGTGATGAAGAAGTTGAAAGGTTAAAGCGATGACGATATTGACCTTGCACGCTGAATGAGCTATCATTAGAATGTCCTAGTTTTATATTGTGTTATACAAATACCGTCCGGTTGGACTTCATTTTGTATAGAGGGGGGAAGACGATGAGTGAAAAAAACCGCGTAACAAGACGCCAATTTTTGAACTACACGTTAACTGGTGTAGGCGGCTTTATGGCTGCTGGCATGCTAATGCCGATGGTCCGTTTTGCTGTTGATCCGATTTTAAAGGATGAAGCGGGGACGGACATGGTAGCGGTAGCGGATGTAAAGGACATTACGACCGAACCAAAGCGTTTTGATTTCAAAGTGAAAATAAAAGACGCTTGGTATGAGTCGGAAGAGCCGCGATCCGCATGGGTGTATAAAGACGAAAAAGGAGAAATCGTAGCGCTGTCTCCGATTTGTAAACACCTTGGCTGTACGGTAGACTGGAATACGGACAAGGAACATCCGAACCAATTTTTCTGTCCTTGCCATTACGGGCGTTACACTAAAGACGGTACAAATGTTCCTGGAACGCCGCCAATAGCTCCGCTAGACCGTTACGAGTACAAAGTGAAAGACGGCAAATTATACTTAGGTAAAGCGAAACCACGAGGGGAGGCGTAATACGTGTTAAATAAGCTTTATGACTGGGTTGACGAGCGTTTAGATATTACGCCTTTGTGGCGGGATATCGCTGACCATGAAGTTCCGGAACATGTTAACCCGGCCCATCACTTTTCCGCATTTGTTTATTGTTTTGGCGGATTAACATTTTTTGTTACTGTTATCCAAATTTTATCTGGAATGTTTTTAACAATGTATTACGTTCCGGATATTAAAAACGCTTGGGAATCGGTTTATTATTTACAAAATGAAGTGGCGTTCGGACAAATCGTCCGCGGTATGCATCACTGGGGAGCGAGCCTTGTTATTGTCATGATGTTTTTACATACGTTGCGTGTCTTTTTCCAAGGTGCATACAAAAAGCCGCGCGAATTAAACTGGATCGTTGGTGTACTTATCTTCATGGTCATGATGGGGCTTGGTTTTACCGGCTACTTATTGCCATGGGATATGAAAGCGCTATTTGCGACAAAAGTAGGCTTGCAAATCGCTGAAGCAACGCCGATTATTGGCCCGGCCATTAAAACGTTGCTCGCAGGAGACCCGGAAATTGTTGGGGCGCAAACGCTAACAAGATTCTTTGCGATCCACGTTTTCTTCTTGCCTGCTGCATTGCTCGGCTTAATGGCTGCGCACTTCTTAATGATTCGCAGACAAGGTATTTCTGGTCCACTGTGATTCGCATAAACGCTGTTTAGTGAGAAGAAAAAGGAGGGAAACATGCAATGCATCGCGGAAAAGGAATGAAATTTGTCGGCGATTCCCGCGTGCCCGCAGTGAGAAAGCCGAATATTCCAAAAGATTATTCGGAATATCCCGGGAAAACGGAAGCGTTTTGGCCGAACTTCCTATTAAAAGAATGGATGGTTGGCTCTGTCTTTTTGATCGGTTTTTTATGTTTGACGGTCGCCCATCCATCTCCATTAGAGCGTATCGCTGATCCGACGGATACGGCATATATTCCGCTTCCGGACTGGTATTTCTTGTTCTTATATCAATTGCTTAAATATTCGTATGCATCAGGTCCTTATACAGTGGTCGGGGCAATTATTATACCAGGGTTGGCATTTGGTGCGTTATTGTTAGCGCCGTTTTTGGATCGCGGTCCGGAACGTCGCCCATGGAAGCGTCCGGTTGCTACCGGAATGATGCTTTTAACGCTTGCGTCAATGGTATATTTAACTTGGGAAGCCGTTGTTACGCATGACTGGAAAAAAGCGGCTGAACAAGGAAAAATCCAGGCGGAAGTGGAAATTGACAAAAACGCAGAAGGATATAAAATTGCCCAAGCTAACACGTGTACGTCCTGCCATGGTGAAAACTTATCCGGCGGTGCAGCTGCGCCATCGCTTATTGGCACAGGCTTGAAACCGGAAGAAATCGCGAAAATCGCAAAAGAAGGTAAAGGCGGCATGCCTGCTGGTATCTTCAAAGGCACGGACGAAGAGCTGAAAAAAATGGCTGAATTCATTGCAGGATTAAAAGAGAAATAAACGGTTCATCATGAAAAAAGCTGGCTATGATTAGTCAGCTTTTTTCATTCATGAAAAGCAGAGAGCAGGTGTGTATTCATGAAATGGGTTTTTCCGTTGCTTGCCCATCGTTCCGTGTTATGGTTTTTGCTTATAGTCAACGTGATCGGGACGATTTACGGATATATATGGTATCGTTATCAATTAGCGGAGACGCCGCCAATTTTTTTGCCGTTTGTTCCAGATAGCCCAACCGCAAGTTTATTTTTTGTGCTAGTTCTGATCGCGTTTTTGCTCGGCCGTCATTTTCCGCTGCTTGAAGCGTTGGCAATCGTGACATTAGTGAAGTATGGCGTTTGGGCGGTCGTGATGAACTTGTTAGTATGGAAAGTGACGGGAACGCTTGATGTCGCAGGATGGATGTTAATCATTTCTCACGGAGCCATGGCGGTCGAAGGAATATTATATGCTCCGTTTTATCGGTTTCGCTTGCCTCATTTAGCGTTCGCGGCGGTTTGGACGTTACATAATGACATCATTGATTATGTTTTTGGAATGATGCCGCGTTACAGCGTTTTAAATCAATATATGCCGCCAATCGGCTATTTTACGTTTTGGCTTAGTATCATTTCGATCGCGATTAGTTATATGTTATGTGTACGAAAAGGGAGACTTTTTCTTTCATTAAATTAATGGTCTACTCTTGTCCACTCCTTCATACATTGTAATAGGTAATGGAGGAGGGACAAGAATGAAGCGAATATGGCTATTTGCTTTTATCACGCTCATTTGTTTATTTCCATCGCATAATTACGCCGCCGAAAATGATGGTGGTTGGAAAAAACTAGATCAAATTTCTGATCAAGCGTTACAGTTGGCGAAAAATGGACGTTTCGAAGAAGCAAAGGAAGTATTGACGTATTTTTCCGATCAGTTTTTTCAAATGAACGCCCGGGACCGGCTTAAAACAGCAGATGAACTTCGCGCGATCACGATTACTCACGAAAATGCACTGAAAACGGTAACAGCATCCTCATTGCCGGAGGAGGAAAGAATTGATAAAGTAACACAGTTTCGCCTTGTCGTTGATGCGATTCATTCGACACATCAACCTCTTTGGTCAGAGATGGAAACAACAGTGATGGGGTCGTTTGATCAGCTTGAGAAAGCGGTAGAACAAGGAAAAGAGGAAGCATTTACCGCCTCTCTGCGCCAATTTTTAAACCATTATGAGCTGATTGAGCCAAGCGTCAAAATTGATGTGCAGCCTGAGGAAGCGAAAAAAATAGATAAAGAGATTGAAATGTTGCAAACACCGGCATTTCAACAATTAAGCCAAGAAGATCAGCAAAAACATTTAAAAAATATGCGCGCAGACTTACAGACGTTATTTGACGGCGTCAAAAAAGACGAAGCCGATCCATCCTTAATATGGGTGATCATTTCTACCGGAGGAATGATTGTATTGACACTATCTTATGTTGGATGGCGGAAATATCGTGGGGAGAAAGAAAAAAACCGCACCCATGAAAATGAATAGGGAAAAGGGGGGCGAGTGGCGCCCCTTTTTATTGTTCTAGCGGCTGCTTCCGTTCATCGAGTGTGAAACCTTCACCAAGCACATCATGGACGTCGGTGACAGCGACAAACGCATGGGGATCAACGGAAATAATGACGTTTTTTAAACGAGGCAGTTCGTTTTTCGCCACCACGCAATATAATACATCCCGATCGCGTTTCGTATAAGAGCCCCGCCCTTTTAAAATCGTTACGCCGCGATCCATTTCCGTTAAAATTTTGCTGGCAATTTCCTCGCTTTTTTCTGAAATAATCGTTGCTCCCTTCGCAGCATATCCGCCTTCCTGCATAAAGTCGATGACGCGGGCGGCGATAAACACTGCAACGAGCGTATACATTGCCTCGCGGTAAGAAAGGTAAAGCAATGAAAGAGTAATAACGGCGGCATCGAACGTAAACATCGTTTTTCCCATGCTAATCCCTTTATATTTATGGACAAGTCGCGCGATAATGTCGACGCCGCCTGTGGTTCCGCCGTAACGGAAAATAATGCCCAGACCGACGCCGATAAATACGCCAGCAAATAACGCCGCTAGCGTCATATCATGCTTTAGCGGCATATGAATGGCGTAACGTTGAAAAATCCAGAGGAAAAGAGAAAGGCCTACCGTTCCGATAATCGTATATAAAAACGAATTGCGCCCAAGCAATTTCCAACCGATAAAGAAGAGAGGAATGTTTAACGCTAAGTTTGTAATGGATGGATCCATGTCAAATAAAAAGTAGAGAAGCAGCGTAATTCCTGTAAAGCCGCCTTCTGCTAAATTATTTTGCATGTTGAAATGGACAAGTCCAAACGCAAAAATGGCAGCACCAAGTAAAATGAAAATAATATTTTTTATTTTTAGCCCGAAAATCATATGGCTACCTCCGTTCTCATAGTAGTCAGCGTCCTTAATTATAGATGAAGTTGTTTGTATAAGCAATGTGCGCGCGTTAGGCGCAAAAATATTTGTCAAAAACGTTGCTTTTAGCTAACATGAAAACATGAGAGGTGACGTTTATGCAAGAAAAGACGATGAAGCAGCTGCAACAAGAGGTAGACGAATATATTAGCCAATTTAAAGAAGGGTATTTCAGCCCGCTCGCCATGCTTGCGAGACTTACCGAAGAGCTTGGCGAATTGGCGCGGGAAGTGAATCATTATTATGGCGAAAAGCCGAAAAAACAGACGGAAAAGGAAAAAACCATTGAAGAAGAACTAGGGGATTTGCTATTTGTCCTTATCTGTTTTGCCAACTCTCTCCATATCGATTTGCAACAAGCACATGATATGGTGATGGAAAAGTTTCGTACCCGTGATAAAAACCGCTGGACGCGAAAAGAAGAGGAGGAAGCATAATGGAGACAATCCGTATCGTCATTGCCGGTCCGCGTGGCCGAATGGGACGCGAAGCGGTTTCCCTTGTACAAAAGACCGATCATTTTCAGCTTGCTGCCGTCATTGACCGTAAAAATGACGGGGGAAATTTAGCGGATGTCGAAGGATTTTCCGGCATTCACGCCCCGATATATACCGATGCTGCCCGCTGTTTTGAAGAAATCAAACCGGATGTACTCATCGATTTAACGACACCGGAAGCAGGAAAAAAACATGCTGAAATCGCGCTTCGCTACGGAGTCCGTCCTGTCGTTGGCACGACCGGTTTTACGGATGAAGATATTCAACGTCTTACCACGTTAGCGGAAGAAAAAGGAATTGGAGCGATCATTGCGCCTAACTTTGCGATTGGGGCCATTTTAATGATGAAATTTGCGCAAATGGCGGCGAAATATTTTCCTGATGTTGAAATTATCGAATTACATCACGACCAAAAACTCGATGCTCCATCCGGAACCGCAGTGAAAACGGCACAGCTTATTTCGATGGTACGCCCGACAAAAAAACAAGGCCATCCGGATGAGAAAGAGACGCTTGCCGGAGCGCGCGGCGCGACATATGACGGCATACCGATTCATAGTGTCCGCCTCCCGGGGCTTATCGCTCATCAAGAAGTGATTTTTGGCGGAAATGGACAAGCATTAACGATTCGCCATGATTCGTTCAACCGCGCTTCGTTCATGTCTGGAGTAAAATTGTCAGTAGAAACAGTCATGAAATTGCATACGCTCGTATACGGTTTGGAACACATTATCGAGTAAAACGGCCACTAAGCGGGGGTGCTATCGTGAAGATCGCGTTAATCGCGCATGATAAAAAGAAAGCGGATATGATTGAGTTTGTTACTGCCTATCAGCCGATTTTAGAACAGCATGAATTGTATGCGACCGGGACAACAGGTCTTCGCATTCAAGAGGCGACAGGACTGAAAGTGCATCGCTTTCAATCAGGACCATATGGTGGAGATCAAGAAATTGGCGCAATGATTGCCCGAAATGAAATGGATATGGTGATATTTTTCCGTGATCCGCTGACCGCGCAACCGCATGAGCCGGATGTCAGCGCATTAATTCGTTTATGCGATGTATATTCGGTGCCGCTTGCGACAAATATGGGGACGGCGGAAATTTTAATTAAAGGGTTAGAGCGCGGCGATTTTGCATGGAGAAACATTGTTCGTGGAAGAAAAGGTGAAATAAATGGATTATGAGCAATTACATATGTTAGCGTTCGGCGCCCATCCGGATGATGTCGAAATCGGGATGGGTGGAACGATTGCCAAATATGCCGAAAAAGGCTATCGCATTGGCATTTGCGATTTAACATTAGCCGAATTATCGTCAAACGGAACGGTGGAATTGCGGCAAAAAGAAGCAAGGGAGGCTGCGGATATATTAGGAGTGGCTACAAGAATAAATCTTGGCCTTCCGGACCGCGGCTTATATGTGACAGAAGAAGCGGTTAAAAGCATTGTTTCAGTAATTCGCCGATACCGCCCGCGCGTTGTGTTTGCCCCTTATTGGGTGGACCGGCATCCGGATCATGGCCGCTGCGCACATCTTGTGGAAGAGGCGGTGTTTTCCGCTGGCATCCGCCGCTATAAAACAGAGCCGGACTTGCCGGCACATCGCGTTCATTCCGTCTATTACTATATGATTAATGCGTGGGAACGCCCGCATTTTGTCATCGATATTAGTGATACGATCGACAAAAAAATAGCCAGTTTGCGCTCCTATGAAAGCCAATTTACAAAAGCGGCTGGATCTGTCGATACACCGCTTACAGACGGCTATATTGAAATGGTGGAAAGCCGCGAGCGGTTATTAGGAAAAGAAGCTGGCGTGATGTTTGCGGAAGGATTTTTCGCAAAAAAACCACTTAAGATTGCCAATGATTTATTAGGAGTGTGACAATGAAGCTAAAAATAGGGATTGTTTGTTATCCAACAGTAGGCGGCTCTGGTGTCGTTGCGACCGAATTAGGGAAATTGCTGGCAGAAAAAGGGCATGAAATTCATTTTATTTCTTCGAGCATGCCGTTTCGTCTCAATAAAGTGTATGGCAACATTTATTATCATGAAGTGGGCGTCAATCAATATTCCGTATTTCAATATCCGCCATATGATTTAGCTCTGGCAAGCAAAATTGCTGAAGTGGCGAAGCGGGAGCGGCTCGATGTGTTGCATGCCCACTATGCCGTTCCGCATGCGGTTTGCGCTGTATTGGCGAAGCAAATGGTAGGCGGGAAATTAAAGATTGTTACGACATTGCACGGAACGGATATTACGGTGCTTGGATATGATCCATCGTTGAGCGATATGATTAAATTTGGCATTGAACAATCAGATGTTGTCACCGCCGTTTCGAATGCGCTTGTCAAGCAGACGTATGAGCTTCTTGACGTACAAAAACCGATCCAAACCGTCTATAACTTTGTGGACGAGCGTGTATATCACAAAAAAAATGCCAATCATTTAAAGAAAGAATATGGGATTGATGAGAACGAAAAAGTCATCATTCATGTATCCAACTTTCGAAAAGTCAAGCGGGTTCCTGATGTTGTGCGCGCTTTTTCTCTCATTCGCAAGCATCTGCCTGCGAAACTGCTGCTTGTCGGCGATGGACCGGAAATGACTGTCGTCAGCCGCCTTGTGACAGAGCTTGGACTTAGTGATGATGTACGCTTTTTAGGAAAACAAGACAAGCTCGATGAATTATATTCGATTAGCGATGTGAAGATGCTATTATCAGAAAAAGAAAGCTTTGGTCTTGTGCTATTAGAAGCGATGGCCTGCGGCGTTCCTTGCATTGGTACGACGATCGGCGGCATTCCTGAAGTGATTGAAGACGGTAAAACAGGGTTTTTATGTGAGCTTGGAAATGTGGAAGAAGTGGCAAATAAAGCGCTTCGCATTTTAACAGACAAACATCTTCACATGTATATGGCCAAGCAGGCGGTTCAAACGGTATATCAAAAATTTTATTCGGAACAAATTGTGGAACAATATGAAGATATTTATTTTTCATTGGCAAAGGGGTGAGGTGATGAAAGAACCATTTCAAAAAGCGCTCGGCATTATTCAAACATTGCAGCAGCACGGATATGAAGCGTATTTTGTAGGCGGTGCGGTGCGCGATCTTTTATTAAATCGAGAAATTGGCGATATTGATATTGCAACATCCGCGCTGCCAGATGAAGTGATGCAATTATTTCCGAAAACGATTGATATCGGTTCGCAACATGGAACGGTAGTGGTTGTTCATAACGGAATTTCCTACGAAGTGACAACGTTTCGAACAGAAAGTGAATATGAAGATTATCGTCGGCCGGGGGCGGTTACGTTTGTCCGATCCCTTTATGAAGATTTACAGCGCCGTGATTTTACGATGAATGCGATCGCGATGGATGCAGAAGGAAAGTTGATCGATCCATTTGGCGGGCAAGAGGCGATTGCAAATCGTATCATTTGTACGGTCGGTGATCCAAAAGCGCGTTTTTCAGAAGATGCGTTAAGGATGATGCGCGCGATCCGGTTTGTTGGTCAATTAGGATTTTCCCTTGATGAAGAAACAAAGCAGGCGATTATAGAAAACGCTGCGCTTCTTGCCCATATTTCGGTGGAACGGATGACGATGGAGTTTGAAAAGCTGCTTGAGGGTCCGTTTGCCAGCCGAGCTTTGTCTTTACTAGTAGAAACAGGGTTGTTTTTATATTTACCGATGCTGCGTGACAAAGAGAATGAATTGCAGGCAGCTGCCCGCTATAATTGGAGGCTGCTCGATTCACGCGGACAGCGGTGGGGATTTTTATGCTATATCCTTTGCGTCGATTCGGCCGCTGACTTTTTACGAGCGTGGAAGCTGCCGAATCGGCTGATCAAAGAAGTGGAGATGGCGTTACGGATTTTACAAACGATTCCTTCGAGCAGTGATTGGACGAAAGAACGATTATTTGAATTCGGACTTGAGCATGCGATTGCCGCGGAAACGATTCGTTCAGTGGCAAGCGGCGAAAATGTGGAGGAACATCGAAAGAAATTGAACGAATTGTTTATGTCTCTTCCGATTAAAACAAAGAAAGAATTAGCAGTAAGCGGAAACGACATCATGAAATGGTTTGGCAAACCGGGAGGGCCTTGGGTAAAAGAGATATTGACACTCATTGAACGAGCGGTTATTCATGGAGAAGTAGATAATCATAAGGAGCGGATTCACGAATGGCTCATTCATCGCAATCTGATACGCGGAGAAAATTGTTAGAGCTATTTTCAGAGGCGAATGGAGATTTTATTTCTGGACAAAAAATTAGTGAAGTGCTAGGTTGTTCACGTACGGCTGTTTGGAAACATATCGAAGAATTGCGGAAAGAAGGGTTTGAATTAGAAGCGGTGCGCCGTCTCGGCTACCGCATTGTAAAAACTCCTGATAAAGTGACAGCAAATGAAATTCAACTTGGTTTAAAGACGGAAGCGTTCGGCCGCTATATTCATTTTGAAGAGGAAGTAACATCTACGCAAAAGATCGCTTTGCGCCTTGCGTATGAAGGAGCAAAAGAAGGGACGCTTGTGATCGCGGAACAGCAAACGGCGGGACGCGGACGGATGGACCGCAAATGGTTTTCTCCAAAAGGAACGGGAATATGGATGAGTCTCATTTTGCGTCCGCCAATTCCGCCGCAAAAAGCGCCGCAGCTTACTTTGTTAACAGCAGTTGCGATTGCGCAAGCGATCCAAGAAAAAGCGAACATCGTCCCGGACATTAAATGGCCGAACGATATTTTAATCAATGGAAAAAAGTGTGTCGGTATTTTAACGGAACTGCAAGCAGACCCTGATCGGATTCATTCGGTGATTATCGGCATGGGCATTAATGTCAACCAAACATTGGATCAATTTCCAGAAGAAATTCGCACGATTGCTACATCGCTCGCCATTGAAAAAGGGGAGCGCATTCAACGTGCACAGCTGGTCCAAGAAATTCTGCTGCGGCTTGAAAGATTATATCAACAGTATTTACAATACGGCTTCCGTCCCATTAAACTATTATGGGAAGGATATGCGACAAGCATCGGAAAAGAAATTACCGCCCGAACGTTAAACGGGACGATCAAAGGAATTGCACTGGGCATTACCGATGAAGGTGTGCTTATGCTTGAAGATGAAGAAAAACATATCCATTATATTCACTCTGCCGATATTCAATTATAAACATTCATCTAGAAAAATTGTGGCAATTTTGTTAAAATACAAACGAATAAGGAAATGGGCAGTATCTTTTGCGAAAGAACTGCACCGGGCAAGAAGGAACAATCAAATAAAAAACGATCTGCCTTGATCCTTAGAAGGACTTGGACAGAGGGATGAACTCAGCCGATTGCTGCGATAAGCGTCCTTCTTTCTCAAGGTAGAGAAAGAAGGTTTTTTTGTTCGGTGATTCATCTCCTCTGCGACAAAAGAGGAGGGAATAGATAATGAAAACGAAAACCGATTTTTTCAAAATGAAGCAAGAAAATGAACCAATTGTCATGCTGACTGCTTACGATTTCCCGTCGGCGAAACTGGCGGAGGCGGCGGGTGTTGACATGATTTTAGTCGGCGATTCGCTCGGAATGGTCGTTTTAGGGTATGATTCAACGATACCTGTTACCATCGAAGATATGATTCATCATACGAAAGCGGTTCGTCGCGGAGCGCCGAATACGTTTATCGTAACCGATATGCCGTTTATGTCTTATCATTTATCCATGGAGGAAGCGCTCCGCAATGCTCAACGCATAATGCAAGAATCAGGAGCGAACGCAGTGAAAGTGGAAGGCGCCGATGATGTTGTAAACGTGATTCGCGCCTTTACAAAAGCAGGGGTTCCAGTTGTTGCCCATCTTGGACTTACTCCGCAGTCTGTTGGAGTGCTTGGTGGTTATAAAGTGCAGGGAAAAGATGCGGAAAGCGCACGAAAATTAATAGAAGACGCTAAGTTATGCGAGGAAGCCGGCGCAATCGCCCTCGTTTTGGAATGTGTGCCGAAACAAATTGCCGCGGAAATAACGAAACAGTTGACGATTCCAACGATCGGTATCGGCGCTGGTGACGAAGTGGATGGCCAAGTGCTAGTATATCATGATGTTCTTGGATATGGGGTAGATCGTGTTCCAAAATTTGTAAAAAAATACGCTAATATTCAAGAAACCATTTCTCACGCGCTCGCAAATTACATCGCTGATGTGAAATTACGGCAGTTTCCAGAAGCCACTCATATGTTTACGATGAAAGAAGAAGAATGGATTGCGCTATATGGGGGAAAACGAACATGATTGTGACAACGAAAATACAGGATATGCAAACCATGATGCAGCAATATCGCCTTGAAGGAAAAACGATCGGTTTTGTACCGACGATGGGGTATTTGCATGAGGGGCATATTGCTCTGTTAAAAAAGGCGCGCGAGGAAAATGATATCGTTGCATTAAGCGTTTTTGTGAATCCGCTTCAGTTCGGTCCAAATGAAGACTTTGCGCGATACCCGCGCGATATAGAACGTGATGAGCGCATTGCAAAAGAAAACGGTGTAGACGTTTTCTTCTGCCCCAGTGTAGAGGAAATGTATCCACACCCATTGAGCGTACAAGTGACCGTGAAAGAACGCGTTGGTGTGCTTTGCGGAAAATCAAGACCCGGTCATTTCGATGGAGTGGCTACCGTTTTAACGAAATTATTTCATATTGTCATGCCGACCCGTGCTTATTTTGGAATGAAGGATGCGCAGCAAGTTGCTGTTGTGGATGGACTTATTCGGGATTTTCATTTTCCGATCGAATTAGTGGCTGTGCCGACCGTTCGCGAAGAAGACGGCCTTGCAAAAAGCTCTCGTAATGTTTACTTATCGCCGGAAGAACGGAAGGAGGCGCCGGCGTTATATCAAGCGCTGCAGCAGGCAAAAACAGCGATTGAGAACGGAGAGCGCAATCCAGAGACGATTTGTGCATTAGTGAAAAATTATATTCAAACACATACACATGCAGAGATTGATTATGTAGAAGTTTATTCTTACCCAGATTTAAAGCCGCTTGAAAAGCTGCATGGAAAAGTGATTATCGCGGTTGCGGTTCGCTTTGCAAGCGCTCGCCTCATCGATAATATTACACTGGACATCGTGTAATTATGATTTTGCTATTTGCTTTCTTTAGGAGGGGATTTCTTCATGTTTCGTACATTAATGAACGCGAAAATTCATCGCGCACGTGTAACAGAAGCAAATTTGAACTACGTTGGCAGCATTACGATCGATGCCGATATTTTAGATGCGGTCGGCATGGTGCCTAATGAAAAAGTGCAAATTGTCAACAATAATAACGGGGCGCGATTTGAAACATATATTATTCCTGGTGAACGCGGCAGCGGAGTATTTTGTTTAAATGGCGCAGCTGCTCGTCTTGTGCAAAAGGGTGATATCATTATTGTTATTTCTTATGCGATCGTTCCTGAGGAAAAAATTGCCCAGCATCGTCCGAAAATCGCTATTATGGATGAAAACAATCGCATTCAGCAGCTAATTGTCGAAGAGCCAGCACATACGGTTTTATAATAAAAGAAAGGGAGAGGGGGCTGTTTCGAGAGCGAAAAGTCCCCTCTCGTTACGTTTTTTTATTTTGAGGTGACAACATGAAAGACCGTTTTGTCATTATTGATTTAGAAACAACGGGGAATGTTCCGAAAAAAGGCGACCGCATCATTCAGCTTGGCATGGTGGTCATTGAGAACGGGCAAATTGTTGATCGTTTCTCTAGTTTTTTTAATCCAGAACGAGACATTCCTCCATTTGTTCAGCAATTAACAAATATTACTGAACAAATGGTCGCGGATGCACCTAGTTTTGCTGAGGAAGCTGCAAAAGTGGCTGACATGTTGCAACAGTCTTATTTTGTTGCTCATAATGTTGCATTTGATTTGCAGTTTTTGCAGGAAGAATTGCATATGGCAGGATTGCCTCCGTTTTCAGGACCGACGATTGATACGGTTGAACTTGCCCGCATTGTCTTTCCGACTGCCGAAAGCTATAAATTAGGAGATTTAGCAAAACAGCTGCATATTGACCATGACCAGCCGCATCAAGCCGATAGCGATGCGGAAGTGACAGCGAAATTGTTCATTGCGTTACTGAACCGTTTGCGTCAACTGCCGTTTATAACATTGCAGCATCTAAAGAGATTGTCTCCTTATCTTAAAAGTGATTTATATCCATTGTTAGACAATATCATTATGGAAAAGATGGCGTCTTTAGCGGATGAAAAGTCGTATATATTTTACCGCGGCATTGCGCTGAAAAAACCTGTTTCGATGCAAAGAAAAGAGGAAGATCATCATAAAGACGCCTCATTTGCCGCGTTTTTTGCTGGCCCGCATACGCTTCCGCTTGATCATTATGAAAGACGAGATGGGCAATGGGAAATGATGAAGCTCGTTTATGAGGCGCTCGAAACGTCTCAGCACGCTTTAATCGAAGCGGGGACAGGAATTGGCAAATCGCTGGCGTATTTAATTCCAAGCGCTTTTTTTGCATATGAACAGCAAAAACGTGTTGTGATTAGTACACATACGCTTCAGTTGCAACAGCAACTTCTTGAACGGGATATTCCTTTTTTAAAAGAGGTCGTTCCGTTTCCGCTTCGCGTAGCGGTGCTGAAAGGAAAGCGCAATTATCTTTCATTGGACAAGTTCATCGCTTTTTTGCAGGAACATCATCAAAATTACGATGTTGTGTTATTAAAATGTCAGCTTCTTGTTTGGTTGACGCAAACGGAAACGGGAGATATGGATGAATTGAATGCATCGTCCGGCGCGCGTTTATTTTGGCCGCTGTTAGTTATGGATGAAGAAGATAATGGCGGAAAATATAATTTCTTTTGGAGAGCGAAGCAGCGAGCGGAAGAAGCTCATATTGTGATTACGAATCACGCTTTTTTATTGCATGATGTTACTGCTTCTACTCCGCTTCTGCCTGATTATGAGCATATGATTATGGATGAAGCGCATCATTTAGAAGAGGTAGCGTCCCATTATTTTGGACAGCAAGTGGATTATGTTTCGATTCGTTTAATACTAACAAGAATTGGAAAAGTGAATGAAAATGGTTCGCTCGCAAAATTAATGAAATTATTTGCCGGGCGCCATTGGAATGCGGATGATCATTTTTTTCGCTGCGGGCAGCTTGTAGAAGAACTTCAGTTTGAGTGTGATGAACTGTTTCGCATGATACGCCGTTATGCATTAGAAAGGAAATCAGCGGAATCTGGACGCTGCCGCTACCGATTTGAACCACAAAAAGAAAGCGGCCGCCAATGGAGTGCAATGAAAGAATTGCTTTGGCGCATCCGCGGCCATGTTGCCAACCTTGTCGATGAAACAAAACAGTTGCAAACGTTTTTTTCAGAAAACAACATGGAATCATCCATATCTGCCCAGCCCTATTCCTATTTTTCCGACGTTTCATCCTTGAACCAAATCATTGATACATTATACGATTTAATCGAAAGCGATGACCCAATGGTGGTCCGGTGGATTGAAGCGGAAGAAAAAGGAGCAGCTAATGCAACGGCTGTTTACTCACAGCCCATTCAGTTGGATGAATTTTTTGCCGAACGGCTGTTTATGCCGAAAAAAAGTATTGTGCTTACCTCGGCGACATTAACGATGAATGGCAGCTTTGCATATATAATATCCCGTTTTGGATTAAGCGATTTTTATCCGATTTGCCAAACGATTCCGTCTCCGTTTTCGTATAAAGAACAGGCAATGTTAATGATTCCAAGCGATTTTCCGCCGATTTCTTCTGTATCTTTGGAAGAATATGCTGCCGTAGTTGCTGAAGGGGTGGCACAAATTGCTAAGCGAATCAAAGGAAAAATGCTTGTTCTCTTTACGTCATACGAATTGCTTAAATTGACGGCGAACGCGATGAAGATGGAGGAACGGAATGAAGATTATGTATTGATTGCGCAAGGGGTACAAAGCGGGAGTGCGACAAAACTGACAAAAGCGTTTCAACAGTTTGATCAAGCTATTTTGTTTGGAACAAGCAATTTTTGGGAAGGTGTCGATTTGCCTGGTGATGAGTTGTCGGTAGTAGTGATTGTCCGTTTGCCATTTGCACCGCCAGATGATCCAGTGATCGAAGCAAAAAGCGAGTATATTCGCGCCAAAGGCGGGAATCCTTTTTACGAGTTGTCTCTTCCGGAGGCTGTACTTCGCTTTAAACAAGGTTTTGGAAGACTAATTCGAACGAAAAAAGATAAGGGTGCGATATTTGTTTTTGATCGCCGGCTTACATCTGCTTCATATGGAAAATACTTTTTAAACTCGTTGCCGTCGCTTACGATCTGTGAAGAATCGCTTGATCAACTTTTGCAAAAACTTGAAAAATGGCTATGATAAATGGACGGAAAATGGCGTAATCTATAGCTAAACTGACTGGTCCAATTTATTCGGCAAATAGCTGGAAAAAGCGCCTTGCCGCACGCATATAGATGCAAAAGCAAGGCGCCTGTTAAAAATATGTGTGGTGTAGGCGGGCAATTTTTTATGAAATAAACAGGTAAACCTGTTATAATAGTGAAGAAATACAACATGTCATATTGTTGTTGTATTTGTATTGTTGCCGTTGTACCTTATTTGTATAAGTAACAAAATTTGTGTCGCACAGGAGGAAGCAATATCATGGAAAGTAAAATTGAAGTGCTTGCTACCGTAAAAATTCAACATTCTGATGATTTATACAAAATTGTTGATTGCCTGAACCGAACGTTGAAACGAAATAATCTTATGTTTGGATTAGCTTTGGATGAAAAGGATAAAAAACAGGCTATTTTTACGATTTATCGTACGTAAGATGTGATGGAAATGAAAAAATGGGGTGTTTTCATCTTCATTTTTTTATGTCTTGGAGTTTGGCAGGCGATTTCTGTTTATCAAGATGCCTTGAAGCCGAAACAGTCGTTGGAAGAAAAGGCATTAGAACGTGCGAAAGAAAAAATTGCTTTCACGCATATCGAGCGCACTTATACATACTACGGTGAAAAAACTTATATTGTGTTTATCGGCAAGAATAAGCAAGGGGAAAAATATATTGCTTGGGTTCCTGAAAAAAAAGGAAATATCGTTGTCAAACGAGCGGAAAGCGGCATTACGGAAGCAGAAGCGATTGCGAAATTAAAAGCGGAGCGTCATCCGAAAAAGCTCATTTCCGCTAAGCTTGGCATGGAAAAGGGTGTACCTCTTTGGGAGTTGACATATATCGATCAATATAATCGCTATTCGTTTTACTACTTAAGTTTTACTGACGGGACATTTCTAAAGAGGTACAGTTTTCAACAATGACGTAATTAGGGGGAAGAAACGATGAAACTTGCAAAGCGGGTTGCTTCACTTACACCATCCACGACATTGGCGATTACGGCAAAAGCAAAAGAACTAAAAGCAGCAGGCTATGACGTGATCGGCTTAGGGGCAGGCGAGCCGGACTTTAACACGCCTCAGCATATTATCGACGCAGCCGTAAAAGCGATGAATGAAGGGCATACGAAATATACGCCATCAGGAGGCCTGCCGGCTCTAAAGGAGGAAATTATTAAGAAATTCGAAAAAGACCAGCAGCTTCATTATGAGCCGTCAGAAATTATCGTTTGTGTCGGAGCAAAACACGCGTTGTATACATTGTTTCAAGTTATTTTAGACGAAGGGGATGAAGTGATCATCCCGACTCCATATTGGGTTAGCTATCCAGAGCAAGTGAAGCTTGCCGGCGGTGTACCCGTTTACGTCGAGGGGCTAGAGGAGAATCACTTTAAAATTACGCCAGAACAGTTAAAAGCGGCGATTACCGACCGGACAAAAGCAGTGATTATTAATTCGCCAAGCAATCCAACGGGAATGATTTATACGGAAGAGGAGCTAAAAGCGCTTGGGGAAGTTTGCTTGCAGCACGATATTTTAATCGTGTCTGACGAAATATATGAAAAATTAGTGTACGGGAATGCAAAACACGTATCCATTGCGCAGTTGTCGCCAGAGTTAAAAGAGCAGACGATCGTGATTAACGGTGTTTCCAAATCGCATTCGATGACAGGGTGGCGGATTGGATACGCGGCTGGAAATAAAGAAATTATTCGGGCAATGACCGACCTTGCAAGCCATAGCACATCAAATCCGACCTCGATCGCGCAATATGCGGCAATTGCCGCGTACAGCGGACCACAAGAGCCGGTGGAAGAAATGCGAAAAGCATTTGAAGAACGGTTAAATATCATTTATGAAAAACTGATTCAAATTCCGGGGTTTACTTGCGTTAAACCACAAGGAGCATTTTATTTGTTCCCGAACGCTCGTCAAGCTGCGGAAATGGCTGGTTATGATACGGTGGACGAATTGGTTAAAGCGTTGTTAGAAGAAGCAAATGTTGCGCTTGTTCCAGGATCTGGATTTGGTGCGCCGGACAACGTCCGTCTATCTTATGCAACTTCGCTTGATGTGTTGGAAGAAGCAGTGAAACGCATTAAACAATTTATGGAACAAAAACTTCAGCGCTCATGATCAAAAAGCGGCTTTGCTTATTGGCAGAGCCGCTTTTCTAACGCAGCTCCGCTCCTTTTCTATTGCCTCTATTTTTGTCGAAATGTATAATATTGAATGATTGTGCTACATACATTGCGTTGCAACAGATGTTGGAGGGAAAAGTACGTGAAAACAACAATTGCAGAAGTAAAAAATTACGTAGGACAAGAAGTAACCATTGGCGCTTGGCTTGCCAACAAGCGTTCTAGTGGAAAAATAGCCTTTTTGCAATTGCGTGATGGAACAGGTTTTATTCAAGGAGTTGTCGAAAAAGCAAACGTAACAGAGGACGTTTTTAAGATTGCCAAATCCATCACGCAAGAAACATCGTTATACGTCACAGGAACGGTGCGTATCGATGAACGTTCTCCATTCGGTTATGAACTTTCCGTAACAAACTTAGAAATTATCCATGAAGCGGTTGATTATCCGATTACTCCGAAAGAACACGGCGTAGAGTTTTTAATGGACCATCGCCATCTTTGGCTTCGGTCGCGCCGTCAGCACGCGATTATGAAAATTCGTAATGAAGTGATTCGCGCAACATATGAATTTTTCAACAATCATGGCTTTGTGAAAGTCGATCCGCCAATTTTGACTGGCAGTGCGCCGGAAGGAACGACGGAATTATTTCATACGAAATATTTTGATGAGGACGCCTATTTGTCACAAAGCGGCCAACTATACATGGAAGCAGCGGCAATGGCGCTCGGTAAAGTATTTTCGTTCGGCCCGACATTTCGTGCCGAAAAATCCAAAACGCGCCGCCATTTAATTGAATTTTGGATGATTGAACCGGAAATGGCGTTTTATGAATTCGAAGATAACTTAAAACTTCAAGAGGAATACGTTTCGTATATTGTTCAGTCTGTATTGAAAAATTGCCAATTGGAGTTAAAGACGTTAGGACGTGACACGGCAAAGCTCGAGCTTGTTAAACCTCCATTCCCGCGCATTACATATGATGAGGCGATACAACTTTTGCATGAAAAAGGGTTTAACGACATTCAGTGGGGCGACGATTTTGGCGCGCCGCATGAAACAACGATTGCCGAAAGTTTTGACAAGCCTGTATTTATTACGCATTATCCAACCACATTAAAACCGTTTTATATGCAGCCGGATCCAAAGCGTCCAGAGGTCGTGTTATGCGCGGACTTAATTGCGCCGGAAGGCTACGGAGAAATTATTGGTGGCTCAGAGCGTATCCATGACTATGAATTGTTAAAGCAGCGCCTTGAAGAGCATAACCTGCCGATGGAAGCGTACAAGTGGTATTTAGAGTTGCGTCAGTACGGTTCCGTTCCTCACTCTGGATTCGGTTTAGGACTTGAACGCACGGTTGCTTGGATTTGCGGCGTCGATCATGTTCGCGAAACGATTCCGTTCCCGCGTTTGTTGAACCGTCTTTATCCGTAAAGAAATCCCCCGAAAAGGGGGTTTTTTTATCTCATTATGCTATACTATAATTGAGGTGCATCCGTATGGATAAAAAGAAAATGGTCGAATGGCTGTCACAAGGAAGTTTTGCCATTCCAAAATTATTGTTGAATCACTATAAACATCTCGGTTTGTCTGAAACAGAATTCGTGCTATTATTACATATGCATTCCTTTATCGAAGAAGGAATTTTATTTCCTACTCCAGCTGAGTTAGCCGAAAAAATGACGGTCACTCCTTCCGAGTGCATGGAAATGCTTCGTAAATTGCTGCAAAAAGGGTTTATTTCGATTGAAGAGCATATGGATGAGCGGGAGATTCGCAGTGAAAAATATTCGCTGCAGCCGCTTTGGGAAAAGCTTGTTCATTATTTATACGCCGAGTCGCTTAAAGAAGAAAAACAAGAGCGGCAAGAGGAAGAGCAAAGTTTGTATACCGTGTTTGAACAAGAGTTTGGCCGCCCGCTCTCTCCGTTTGAATGTGAAACATTATCGATGTGGATTGACCAGGACGGACATAGTCCGCTCATCATTAAAGCGGCGCTTCGTGAGGCGGTGTTATCAGGAAAATTAAACTTCCGTTATATTGACCGTATTTTATTTGAATGGAAAAAGAATGGAATTCGCACGATCGAGCAGGCGCAAAATTACGGAAGAAAATTCCGAAAACATCAGCAGTCAGCCAAATCGATACAACCTGTGCAAAATGAGTATAAACAAACGATTCCATTTTTTAATTGGCTGGACTCGTAAGCGAGAGGCGTTGTCTCTCGTTTTTCTTTGCAAGTAGGACAGGAGAAAGGAGAAGATGGATGCTTACGAAACAACAAATTCGCTATTGTCTAGATAAAATGGGAGAAATGTTTCCCGACGCACATTGTGAGTTAGTGCACCGGAATCCGTTTGAGTTATTAATTGCTGTCGTCTTATCCGCCCAATGTACGGACGCATTAGTCAATAAAGTAACGAAACGTTTATTTGAAAAGTATAAAACTCCGGAAGACTATGTGGCTGTCCCGCTTGAAGAACTGCAGCAAGATATTCGCTCGATTGGTCTTTATCGCAACAAAGCGAAAAATATTCAAAAATTATGCGCGATATTAATGGAAAAATATAATGGAGAAGTGCCGAAAGATCGCGATGAGCTAATGAAATTACCGGGAGTCGGACGGAAAACGGCGAACGTGGTTGTTTCTGTCGCCTTTGGTATACCCGCAATTGCTGTGGATACGCATGTCGAGCGCGTCAGCAAACGGCTCGGTTTTTGCCGATGGGATGCTTCCGTATTGGAAGTCGAGGAAACGTTAATGAAAAAAATTCCGAAAGAAGAATGGTCGATTACACATCATCGCATGATTTTTTTCGGCCGTTATCATTGTAAAGCGCAGTCTCCGCAATGTCACGTTTGTCCGCTTCTTGATTTATGCCGGGAAGGGAAAAAGCGAATGCGCAAAAGGGGGACAAATGATGCGCATACCAAATGAGTTTGTGCATCCATTGTTTTTTCGTGAAGGAGAAGTCATGAAAATAAAAGATGAGAAGCCTTTTCCGCATATGATGAAAATCGTTTATTTTTATTATGATATGATCGAACGCGAACCGTTTCCTTGGAGCAATATCGAACAATCGATTCCTGCAGTGCTTCAGTTGTGGAATGAGGAGAAAGAAATGTTAGAGGGCTGTTTTGCCAAACGCGACCGCCGCTCTGCTCGCGCTCCGATGATCCGGGGGCTTTCTTATTTGCTTTCCTGTTTATTTTGGCTGAACGGAAAGCGAGTAAAAAACGTGCGTCATTGGCAAGAAGAAATACGTGCGCTGCCGCTGAAGCCGGTAAATTGTCCGGAACGACTTCAATTTGTTTTTGACCGTTGTGATATATATCATTCATTTATTCAGTTGAGCGAATTATTGGAGGAAACGGCAAAATTAGCGTACAAACAAATGGCAATAAACAAAAGGATGTCTCGATAGGCGAGACATCCTTTTGTTATTGTTTTTTAATTTTCACTTTCTTGTTTTATGACATTGGAACGATAAGGATTGGTTCCAATAGCGTTGTTATGCTGGGTATTATGAGTATTACCATTATTTGCCCCATTAGGAGGGGTATTGCCGTTATTTCCCCCGTTGTTAGGCGGGGTATTTCCATTGTTTCCTCCGCCATTGTTGTTATTATTTTGCGGCGGAGGAGTTGTCGGATTGGTAGATGGCGGCGTCGGGGAAGTAGTGCCATCAGAATTGCCATTATTATTGCTATTATCATTGTTATTGCTGTCCTCGTTAGTTCCATTATTATTATTTTCATTTGGTTGTTGTTCGATATTTTCACCTTGATTTGTTTGATCAGAAGGAGAAGTTTGATCTTGATTTTCCTCTCCTTGTTGGTTTTGTTCTTCCCCTGGCACTCGTACGCTAGTCAATGCTGGTCTGCTTTGGATTTTTCCATCTTTTGCGTAAACGGCGAATGTGTAAGTGCCTGGTGTTGGATTATTGACAGTAATCGCTTTTTCTCTTGTCGTAACGACATTTTGCTCGCCTTTGTCATTTTTTATACGAACTTCAAAGATGGCGTTGTCGTTGCTATAGTTCCATGAAACAGAAATGGAGTTTGTTTCCGCGTTATACGCCGCTTGCAAATTCGTTACTGATGGCAATGTTTCCTGTTCGTCTTTCGCTGTTTCTGTCGGTTCCGTTCCTCTGACGAAACATTCGTAACTAATTTCGCTTTCTGGCGTATATTTGCTTGCTAGTTTTGGCGGATTAGTGCCTTTTTTAATCGGCAGTTTTACAACGCTATTCGGCATTTTAAAATCGCTGCCGCCATCATCTACGTAGGAAATGACCTGTTTAAATAAAAGGCGTGAAATCTTCTGCTCGTATTGTGATAAATCAGCGGTGCTGCTGCGTTTGCTGAATCCGGTCCAAACCGCTGCCGTATAGTTTGGTGTATAGCCGACAAACCAGCTGTCCGGTACGGCGCGTTCAGATAGATCGTATTTTCTCGCCACTTCGCTAGGATAGTTCGTTGTTCCCGTTTTGCCGGCAACATGAAGCCCTGGAACGTTCGCAAGCGTACCCGTTCCGTATTGGACAACCGATTTTAACATATCTGTAATCATGTACGCTGTATAATCTTTCATCACTTTTTTCGGTTTTGGTTTTAAGTTCATCTCTGTGCCGTCCGGAAAGACGATTTTCGTGACAGCGTGCGGCTTAATATATACCCCATTATTGCCAAAAGCACTATAAGCTCCAGCCATTTGCAATGGAGAAACACGGTTTTCCAATCCGCCGATCGCATACGCTTCATGCACTTCGTCCAATCCCATGCCGAGTCTGTTAGCAAATTCTTTTGCACGCTCTTTTCCAACAGCTTGAAGCGCTTTTAACGCTGGAATGTTGCGGGATTTTGCCAAAGCATAGCGTATGGTCATCGGACCTAAATATTTTCTATCAGCATTTCGTATCGGCTTTCCGTTAGAGTAAGAGTATGGTTCATCGACGATTTGATGGGCAGTCGACCATTTTAAGTATTCAATTGCCGGACCGTAATCTAAAATTGGCTTAATGGATGACCCAGGCTGACCGACTGGTTGAATCGCATAGTTAAACCCAAACGTTACCTTTTCGCGATGGCGTCCGCCGCCAAGCGCGCGAATTTCGCCTGTTTTTGTATCAACTAGCGCGATTGCCGACTGCAAGTCTTTTTTATCTGTAAACAACGTATCGGAATTTAATAAATCCTCCACATGTTTTTGCGCATCTTGGTCTAGCGTTGTATAAATTTTTAATCCGTCTTCAAACACGTTAACATTCGCTTGATCGGTAACTTCTTTAATAACTTCATCGATAAACGAGTCATACGGAATAGAGTTATCATGTTTTTTTCGTTCAACCAGCATCGATTTGATCGGTACTTGCTTTGCTTTTTCCGCTTCCTCTTTTGTGATAAAGCCATGTTTTGCCATTAGCGATAACACAAGATCCCGGCGCTTTTTCGCAGCTTCCGGATGGTCATATGGGTTGTAGTTGTTTGGGCTTTGCGGCATTCCCGCAAGCAAAGCCGCTTCAGGAAGCGTCAAGTCTTTTAAATCCGTCTTTCCAAAATAATATTCCGTGGCTCTAGCCACGCCATAAATGCTGTCTGAGTAATAAACTTTATTTAAATACATTTCTAAAATTTCCTGTTTCGAATACTTTTGTTCCAAACGAAGGGAAAGCCATAATTCTTGCGCTTTTCGTTTTAACGTTTTTTCCCGTGATAAGAAAGTAAGTTTGGTGACTTGCTGAGTGATCGTGCTTCCGCCTTCGGCCCCAAACCCTTCTTTTATGTTAGCAACAACAGCGCCGGCAAGCCGGATAAAATCCACGCCGTGATGCTTGTAAAAGCGAACGTCTTCTGTCGCCAAAACAGCGTTTTCTAACACTTTTGGAATATCTTTATAAGAAATATAGGTTCGTTTGTAACCGCCGAGCTCCGCCACTTTACGGCCATTCATGTCATAAACAGTGGATGATAAAGGGTCTTTAATTTTTGCTTCATCAAACGGCGGCGCATCTTTAATGAAATAGGCAAATGTAGCAATTCCTCCCACCATTCCTATCATCATGAACAATAAGACAGCAACCGTTAATTTTTTAAAGAGTGATGTACCTTTTTGTTTTTTCGCTTTCTTTTGCTTTGCTCGCTTGGATGCTTGTTTTCGTTCCACACGAGAACGATATTCACCAGACATAAGCGAATCCTGCCTTTCTTATGAAATTTACATCTGTTAATGAGAAAAGTAGACTTTTTCTACTACACTAATATAATCAATTCTCGGTTGGTAGCCAAGTGCAATGTAATGGCCGTACCGTTCGATTTCTCGTTTTGGGATGGATTTTCTTCCTCCTGATCGTTGTTGTTCCCAAAACATAATCAAATGGTTCGCATCAAGAAGATAAACTTCATTCAGTGTAGTAAAACGCAAAATGACAAAACAAATTCCCCCGTGCCGCAATACTTGTTGCATATGATGAATTTGGTGTTCATGGAAATTTTTTAATGGAAACGATGTTTTATTTTTCGTTTCTTTTGCTTCAAAATCAATGTATTTCCCACGATATACACCGTTGTAGTCAGTGGTGGATGCTTGTTTAAAATATGCTTCTTTAATGACTGCGGCACTTCGTTTTGGGTAGTCGACACGAACGATTTGCACCGGCGTCGGTTTTTTATAAATGACGGCAATCCCGTGTTCGCGGTAATATTCGTTTGTTGCATTCAAATCTTCTTCTAGCGTCATTCCCCGATTTCCGTAGTTTGTCTGAAATGGATGAATCGGCTTGTTTATTTGTTTTGTTTCATACGTTTTGCCTCCAGGATATTTAAACATAATCTTCATCTCCTTTGAATGTTTTCTATTATACCATAGGAAATCGAGAAACGGGTGCAATAAGCGTCTCAATTCATCCTTTCACATACATGATTACGCAGACAATTTTTTTTCTTGACCGTATTTTACATATGTCGAAATTGTTCGAAGTAATGATTGCGGACACTTTCTTTGCCGAAATAGTTCTAGTTTTGTCATATAGGAAGGGAGTCAAGGTTTTATCGCGAATTGATTATCATCATGAAGATGGGAGGAGATAACAGTGGATCAGCGGTGGGCCAAAAAAGAGGAAGTGGAAAAACAACTATATGAAATTTTCCAATTAATACAGCAAGTAGACGCCAAAATGGAAAAAGTGATCGAAGATATCATTGAGGAGCGTTATGAACAAAACCAAACACAGTTTGAGCGATTAGAGCAACAATTGGCGAATGTCGAAGAGCAATTAGATGATTTTGCGGAAGGAGAGGATCCATCACTTCCATTTGCTTCAAAGCTTTACTTTGTGTAAGTTTTTCCCTTCAGCGTAAAAGGTATGGTATAGTAAAAAAGGACGCTTGGAGGGAAATCGCCATGGAAAAGCAGTTAAAAGTGTTGACAGAAAAGTTATTGGACTACAATAAGCAATTGCTATACATTTCTCAGCAAGCTCAAGAGCAACAAAAGGAACCGGATTTTTTTGAAGAGGTAAAGCCATTTGCTGATCAAGTAAAACAAGTAGTAGACGAATGGAAACAAATGGCGCTTTTATGGGTGAAAAAAGTACGACCAAAGCATATTTACGAAGTACAAATTGAAACGGCAGGAGAAAATATCGAAAAAATATGTGTGGAAGCATTTTATCCATCGGTCCCACATCGGCGCATCAAGCAATTTTGCCGATCGATTGAATATACGTTGTTGCTTATCGAAGAACGCTTAGAAGAGAGCGTTCAGCAATGATAGACGGAAGCTGTCTTCGATGTAAAAGAAGACAGCTTTTTTATTATAAATCTTTTTTCACCTTTACAGAAACAGGACCGCTGTTTTCTGTTGCGACGGTTCCAATTTCATATTCGACGCGCTCTGTCGCTTTTGGCGAAACATTGTTTCCATGCTTCGGTTTCTCATGGTCATGGCCTTTTAGCTTATGTTGAAAATGGACGCCTCTACCCATTGCAAACACCCCTTGTTATTACTTTGGCAAAAAAAAAAGAGAAGTATACAAAAAAAGAAAGGGAAAAGCAACCCTCTCAGGATTTATAAGCTGATATATTCGTTTTTATTATCTGGTTTATAAGCACCAGCAAGTTCCAATTCACGAACAAGATCGCGGTACTGTGCAATCGTGATCTCTCCGCGCAAATACATTTGGCGCGTAAAACAAAGCAACTCATTCATATCAGTCGGTTCATAGTCTTTTACTGCGATAAATTTGTTTTTTAATTCTGCCATGTTCATCCTGCTTTCCCCCTTCCCCTTTTATATATAAATAATAGTACCATAAGAAGATGGTATTTTTTTAAATTCGGAAAATTAAAACTTCAGACAATTCATGACATGTCCATCCTCACGTTCATCTGTTTTTGCACATATACTATGTCAGCCTAGAAATTGGGGGGAGTAGATGTATGTATCGATATCCACGTCCTTTATCCACGCCATTTTCTCATTATGCGCCATATCACCATGCGTGGCATCCATATCCATATGCCCCGCCGTTTCCTAGCTATTTGCCGATCGGGCATCATCAACATACCGCTGTGTCTCCGTACCCTGCGCCATACCCAAAACCTGGTCCTTTGTTAACACCGCCATCACCTGGTATTCAGTCGTTAATGGCACAGTTTAAAAAATCCGATGGCACATATGATATTAATAAAATGATGAACACCATGGGGCAAATGATTAATACCGTTAATCAAGTAAACGGGGTGCTTAAAGGATTAATTAACACATTTAAAAAGTAAACTCCTCCGCGGACGTTCGTGGAGGAGTTTGCTTTTTAAATGAGCAGCTCATACACTTCATTTAATTGATATACTCGCTCAAAATCGTGCTCATCCATCGCGTAGCGAATTTCATGAGGCAAAATGCGGTCTAAAAAAGCGGCTTCTTTTTGCGACAGGTCGCGGACGAATTCGCCTTCACTTTTGTATGAATACGGAAGTAAATCACATAAAAATTCATAATATAAGAAAGGGCTGCCCATTTTTTGGACATGCCCTTTTTCTTATTCGATATCGATATATTTTCGCTTTTGCGGCAGCCGGATGATCAGTTTGCCGTTTTTCCATGACGCCTTTACTTCTTTTTCACTTACTGCGTAAGGCAATGGGATTACGCGAGCAATATGTTGATGCATTCGTCGTCGTTGATAAAAATGACTTTGTTCGTCTATTGATTCGATCATTTCATTATTTTGGATGATAAGCTGTAAATGATTATCGATAAATTCCAGCTGAATCTGGTTTCGTTTTACATTAGGAAGATGAGCGATAATCGTATATTCGTCTTTCGTTTCGCGAACATCAATTGGAATATAGGTGTGGGAAAGCGTTTTCTGGAAGTATTCATCGAGCGTTTCCATCATTTTTTTTAACGGTCGTTCATCAAAAAATTGGTCGACCATTTCCCATAAATGTTGGAGCGGGTTACTATTTCCCTCTTTTTTCATCGGCGGCTGAAAATGATCGCTCATTCCCCCATAGCCCTCCTTTCGCATGGCATTCCTTAGTTTAAATGTATGTGCAGTAATGGAAAAAAGTCACTCTTATTTTTACTTGATGAAACCGACAAAGAACGTTATATCCAAACAGTACGAGGCGCTGGATATGTGATGCGGTCATGAAACTTTTTTGATCGGAAAACGTCTCATTAAAATGGAAGCTTACTTTTCTTTCTGCAATCGCCATTTTTATTACTTATTTTGTTTTCACGAGAACATCCGCCGGAAGCCCACTGCTTTAGCTGTGGAGGAAGGCGGGGTTTATATTTTTAGTAT
>NZ_QCWL01000001.1:2224788-2229235 GCF_003064505.1 Geobacillus sp. LYN3 | reverse complement strand
TCAACCAGCCGAACGCGGCAGCCAATTAGGCTAGCTGCAAGCCCACGGCTTTAGCCGTTGGGTAGTTGACAACAGGCAAAACAAGTGGCCATTTCGATAAAAGAAGAAGAGCGGTTTGTTACGGTTGCGGTAAGAGACTACGGGATCGGAATACCACGGGATCAATTAGAAAAAGTATTTTTGCGGTTCTACCGTGTGGATAAAGCGAGAAGCCGCGAAAAGGGCGGCGTTGGTCTTGGATTAGCCATCACAAAAGAAATGATCGATAAATACGATGGACAAATTACGATTGACAGTGAGGTCAGCAAAGGAACAACCGTTGAGTTATCGATTCCTAGAGGAAAGTAAAGAAAGGTGAGATCAAATGGAACATCTTCACGAAAGTACGATGATGCAGAAAAAAAATATCCAGCACGTCGTAGAAAAATTTCGCAAACGAGGAGTAAAAATTGCGACTTGCAAACCGCGGACAATGATGTCATTATCTTGCATAGAAGAAATCGAAGCAGAAAAAAATAGAGCATGAAAAAGGTGGAAAACGATGGATATTCGTTGTCAGAAGATCATCCCTGCGATGAAAACGATGAAAGATTTTGAGAAATTTTTAAATAGCCGCTATATTTATGGAGTGTTATTAGAAGTGCATATTTCTCAACTGAAAAGCGTGTTTCATTACGCGCGCCAGCATGGAAAAAAACTGATCATTCATACGGATTTAGTTCAAGGGTTGAGCCACGATGAGCATGCGGCGGAATATTTATGCCAAGAATTTCATCCGTACGGGCTTATTTCTACGAGGGGAAATGTCATCACCAAGGCAAGACAAAAAAAGGTGCTTGCCATTCAGCGCATTTTCTTGCTCGATTCACATGCGCTTGAAAAAAGCTATCAATTGATTGAAAAAACAGAACCTGATTGCATTGAGGTGATCCCTGGGGCAATGCCTCATATTATTCGGGAAGTAAAGGAACGAACAGGCAAACCGATTTATGCCGGCGGCCTTATTCGTACCGTGGACGACGTTGAGCGCGCGTTAGAAGCAGGGGCGGTTTCCGTAACCACTTCGAATAAAGATTTATGGAAACACTATGAGCGTTTTTTGTAAGAAACAGGAAAACAGTCATTTCAAAAAGATACCATATTTCACTAGCCAAACAAGCTGTTTTTCGCTATAATAAAAGTAAGTTAATAATAAGTCAGGAGATTAGGAGAGACCATGCATGCATGGTAAGCGGAAGCTTATCGTGTTTGCAATGGTCTCTTTTTGTCTTTTAACAATAAAGGAGGAGTTTTTCATGACAGCGGCATTGTTTTCAAGCAAACAACGTCGTCAACGTTTGGAAGAAATGAGCAAAGAATATTACGATGTATTAGTGATAGGAGGAGGCATTACCGGCTGTGGTATTGCGTTAGACGCAGTCACGCGCGGCATGAAAACAGCGCTTGTGGAAATGCAAGATTTCGCGGCAGGTACTTCTAGCCGTTCGACAAAGCTCGTACATGGCGGACTTCGTTATTTGAAACAATTCGAAATAAAAATGGTCGCCGAAGTAGGAAAAGAGCGGGCAATCGTTTATGAAAACGGTCCGCATGTCACTACGCCAGAGTGGATGCTTTTGCCGATTCATAAAGGAGGAACGTTTGGCAAGTGGAGCACATCCATCGGCTTATGGGTATATGATCATTTAGCCGGTGTGAAGAAAAGCGAACGCCGGACTATGTTAAACGCTCAACAAACATTGCAAAAAGAGCCGCTTCTCAAACAGGATGGTCTTATAGGAGGAGGCTATTACGTCGAATATCGTACGGATGATGCCCGTTTGACGATAGAAGTCATTAAAAAAGCGGTCGAATTTGGCGCTCATGCCGTAAACTATACGAAAGTGGAAGAATTCCTTTACAATGAAAACGGCAAGGTGATCGGTGCGCGATGCCGCGACCAGCTAAGCGGCCGCATGTACGAAATACGCGCGAAAAAAGTGATCAATGCTGCCGGACCATGGGTAGATACGCTGCGGGAAAAAGACCATTCAAAAACGGGGAAAATGCTGCAGCTGACAAAAGGAGTTCATATTGTCATCGATCAAAAACGATTTCCGTTGAAACAAGCGATTTATTTTGATACGCCGGACGGCCGCATGGTATTCGCGATTCCACGCGATGGAAAAACGTATGTCGGCACGACCGATACGTTTTACAACGGAGATATTGCCAACCCGACAATGACAAAAGAAGACCGCGATTATTTGCTGCGCGCGATTCGCTATATGTTCCCAACCGTAAACATAACCGCCGATGATATTGAATCAAGCTGGGCGGGCGTTCGGCCGCTTATATATGAAGAAGGAAAAGATCCATCGGAAATTTCCCGTAAGGACGAAATTTGGCAATCTCCAACAGGGCTGATTACGATTGCCGGCGGAAAACTAACCGGTTATCGGAAAATGGCAGAAACGGTCGTCGATTTAGTGGCGAAACTGTTGGAAAAAGAAGAAGGAAGAACATTCCGTCCGTGCCAAACGAAACATTTGCCGATTTCTGGAGGAGATGTTGGCGGCTCACAGCAATTGCCAGCCTTTATCGCGAAAAAATCAGAAGAAGCGGTGCGTTACGGATTTACGAAGGAAGAAGGGGAGCGGCTCGCGAAAATATACGGCTCAAACGTCGATCAATTATTTAAACTAAGTGAACAATACGACCATTCATGCGGCCTTTCCCGCGAGCAGTTTGTCCGCCTTGTATATGCCATTGACTACGAAATGGCGGCAAAACCGATTGACTACTTCATCCGTCGTACCGGCGCACTATTATTTGATATCGCTTCTGTGCGCCGCTGGAAAGACCACGTCACTGCCTTTATGGCCAACTATTTGCAATGGACGGAAGAGCAGACGGCAGCCTATGCAGAAGAACTGGAAAAAGCGTTGCATCAAGCGGTTGTTCCGAGTGAACATGATTAATAAGATAAGTAAAAGCGTTTCGGGAAGCGATTTGAAAGAATGGTGCTCAATTCTACTCTTTTGAGCACCATTTTTTTATGTAATATTTCTCATCCCTTAATAAATATTTATAGTAGCATGAAATTTTGTTATACTGAATTTTTACTTAAAAATATGACAAGTTATTGTTAAGCTGACTAAAAGGGGTATATAAGGATGGGATTACATATCAGCCAATGACTAGAACGTTTCATCTTCAAGCGAACGATATGAGTTACATGATGCAAATTGTCGGTTGCGGATATTTAGCTCATCTTTATTGGGGTAAAAAGACTAGAAATGGAGGCAGATCGAGTGTGCATCGCCCGTTTTCCCCTAATCCGGATTTGTCTAACGTTTGTTGTTCATTTCCGTGTGTTAGCAGAAGCGAATGCACCGCTGTCGTTTTTGCGGCTTAAAGGGCTGGATCCAAATAAAGATTACGAAATCACCGGAAGCGGAGAAGTGTACGGCGGCGATGAACTGATGTATGTGGGACTGAATGTTCCGGAGCGCCGCGGCGATTTCATCAGCGTCATTTGGCATTTAAAAGAATCACATGAATAAGTAAGACCGGTGTCTAGAATGCGGCTAGACACCGGTTTCTAGTTGAGAGAGTCTTTCTAAAATCCGCCGCTTCCGATACAGTATTTTCCCTGTTTCAGCGATATCTTTAATAAAAGCTCTATTAAACACCGCACCAAAAATAATGCCGACAATTGGAACAAATTGAAACAGCTTTTTCCAGCCGTATTGGTCACGGAATGTCATCATCACTTCACGCCATCCTTGGATTTGGGAAAAAACTTGCCGATGCTCGTTGGAAAATGACGTAAGCTCGTCCAAAATCGCTTTTTTGCCGACAATATCAGCGGAAGTAAATTGTAAACATTTCACAATAAAAATACGTTCTTTTTTCTCTTTCGGGTTATAACCGTAAACAATGGCGATTTCCTGTAATGTTTTTAACGCAAGACCGAGCAATGCTGGAATGTCAATGGCAAGTGTCAGTATTCCGCCGACGCCTGTTGTTGCCCCTTGAATTTGAGCAAACGTCACGCGCGCGTCGATTAATTCATCACAAACGCGGTCCATTGTCGCAAGCGGCAGATGTGCGGCTTGTTGCACCGTTGTGACGTGGAGTTTCTCTAATATTTTTTCTTCATTGACAAGATATTGCCCGCCTGTTTGTATATAACTTCCCAGTTCGTCAAGCAATTGCCCGAGTTTTTTATGTACGATGCTCGGTGTCAGCTGATCAAGTACTTTAAACGGCAAGCGCCCAAGTTTTTCCCAAAACCATAAGTCTTTTTGGTCTTGTTCCCAGCGGTGGATTGATTGCAGTTCTTGTTCTAATACTTGTTTTGTTTCCATTGGATAACCCCCTTATATATAAGAGGTATTGTCAAAAGTTTATCCTCCACACTCACGGTTTTCCCTTGAGTTTCAACGGTTGGAAGAAAAAAAGC
>NZ_QCWL01000001.1:2217085-2224688 GCF_003064505.1 Geobacillus sp. LYN3 | reverse complement strand
CCCTCCGCATGCCCCACGATGCTCAATGGGATGATCTGTGTGGAGTTTTCATAGAACTTTTGACGCTACCTATATAAGATGATGGAATAAGCTACTTCTTATACGTTTTCCAAAAAGAAAATGTTTCTTTTTTATTGATCCATAATAAAAATTTTACTAAAATATTTACTAAAGGTATATTTAGGGGGTATCATTCATGATCACCAATTTAATAAAAACGTTTACTGAATTATTTGGAGACGGAAATGAAGAAATTCGTATTTTCTTCGCGCCTGGCCGCGTCAACTTAATCGGCGAGCATACCGACTATAACGGCGGGCATGTGCTGCCGTGCGCGCTGCAAATTGGTACGTATGCGCTTGTGCGAAAAACAGCACATTCGTTTATTCGCTTTTACTCAAAAAATTTTCCGGAAACAGGGGTCATTACCGTATCTTATGACGACCTATCCTACCAAGACAAGCACGGATGGGCAAATTATCCAAAGGGAGTTATTGCTGCGTTTCAATCGTTTTATCCGATCGAGACGGGACTTGATATTTTGTATTACGGAACAATTCCGAACGGTGCCGGGTTATCGTCTTCCGCTTCGATTGAATTAGTTACGGCGGTGATGATGAATGAGTTATTCGAGCAGCATATCGATATGCTCGAACTTGTGAAAATGAGCCAAAAAGTAGAAAATGAATATGTCGGCGTCAACTGCGGCATTATGGATCAATTTGCCGTCGGAATGGGAAAGCGAAATCATGCGATTCTCTTAAATTGCCAAACGCTGGCATACCGCTATATTCCTGTGGCGTTCAATCATTGTTCGATTGTCATCGCAAATACGAATAAAAAGCGCGGTTTGGCCGATTCAGCGTATAACGAACGAAGATCGACGTGTGAAGCTGCGCTTTTGAAATTAAAGGAGCATCTAAATATCGAATCGCTTGGCGAGCTGACAAGCGAGCAATTAGAACAGTATGATCACCTTCTTTCTCCAATCGAACAAAAGCGGGCACGCCATGCCGTGACGGAAAATGAACGAACGATAGAGGCGGCTACTGCGTTGGAAAAAGGAGATTTGGCGCGCTTTGGCGAGTTAATGAAACAATCCCACATTTCGCTGCGCGATGATTATGAAGTGACAGGATTAGAGCTTGATACGCTTGTTGAAGCGGCGTGGAACCACGAAGGGACGATCGGCGCCCGCATGACTGGAGCTGGTTTTGGCGGCTGTACCGTAAATATTGTAAAAGATGAGTTTATTCCTTCTTTTATTGAGCAAGTAGGGAATGAATATGCGAAAAAAATTGGCTATGAAGCTAGTTTTTATGTTGTGAAAATTGGTGATGGAGCGAAAGAAATAACGGGAGAAAAGGAGATGAGCGTATGATTCTTGTCTGCGGCGGCGCAGGCTATATCGGCAGCCATGCGGTATATCGCTTAATCGAAAAGGGAGAAAAGGTCATTGTTGTTGACAATTTGCAAACAGGGCATCGGGAGGCCGTCCATCCGGAAGCGATCTTTTACGAAGGCGATATTCGCGACCGCGCGTTTTTGCGCGAAGTGTTTCGAAAGCATGATATTGATACGGTCATCCACTTTGCCGCTAATTCCCTTGTCGGCGAAAGTATGCAAGAGCCGCTCAAATATTACGATAATAACGTTTACGGTACGCAAGTATTGTTAGAAGTAATGAACGAGTTCGGAGTGAAACAAATCGTCTTTTCCTCGACAGCGGCGGTGTATGGGGAACCAAAACAAATTCCAATTGTGGAAACGGATCCAACGCTGCCAACCAACACATATGGAGAAACGAAATTGGCGATGGAAAAAATGATGAAATGGGTCGATCGTGCTTACGGAATTCGTTACATCTCTCTTCGTTATTTTAATGTCGCGGGGGCATACGGGACGATCATCGGCGAAGACCATAATCCGGAAACGCACTTAATCCCGTTGATTTTAAAAGTGCCGCTTGGGAAGCGGGAAGAGATTCATATTTTTGGAGATGATTACGATACGCCTGACGGTACATGCATCCGCGATTATATTCATGTTCTCGATTTAGTCGACGCCCATATTTTAGCTGTTGAAAAATTGCGAAGCGGTGCGGAAAGCAACGTTTATAATTTAGGAAACGGCAGCGGATTTACCGTAAAAGAAGTCATCGAAGCTGCCCGAAAAGTAACAGGCCATCCGATTCCGGCACGCGTCATGGCGCGGCGCCCGGGAGACCCGGCGAAGCTCGTCGCATCCTCGGAAAAAGCAAAACGTGAACTCGGCTGGGAGCCGAAATATACATCGATTATTGATATTGTCGCTTCCGCATGGGAATGGCATCAAGCGAAACCGAACGGATATCGGGGTGTGTGACGGTGGCAGACATTTTTGAAGCGTTAGAACAGCTTATCCAATACGGGATCGCAAACGGACTGATTCATCGTGAAGATATCGTTTACACGCGCAATCGCCTGTTGGCGGCGCTGCAGTTAGAGGAGTGGAAACCAGTGGAGGTAAAGGATGTGTCCTTTGCCTCTCCTTCACCGATATTAGAGGCCATTTTAGATTGGGCGTACGAAAATGGCCGCATCAAGACGAATACAACGACAGAGCGGGATATATGGGACGCCAAGCTGATGAACTGTTTAATGCCGCGTCCATCCGAAGTGATCCGTGAATTTTATGCCAAATACAATAAAGACCCGAAACTAGCAACCGACTGGTTTTATTCTCTTAGCAAAGCCTCCAACTACATTCACACAGCGCGGATTGCGAAAAATAAACAATGGAAAACGAAAACAGAATACGGAGAGATTGATATTACGATCAATTTATCCAAACCAGAGAAAGACCCGAAAGAAATCGCCAAATTAAAAGACGCGCCGGCATCTTCGTACCCAAAGTGCGTGCTATGCAAAGAAAATGAAGGATATGAAGGAACGTGGCATCATCCGGCGCGCTCTAATCATCGCGTCATTCCTCTTACGTTATTAGACGAGAAGTGGTATTTCCAATATTCTCCATATGTGTATTACAATGAACATTGCATCGTGTTCCATGCTGAGCATGTGCCGATGAAAATGGAACGAAAAACATTCGCGCGCTTACTTGATTTCATCGAAAAATTTCCGCACTATTTCATCGGCTCGAACGCTGATCTGCCGATTGTCGGCGGCTCGATTTTAGCGCACGATCATTTTCAAGGCGGAAACTATACGTTTGCGATGGAAAAAGCAGAGATAGAAGAATATATCTCTTTTCCTTCTTTTCCGTCACTCGCGGCAGGGATCGTCCGCTGGCCGATGTCAGTCATTCGCCTTCGCGGCAAAAAAGAGGAAGTGCTCGAAGCGGCTGATGTCATTTACCGAACGTGGCAAACGTATAGTGATCCGAGTGTCGATATTTATGCCAAAAGCGGCACTACTCCGCACAACACCGTCACGCCAATCGCCAGACGGCGCGCCGGTTTGTTTGAAATGGATATCGTTTTGCGCAATAATCGGACATCACGTGAACATCCATACGGGATTTTTCATCCTCATGAAGAATTGCATCATATTAAAAAAGAGAATATCGGTTTAATTGAAGTGATGGGGCTTGCCGTTTTACCTGGAAGACTTGCGAAAGAATTGGACATATTAGCACAATATCTTATTCAACATACGAAAAAAGAGGATTGGGACCCAGCGTTGTTAAAACATTGGGACTGGTATGAAGAAATTCGCAGCAGATATACAGACATTACGAAAGAAACCGTGTTGGATATTTTACAGCATGAGGTAGGGCAGCGATTTATTACCGTATTAGAACACGCTGGTGTTTTTAAACGAACCAAGAGAGGAAAACAAGCATTTCGTACTTTTTTACGGAAAGTGCAGGAGAAGTTGTCATGATTCGGGAAGGAACGTTCAAAGGACTAAAAAGCATCATTTTGGAAAACAATTACATAAGAGCCGTGTTTTTGCCGGAGTACGGCAGTAAACTCGCTTCGTTAATCGATAAAGAAACGAATAAAGAATGGTTGTTTCAAGCAAAAAGCGATACGCTCACCATACCGAGTTACGGCGCTGTTTTTAGCGACTATGATTCTAGTGGATTCGATGAAGTATTTCCAAGCATCGATGCTTGTTTTGATCCTGTAACGGGAAAGCCGATTCCTGATCACGGAGAAGTATGGGCGCTTCCGTGGGAATATCGTTTGGAAGGGGAGACGGTTGTTTTTACTGTCAAAAGTCCTGTTTTCCCATATACGATGACAAAGCGAGTTTGGTTAGAAGTGAATCGACTTTGTTTTGATTATGCGGTCACCAATGATGGCGACACACGATTTTACTTTATTTGGACCCCTCATGCGCTTTTGCGATGTGACGAATATACAAAAATCATCGTTCCTGACAGTTTGACCAGCGTAATGACCGTCGAACATCAGACGGAACATCTTGGCGAATGGGGAACGATTCATCCGTATCCCGTTACGATTTCGCGAAAAACCGGGAAACCGTTGGATTTATCAAAAATGGAGCCGCCATCTGCGAACAACTGTGAGAAATTTTATTTTACCGAGCGCGTCCCGAAAGGAATGTGCGGAATCGTTCAAGAAAATACAGGACGCAAACTAATGTACCACTATCCAGCGGAAAAAATTCCGTATTTAGGAGTTTGGAAAACGCAAGGTGGCTATCGCGGCGACTATAATTTGGCGCTCGAACCATGCACCGGAGTGTACGATAATTTGTCTGTCGCTTATGCCATTCGGAAAGTTTCATTTGTGGAAGCAAAAGGTGTATTTACATGGTGGTTCCAAATAGAAATAGGGGCAGAATGATATGATCTAGAACATTGGCAAAGAAAATTTATTGTAAAAACATATGGAGGAAGGGATCTATTTCACCAATGGCGACGTTAAAAGAAATTGCGGAAAAAGTCGGCGTATCTGTTGCTACTGTATCACGCGTTCTTAATTATGATACAACCTTATCGGTATCGGATGAAACGAGAAAGCGCATTTTCGAAGTAGCTCAACAATTGAATTATAAAACATTGCGGGAACGCAGCCAACAAACGAAAGAACGATTTCGATTTGGGCTTGTTCATTGGTATTCGGAACGGCAAGAACTTGATGATCCGTATTACATGGCGATTCGCTTAGGGGTAGAAAAAGAATGTTTTGAACGGCAAATCGAGCTGGTAAAGTTGTTTAAACAAAACGGCTCCTATCCAGAGGAGCGGATGGAAAATTTAGACGGAATTATTGCGGTTGGAAAGTTTGGGCCAAAAGATGTCAGTGCGTTTGCGGCAAGCACTAAACATATCGTGTTTGTAGATTGTTCGCCAGATGAGCAAAAATTTGACTCCGTTGTCATTGATTTAAGGAAATCAACGATTACCGTGTTAGACTATCTTCTTCAACTCAGCCACAAAAAAATCGGCTATATTGGCGGGCGCGAATATGTAGACGGACAAACACTTCTTCATGATGAGCGCGAAGCAACGTTTTACGAATATTTATACTTGAAAGGAATATATGATTCGCGATATGTATGGACAGGGAGTTTTACCGCTGAAGACGGCTATCGATTAATGAAACAAGCAATCTCTGCAAAAGACATTCCAACCGCGTTTTTTATCGCCAGTGATTCGATGGCGATTGGGGCGCTGCGCGCGCTTCATGAAGCGCAAATTCCAGTTCCTGATGATATATCTATCGTCGGATTTAATGATATTCCGACCGCCAAATTTATCCACCCGCCATTAACAACGGTAAAAGTGTATACAGAGTTTATGGGAGAGACGGCGGTAGAATTGTTAGTAGAGAGACTAACGACGAAGCGAACCATTTGCAAAAAAGTGGTTGTGCCAACAAAACTCATTGTTCGAGAAAGCAGTCAAGTTTGTTCAAAAGGGAGCTGTTCAATGTAGCAGCTCCCTTTACTGCATTAGTGAAATTCGATATCAACGCGCTTTTTCGGACTAGATGTTGTTTTTGGAATATGGATATCGAGCACACCATTTTTATATGTTGCTTTAATGTTATCTGTTGCTGCATCCGATGGCAGCGTAATGGAACGTTGAAAACGGCCGAAAAAGCGTTCGCGGCGATGCATTTGTTCTTCTTTAATGTTTTGGTCTCGCTGGATGGTGCCGCTAATCGTTAAAATATTGTTGTGTACGTCGATGTGCACGTCTTCTTTTTTCTCTAGACCAGGGAGATCGCACGATACGACATATTCGTTTTCCGTTTCATGCATATCCATGCGCGGCATCCCGATATGGTCATCCATATGGGTGAAAAGAGAAGGGAAATCGGTTGAAAAAAATCGGCTAAGGTCCTTGCGCATTGTTTCTAAATGGCGAAATGGATCATAAGGGATTAAAGACATAAACAGCGCCCTCCTTTGGATCGTTAATATATTTGTCATCAAATAGTTTGTTTTAGGCAGCGCTGTTTTATACAAAGATTCTGTGAAAGGTTATTGTATAAAGAATGGGACTCCCAAATACGGAAGCCCCTTTACGCTTTTTATATAACCGACTCGCCCATTCGTTTTATTAGGACTAAATGTTTTATCTTAAACGAAATGACCTTACTATAAAAAAGCCCATCGAACCGAAAAGGACTATAAGAAATAGAGCTAAATCCCAAGTCCCGAAAGCTATATCGTGTCCATATGCTATTTTTACATCTTTCCAAATGCTGTAAGATATATAAATTAGTATTTCATTTTTTACAACGTTAATTACTCAATTAACAAATCGATTGGCTGCAGTCGTTTCGTTTTTAATTACTTCTTAGCCAAGTGGAATGAAGCCTATGAACAAACAGGTAAAGTTCTAACCTATAACATTTGTGCCAATCAGTTAAACCAATTGAAAAAGGAATTGGAATGGTTAAAAGAGGTCGATTCTACCGCACTTCAAAATGTGCTAAAACATCTGGACGATTTTCAAAAAACAGAATAACGTCCACGCTTCAAAAGCAAAAAATCCTGTTTACAAATTTGCTCCAATTGTGGATATCAAAACAAAGAAGTCAAAACCCTAACCTTGCGGGTGTGGACATGTTCGAATTGTAGAACACATCATGACCGAGATGTAAACACCGCAAGAAATATCTTACAAGAAGGTATGAGATTAATCACTGCTGGACCGGCGGATTGAGCTCGGTCCATTTCTCTTCGGTAGAAGGGATTACCCAAGAATCCCCTGCCTTTAGGCACGGGGGGTGGTCAATTGTTCCATCACATTTATATGAATATGAATTAAAGATAATTTTTCTTGTTCTGATAGATTTGAGTTTATAATTCTTTTGATTGCATAATAAAATTTTATTTCAGGAGACTGACGTGTACGAGGATGAGACATTTCATCACGTAGTTCTTTCGCGATCGTTTCATAAAGAAGTGATTGGCTTTCTTGTTCATTCAGTTTTTCTGTTGTTAGGGAGCGATTTTTCCATAGGCTTTGATATGCTTCTAACAATACGGAAAATGAATGTTCCATTATATATTACTCCTTCCTTCGAATAAATGAATGGGTTGTGGCCGTTTCAGGGGTGTCAAAAAAATATTTTTCGACAAAGTTTCTAACATTATTTCTTAAATATGTGTATATC
>NZ_QCWL01000001.1:2213337-2216985 GCF_003064505.1 Geobacillus sp. LYN3 | reverse complement strand
TCAACCAGCCGAACGCGGCAGCCAATTAGGCTAGCTGCAAGCCCACGGCTTTAGCCGTTGGGTAGTTGACTGTCAATCTTTCCTGGATGAAATATGCGATGGGTTTAATGCGATGTATGGGGAAGAGCGGCTTAAGCTGAATTGCGACTTTAAAGTGCTTGATGACTGGCGACGGGATGCAGACCGGATGACGAGCGGCGTGCAAATGGAGAAGGTGAATATTTTTCTCCGCCGCACACCGTATCAAATTTTATTGAAAGGTGCCGGCAAGCTGTTTGGAGCATTCCAGCAAAACAATGCGATGTTATATAACAAATACAAGCAGTTTGTTGAAAATCAGGATTATTTAGACGTTACCGAATCTATTGTGAACAAGCTGCTTCTGCAATTCGAATTGTTTGAGAAAGCATTGGAACGAGATATTTCGATCTTCTTCCGAAACCCGTTTGACGTATTGAATCAAACTGTAGAAGAAACGAAAAAAGAAATCAATGAAAAAGAAGAAGAGCTGGAGAAAATGAGATCGAATCCGGAAACGTACCGCGATCCGCTAACATTGTTCGAAGTGAAGCTCCGCCAATACGAGTGGATTGCCATTTCCGCAAAAAGAGTTCTTCAAGTATAATGAGATTGAACGAAAAAATCGGTCTATGGGGCCGATTTTTTCGTTGTAAAAATGTTTTTTTAAAAACAGTGAGGTGAGTAATTTTGTTACATATAAGAAACTTAGAAGAAAATGATTTTGAATTTTTATTGGATATGATGTATGAAGCTATTTATATTCCGAAAAATAAGCCACCCAAAGAGGAACTGCTAAATTCACCACATATTAAAAAATATCATGAAGGATGGGGGAGAAAAGGGGATAGAGCTTTAATTGCTTTTCGCGATAATCAGCCGTTGGTGCTGCATGGTATCGCTTATTCAAAGAAAACCAAAAAGGATATGGATATGTTGATGATCATACTCCTGAACTCGGGATAGCTGTTATTGATGCTGAAAGAGGTAAAGGTATAGGCACTCTACTTATGAAAAAGTTATTTGAACAAGCTTTGAAAGATGGCTATACATCCTTATCTTTAAGTGTTGACCCAAATAACATGAAGGCTGTACAACTTTATAAGAAACTCGGATTTAAACAATGTGGTTCATCGGGAACATCTTGGACAATGGTATATAACATTAAATAAAAAAGGTTCAAGAGAAGTTTTTATCGAAATAAAAAAGGGGGGAGGGAATTTATATGAAAAATGATCAAGTAAGAACAGTATATGTAATATCAGGACCCGCTGGGATTGGTAAATCAACGATTTCAAAAGAACTGGCAAATAAATTAAGTCATAGTGCTTATATTTCTGGCGATTACATCAGTCATATGCACATTAATGGGCGGAAAAAACCTTGGGAAAGTAAAGAAGAACTCTCATTAATTTGGGATAATATTTTAAGCCTTGTTAGAAATTTTGTGAAATATGGGAATAATGTCGTGGTGGATTATGTTACCTTTCCTCAAGAAGCAATTTGGCTTTATGAAAATCTAAAGGATTTAAACGTAAGTGTTGTTTATGTAGTTTTATGGGCTGATAATGAAACGTTAATCAAAAGGGACGAAATGAGAAAACCAGAGCATAGAATGGGTGAACGCTGCTTAATTTTAGCTGATGAATTTAATGAATGTGGATTAGATAAAAAATATATTTTCGATACCAGTGAAAAAACTACTGATGATATTGGTAATATCATTTATGAAATTATGAACAATCAAAAGTTTAAAATTAGTTAAACTCCCATGGAAGAACGAATCAACTTCCATCATCTGTGGTGAAGCTCGTTTCATGATTGGTTAGAGGGTGTTTAAACTGATATAGGTGTAGCATTGAATGAAATAATGATTTTATTTGGAAGTTGAGGAAATCTAAACGCCTTTTTCGTTTTCATGTACATGTGAAACTCTTTCAGCCACTCCCTACAAAAATTTCCGATATGATTACACTTAACAGAAAAAGAAAAATAAGAACATTTTTGCTTGATGAATATACATTTCCATTGAAAATAAATAACGATGTAACAAAATGTGAATGCAAAAGTAATATCAGAACGATTGGGACACTCTTCAACCCACATCACATTAAATCAATATAGCCACGTCCTCCCAAGTATGCAGAAAGACGTGGCTAGTAAGTTAGATAACTTATTTGAAGCGCAAATTTTCAGTTTTATGATCAACGTGTGGTAAACGCATCACTTCCACCATTATTTCCATTCAAACGCCCAATTTCCGTTGCGGAAAATTGGTTCGCGCTTGCCGTCTTTCGTGACGCCATCGATGTTTAGTTCGGCAGAGCCAACCATAAAATCTTCATGGATGAGGCTATCGTTGACCCCATGTTTGTCGAGCTCTTCTTTGGACATAGCGGTGCCGTTTTGAATGTTCGTTGGGTATGCTTTTCCGAGCGCTAGGTGACATGCCGCGTTTTCATCGAACAATGTGTTATAGAAAATTAAATTCGATGTGGAAATCGGTGATTGATGTGGAACGAGTGCCACTTCTCCTAACCGGCGCGCTCCTTCGTCCGTGTCCAATAAATGCTTTAATATTTCATATCCTTTTTCTGCAGTGAAGTCAACGACTTTTCCATCTTTAAACGTAAGGGTAAATCCATCTATCAGGTTGCCGTTATAATTGAGCGGTTTGGTATTGCGTACCTTGCCATTGACCCCGTCTTTATGCGGCATCGTAAACACTTCTTCTGTCGGGATGTTCGGGTTGAAACGAACGCCTTTCTCGCTGACGGCTGCACCGCCATGCCATACATGGTTTTCTACAAGTTCGATCGTTAAGTTTGTTCCAGGCGCTTCATAGATGAGTTGTTGATATTGTTTATTGTTTAAGTAATCAACGATTTTGGCGAGTCGGTCGTTATGTTGCTGCCACGCTTGGATAGGGTCGTCCTGGTCGACGCGGGTAATGCGGAATATCGCTTCCCATAGCTTGTCGATCGCTTCTTCTTCACTGAGGTCTGGAAATATTTTTTTCGCCCACGCCGGCGTAGGAACGGAGATCAATGACCAACAGTTTTTATCCGCCATTAAGGCACTGCGATAGTTGCGCAATGCTTGAGATGCGGTTTTATTTGCCGTTGCGATCCGTTTCGGATCAATGTCTTTCAATAAATCCGGGTTTGGCGAATAGATGGATAAAAACGCCGCACCTTCTTCCGCAAGCTGTTCCATTCCTTTCGCACGCCACATTGGATATTCCAAAAACGCTTCATCTGGAGCATACTTGAATTTAATGTATGTAAGATCTTCGTCATTCCATTCGACATAGACATGTTTGGCGCCAACTTCGTATGCTTTTTTCGCGATTTTCCGTACAAGCGGAGCAGCCACAAGCGGCGCGTTTACAAAGAGCGTTTGCCCTTTTTGGACGTTGACGCCGACTTGTACGGCGAGCGCGGCATATTTTTCTAAATTTTGTTCCCAGTCGCTCACTTTTTTCACCCCTTGATTTTCGTATTAGGATTCTATTATATACGAGGAACTCGGAACATTCAAATATTTGGATGAATTGGTCAGCTCTGAGGAGTAAAAATTCTTCGAGATAAATTGAGCTTCTAGCCCCCAAATTTTGATAAATATGCGATA
>NZ_QCWL01000001.1:2204563-2213237 GCF_003064505.1 Geobacillus sp. LYN3 | reverse complement strand
TATCGCATATTTATCAAAATTTGGGGGCTAGAAGCTCAATTTATCTCGAAGAATTTTTACTCCTCAGAGCTGCATCCACGGAGCGATGAATTTATTTACTAAAGTGTATTATGGTGAAATCCGACCATTGGAATTTACGGTCAAACCGTTTACGTATCGACGGATTGCATAAGCAAGAAGTCGTAGATGGCGAGTTCCCGCCCTTGAGTATCATGGATACTCATGTTGCCTGTGGTTCCCAACGGGACGGGTGCCAGGCGTTGCCTGCAGATAGGCTGCCAACCATCCTATCACGCATCCACCCCGAAGGGAAAACAGGAAACCCCCACTTCGATAAGTGGGGGAGGTTCATGAGTGCGAAATACTCGCTCTTTTTTTCCTTTGATGGTATTATAAGGATGAAAAAGTAGATATCGACAGTTTAGGATGAGGAATCTAAAAAGCTAGGGGAACGAATGAATGTACAAGGATTTAGCCATGTGACCATTAATGTGAAGAATTTGGCTCGTTCGCTTCGTTTTTATAAGGATTTGTAATAGCTTATATGACGAATTTTTTATTAATAAAACATTGTTCTAAATAAACAGATTAAAAAAAGAAAATGATTCACTAAGATACGTTGATTTTCCATGGCAAAAATATTTCGAAGTATTGTGTAGATTCAAGGCATATAGTTATAATGTAAACAAAAAAATATTTTTGGTTAACAATTGGGGGATGAGGATGAAAAATCATATTCAATCCGTACTTCATCAATTAGAACAAAAAACACAAAAGCGCATGTTAAAGAATGTATCCTCTTCGGATGGCACATGGATCGTCATGAACGGAAAGAAGATGTTAAATTTAGCGTCGAATAATTATTTAGGACTAGCGGGAGATGAACGATTGATCGAAGCGGGATGTCAAGCAATGCGTACATACGGTGCGGGAGCTACTGCTTCGCGACTTATTGCCGGCAATTATGAACTATATACGAGGGCCGAAGAAGCGTTAAAAAGCTGGAAAAAGGCAGAAGCAGCGCTCATTTTCAATAGCGGATATACGGCCAATCTCGGAATCATTGCGGCTCTGATTGGCCGCGATGATATTGTGTTTAGCGATTGGCTCAATCATGCGAGCATTATTGATGGAATCAGATTAAGCGGCGCGGAACGATATCGTTATTATCATAACGATCTTAATCATTTAGAGTCATTATTGAAACAAGCATCTCCGCATAAACGAAAATTGATTGTCACCGACTCGATTTTCAGCATGGATGGGGATATGGCGCAGTTAGAAGGTTTAGTGACATTGAAGAAACGTTACAACGCCATCTTAATGGTTGATGAAGCGCATAGCAGCGGCATTTATGGAGAAAGAGGTGAAGGTCTTGTTCACCATCTTCATTTGCAAGATCAGGTTGACATCCAAATGGGCACCTTCAGCAAGGCGTTAGGATGTTTTGGAGCTTATGTCACGGGAGAACAGTGGCTCATTGATTATTTGATGAATACGTCGCGCAGCTTTATTTTTACAACCGCTTTGCCTCCAGCTGTTCTTGGTGCAATTGAAAAATCGATTGAGATTGTTCAAAAGGAACATATAAGAAGGCAAACGTTGCAAGATCACAGCCATTATTTCCGCACTGAACTCCAAAAGTTAGGATTTGACATTGGAAAAAGCACGACGCACATTGTTCCGATCATCATCGGATCAAATGAGCAAACGGTTCAAATGAGCGAGCGGCTTCAGGAACACGGAATCGCCGCGGTAGCGATCCGGCCGCCAACCGTTCCCGAAGGCACATCCCGCATCCGCTTCTCTCTTTCTTCCTCTTTGACGAAGGAAGAATTAGATTGGGCGCTCGAACGGATTGCAAAAGTAGGAAGAGAAATTGGGGTGATAACTTAAGATGATTGTGCGGATTGTTCCTCCAACTTTTGACTGATATGATGGTCATACGAATCGTCTATAAAAGTTACACCCGCGCTCCGATGCCGCATGTTGTTTGAGTTTCTATAATCAACAATAAATAAGGCAGAGGAGCGTGAGAAGATGTTGCTTATCAATGATGTCATTCATAAAATGATTTATGATTTGGAAAAGAGCTCAGATGTACTAAACTACAATCAAAAAAGCCGCTGAAAGTCCAGCGGTTTTTTTACATATCGACCATCCAGCTGGCCATACTAACAATAGGTGATGGCAAATGTACACAAAAGCGGAGTTGGAACAGTTTGTTGAACAAGCAAAACAGTATGCGCGTTATGGAAAAGTCGCCGATTACATTCCCGCTCTTGGCAAAGCGGATCCAAACGATTTGTCTATCGCTATTTACTTGCCCGACGGCAATGTCATCGATGCGGGGGATACGACTCATAAAGTGACGCTCCAAAGCATTTCGAAAATTATTGCCCTCGCCCTTGTCCTAATGGACCGTGGGGAACAAGAAGTGTTTCGGAAAGTAGGCATGGAGCCGACGGGAGATCCATTTAACTCGATTGCGAAGCTCGAAGAAATACAGCCAGCCAAACCGCTTAATCCAATGATCAACGCCGGGGCGCTTGCGGTGACGCATATGATTGCTGGTGCTTCCGTCGCGGAGCGGTTCGAGCGGCTTTTGCAGTTTGTACGGAAACTGTCGGGAAACCCGACCATCTCGTATTCGGAAGAAGTGGCCCGGTCCGAATTTGAAACGGCGTTTTTAAACCGCTCGCTTTGCTATTTTCTCAAGCAACATGGTATCATCAATGAAGATGTCGAAGAGCTAATGGACCTTTACACAAAACAATGCGCGATTGAAATGACGTGCATCGACTTGGCGCGAATTGGTCTTGTCTTTGCGATGGACGGATGCGACCCGTTCACTGATGAACAGATGATGCCGCTTGATGTCGCTCGCATTTGCAAAACGTTTATGGTCACGTGCGGCATGTACAACGCATCAGGTGAATTTGCCATCAAAATCGGCATTCCCGCAAAAAGCGGCGTTTCGGGCGGCATCCTCGCCGCCGTCCCAGGCCGGTTTGGCATCGGCATTTTCGGTCCGGCGTTGGATGAGAAAGGCAACAGCATCACCGGCATGAAACTGTTAGAACTGCTATCCAAGACATATTCCTTAAGCATTTTTTAAAACGAGGAGGAAACAAAGAATGAAATCATTTACTGTGCAATTTCATCGCGAAGATCAAATGGAAAACATGACTGTTCAAAAGTTAAATGAACAAGACTTTGAAAAAGCGACAGAAGGCGGGACAAGACATTTATTTGAACTAGATACGAACATCGGCTATTTCGTCTTTTTTGATGCCGAGGACGCAGAGGGAAACGTTTCGTATCTCGTTTTGCAATATGAAGAAGACAATGAAGACCCAAGCGCGTGCTACGGATTTGAGCTGAAAGATTTTTACGAATTCGTCGCACTTTACTTAAATGATCTAGAATTTGGAGATGAGGAAGAAGTCGACGAAGAAGAACAATACGGTCCAATTCACCATTTGGCACATCTTCTTTATCATATTGTGGAAGAAGGAAATTCCATCGAAGTGTAACGAAACGATCCTGGATCACGTGCGATCCAGGATTTATATTGCCCGCTTTTTGCACTTTTCGACACTGCCTCTCACCAGCCCCGCTTATGCCTGTCGATGATTCAATTATTTAGCGCTTCGTTGGCAAAAGTTTTTATCGAAGGCGATTGATTTCCTAAAAAAGCTGCTTTTCAAAGAGGAATTGCCAAACATGTGGTGGGCATAGGGTGAAAAAGGAAGGTGGCGAGGAGGTCTCCGTCCCTCTTTGCCATCTTATTATTGTAACTGACGTCATATCGCTTGCTTCCCATATTTTTCGGCATTGCCTTTCAATAGTTTCAACTCCTGCCCATCGATGCTTAAATCAATCAGCACCCCATTGAAAACATCTTCATTTGTCTTTTTATCATTCGACTGCAAATATCGTACGCGATACCACTTTTGTCCGTATTGAAAATACATATACCGCCCTTTTGCAAAGTCAAACCAAAACTTAACCCGTTCTCCGTTCACTGTTTTCCAGACGTAGCCCCATGCCCTTTTTTGAGGGAAATTTGTCATTTTTGGTCGGCCTGAATTGATGGCTTTGTAGAATAGCTTGTTTTTCACATCGTACAGTATCATGATCTGCTGCCTCCTTTTATCATCTATTACTACATATATAGAAGCAGCGGCAGAAAATTAGACTTCTTTTTTAGAAAGTAGCGGCATGTATGCAGTTCCTATCAGGCATGATCTCATGCACATTATCCTGTTGATTGCTCCCTTTTGTTGATTAGCTCCATAATCATGCGCACGAAAAACGATAGGATAAAGATGGTTATAAACGAATCCATCCATGTCCATGTATGATAGTTAATTAAATCTGTATATTTTTCACTAACTTCCAGCACAAGTAGACAAAAGATGCGCTTATTGATCTCTAAATACGATCATGCCGCAAATCATCGGAATGATCATTAACATTGCGACGGTTAGAGTAGGTATCGGCAGCCGGTTTGCGAATATTGCACCCATCACTCCCAGAAAACCGCCTATAATAAAAGGAATGGCGGTTTTTGTCTTGTCCGCATTTGGTTTTGCGTGATACCATGCGTCCCATACGCAATAAACATAAAATCCAGGGTAAAATAACATGTAGTCAAAATGGGTCACCTCGATAGCCTGTTGATGTAATCCGTTAAAATCAAGGTGAATGGCTTCGTTTATATGTCCGAATGCATTATCAAAGTGTTCTACAATGATAAAGAAGACACCCTTTATGAATTGACCATTATATATTTGCCCGAATCCAGGCATCAGCATGGAAAATAAAGCGGCAATATTTCTCATCGTATCCCCTTTCATTTTCTGGCAGTGGAAATCATCATCGTTTGTTACTTATATTTCCTTATGAGCGAGTTCAGTATGTATATGATGTTTTGGGTTGGATACGAATTTTCTCATTCATGGATACCGCGTTGATAAAAGTGCTCAACCAAACACGCTGATGGGCCATAAAAACAATTATGAACGATTCATCTCGGTTTTTCGGCAGAATTCGCTTCTTCTATTATTTGCTTGTATTGACGAATGCTGCGGTTAAGATAACGGGTTCTGGCGTTTTGGTCTTGGAGGGGGAAAGGAGAATTTGAATGGCGGCATTGTCTAGATTGGCGGTGATGTCATCCAATTTCCCAGCCCATGTGGGGCTATCTTGTTCGGGAGTCAGATAGAGTGGAAATCGTCAACTAATGACATTGGGAATAAAGCGAAACTTTTCCAAGCCATCATGATTTCTGAAGTACGATCGTTCATTTTCGATAAAGAGCAAAAAGTGCACATTTCACACAAGGGAAAAATCTTGTAGAATATGTAAAGAGAAAAAATAAAAAATAGGAGAGGATAGAATGCCAGTATACAACAAACTTGTCCGTGATAAAATTCCGCAAATTATTGAACAAGCGGGAAAGACATTTACAACGAGAATATTGGAAGATGACGAATATCGCAAAGAGCTGCGAAAAAAAGCATTTGAAGAATTAGAAGAGTATATGAATGCAGGTGACGATGAAAAAGCGCTAGAAGAATTGGCAGATGTGTTGGAAATTATTCATGCTCTTGCTGAATGCCACGGATCGTCGATCGAACGCGTTGAACAAATTCGAGCGGAAAAAGCAGAGAAGCGGGGAGGATTTAAAGAAAAAATCTTTTTAGTCGAGGTACACGATGAGTAAGGTCGAATTAATTCAACGCAATCTTATCGAAAAGATACAGGAACATATCGAAACATCGTCAACCATATACATATTGACCTCGTTCGTGATGAAATCGGGTGTCCGCCTGCTGAAAGAAACATTGAAAAAAGCAGCGGAACGAGGGGCGGATATTAAAATTTGCGCTGGCGATTATCTCTTTGTCACCCAGCCGGAAGCGCTTCGTGAGCTGATCTCTATTCATCCGGACATCGAGGTACGATTATGGCGAAGCAGGGGAGTATCTTTTCACCCAAAAGCATATTTATTTGAAAATACAACAAGCGGCTATTTTATTGTCGGTTCCTCCAACTTGTCGAAATCGGCGTTGACAGAAGGGATCGAATGGAATATCGGGTTGGACAAAAGCGTCGATGAAAACGTATTTGCAGAGTCAATGGAAGAGTTTTTGAAGCTGTTTTACGCTGATGAAACAGTACAAGTGAACGAAGAGACGTTAAAGGACTATGAAAAGCAGTATCATGACTATCACCAACGGCATCCGAATCTCGCGCGAACGTGGGCGGAAGCGGAAGAAGTTGAATTAATGCTTCCATTGGATAAAGCGGAGACGGAAATCAATGAACGTGATCATGACGTAATTTACGATCCAGCAACGGTTACATACGAAACGATTCGACCGCGCTTTGCCCAAGTGGAAGCGCTCGAACGGCTAGAAGCGACTTATGAAGAAGGCTACGACAAGGCGATGGTCGTCATGGCGACAGGGCTTGGGAAAACGTATTTGGCAGCGTTTTTTGCCCGCAATTTTCAAAAAGCGCTGTTTATCGCACATCGTGAAGAAATTCTTCGTCAGGCGAAAAAATCGTTTCAACGCGTCATGCCTAACAAAACGTTTGGCATTTATGACGGAAACGTGAAAGAAAAAGAAGCTGATATAATCTTTGCTTCGATTTTTACGTTAAGCATGAAAAAACATTTAGAAGCATTCGCCAAAGATGCCTTTGACTTGATTGTGATTGACGAATTTCATCATGCTGCCGCTCGTTCGTATCAGCGAGTACTGAATTATTTTCAGCCAAAATTTTTACTTGGGATTACGGCAACGCCAGATCGCAACGATAATAAAGATGTATATGCCATTTGCGATGGCAACGTGGCGTACAAAATTGATTTTATCGAAGCGGTGCAGCGGGGATGGCTTGCTCCTTTCCGCTATTACGGTGTTTACGACGATACGGATTATTCCAAGATCAAATGGCTTGGCAACCGCTATGATGAGGCAGAACTGCTTCAAGTGCAGCTAAGGGAAGAAATGGCAGACAAGATTTTAAAGGCATGGGAGAAATATAAGAAAACAAGAACGCTTGTATTTTGTTCATCGATCAAACAAGCCGACTTTTTATCCGAATATTTTCGAAAACGAAATTATCGAACGGTCAGCCTTCACTCCCAGCAGACAGACATTCCGCGCGATCAAGCTATCGCGATGCTGGAAAAAGGAGAATTAGATGCTATTTTCACGGTGGACTTATTTAATGAAGGCGTTGATATTCCATCAGTGGATACATTGCTGTTTGTCCGGCCGACAGAATCGCTCACCGTGTTCACCCAGCAAGTCGGCCGCGGACTTCGGTTGTATGAAGGAAAGGATTATTGCGTCATTATCGATTTAATCGGAAACTATCGCAATGCAGACGTGAAATTAGCGTTGTTTGATACGGAACGTGGGGAAGGTAAAAAGAAAAAAGCGTCACTGATCCCAACTGTTCCAGAAAATTGTTCGATTCACCTCGATGTACGAGCAATTAATCTATTAGAGGAAATGCGGAAAAAACGCCAGCCGCGTCGTGAGAAACTATTATTTGACTATCAACAACTAAAACAGGAACTCGGTTATCGCCCGACATACTTGCAGCTTCATCTCTATGGAAGAAGTGAGGCGTCTGAATATAAATCAGAGTTTAAATCGTATATCGGGTTTCTTTATTGGGCTGGGGAGCTGTCAGAACGAGAGAAAGAAATTTTCTCAAAGTATGAATCATGGTTAGTGGAAGTAGAACGCACTCCGATGACAAAAAGCTACAAAATGGTTGTTTTACAGGCGATGCTTCAACGGGGTTCTTCACGATGGCATTTGCCGATTACGCCGCAAGAGGCAGCACCATTTTTCCATCGCTATCTAACCGAGAAAGAATACCGGAAGCGCATTGATTTTTCAGACAAGGAAACAAAACGGCTATGGGTTTACGATGAAGAAAAAGTAAGCAAACTTATCGCTAGAATGCCGATGACGAAATGGAGCGGGAGTTCAAACGGACTTCTTTCCTTTGACAACAATGTGTTTTCTTTAACATTTTCCATCGGACCGGAAGACGAAGAGATTTTATACCAATGGACGAAGGAGATTTGTGAGTACAGGTTGCATGTGTATTTTGAGAGAAAGAATAAATAATTGTTTATGAGAACAGAAGCTAATACACGCTTCTGTTTTTATTTATACCGACACGATTCGACAACATTTTTCTTATGTTTTCGATACGATAATTTTAGGCATTTTTTACTATATACATGCAACATGAAGAGTTAACTTCTCAGTCATCCTGCACACCCTAAGCGCTGCAGCACTTCCTCCGGACGTTCGTGGATGTAGTTGACAAACCGAGTAATGGCTTGAATGATATCGTTGCGATCCTTGTGAAATACATTGGCAATCACCGTATCTTTCAGCCATTTCCATAAGCGTTCGATCGGGTTCAGCTGTGGCGAATAGGGAGGAAGGTAAATAAAGTGAAAACACTGCCCTTCTTCCCGCAAAAACTCCTTGACCATTTTGGCATGGTGAATGCGGGCGTTATCCAACACCAAGACCATGAGACGGTCCGGATAGCGCTCTTTGAGCATTCTCAAGAAATCCAAGAACGTCGCGGCATTGGCAGCGGTCGTTTGATGAAGCACCGTTTC
>NZ_QCWL01000001.1:2190635-2204463 GCF_003064505.1 Geobacillus sp. LYN3 | reverse complement strand
CTCTTTGAGCATTCTCAAGAAATCCAAGAACGTCGCGGCATTGGCAGCGGTCGTTTGATGAAGCACCGTTTCGCCATCGTGGATGTTGACCGCGCCAAACAGCGATACGTGGGCATGATGGCCGAACGTCGGCACTTGTTTTTGGCGGCCGACTGCCGACCATGTGGACCGCAAGACATGGTAAGAGCGGATATGTGTTTCATCAAGGTACAACAAGACCGAATCAGGATCCATTAAGTTTTTTTTATGAAGTCGATCTGTTTCTCAAAATTCTTTTGTCGATCCGGATCGCCTTTGGCCAATGTGTAGGTCGGCCGTGTCCACGACAGCCCTTTGCGGTGCAGGAGTTTTCGCAACGCTTCGCGGGAAATGCAAACACCGAAGTGCTTTTCGACATAGGATTGCAGGAGTTTGGTGTTCCACGCCGAAGCGACGTCCCAGCCCAGTTCTACGGGAGTGGTGGTCAACACAAGCTGTTTGATCTCTTCCTGCTGTTCTTCGGTGAGAAACGGCTCCCGCCCGGGGGCGAAATCCCGATGAAGCAAGAGCTCCAGACCGCCTTCGTTGAACAGCGACACATAATGGGAAACGGTTTGTCGGCACACGTTGACCATGGAGGCCACCTCTTTGCCCAAATAGCCTTCCATGACCAGGCGAACCGCCATCACCCGTTGGCGAAGAAGGGTGTTTTTGATTTTCCGTTCCTGTTTGCGAAGTGTCCGAGGTGTCCATCCGTGATCGTTGGTGATTTTGAGACGTTTCATGCAGAATTCCGCTCCTTTTCCATACTTTTCCTTAGGAGCAGTATAACCGGAGTGGGCACCACTTATACGAAGGTTAACTTTTCAATGAGCATATATATAGTTATTTGGATTATACAAAAGTAGAGTGGCTTCTCTTATCCACTCTACTTTTCATTAATAACTCCTAACACTTATACGTGACGACTAGTTCTTCTGTAATCATATTGTTTTCAAATACCGTTTCAAGCAACATCACCGTTTCAAGCGTTGCTTTATAGTCGAGCGTTTCGAATTCGGTATGTTCATGCTCATAGCCGACGGATAAGTTGACAGATGGAATGCCGAATTCGGCGAAGACTTTGGCGTCACTGAGGCCGCCGTGGGTCATTTTCCAGTCGGGCATGCCGGCGAGCGCTCCGGCTGTTTCGAAAATGCGGCCGTATTCATCGGTGCAAAACGGTACGATGCCGGCGTAAGAAGTGACGATGTCGCGCGTTCCGCGTCGGTCAACGACAATCGCTGCGTCGACGTCTTGCAAAAATGTTGGGTCGATGTTACGCGAGCCGAGGCAGCCGATTTCTTCCTCGACGGTAAAGGCGATTTTCAGCGTTCCTTGGAAGCGGGAATGGCGAATGAAATCAAGTATTTCTAAGATGACCGCGATTCCCGCGCGGTCGTCGGCGCCTAAGATGCCGCGCGAGCTGCTTAGTACGGTTCCGCTTTCGATAATCGTACGTTTCGGTGAAAACGGGCGAACTGTATCCATATGGGCGGAAAGCAGAATCGTTGGGCCGTTTCCGCAATAAACCGCGGCAAGCAAGTTTCCGTAAGCATCGATTTGGCACCAATCTGTTTTTTGTTGGAGCTTTCGATATAGCATTTGCCGAATCATCGTTTCCCTGCCGCTTTTTCCGTTTATGGAAAGAAGGGAGTATAGGCGGTGTTTGAGTGTTTCTAAGCGATACGTCATTAGCAGCTCTGGATTTCGCCAGACGTTGTATAACCGTTCAGCCATCGTCAGAAGGTCATCGATGTGTCCGCGCTGATAAAATAATGTTACTTTTCTTTTTTCCGCTCTAATTCGAACGTGTGGCGGAGTGCAAGCCCGGATGATGGCGAGCTGCTGGGCGGATAAGTCTTCGAGAAAATAAATCGTTGCCGGGCGAACTCCCTCTCCGTCGCAGCTGTAAACGGTGTAAATATGCATCATGTTCAGCCAGCGGACGATGCCGCGGACGTATGGATCGATTTGAATGAGAGGAAGTTCGTTTTTCGTCGGGTCGACCAGCGTTTCTCTTCCTGGAATGTCATCGTTGTAAAAAACAATTTGCTTGGCGGTTTGTTGGAGAGCTTCCATCCAGTCCGTTTCGGAAATGGTGTCAAGGTGCTGGTGCCGTTGGATAAGCGCTGCGAATGTTTGCGCAAGCCATTGTGATGTAATTCCTGTTTCCTCATCTTCCGGATGAAATCCGTGCCGAATCATGAGTTTCGTCCATTTTTCCATACTATCCATCTCCTTTTCAAATTCGTTACAATACAACTGTACAAATCAGTGTGTGACACCCCGTCACAAAGGGAGGGAGTGTGGAGTGGAAGAGTACGAGTTTTTTCCGCATCAAGAAGAACGCCGCTTGCTTATGGAGTGGAAAAAAGAAAAAGATCGAAAACGGCGGGAAGAAATCGAAGACGAATTGATTCATCTGTACGTTCGGTTTGGCGAGTATTTCAAAATGTCGGGCAACCCCGATCCAAAGCAGGCGAAAATGTATTTGCAAAAGGCGTTAAAGCGAAAGCCAAGCCATTCCGTTGCGAATTATCGGTTGGCGCATATTTACTATAACGAAGGAAAGTATGCCGAAGCAGCGTACCATTTTCATCAGGCGCTTTCGGGATCGATGGATGAGCCTCTTAATGACACGCAGGCGATGTTAAGCCATATGTTTCTTGTCAATTGCGGCATTTTTCTCGCGTCGAACGCATTAAAGCAGGTAGAAAAGATGGAAACAAAACCATATGATGAAGAAACGGTCGAGCGCTATCGCCAAGCGATTTTTCTCCATCGCATTGAAGATTTTCACCGCGCGCTTTATCGCATTATTACACCGGAAAGCAACGAAATTGTAACAGAGGAAACGTATTTTTCCGAGCAGGAGCGGTTTTCGCTGCATGAGGTGATGCTTTGCCTCAGCGAACAAGACGGCTTTGTCGTTCGTTACGCAGGCGAGTTGGTGAAGCTCGAATACCAATCGTTTTATGCGCTCGCGACAATCTTGCATAGCGAACGGCCGATGACTGGGGAAGACGTCCGCGAAACATTGTTTCAGTCGTTTTTCGGCAGAAAGGTTACCGATGCCGCCATTCGGAAGATGTTTGAGCGGCTGCGCGCGCGCATTCCGTTTTGGGATGAGATCATCGAAACGACGAGAATAGGAAACAAAGCGGCGCGGCGCCGCAAACAAGGCGTTTCGTATCGGATTTTTTGCCGCGCGAGCGATATATTTCCTTGGGAGTAGGGAGATGGAAATGAACATACGAAAAAGATTGGAAAATCAAGGAATCATAGTCGAAGAATGGAAGGGAAAAGGAGAAGAATTTCGCAGGCGTTGGGAACGAGCGTTTACGGATGCCATTAGTCCGCAGGAGAAACAGTCGATTGATTTTGACCAGTTTTTGTGGCATGTATTCAGTTACGAAAAATTGCCTTGTCTTGAAGGAAAAGAGGCGATGCGCGCGTTTCATGAGGAGAACCGATTCGTTTGTTATTTGTTTTATCAAGAAAGGGAAGAGGCGTATATGCTTGTCAACGCCGAAAATTTGCGGGCGGAAGATTTGCGGCGCGAGCACGATGTGTATGTCGTCGACCCGCAGTTTACGTGGACATACGTGCAGACGCATGAATACTATTGCGGGCCGTATTTTTATCGAAAATATAGACAAGAAGGTTTCCGATTCAACAAATAAATCGAGTAGGTGGCAGATAATAGAGATGACAGAGCAGGAATCTCCCACCCTAAGTGTAGCGTAGATGGGAGAGATTCTTAAAATAGGAGATGTCTGTATAACTTGCGGATTTTTCGCTCGTGTCGGGCGATTTTGTTGAAGTGGAGTTTCCGTTAGCTCAATGCGCAAGCTGGCTTTATTTTGTTTCCAGCCGGTTAAACGGTTCGTTCACTCGTTTAGTTCCGCAATTTGGGTGCGAATTGTGTGACGAAAAGATCTATTGTGTTAATCATTTCTTGCAATCGTATTTTGTACCATTTTGCCATCTTCTTAGCAATGGTGATAAATAAATGATAGAATGAAAAGAAGGAAAATTTCTCGATGATATGGAGGTAAATAGATTGATTTATCAACTAAAGGTGCAGTTAAAAGGTATTCGCCCGCCGGTATGGCGGCGGTTATTGGTGCCAGGCGATATGACGTTTGCCGAGCTTCATCGCGTGCTGCAAAAAGCGTTTGACTGGGAAGACCGGCATTTGCATACGTTTTACATCACGAAGACGCGCGGAACGGCGAAGCTGCGCATCGAAATCGGCAATGATGTCGGTGATAGATGGAGCAATGCGGACTATGAAGAGCATAAGGAGCGGCTTTTCGATTGGCTTGTGCAGGAGGGAGACCGCTGCTTGTATATTTATGACTTTGGCGACGATTGGGAACATGAGATCGTGCTTGAAAAAATAGTGAAGCCGCAGCCAGATCTCGTCTATCCAGTTTGCCTCAAGGCGGTGCGTGTTGCGCCTGAAGAAGACAGCATGGGCGAAGGGTGGAATCCAGAGGCGATCGAGACAAAGGAATTGACAGCAATGGTCAATGCAAAACTGGCTCCACTGAGCAAAAAAGTTGGCAAGGAAATCCAAAAGAAAGCGCGAAAAGAGATGGAGAAGGGAGCGCAGGCCACACAAGGCAACGTATGGCGGGCACTGTTGGAAAAAGCGGTGGCGTTTAACCGGTTAGCGCCGTGGCAATGGATGGATGATGATGAAATTTTCCTTGTCATCGATCCGGAAACGAACGAGCGCTTATATTGTTCCGTCATTGGCGCGCTTGGCCAAGAACATGGCATGGTCGTATATATCGGGGAGCAAGGATACAAAAGCCTGCAGCATTTATTCAAACAGCCATATCCCGAACAAGATCCCGTGTATACACAGCGGGCGGTGCTCATTTCCTTTGCCGACCGAAATGAGTTAAGCAAGGAAGACTATGAGCTCCTCCGCTCCCAAGGCATGACGTTCCGCGGCAAAAAGCAGTGGCCGCAGTTTCGCAGCTTTGTCCCAGGGTACTATCCGTGGACGATTTCCGAAGAAGAGGCAAAATTGGTGACGGCGGCGCTTGATCAGGCGCTGGATGTCGCGCGGCGCGCTGGGGAAGGGGAGCTTTCGCTTCCAGTGTTTCCGCAGGATGAAAAGATGTTTGCCCGCATCGGTGAAAAGAAGGATGGGAATGTCGTTTGGCGCGATGACCACGTTCCGCTTGCCGAGCTGGAAGCCGAGGAAAAAGCGCCAACGTATGAACTGCTTGTCGATCCGAAATTGATTAAAATGGTGAAAAATATTGGGCAAGTATACCATGGCAGCATCGAATTTGACGCGGGGTATATCAACCGGCCGGTTCAAGAGAAGCGCGGGGAGCGCCCGTATTTTCCGACATTTGTACTGGCGGTGGATGTGAACACTGGGTTTATCATCCATAACGATTTGCTTCCGATCGAGAATGTGGCGATGCGCGTGCAAAAAAGCTTTTTGGACATGCTTCTGCGGCTCGGGAAAATACCGCGGGAAATCCGCATGAAAAAAGAAACGAAGCAAATGCTCGCCCCGGTGCTGCGCAAACTGCCGATCCGGACGATGGAAGTGCCGCGGACTCCTGCGTCCGAACATGTACGCAGAACTTTTGAAATGTTTTAGGATGAGATTCAAGGAGGAGTCTAGATTTGGATGGCAAATATAAAGAATCCATTATTATATTATCGTATCAGTATGCGTACCGATTATTGACGCATTTAAAAAATATTATCCATATCTTCCAGCAAATCAAAAATCCAGATGACATCACCAAAGAAGTGTACCGTGATTCGATTGTCAAAAAGTACGAAATTTTAGAGGATCAATTGTGGAAATTATTATCGAAGGTTTTTAAGTCTTGGGGACTCGAATTAAGCAATCCGCGTGCTTGTTACAGGCAAGCATTCAAAGAAGGATGGATTGAAAATATTGATACGTGGAACGACATTGTAAGTTCGCGTAATGCGACGGTTCATGTCTATAATGAGGATGATTATGAAAAAATTAAAAACAAGATAATAGCACAATATGTGGGGGAAATCGAAAAGCTGCTTGAAAATATAAAAAAAGAAGTGATTGATTGCGATGTATGGAATTCATGAAGATGTATATCGAAAATTATTGGACTACTTTCAACGCGAACGTGGCATTCGGAAAGTGATTTTATTTGGTTCAAGGGCCAGGGATACGGCGCGTTATAATTCGGATATTGATTTGTGTATTGATTATGAAGGAGAACAGAAAGGAAAAATTGTTCAAGATATCGATGACATTGTCGGAATTTATTCCTATGATGTACTGTTTGCCGATTTATTAAACAAAACGGCAAATTGACCGCGATGGAGTAGTGATTTATAACACGCATAATGAAAGAAAGAGGGATGCAATAGTGTTAATCGCATTGGATATGGACGGGACGCTGCTCAATTCGAATGGACAGGTAAGTAGAAGAAATAAAGAGGCCATTGTGACAGCGCAAAAGCAAGGCCATATCGTGGCGATCGTGACGGGCAGGGCGTATAAAGACGCGCGCGCGCCGCTTCGGGATGCGGGGCTTGTTTGCCCGATTATGAGTTTAAATGGCGCGGTGATGACATTAGAAGATGGGACGGTGCTTGGCGATGTGCCGCTTGACAAGGAAAAGTTGATTCCGGCGCTCGAATGGGTGCGCGCGCAGCCTGATTTATATTGCGAAATTTATACGGGCGATGCCGTCTATGTCGGGCTCCATAACCGCGCCCATCTTGAGGCGATGGCAGAAAAGGCAAGCGATATCGCGCCTGAATTAAAGCGCATCGTCGAAAAGCAGTTCCAGCAGGCGCGCGTGACGTATGTCGATGACATCCGCGCCATCTGGGAGGAGCGGCAAACCGTTTTTTATAAAGTGCTCATTTTTTCTCTCGATCAAGAACGTTTACAAGAAGCAGCTGCCCAGTTTGACGGTATTTCCGGCATTACTGTCACCTCGTCGCATCCAAACAACATCGAAATTAACCATGAGCAGGCGACGAAAGGGGAGGCGCTTGTAAAACTGGCCGCTCATTACGGCATCGACATGAAAGATACGGTTGTTTTCGGTGACAGCCATAACGATTTATCGATGTTCGCCGTCGCTGGCTGCCGTGTGGCGATGGAAAACGCCGCACCGGAATTAAAAGAAGTCAGTGACATCGTCACCGCGTCACATGAGGAAGACGGCGTGGCGGTCGTATTGGAAGAACTGATCGACAAACGAAAACAGTGACGGTGGGCATCATGCTCTTTCCATCGTCTTATTCCGTATTCAATGGACTCCGTTAAGAAAAATCAAAGTTTTTCAATACGGCAAGCAGAATTTTTTGCAGCAAATGCATGTGAACAGCCAGCTCTCTAACAGAGGGCTGGCTGTATTTAGTATGAATCCATCGCAAGTATGGCTGGAAGGATTTTCAGACTGATCTATTTTGTTGTACTATATATGAATAAAGGCAATTGTTGCGGGGGTTGCTTTATACGTCTGTTGTTCTGCTCTATGTCGTGTCGCAGTTTATGTTTGAAAGCGTCATTCGTTATAGCACCGGGATTGGCGATGGCTGTGCCTATTTTCATATTAACGGTGAAGTTAAGGCATGTTTGACTGTTTTAGGTCCTACGAACCGATTCATTTCTGAAGCAATAGAGAAATAGTCAAAGAAGGGGCTAAGGTCATTTCAGAAAAGTCAGGATATCGAGAATAGGGGGATAATCATGAATATATCACAAAAAATTGTATCCGTAAGGGGCACGCAAATTGGCGGAGAACAGCCATGCATTTGTACTCCTATAGTAGGAGCGAGTATGGAACAAATCTTGTCGGAGACGGAAGAAGTATGTCGAAAGGGGCCTGATATTATTGAGTGGCGCGCCGACTTTTTTAAAGATATTTACGATCCGCAAAAAGTGCTCGAAACAGCGCTAGCCATTCGAAAAATTGCAGGGGAAATTCCCATTCTTTTTACGATTCGTTCGGAAAAGGAAGGCGGGAATCCTGTTCCGTTAACAGAAACAGAAAAAATCCGATTATTTATAGAAATGTGCAAAAGCCGATTAGTGGATATGATTGATTGCGAGCTGCTTTATGAAAAGGAATTGACATCGCTTCGCCAAGTATCAAAGGAATATGGCATTCTCATGATTATGTCCTATCATAATTTCAGCTCAACTCCCCCAAAAGAAGAACTTGTCCAAAAAATGCTGCAGGCGGAATCATATGGTGCTGATATTGCTAAAGTCGCTGTTATGCCTGCTTCTCCGCAAGACTTGCTTGTTTTATTCCAGGCGACCCAAGAAGCGAGAAGCCAGTTAAGCATCCCCCTTATCACCATGTCAATGGGAGGATTAGGGGTCATTACTCGCTTGGCTGGATGGATGTTTGGTTCGGCAGTTACTTTTGCTGTTGGTCAAAATAGTTCGGCACCAGGCCAAATCCCAATCGAGGATTTGAAAGAAGTCCTTCATATTGTGCAAAAGCATATGTTTCACGGCTAATGGGTATGGAAGGAGTAAATAATTTTTATGATTTGTTGTAAAGGAAGGGCGGCAGATATGGGTACATATTGCAACATTCCGCTTCGGGAAAGAAATATCGTTTTAATCGGCTTTATGGGAGTAGGAAAAACAACGATTGGCCAGCTTGTGGCGAAAAAGCTGTACCGAGACTTTATTGATGTAGATCAGGAAATCGAGAAACGGCATCAAATGTCGATTCCGGCCATTTTTGAACAAATGGGAGAAGACTATTTTCGAAAAGTGGAGAGGGAACTAATCGTTGATCTTTGCACGAACACCCGCTTAAAAATTATTTCCCTCGGGGGAGGCGCGTATTTGCAAGAGGAAGTAAGAAAGGCTTGTTTATCCCACGGCATTGTCGTTTTCCTCGATTTGTCATGGGAAAACTGGAAAGAACGTCTTCCGTCCCTTATCCATGACCGTCCTTTGTTGAAAAATAAGACGCTCGAGGAAATCAAGCAATTATTTGAACAGCGGAAACAAGCTTATTCTCAGCATCATTATCGCGTGGCGACAGATGGGCTTGATCCGGAAACGGTAGCAACCCGCGTAATGGAATTGATTCGCGAGCGGGATACGGAATAATCAGGAAAAACACCCTTTGTTTTGTACAAGGGTGTTTTCTGTTGGAATTTATGATACGTCTCTGAATCAAGGAATGTTATTTTCAGGTGATTCGTTGCCGAAGGAAACACTTAAGGAGCAGCAGGAGGAAAATGAAGAGAGGAGACGGTCATTGTTGCCGATACAACTCGCGGATTTTCCGTTCATGCTGGAGCGTTTTGCTTGAGAGGAAATCGACCGTTTCCTGTGTTTCCGACAGTTCGATGCGCAGGCTGTCTACTTTTGTTTCTAAACGGTTGAATCGCTCGTTCATTTTTTCTTCAAGATTTTCTACCATCTGTCTCATTTCTGTTCTGAGTTGATTTCCCACTTTCTGCATTTTTGCTTCTAATCGATTTTCCATTTCTTGCATTTTTGTTTCCAAACGGTTTTCCATTTCTTGCATTTTTGTGTGCATATGGTTGGAATGAATCTCCAATGCTTTCAAAATTTCTTTTAGCATTGTTTCCTGTTCCATTTCTCTCACCTCCCTTACTTATCTCATTATAAAAGAAGAAAGAAAAGAAGGAAAGGAAAATCTACGATGCTTACGAGAATAAAAGATTGTCGAATGAGTCCATCACTTTCATTTGAGAAAGTTTATACTCAATTTTCATCGTACTTTTATATTGATGATGTGGGAAAAAGAAACACTAGAAAAAGAAGAGAAAATGCGCGAGAAAAGGCGGCGGCTTGCTATTGTTTTTTGGATTAATGTTCTTCCATTTTTATCGTATTGACATGCTTTCTTCCTCAAGTGATGTGATATTATAATTAAAGATATTTCCTTATTCCACGGTAGCGAAATAGCCGCCGCATCTGATGGTTATACTGTTTTGTAGATTATGCTTTAGGATTGTTGGAGATATATCGGTTGCTTATACGAGGAAGTGAAGCAACGTTCGTTATATATCGTGAAAGACGTGTGGGGAGTCGGAAATAAGCATGAAAATGCATCGTTTTGCGTGGAACAGCCGCAAAAATATTCAAACATTATGGCGTTTTTGCCTTGTTGGCGCCGGAAATACATTTGTGGATTTTATTGTCTTTTTTCTTCTTGCCTCGTTTGGCGTTTCCGCGCTGTTGGCGCAAGTATGCTCTTATACAGCCGGCGTGGTCAACAGCTATGTATGGAACAGGATGTGGACGTTTCGGGTAAAACGAAAAGCGAACATCGGAGAGTTTTTGCGTTTTATCGTGGTGAATGTGCTGTCGCTGGCAGTGACGCTTCTTCTGCTCTTTCTCTGCCGGGACGTTGGGCACTGGCCGTTGTTTGCCGGAAAACTCGCAGCAACGTTGGGAGGCATTGCCGTCAATTTTGCCGGCAGCCGCTTCTGGGTGTTTGCCTCAAAACCGTCCCATTCCTAACATGGGTGTACGACAAACTTTGGATTGGTTAGAGCCTGATATTCCGAATCGGATGTGCAAAACGGTACCATATAGAACAATAGTCTTAATTTTCCATAAAAATAATGATACAATAATAAATAATAAGAAATAGGATAAACGGATGGGAGCAGGTGACTAAGTGATTTACTCTTTCGAACTGTTGTTTTTAGCAGTCGTTTCGTTTTTGCTGGCGTATTTTATCGGGGCGAAAAAATATACGTGGCTGCTGTCCGGATATAATCAGCGGCGCATTCGTGATCAAGAAAAATTGGCGAGAATCGTAGGGAAATATAATATGATCGTTGGCATTGCCGCAGCGGCTGGAAGCATGATTGACCATCCTGATATGATCGTGATTTTTCCGATTGCCGTTATTGGCCATGTGGCGCTTGCGGCTTATGCGAACGTCAAAATGGTAGAGTAAAAGCCGAATCCGACAAGCTGGATTCGGCTTTTTCCTTTAGGAGCGAATTTGCCCCGTGCCGTATACGAGCGATTTCGTCGTGGTGATCGCGCGCAATCCCATTGGACCGCGGGCGTGCAGTTTTTGCGTGCTGATGCCGATTTCCGCCCCGTAGCCAAACTGTTCGCCGTCGGTAAAGCGGGTCGAGGCGTTATGATAAAGCACGGCGGCGTCAATCGCTTGGAAAAAGAAGCGGACGTTGTCGTTTTGTTCGGAAATAATTGCCTCGGAATGTTTCGTGCCGTAGCGGTTAATATGGTCGACCGCTTCTTTGACGTTCTGCACGAGTTTAACCGCTAAAATCGGCGCCAAATATTCGGTGCTCCAGTCTGCTTCGGCAGCCTGCTGGATAAAGGAATACGATGAAGCAAGTTGCGAATCGCCGCGCAGCTCTACTCCGCGCGCGTGCAATGTTTCGACGAGTTCGCTGATATACGGCCAGTTTTGATGGATTAATACCGTTTCCACCGCATTGCAGACGGATGGGCGTTGCAATTTCGCGTTTAAGACGATATCGATGGCCATTTGTTTTTGCGCCGATTCATCGATGAAAATATGGCAGTTGCCAACGCCAGTCTCCAGCACGGGAACGGTGGCGTTTTCGATGACGGAGCGAATCAGTCCTGCTCCGCCGCGTGGAATTAATACATCTAAGTAGCCGTTTAAACGAAACATTTGCTGGGCCGCTTCCCGGCTCGTGTCTTCGAGAAGCTGGATGGCATCGGCAGGGATGGCGGAATCGCGAAGCGCCTCCTTCATGACATGGACGAGCGCTTTGTTTGAATGAAGCGCCGATGAGCTGCCGCGCAATAAGACGGCGTTTCCTGTTTTTAGGCAAAGGCTTGCGGCATCGACGGTGACGTTCGGGCGCGCTTCGTACACCATTCCGATGACACCAAGAGGCACGCGAATTGTTTGAATGCGAAGCCCATTCGGCCGCGTCCATTCTTCGACGATTTCGCCGATTGGGTCAGGAAGATCCGCAACTTGACGGACGCCGTCGACAATTTGCTCGATTCGTTCGTTTGTTAGCTGCAACCGGTCGATTAAAGCAGGAGAAAGACCTTGTTCTTTTCCAAGCGCAACGTCTTTTTCGTTTTCTTGCAAAATCCATTCTTTTTGTTTGATCAGCGCTTCGGCGATGCGCGTTAATGCTTCGTTTTTTTCTTCTGTTGACAGAAGGGCTAACGTTTTCGCTGCTTGTTGCAGCTGTTCTGCTTTTATAAGTAATTCGTTCATTTTACGACACTCTCCTTTCGTAATGATACCCAGTTGTCGCGGTGGATTACTTCTGGTCGATGGTTAATCGAATATTTTCTCGCTTCATTGCTAGAAAGGCCTTTGATTTGTTCTAAGTCGCTAGCGGAGTAATATACTTGACCGCGGCCGATGACGGCTCCTTTTCGGTTGACGACCTCGACGACATCCATGGCGGAAAAATTTCCATATACCGCGGTAACGCCAGCGGGAAGCAGACTTTTTCCACGCTGCAACAGGGCGGTTTCGGCGCCTTCGTCAATTTCGATTTTTCCGGCGACCGGTGCATGGTATGCAATCCATTGCTTGCGCATTTGCATATGTCCATGAAACGGCGCGCCGATATATGTCCCGTCTCCTTTTCCTTCCAAAATGTCGTACAGCTTTTCTTTCCCTGTTCCTGTTCCGACAAAGACGCTCACACCGAACGAGAGCGCTTTTTTTGCAGCGAGAAGCTTTGATTTCATCCCGCCTGTTCCGACCGCAGAGCCGCTATCGCCCGCCGCTTCAATCATTTCATCGGTAATATTCGGAAGAAATGCATATTTTTTTGCCTTCGGATTCGTTTTCGGATTATCATCATATAATCCGTTAATATCCGTTAAAATAATGAGCGCATCCGCGTGCAAAAAGCCGCTGACAAGCGCGGAAAGCATATCGTTGTCGCCAAACGTCAATTCCTCGACGGACACGGAGTCGTTTTCGTTGATGATCGGCAAAACTCCGCATGCCAGCAATGTGGTGATTGTGGAAAATAAATTATGAAACCGTTCACGGCTGTAAAAGTCTTCTCTTGTTAATAAAATTTGTCCTGTCGTAATGCCGAACTGTTTGAATGCGGAAATATAGCCTTGCATGAGCAGCCCTTGCCCGACGGCTGCCGCTGCTTGTTTTCCCGCGGTGGTCGTCGGCCTAGACGGATAGCCGAGCGGTCCGAATCCAGCGGCGACCGCACCCGATGTGATTAAAATGACCTCGTGGCCTAATTGTTTGATATAGGCGATCGCTTCGACATGATCGAAAAGTTTTTCATGGCAAAGAGCGCCTTTTGTATCCGTTAATGAGCTGCTTCCGATTTTCACGACGACTCGCTGCTTTTTCACGTTTTTCCTCCCTCTAGAAATGTTGATCTATCAAGGCTTTTCGACCTCTCAGGGGTGTCCAAAAAATATTTTTCGACAAAATCCCTTACATCCTTTTTCAGTTTTGTGGATATCTTACAGACCTAGGGTGCGCTTCGCGGCCACGGCTGGTTATATTTTCCTGCCGCGGGGGGAAGCATATTCGATGCACCCTTTGGATCTCCGCGTCGCTGATGAGGACGAACCCTCCCATGTCTCCGGGCGTCTTCGCGCCAACATTCCCTCGTTCGGTCTCGTCATCAGGCGGAGGCCGGCCAAGCTCCTTTAGGGACTCAAGGTCGAATGGATGAAATCACGCCAGCTTCTCCGGTGTCATCTCGTTGTCCAACGATTCTTCCGTTCGCAGGGGGAGGCCTTAGGCCGCCCGTTGCACCTGGGACAAGACGTCCTGTTTCATTCGCTCCGCGTCAAACGCTT
>NZ_QCWL01000001.1:2187178-2190535 GCF_003064505.1 Geobacillus sp. LYN3 | reverse complement strand
ATCGCATATTTATCAAAATTTGGGGGCTAGAAGTTCAATTTATCTCGAAGAATTTTTACTCCTCAGAGCTGCATTTTGACAAAGTGATAGATTTAAAGGGATAATCGCTGTTATCGAAATAAATATAATTGTCATTTTATTTTAAAAAATGGTACAATACTAAAAACATCGAGACTACAAAACTACTAATGGAGGGATTTAGATTGAGAAAGCTTCGCAGCGATATGATCAAAAAAGGATTTGACCGGGCGCCGCACCGCAGTTTGCTGCGCGCGGCAGGCGTAAAGGAAGAAGATTTTGACAAGCCGTTTATCGCCGTGGTGAACTCGTATATTGACATTATTCCGGGGCACGTGCATTTGCAGGAGTTCGGGAAAATTGTCAAAGAAGCGATTCGCGAAGCGGGCGGAGTCCCGTTTGAAATGAATACGATCGGCGTCGACGATGGGATTGCGATGGGGCATATCGGCATGCGCTATTCGCTTCCAAGCCGCGAAATTATCGCGGATTCGATCGAAACGGTGATTTCCGCGCATTGGTTTGATGGAATGGTATGCATTCCAAACTGTGATAAAATTACGCCGGGCATGATGATGGCGGCGATGCGGCTAAACATTCCGACGATTTTTGTCAGCGGCGGGCCGATGAAGGCTGGCGTGACGAGCGACGGAAGAAAAATTTCGCTTTCGTCCGTATTTGAAGGGGTCGGTGCTTATCAAGCAGGGAAAATTGATGAAAAAGGATTGCTGGAATTAGAAAAATACGGCTGTCCGACATGCGGCTCCTGTTCGGGAATGTTTACAGCAAACTCGATGAACTGTTTGGCGGAAGCGCTAGGGCTTGCGCTGCCAGGAAACGGCACGATTTTAGCGGTCGACCCGGCCCGGAAAGAATTGGTTCGCCAATCGGCGAAACAATTAATGTATTTGATCGAGCATGACATTAAACCGAGCGATATTGTCACAGAAAAAGCGATTGATAACGCGTTTGCGCTTGATATGGCGCTTGGCGGCTCGACAAATACCGTATTACATACGCTTGCAATTGCAAACGAGGCAGGGATCGATTACTCACTCGAACGAATTAATGAAATCGCTGCAAGGGTGCCGCATCTTGCCAAACTAGCGCCAGCTTCCGATGTGCATATTGAAGACTTGCACGAAGCGGGCGGCGTATCAGCCGTATTAAATGAATTAGCGAAAAAAGAAGGAACGCTGCATCTCGATACGTTGACCGTAACCGGAAAAACGCTTGGGGAAAACATCGCCGGCTGTGAAGTCAAAGACTATAATGTCATCCGCCCAATTGATAACCCGTATTCCGAAACAGGCGGACTTGCCGTATTGTTTGGAAATCTCGCTCCAGATGGCGCGATCATTAAAACAGGAGGCGTACAAGCCGGCATTACGCGCCATGAAGGGCCAGCGATCGTATTTGATTCGCAAGAAGAGGCGCTCGAAGGCATTGCGAGCGGGAAAGTAAAACCAGGCCATGTTGTCGTCATCCGTTATGAAGGGCCAAAAGGAGGACCGGGAATGCCGGAAATGCTTGCGCCAACTTCGCAAATCGTCGGCATGGGGCTTGGAACAAAAGTCGCGCTTATCACCGACGGACGTTTCTCAGGGGCATCCCGCGGTTTATCGGTTGGACACGTTTCCCCAGAAGCGGCGGAAGGCGGTCCGATTGCCTTTATTGAAGACGGAGACATTATTGAAATCGATATTACGAACAGAACGATTAACGCAAAGCTTTCTGACGAAGAATGGGAAAAACGGAAAGCGAACTGGAAAGGGTTTGAACCAAAAGTAAAAACCGGCTACCTCGCACGCTACTCGAAGCTCGTTACTTCCGCGAGCACGGGCGGGATTATGAAAATTTAACAGCCTATCAAAAAACCTGTTCGCCGGTCCCATGACCAGAGCGAACAGGTTTTATTTTTGCAAAAAATCTATATGAAAACGATTACAGTTTAGGTAAAGGTGTATATGATAGAAATATAATGGGAAGGGGAATTTATGAATGAGAGAAGTCGTTATTGTTGATGCGGTGCGGACGCCGATTGGAAAATATAAAGGGGCGTTAAAAGACGTCCGACCGGATGATCTAGGGGCAACCGTCATCCGTGCGCTTGTGGAACGCAATCCAAATCTTCCAGTCCATGAAATTGAAGAAGTTGTTCTCGGCAATGCCAATCAAGCTGGGGAAGACAACCGAAATGTCGCGCGGATGTCCGCCTTGCTAGCTGGATTGCCAGTTGAAGTGGCAGGAACGACCGTCAATCGTCTTTGCGGCTCAGGGCTTGATGCCGTCAACTACGCTGCTCGCACGATTATGACAGGAGAAGCAGACATTGTAATCGCAGGTGGAACGGAAAGCATGACGCGCGCGCCGTTCGTCATGGCAAAACCGAGCACAGACTTTCCACGCGGCAATATGGAAATGTTCGATACGACCATCGGATGGCGTTTTATTAACCCGAAGATGGAAGAAATGTACGGGACCGACAGCATGCCGCAGACAGCGGAAAATGTCGCAAAACGGTTTGGCATTTCTCGTGAAGCGCAAGATGAATTTGCTTATGAAAGCCAAATGAAAGCGAAAAAAGCGATCGAATCGAATCGCTTCGCAGACGAATTAGTTCCTGTCGTATATGTTGACCGGAAAGGAAACGAAGTTGTTGTAGATAAAGACGAACATCCTCGTCCAGACACAACGTTGGAGAAGCTTGCCAAACTGCCTCCGCTATTTGAAAATGGAACCGTCACAGCAGGGAACGCTTCAGGAGTCAACGATGGAGCGTCCGCGCTGTTATTAATGAGCGCGGAAAAAGCAAAAGAGCTTGGAATGAAACCGCTCGCAAAGTATGTAACGTCAGCAGTTGCAGGAGTGGAGCCAGCGGTGATGGGAATCGGACCGATTTACGCGACGAGGAAAGCACTTTCGCGCGCGAAATTAACAATCGATGATATCGGCTTAGTGGAATTGAATGAAGCGTTTGCCTCACAGTCGCTGGAATGCATCAAACAGCTGGAACTTGACCGCGCGAAAGTAAACGTCAATGGTGGAGCGATCGCCCTTGGGCATCCGCTTGGGGCAAGCGGCGCCCGCATTTTAACGACACTCGTTTACGAAATGAAAAAACGCAGGGTGAAATACGGCCTTGCGACAATGTGTGTCGGTGTAGGACAAGGAATCGCGACGATTGTTGAAAATCCGGAAGTCTAAGAAGGACTAATGGCGAACAGCACTGCCGTAATTAGCAGTGCTTTTGTTTTGGTTGATGCGTTACAAGAATAACTGCTACGAAAGCCCGTGACTTTAGTCATCGGGATGAAGTGGCTGAATAATAAAATTATT
>NZ_QCWL01000001.1:2151997-2187078 GCF_003064505.1 Geobacillus sp. LYN3 | reverse complement strand
AATAACTGCTACGAAAGCCCGTGACTTTAGTCATCGGGATGAAGTGGCTGAATAATAAAATTATTAGAATATTCTTTATTATTATAATTGTAACCTATCTAATGTTTGGTTATCATGATATTAGATAGGGGTGATTTATTAAATCTCTATGATCAATATTACATAAAGAAGGAATGGTTTATCTTCATCCATATCATGTGATTTTCTACCCAAAATACAGACGAAAAGTGTTAGTCGGTGAGATGGAAAAAGATTTAAGAAAAATTTTTTATCAAGTGGTGAAAGAAAAGGATGTTGAAATCCAATCGTTAGAAATCATGCCTGACCATGTTCATTGGTTTATTTCCTTATGATCCAAGAATTCATATTCATGCGTTAATCCAGAAATTGAAAGGTCGAAGCAGTCGTATTTTTCGTGAAAAATATCCGCCCTTGAAAAGTCGACTGCCTTCCCTTTGGACTCGCGGCTATTTTTGCTGTACAGTTGGATGTGTTTCAGAAGAAACCGTTAGGAAATACATTGAAAATCAAAAACATGTGTAAAGGAGGTGGGTTGCATTGGCGGGAGCGAAAACACCAAGCTATGTATTGACGTTGCGGCTCCAGACAGAATCATGGCAAAAACATATCCTCGAAAAGCGGTTTGAAATCGGCCGCTGTTTGTATAACGCCTGTTTAGAGGAATGTTTGAAGCGGTACAAAAAACTCCAACATGATTCCCGCTATCAAGACCTTGCTCAACAGAAGCCCTCCAAAGAAAAAAATCGCCAACTTTCCGACCTGCGAACCGAGTACGGACTCTCCGAATATGCGATGCACGCTTTCGTTCAGCCAATGCAGCGCCACTTCCGCAAACACATGGACGCGCATACGGCGCAAAAAATCGCCACCAGAGCGTGGAAAGCGGTAGAAAGGTTCTTGTTTGGCGCTGCCAAACGGGTGTATTTTAAACGGTTCGGCGAAATGGGTTCGTTAGAGGGAAAATCGAATTCCGCAGGGATTCGCTTCAAAAGCCATGCCATCCATTGGAATGGGCTGATGATCCCTGTCATCATCCAACCAAATGATGTGTATGCCCATCTCGCCTTGCAAGACCGAATCAAGTATTGCCGCATTGTACGTAAACGGATTCGGGGGAAAGTAAAGTATTATGCCCAACTCATTTTGGAAGGGGTTCCGCCGCAAAAAATCAATCGGCAAACCGGCAAAGCCAAGCATCCCCGTGGTGAAGGAGTGGTCGGCATTGACATTGGCACGCAAACGATCGCCATTTGCGCTCCGAACGAAGTAAAATTGTTGGAACTCGCTCCAAGTGTGGATGACATCCATCCGGAAAAAAGGCGGCTGCAGCGAAAACTAGACCGGCAGCGGAGAGCAAATAATCCAAATAAGTACAACGAAGATGGAACCATCCAGCGAGGAAACAAAGAAAAGTGGGTGTGGAGCAAAAATGATATCAAAACAAAAAATCAATTAGCGGAACTGCAAAGGAAGTTAGCGGAAAAACGCAAGCAAGATCATAATAAGCTGGCAAATTGGATATTATCGTTAGGCAATGATATTAAAGTGGAAACAATGAATTATAAAGCATTGCAAGCAAGAGCGAAAGAAACAACGATGAATGAGAAAACAGGAAGGTATAATAGAAAGAAACGATTTGGTAAAAGTATAGCGAATAAAGCTCCAAGCATGTTTTTAGCCATATTAGACAGAAAATTACGGTATGACGGAAAAACGCTCAAAAAAATAGATACATTCTCTGCGAAAGCCAGCCAATATAATCATATCACGGGTGAATATGTAAAAAAGAGGTTATCCGAACGATGGAACGATATGAATGGCTGTAAAATTCAACGAGATTTATATAGTGCGTTCCTCATCATGAATGCGAAAGATCACTTAAAAGAAATCGATAGAGAAAAATGTTTTGCGACATGGGAAAGATTTAAGCGACTGCATGATAAAGAAGTAGAACGTTTAAAAAATAGTGGTAATAAATTATTAAGCAGTATGGGAATTTAAATGATGAAAAGCGTCTTGAACCGGGCGCACAGGGCGCTAAGCACCATTGAGGTGTTTGCCCATGAAAGTCTTGTGGAATGAGAGTGAGTGTCTATACGAAGGTATAGACGAAGCTCTTTAGTACACAAGAACCTGCCGACTTTAGTCGTGCAGAGGTTCAGTATACTACAAAATTAAAGCAAATATAATGAGTTTAAGACAATGTTCGAAAAATTGTCATGAAGATTTGACAATATACGACAAAATTTTCTAAATTTATAGTCTAAAATGAGGGGGAGGGTAGTAAAAAAGGAGGTGTCTTATGAGAATTTCTTGTTCCTTTGAAACTGATAAAATTCCTATTCATTATCGAATGGCAATGGTGTCCATTATCAAAGAAGCATTACGAACATCTGATGAAGAATATTATCATCGTCTGTATCAGAGGGGGCAACGGACAAAGCCTTTTGTATTTTCTACATATTTAAAAAACTTTCACATCATAAATCATGAAATCGAATTAGATGGCATTACGTTAACTGTCAGTTCCCCTGACCATGAGTTTTTATTGAATTTATACAATGGCTTGCAAAAAAACCAGGCTTTTTCTTATAAAGATTATCATTTTGTGAAAAAGAAAATTGCGGTTGTCAAAGAGAAGCAAGTGACGAGTCCGTCTGTTGTTTTTCGTACTCTTTCACCAATACTCATCGAGGATGAAAAAGGAAATCCGATTGCTCCTGATGATGCAAGCTATGAAGGGCATGTCAACTACGTAGCGGACATGATTTTATCGCAATATCGCGGCAAAGGGCTATATGCTCCTCTCTCTATTAAGCCTATATATTTTAAAAAAGTTGTAGTAAAGGAATCCAATCATGAGTTTGCCGCCACACACGGGAATGATGAATATTTATATTTCACCGCTTATCATGGGTTATTTGCGATCACAGGGCATCCAGGAGATTTACAGCTATTGTACCAGCTTGGATTGTCCAAACGGCGAAATCAAGGATTCGGGCAATTAGAAATCGAGGAGGTGAGGGGATGAAAGTACAACTCCGTATGGGAGAATGGATGATAACAATGGGGCTTGTCGGGCTTTATCGTGTATTTGAATATGGACTGAAAAACGAAATTATTGACCAGCAATACCGACGCAGCATTTCTATCCGACCGTGGGGATTGGAACTGGATGTAGACGTGCTGTCACAATTGCCAAAAGCCTATTTTTTATATTTAATGGATGAATACAGCGTGGCAAAGCGGGATAGCGAAAAATTGCAGCTTTATATGAAGCAGGCGGAAAAAGAGGCACAGTTTTCATATGCGTTATCAGCCATCAAAAAAACGATAACAGATACAGGAAAAAAAGTGCTCAAATATTTTTCGCATCCACCTCTAGCCAATGCTTTAGAAGCTTTAAAACAAGTAAAAAAGCCGGAAAATTTTGAACTGCTAGCGACATGTGCCCATACGTTCGAAACGGCACTGTATGAACCAAAAATTAACGAGAAACTGACCCTTAACTATTTTAAAGCGGCGATATTAAAGGCGTTTTTTGGACAAGTTTCTTTCCTGAACGTCTCGAAAAACAGCTTGGATTTACAAGGGCATATTCAAGAATTCCAAAAAGATTATATTGCACCTGCACAGTACGACTTACAATTTGAGCACATATTAGCGGATGCCAAATCTTCAGAGGAGATTATCGCGTTTTTAGACAAGCATAAAGATTATCAGCCATTTAAAGTATTGAAAAGAGCGTGGAAAAACAAAACATTAGAAGATATTCAAGATTATGTGAAGAATACCATAACCAAATGCTTGCTTTTGCACGACCGTCTCGCTTTTTACAACTTTGAAGAAATGGTATTTGCTCCAATCGGGGTAGCAAAAAACAATGCGTTTAATTTTAACTGGAATTTGGAAGATCATCAGCCTAAACCAATTTCTTCTTTGGCAAAACTAGTATTATTTTTTGCTCCAGCTGGTGCAGCTATTTATTTGAAAAAAGAAGGGGTTAATGAACAGGGGGAATATCGTACGTATGCGGGATTTGTCCAATCCGATGCTGCCTTTTCAGAAATATTACAGAAAAACAATCATTTCAAACAGTTAAAACAACAGAAAGAACCGTTTGATCGTATTGTTAGCAAACTAGTACAAGGCATCACAAAAGAAGCAGAGTACGTGGCAGATCACTTATTTTTTTTAGAGTTTTCCTCTGACTACGATAGTAAAAAAACACATTTGCATTACTACCACTTGCCGATGTATTTAGCATACTATTTTAAAAACTGTAAGGGGAAACTCGATTATATTCAACCTTATGAATATCGCGAGCATTTTGTCCAGTATGTGCTTCGTGGGGAAGACCCTGCCATTGTTATTTATTCATACTTGCGTTATTGCATCGAAAAAGGCAATTCGCACATCGGTCCTTATATCACAGTTCGTGAGCGGAATCGAATCCTGCAATTGAAAAAAGGAGTGAAAGATATGTCAAGTACGGATAAACGCGTATATGCGGTATTTCGAAGCGGGCAGGAAATTCGCAAAGCGCTCGAACAAGCAGCCGCATCAAAGACATCGGAACAATATTCCGCTAGTTCGAATAAAAAGGTGAATGCGATTGCGTACCGTCTATTAAATGCGGCAAAAGCAGGAAATCAAAAAAGTTTTATGGATACATTGTTCCGGCTGCACATGTCAGCGGAAAAGCCGATATCTCCTATTTTCTTGAATGCATTGCATGAACGTGACTTGGACTTTGCAACAGTAGCCAATGCCTTTATTGCTGGATTGTTATCTAGTGGATTACAAGAAGAACAGGAGGATGTCGTATCATGACAAAATCATTAACGATGACAGTAGTATTTCAAGCGGGTTCATTAAACTATGGAGAAGGAATTGCCAATATTTCTGAATTAAAAAAATTTCACCGCGGCAATGGAGAAGTGTATACATATGCGTCACGGCAAAGCTTGCGCTACGATATTGTTCGTTTAGGAAATGAGCTATTCGACTGGAATTTAAATACGGTCGATAAGGCAAGCGGGGTAGTGCAGTTTAAAAAAGACGTAACAATCAAAGACTCCGTAGAAATGGATTTATTCGGCTATTTAAAAACAGATAAAAATTCACAAAAACGTGCGGCTGTTGTTAGATTAAGCCATGCTATTTCACTCGAACCGTACAAAAGTGATTTAGAATTTTTGAACAATATGGGGCTAGCAAGCCGCATAGGGCAGGATGCCAACCTTGCCAACATTGAACAGCATCAAAGTTTTTACACTTATACATTAACAATTGATTTAAATCGCGTCGGTGTTGACGGCGACATTGAACTTTCCAATGCGGAAAAAGCAACACGCGTGCAACAGCTGCTTGATATTGTCAAAATATTAAACCGCAACATTCGTGGTCGTCGTGAAAATTTAGCGCCGTTGTTTATTATCGGTGGAGTTTATGATGTTGCGAATCCATTTTTCCTTGGGAAAATTCTTCTTTCTTCCTCTTCGCAAGGTTGGGAAATTCAATCCCAACCAATTGTAGAAACAATGGAGCAAACTTTTGCAGGACAAACTGTCGGTGAACAAACGCGCATCGGGTTCTTACGGGGCATTTTTGCGAATGAAGGGGAGTTTGCTGATTGGTTTGCCGATAAAGTCGGTTCGGTTGAACAGTTTTTCCAATACATTTCTGAACAAATTCAAGCATATTACGGTGTATAACGATGAAAGCATTGCGGATGAAATTGTTTCAAGAGACAGCTTGTTATAAAAAGCCGTTTGCTTCAAAAGTAGCAGAGACGTATCCATTACCCCCTTACTCAACAGTAAAAGGAATGCTGCATGCACTGGTTCGCGCTGATGAATTTATTCCGATGCGCCTCAGTATCCAAGGACAGTATGAAGCAAAGTTGTTAGACTATCAAAGATACTATTTCTTCAAGAAAAAAGAAATGGAAAGTTTTCCGCTGATTTTAGACGGGGTGCGAGATGTTGATTTTTCTTATGGTAAAAATGAAATAACAACGATGCCAATGTACACTCACCTTTTATATCGGGTGGAGCTGTTGATTCATGTCGAGGCGAAAGATGAAGTTCTGGAAAACATCATTCAGGCGATCGAAACCGGCAGCGGTCATTACAGTTTAGGGCGATGGGAAGATTTAGTCCGAATAGACGAATATAAGCTTGTTCATGTTCAAGAACTCGATGAGGAGAAGGAGCTGCGATACAACGCTTATATTCCGAAACATTTGTTGGATGAAGAAATTAGATATATTCCTTACGAGGTAAATTGGAAATATGAAATTGTCAATGGCATTCGCCAATGGGAAACGGTTCATGTCGGCTATGTGTTAAAAGGAACGACCGCACCGGAAGGAGCAATGGTGGATGAAGATGGAGAACTAGTGTTTTACCACGTGTAGGGGGAGAAGGCGATGACGTTTTATGCGAAATCGGAAACAAAAGAGACGATCCGTGAACACACGGATCGTCTCCTTGATAATTTGTGGTTATTAAAGAACAGTTATGGGCACAAATTTGTTCGCATGGATGAAAGAATGTGGGAATTGCTCCGGCTTGCGGTGGAATATCACGACGTTGGCAAAGCAAACACCGTATTTCAAAATAAAATACGCCGTGCGATTCGTGAGGAGATGCTTGAAACCGACTGCGATGCAGATGTGCCACATAACTATTTGTCTGTCGGATTGATTCCGTTTTCACGGCTTGATTTGACGAAAGAAGAAAGCCGCCTGCTCATTCATGCGGTCGGTTACCATCATGAGCGGGATAAGCCTCCTGATAAGGAGATGATTCGCCATATTCTTGAGACGGATATGAAGAATCAGCGAAACGCGATTTCCGAGCATATGAAATTGCCGCTTGCCGAGAAACTATCATTTCGATTTGTGGATCGCCTGTTAAAACGGTACACCATTCATGACGGCGATCAGTTTTGGAACTACGTATTGTTAAAAGGGCTTCTTCATCGTATAGACCATGCAGCATCCGCGCATCTTCCAGTAGAAATCGATATCGATCAGTCCATTGGTGCAAGTGTGCGCAACTATATGAATCAGCAAGGATTTCGCAAAAACGCTTTGCAGCAATTTACCGAAGCCAATCAAGACAAAAATGTCGTTGTTGTTGCACAAACGGGGATGGGAAAAACGGAAGCAGCTTTGTTATGGATTGGCGATGATAAAGCGTTTTTCACCTTGCCGCTTCGGGTAAGCATTAACGCCATTTATGAAAGAATTCGGGACAAAATGGGATACGATGCGGTCGGATTATTACATTCGACGAGTGGTCATTATTTGGCAGAAAAAGGAGAAGAAAATTGGGAAGCAATAAAACAACAATCCCAACAGCTGTCAACGAAGCTGCTGATGACAACGATTGATCAAATTCTGAAATTTCCGTTTTATTATCGCGGGTTTGAAAAAGAGTTAGCGACAATGGCGAACTCTAAAATCGTGATTGATGAAATTCAAGCATATGATCCGAAAATCGCTGCCATGCTTATTAAAGCATTGGAAATGATTCATAACGTCGGCGGTAAATTTATGATCATGACCGCTACGTTGCCAACATTATATCTCGATGAATTAAAGAAAAGAAACATCATTAATGAGGAACATAGCGTATTTGGCGAATTTATCGATACAAGCAAACACCGTCATCGCATTCAACTGCACGCAAAAGAGATAACAGAAGGGTTGGAGGATATCGTCCGCAAGGCGCAAACATCGCAAGTGCTTGTCATTGTCAACACGGTACGCCGTGCTATCGAGTTGTATCAGAGCTTATCGGAACATGAACAAAATATCCCTATTTATTTGCTTCATTCACAATTTACCCAAGAGGATCGGCAGTTGTTGGAACGGAAAATAAAAGAATTTAATGATAAGAAAATAAACGGAATTTGGATTACGACACAACTTGTAGAAGCAAGTATTGATATTGACTTTGATTATTTATTTACCGAAATGTCTACCTTAGATAGTTTATTTCAGCGGCTAGGGCGCTGTTATCGTAAACGTATATTAGACGAGGAACGATGTAATGTGCATATTTTTACCGAAAACATTTCCGGTGTGCCGCGAGTATATAACGAACATCTCATAAATGAAAGCATAAAGCTATTGCAGCCGTACGACGGGCACATTCTGGATGAACGCACCAAAGTAGAAATGGTAAAGCAATTGTACGAGCGGAAACGGTTAATCGGAACAGCGTTTTTACAAGAATTTGAGGATGCCTTATATATGTTTGATAACCTAGATCCGTATGGAATGAACAAGAAAGAAGCACAAAGGAAATTGCGGGATATTCAAAATATTCAAGTCGTTCCTCGACGAATATATGATGGGATGATTGATTTGTTAGAAGCGTATGCCGCTTGCCGTGATGTGAAGGAGCGGCTTCGGCTGCGAATGGAAATAGAAAAGAAAACGGTAAGCGTTCAACGTTTTATTGCAGAAAAATACGTATCAGAGCGGCTGCCAAAACCGTTTGAACATATATACATCATTGATGTCGAATACGATTTCCAACGAGAAACATCGAAGGGAAAAGGAATTTTATTAGATACCCCGATGTCTACCTTTTACTAAAGGAGCTGGGTTTATGGTAAGTGGTGTGCAAATGCACTATTACAAAGTATGCAAACGAAAATTATGGCTATTTTCTAAAGGGATTGCGTTGGAAGAGGAGCATGACCGCGTAGTAGAAGGGAAAATTCTTCACGAACGCGCTTACCCACGTTTAGACGAACGGGAAATTTTAGTAGATAGCACATTTAAACTGGATGCGTTAGATGGAGAATATATTCGAGAAATCAAGATTTCAAGCAAAATGGCAGATGCTGACCGTTTTCAAATGTTGTATTACTTATATGAGTTAAAAAAGCGTGGAATCATCAAAAAGGGATTAATTAGCTACACAAAAGAGCGAAAAACGGAAGAAGTTATCTTAACGGAGAAGGATGAAAAAGAGATAGAAAAAGCAATTGGGGAAATATATCGGGTTTTACAACTGCATTCGCCTCCGCCGTTAAAGAAACTAACGTATTGTCCGAAATGCGCTTATTATGAATTTTGCTATGCGTTAGAAGGTGATGAATAATGCTGCGAGATCACTATATTTTTTCGAATGGGAGATTAAAACGAAAAGACAATACGATCTATTTTTTGGATGAAAACGAGACAAAAAGATCTCTTCCGGTTCATCAAGTGGATAACTTAAGTGTGTAAGAAGTTAAAGGAATATTTAACGTGGACACAGAATAGTGTGTTTGAAGGCGAGATTTCGAAAAGCTTATTAATGAAATGTATGTATGAGCTAGAATTAATCATAAATAAAGAAGAAGATTCGATTTATCTTTATCAAGTGCCTAACCCCAAAAATATAAAGAAGCAGGTTTTTGGACAGGAACGGAATTTTGATGAACTATTCATTTAATAGCAAAGCCTGAAAGTGTAGAGTAGCTCTCAGGATGCAGTAAACCTCCGTTTTGATCTAATACTGGAAAATGCTTGATATATCAACAGAAATCACTTATTTTTTTACTAGATCAAAAACACAACTGCCGCTTTACTGCAAAACCTAATGTACTGGTGTGATCAATGTTTGAAGAAAAACATTGATACATCAATATTTTGTCGTTGTTTGAAAATAGGGTTTTATCTGAACGTAGTGGGATATAAAGGATTTTATGAAAGGAGGTAAGGCAATGGGTATCCTCGTTTTATCTGAACGTAGTGGGATATAAAGCTACATACTGCATTTGCTCCAAGAAGGGAAAGTGTCGTTTTATCTGAACGTAGTGGGATATAAAGTTCTTATCCGTCAATTCCCCAATTGCGTTTAATTGTTTTATCTGAACGTAGTGGGATATAAAGATGGTATACCGATAATCGTAATAGCGCTGATAACTGTTTTATCTGAACGTAGTGGGATATAAAGACAAGTGTCCATTTTTTCTTGTCAGCGAAAGGAACGTTTTATCTGAACGTAGTGGGATATAAAGCCGTTACCCCTTCGATTAAGTCGGCATATGGCTTGTTTTATCTGAACGTAGTGGGATATAAAGTTGTTGGTAAAAAACTTACTGACAAAGGATTTTAATATGTTTTATCTGAACGTAGTGGGATATAAAGCACGGCACTATACATCACCTTTCCGTCATCAAATTCAAGTTTTATCTGAACGTAGTGGGATATAAAGGCGGCAACGGTCTTTTGCACAATTTGAACGAATTGTTGTTTTATCTGAACGTAGTGGGATATAAAGATTTCTTGGTCATCTCCGCCTAACACAAACGCTTGGTTTTATCTGAACGTAGTGGGATATAAAGTTGATTGACACAGGCCGCTTGGTAGGTGCTATCCGCGTTTTATCTGAACGTAGTGGGATATAAAGAGTGTAGCTTCCAATCGGCAGCGGCGCTAACTGTGCGTTTTATCTGAACGTAGTGGGATATAAAGACGTGATCGAATTCAGCCGTAAGGACGACGAGAAAAAGTTTTATCTGAACGTAGTGGGATATAAAGTAGCATCCGTCATTGCATTAGCAGGCGATAGAGTGAGTTTTATCTGAACGTAGTGGGATATAAAGAAGAAGAATAGCCACAAAACTGCGCCGTAAGTCACGTTTTATCTGAACGTAGTGGGATATAAAGTTGCGACAAGCATAGGAATCGTAAATAAACTGTTTATCGAGTTTTATCTGAACGTAGTGGGATATAAAGTCGGCATGGAGTTTGCTGGACTGATTCAGAAGAAAAGTTTTATCTGAACGTAGTGGGATATAAAGTCTCTTCATCGCTGATATACGGCACTTGAACAATCTTGTTTTATCTGAACGTAGTGGGATATAAAGATTCATATGCCAACACCGAGGTAACAGGGAACACCGTTTTATCTGAACGTAGTGGGATATAAAGACAACGGTTATGACGGAGAATTAGAGTTGGCCAACGTTTTATCTGAACGTAGTGGGATATAAAGACGCATCATTTAACACTGATTCTTTCGTCTTCACCTGTTTTATCTGAACGTAGTGGGATATAAAGCCTTTTTTGTTTTAAAACGGCAACGCACTTCCGAAGTTTTATCTGAACGTAGTGGGATATAAAGAATGTTATCTTTGCTATGTTCTTCGCACCGACTATAAGTTTTATCTGAACGTAGTGGGATATAAAGACGATGCCACAATTGTGTGCCTGGCGCCATATATTCCACGTTTTATCTGAACGTAGTGGGATATAAAGTTTGTATACGTTGTCACACCGAATGATCGCTGCATGTTTTATCTGAACGTAGTGGGATATAAAGCCATTCACAAAGGCTTCACTGTACTACCTTCCAACCTGTTTTATCTGAACGTAGTGGGATATAAAGTGAATATAAATTCTTCGAATCAACTTCTGTACAATTGCGTTTTATCTGAACGTAGTGGGATATAAAGATCAGAAAATGAAAGACTTCGACGAGAGAAAACACTTTCGTTTTATCTGAACGTAGTGGGATATAAAGGTCTTTCGGTTTCTCTTTGCATACTCGGTAATCCGTTTTATCTGAACGTAGTGGGATATAAAGTGTCTCCGACTGCATAGAATTCAATATCCGAAATGACACGTTTTATCTGAACGTAGTGGGATATAAAGACGTGTTGAAGGATCCTTTTCTACCCACGAACGAGTTTTATCTGAACGTAGTGGGATATAAAGGACTGTGAAACCCATTTCTTTTAGTCGTTTCTGCACGTTTTATCTGAACGTAGTGGGATATAAAGTTCGATGGTGAAGTAATTGAGATTAGTGACGAAGAGTTTTATCTGAACGTAGTGGGATATAAAGTGTCTCCGACTGCATAGAATTCAATATCCGAAATGACACGTTTTATCTGAACGTAGTGGGATATAAAGCGAGAAGGCATTAGAGGAGTTTTGTGATGGGTTGCGTTTTATCTGAACGTAGTGGGATATAAAGTATGGATATGCCTAAACTCTTTAAAATCGGCGTTTTCGTTTTATCTGAACGTAGTGGGATATAAAGTGCGCTGATGGTGGAGCTTGGGGAGTTGGCTAATTGTTTTATCTGAACGTAGTGGGATATAAAGCATTTAATAAAGGTTGGAGAAAATTCATGGTTGGCCAAGTTTTATCTGAACGTAGTGGGATATAAAGCTACCTCGGACTCATCAACCCAATCAGCAGCAAATCGCGTTTTATCTGAACGTAGTGGGATATAAAGTCGTTTATTTCTGTCACGATATAGCGGCGGTTTTTATGTTTTATCTGAACGTAGTGGGATATAAAGAGGACATCAACAGTAGAGTACTTATTTGTAATACGTTTTATCTGAACGTAGTGGGATATAAAGTAGTTGTTATTGCCTCGAGGCATAAATCCGTTTTTGTTTTATCTGAACGTAGTGGGATATAAAGCTGGAGAAAATATTGCAAAAGGCCAACGGACTCCGTTTTATCTGAACGTAGTGGGATATAAAGCATATACGAGAAAGAACAAGCCAAACAGGTTTTATTTGAACGTAGTGGGATAGGGATATAAAGATAAAATAGACATTTGTGGTGTATTTTTTATTCGCTTTATTTGAACATAGTTTTTTGTCTTTTTAGAGTATTATTTGAACGTAGGGGAAAGTAAAAATGAAATACATGCCATAACACGAATTGGTCATTTGTGATTTATCCAACATGAAGTAGAGCTTTACTATTATTCAAAATAGAAAAAATATGTTATATGAAAGGATGAAAGACAAGCATTAATGATATAATTGGCAGAAGATGTATCATCTGTTTTTCACTAGTTATCTTACAAGACAGAAAGAATGAGTGGGGGTCAACATGAGAATACGCGACTGGGATTGGAATTTAAAGGTGCGCTTATTTGGCGAGGCGCTCGTCCATATCGCATTTTGGATGTTTTTTCCGTTTATGGCGATATATTTTACTGAGTCATTTGGAAAGGATAAAGCAGGACTATTATTGATTGTTTCGCAAATTTTTTCCGTGATCGCTAGTTTGATGGGCGGATATTGCGCGGATGTATTCGGACGCAAGCGGATGATGGTGTTGTCTGCCTATGGTCAAGGGGCAGCGTTTTTCTTTTTTGCGCTTGCTAGTTCTCCGTGGTTTACTTCGCCGTTCGTGGGGTATCTTTGCTTTACGATCGCCGGAATTTGCGGGGCGTTTTACTGGCCCGCAAGCCAGGCGATGGTTGCCGATGTGGTGCCGGAAGAACATCGCAGCAGCGTCTTTGCCGTGTTTTATATGTCCATCAATGTTGCTGTTGTGGTCGGACCGATTATTGGCGGGGTGTTTTATGAACATTATCTTTTTGAGTTATTGCTTGCTACGGCATTTTTGTTTCTGTTTCTCGCTGCGGTATTGACAAAATGGCTTCGTGAGACTGTGCCCGCGCGTGAAAACGGAGAGCTGGTGCACGGGAAATGGTATGAGTTTTTGTGGCAGCAAGTCCGTCAGTACAGCGTGATTGTGCGCGACCGAATATTTCTATTGTTTATCATTGCAGGTATTCTTGTCGCACAGACGGTTATGCAGCTGGATTTACTGATTCCTGTGTATACAAAAGATACGGTGGAGAGGCAAACGTTATTTTCCTTCGGTGATTGGTCGTTTACGCTTACTGGAGAGAAAGCATTTGGCCTTCTTATTTCCGAAAACGGCTTGCTTGTTGTGCTGTTTACCGTGTGGGTAACGAAATGGATGGAACGTTATCATGAACGGACGGCGTTTGTTGGGTCGTCCATTGTTTATGGAATTGCGATTTTTTTGTTTGGACAAACGACATCGATTTGGGGACTTATTTTGGTGATGGGATTGTTTACGTTTGGGGAGCTGATGACAGTAGGAATCCAGCAAACGTTTATTTCCAAGCTTGCTCCGGAGGAGATGCGCGGGCAGTATTTTGCGGCTGCGAGCTTGCGCTGGACGATCGGACGGGCGATTGCCCCGCTTTCGATCACGGCAACGATATGGCTCGGGTATGAATGGACGTTTTTCTTGTTAAGTATGCTTTCTTTCATAAGTGCGGCCTTATATATGATTATGTTTCAATTGCTTGAAAAACGGCAAACACACAAAGCATTAACATAATGTTCAAAACCAATGAAGGTGACAGGTGCAAGCGCCTTGTTTGTGCGCAACTAAAGAATGAAGGCTGGAAACCAACCGCATCGCCAAGTGCAAAACATTGGCATGCGGTTTTGTACACGTTTTATAATAATAAACACTAGGGCATACTGGTTGTTTTCGTAACATAGATTCCCTGATTCTGGCATAAAGATGAACTAGAAATAAAGACAGGAGAGGGGAAGCACAGTGAAACAACAGGTGTCTCTCGATGAAACGATAAGGGGGTCAAATCGTACAGAAACAAGAACCGAGGGAAGCGGCACAGCGATGTTAGCGCGCTATGAACAGAGAAAACAAGCGCGTCTTTTTATGCAAAAGCGGCGAAAAAAATATTATCGCCTCATTTGGCGCATCGCTCTCGCTGTCATGGCGGTATGGGGCATTGGAGGGCTGATTTTAAAAGGATATGGAGCCCTCAAAAATACTGCGGAGAGAGAAGTGGCGATTATGCGGTTGGAACAAGCTTTAAAAGACGAAGATATCGCCGATTTGAAAAAGTATATCCGTATTCCTGATGAGTCGCTTTCCGTCAATGAAACGACGCTTCAGCCTTTATTCGCCTATTTAAAGGATCATCCGAACGCGTATGAAAAGTTAGAGAAGGACTTTGAGAAACAGCAGAAAATGAAGCACGTATATATAAAAGGGCTGACGTCAAAACCTCCTATTTTTACCATTAAAGTATATGGAGATCGCTACGTTTTTGAACCGACCTTGTACTTTTTTAACATTCGTTTGAATGAGCCGGATGATAAAATTATCATTAATGGCAAGGAAGTAAAAGGAAAACCGACAAAAGATCCATTGGTGAAAAAGGTCGGTCCGTATTTGCCTGGGACATATACGATTACTAGCGTAAAAAAGGACGGGGAAAAACGTGAAAAACAAACAAAAAAAGTTGCTTTATTTGGCGGTTCACGAGTACATGAAGTGGATTTGACGAGAGAATGATGGAGATCCTTCACGAAGTGGAAGGATCTTTTTGTCTAATATGGGAATACGGCCTGCACTGTAGCGGTGATGATAATATCTTGCGTCTGAATCGGCGTGACTGCTTTTGAGGCGGCTAGCGTTGCGATGGAGGAAGGAGTGCGCGGAATCGATGGAGCGACGCTTTCTTCTGTTACTTGGATCGGTATGTCGTGCAATGGAAGACCGAGAGTGCGGGCAATCACGATGGCTTTTTCTTTCGCGTTTTTTACGGCAAGAGAAAGTGCTTGCTGGTAGTACGGTTGTTCATTAGCGAGGCGGAATTGAATGTGGCGGGCAATGTTTGCGCCGTTTTGGACAGCGGTATCGTAAATGTTGCCGACGGATTTTGGATCTTTGACGGTAATGTCGAAAATATGCTCTACTTCATAGCCGATTAAAGCGGCATTTCCGTTAGAGTAATCATATTTCGGATAAATCGAAAAGGAAGCAGTATCGATATTTTCTTCCCTCACTCCAATTGCTTTCAGCGCGTGAATCATGGCATTCGCTCGTTTTGCGTTTTCTGCGAGCGCTTCGTGTACGTTTTTATGTTCTGTTCGTACTCCGAGTGTAATGATGACCGTATCGGGTTTCGTAATGATGGTCCCTTGTCCGGTGACCGTGATCGTTTTCACGGCTGGCTTGCTTCTTTGAATCGGCATATACCATTCTTGCATCATGATTCTCCTTTCATTTTTATGCTGCTTTATTATTATCCTCATAATCGTTGATGCTCCAATAGTAAACGCGCGGCAGCCCGATATAGCACCAATATTCTTTTAATAACGTGGCACCGACAAAATATACCATTTGCCAATCAATATGTTTCATGCGGCCCAGCTCCTTTGTATATGCTTTTTGTTACAGCATATTCGTCCGTTATGTTGTCCTATGCGCGAAGAGGTGATAGATCCATGACAGCGTCACAAATTTTCCATATGAACTCTAACGATTACCAGTTAGATAAATGAAACAAAATCGGCAATTGACACGTATGAAAGAAAATGGACATGCTATAATGAAAGTAAATAGATCAGGAGAAAGGGATGGACGATGAAACAGTTGCTTAGAACGTTATGGCGCTGGTTTGTTTCTTGGAATGTAGGTGTTATAGTGGCGGTAACAACGTTTTTTCTCACTGATTTTCGCTTTTTTCCTTCCTTTTTATCCGGAATGGGAGCAATGCTTGCTACATCGTTCGTGATGAAAAAGAGGGATGGAAAAATTACGCCGGGAGGGCTTTTAAAAGAAGAGAAAGTGTATATTCACTCACAGCTTCATGAGGCGCGGAAAAAATGGAAACAAATGCGCATCGCTCGTTTCCGCGTTCGCTCCCTTGTCATGTGGCAAAAAATTTCGCGAATATGTACGGCTGTCGATAAAATGATTCGCGCGGTGGAACAACATCCACATCAATTTCGTCTTGCCCAATCGTTTTTCTTAAACGAACTGCCAATGGCGGTGACGATGATCGAAAAATATGTTTATTTAATCAATCAGCCTGTACGCAATCAAGAGATGAAAGAGGCGTTATGGAAGACGGAACGGCTTCTTGATGAAGTAGCCGCTTCAGCGGAGCGGCGGTTATTGGAGATACTTTCGAATGATGTGTTTGATTTACAAGTAGAAACGAAACTGCTCGAGCAGTCGTTAGAGCAACAAAAGCTGCCAGAAACGATAAAGTGAAGAAAGGAGAACGACTATGAAACCGTCTGATCACATGCCGGCAAACGATCTTCGCGAGCAGTGGACAAGCTCGCTGGATTCGCTTTTGGAAAATCCGTTTTCCTTACCGAATGAACAAGAGGAGACGGATATTCATAAACAAACGCAGCCGACAAGACTGATCGATACGTTAAAGCCGGAACATCGCGACAAAGCACTGCAGCTTGCGAAACAAATCGATCCGCGCAACCAGCAAGCCATCATTCAATACGGGGTTGCGGCGCAGGCAGAGCTGTCGAAGTTTTCCCATACGATTTTACATCATGTGCAAACAAAAGATGCAGGGCCCGTTGGGGAAGTGATCAGTGATTTAATGACGAAAATTAAAGAAGTGAATCCGGATGACTTGCTTCCGGCGAAAAAAGGATTGTTTGCGCGGCTGTTTGGCTCTGTGTCAAAATCGCTGCAAGGCATGATCGCGAAGTATCAAAAAATTGGCGTGGAAATTGATAAAATCGCCGATCAGCTCGAAAAGCACCGTCAATTGCTGTTTCGCGACATTATGATGCTAGAAACATTGTACGAAAAAAATAAAGAATACTTTGATGCGCTTAACATTTATATCGCGGCGGCAGAGCATAAACTGGAAGAATTGCGGACGAAAGTGATTCCGGAAAAACGCGCCCAAGCAGAACGGGCAGGAAACCAAATGGAAATGCAAGAAGTGAATGATTTGTTGCAGTTTGCCGATCGGCTGGAAAAACGTATCCACGATTTAAAATTAAGCCGGCAAGTAACGATTCAAACCGCACCGCAAATCCGCATGATTCAGCATATGAACCAGACGCTGGTCGAGCGCATTCAATCCTCGATTTTAACCGCGATTCCGCTATGGAAAAACCAAGTTGTGATCGCACTGACGTTATTCCGCCAGCAAAAAGCGGTCGAGGCGCAAAAACAAGTAACGGAAACGACGAACAATTTGCTACTTCGCAATTCGGAAATGCTGAAAACAAACAGCATTGAAGTCGCGAAAGAAAATGAACGTGGGCTCATTGATATTGAAACGTTGAAAAAAACGCAGGAAAATTTAGTGACAACATTAGAAGAAACGTTAAAAATCCAGCAAGAAGGCCGTCTCAAACGGCAGCAAGTAGAACGAGAGCTCGTTACGATGGAAGAACAGCTGAAACAAACGTTGTTGTCATTAAAGCGAGACGAGCGATGAATAAAAAGCTGACCTCTTATCGAGTGAGGTCAGCTTTCTTGTTTGTCTTCCTCTTGGTCTGTTGCGCTTCGAACATCGAATTCTTCCGCAATTTCTGTTTGCAGCCCTCGCCGCATAGAATGTTCTTTTTTCTCATCTTGATGGCGAAGAACGATTCGATTCATATAGGCGTGAAACAATATTTCGCCTAGTGCGACAAGCAGTGCGGAAAAGAATGCGGCGTTTATAACAGCAGCACCGCCAGCATTGTAAAAAATGCCGATTCCGATCCATACGCCGACAAAAGCGAGGCCAAAATCGGCAATCACCGCTGATAAATTGCCAAAACGCGGAAGAATGTATAAATCGCCGAGCGCATAAGCCACAAGCGTCATCCATAAGCTGAACCATAACAGTTCCGCTGAGGAAACGCGCAAAAATAACGGGATCATCGCAAAAAAGACAGTGGCAAGCAACATGTATTTCCATGCAAGAGCGAGTAAATGTCTCATCGCTGAACGTCATCTTTTAGCAAACAATTATTCAGCCGGAAAATTTGGTCCTTCTAGTTTTTTATCCCCGTATCCGGATTGTTTCTCCATCTCTTTTTCCGGTTGGCGGTCTTTTTGTTGTTGTTCGATGCTCTTATTTTGTTTTTCTTGTTTCAAGTTGCGTTCATCCTCTCTTATCATTCTTTATCATTAGTTTGTCTTTTTAGTGTGAACGTATACATGTAAATAACCATAAACTCCCTCTTTTTATTTTTTCTGATTGTTCCACATTAATAATGAGTAGAATGAACAAGGAGGCATGAATAATGAAAAAACAAGAAAACATAAATATTGCGGGAAAACAATATGATCCGTCTGATTATGAACGTACTGATTCTTTATCTTCCGTGTTGGCGACAACGCACGAACAAGTAAGCGATGTGTATATGGAAGGGACAGTCGATGGGGTCATTGAGGATGTAAATGGAAAAGATATTCCCCTTTCTGGACAAAATGAGCAGTAAGCAAAGGCGTCAAGGTGTGAAAATGCCTTGACGTTATTTCATCTTCTCGATTTATAATAAAAGTTGTACATCGTCACCAGGGAGAGAGACAAAAGTGTGGTTGGCTGCTTCTGTATTCACCGCTGTTTGTTTCGGCATTAACAATACGCTGTTGAAGTGGAGCACGCGCCATTCGATGTCGAAACTACTTATTTAAGGAAAAATTGAAATCATACCAGCTTATTGGAATTATTACTGCGTTATTCGGATTGATTTTGACAAAATTGTAGGAGAAAGAGGAAAGAAAAACAGTTCGTACTCAGCTTCCTTCCCGTCCATACTAATACTGATTTTGTCACATCATATTAAGGAGGCTGATGATCGTGAAATGGCAAAGGGCGCTTCTTTCATTGCTGAAGGAACGAAAAGATCATTCCATTGCCTTGGCGATTGATACATCTAATCGTCCATCACGTCCGATTTTAATTCAAAATATTGTTAAGCTGTTTGAAAAAGTAAGACCGGATACATTGTTAGTACAGGCCGATTTTAAAATTCGTGACGTGTCTCCCGTTGGAATGGCGGCTATTAAATATTTTAAACATGGAAAATCGTCATATACGGAAGTATTGGAATGGGCAAAAGAACAAAAAATCGATACGCTTTTTTACATTACCGATGTGACCGGATATTTTTACGAAGAATTGGAAGTGGATTATGAAGTATTTTGGCTCGTTCCTGATGATTATACGCCGCGTGTGCCGTTTGGCAAACCAATCCGTGTGGCGTAAGCGGACAGAATGAGGCTGTCGCAAAAGGTCGTTAAACCGACCTTTTGGGGACAGCCTCTTTTGCATTACAGCGGTTTCGTTGGTGTCGGTTCCGCGTAGCCTTCTTTATATTTCTCGTCAATCATTTTCCGTATTTCTTTGATCGATTTGCCTTGGTCATATTCTACAATCGCTTCTTTTGCGATTTCAAGGCATACACCACATTTTGTTCCGTGATCATCCCAAACGATGGAGCCATCTTTTTTCGTTTCATGAACGAAACAATCGTAGTTATTTTTATGACCCGCCGCTTCTCCGCAGCCGCAGTAGCAAGGAATATGCTCGAGCAAGTCTTTATGCTTGGCGGCTTGCTGATACAAAACAGCCATATCTTCTTCAAAATTGCTTAAAAAGGTTGGAAGATGGTCGATCGATTTTGTCGTTTCGCGGATATCCCCGGAATTGGTTGTATATGTCATGGAATGGTCATGCTTTGTTTCGCTTGCTTTGTCATCGGAGCAAGCGCCCATGATGATGCCAAATGAAAGCAGACACGCTGCCATAATGGCGGTGCGCTTCATGCCATCGTCATCCTTTCTATAATAAACTTGTACTTTCAATCTAACATAGTGCAGCGGAAGCGGCAACGTTTTTCTGTCGACAGCGCTGTTGATGGAGGCTGCTTGCACAAAAAACTGCCCTGCGTATGCAGGGCAACTTTATTGCATTCATTGTTGTTGCAAGAAATATTTTTCGATATCGTCGAGCATTAAATGGGCAGCGAGCACACCGCCTGCCGTATTCCAAATCGTGTCGCTCACTTTGTACACTTTTCCTTGTTTTGCGACGTTTAAGCTTTTAAAGAGCGGATCGTTAATCCATTCTTTTTCTAGTTTGCTTGCTTCTCCGTCTCCTGTTTCATAGGTGAAGTAGAAGAGGATATCGCCGTCCATCGCCGGGATGCGTTCTTTCGTTACACCCATTTCGGCAAAGTCGTTGACATTTTGCGATTCCGGACGGGAAAATCCTAGCTGATCTAAAATGACACCGGAGAAGGAGTCTTTATGATAAATGCGGACATCTCCTGCCATAAAGCGAACGATGGATACTTTCATTTTCAATTTATCGCCTAATTTTGCTTTTAAGTCTTCAATACGCTTGTCATATTCAGCGATGACTTCTTTTCCTTTTTCTTCTTTATTCACAGCTTTGGCATAGAGCATAAAATTATCTTTCCAGTTGCCGCGAAGCGTTTCGGAAAAAACAGTCGGGGCAATGGCTTTTAGCTGTTCGTAAATTTTTTCATGGCGCAGTTTATTGCCGATAATTAAATCCGGTTTTAATGCCGCGATCGCTTCTAGGTTTGGTTCTGCTTCCGTTCCAAGCTCCTTGACGCCTTCCATTTTGTCTTTAATGTGATCGTACCATGGGTTGCCTGTCCATGATTTGACGGCGCCGACCGGTTTGACGCCTAACGCCAATAGCGCTTCGGTTCCTTCATTCGTTAAAATGACGACGCGCTCCGGTGTTCCTTTTATTTCTGTGGTGCCCATGGCGTGTTCAATGGTATAGGTTGTTTCTGTTTGTTTTTTATTGCTGTTCGTTTGTTTTGGATCTGCCTCCTCATTTTTGCCGCAGCCGCCGAGAATGGCAAGAAGAGAGAGAACGGCGGCAATGAGAAAAGAGAGTTTAGATTTGAACATTATGTATCCCCCTTTAATTTATTTGATAATGATTTTCATTTATACCGAAAATAATAAATGATGTCGATAATCATTGTCAATAAAAAATATGGGTGAAAATAAAATAAAAAACCATTGACGTTGAGAGTCATTATCAAATAGACTTATCGATAGAGATAGATAATATATAAGGGAGATTTACGATGTTAGCCACAAACCAGAAGAAATCGATTGGCTTGTTTATACTATGTTTGTTGTTGATTACAACCATTTGGATGAGCATCATTTACGGATATACCGATACAAGTTGGAAAATTGCGATAGAGGCATTTACAAACAATAACGGTTCGAATGCTCATATCATTATTGAAACGGTTCGTCTGCCGCGGGCGCTGATTGCCGCAGCGGTAGGAGCGAGTTTAGCAATGGCGGGAGCGCTCATGCAGGCGCTGACGAAAAACCCGCTTGCTTCTCCGGGAATCTTCGGCATTAATGCGGGAGCTGGCTTTTTTATCGTTCTATTTGTGACCTTTTTCCAAGTACATTCGCTTCAAATCTTTACATGGCTGGCTTTTAGCGGTGCTGCGCTGGCAGCGGCAATTGTGTTTATGATTAGTGCAGTGGGAAAAGATGGGGCAACCCCCTTGAAATTAACACTTGCTGGTACAGCAGTCGCTGCCTTGTTTGCTTCGTTAACACAAGGAATGTTAGCAGCGAATGAAAAGGCGCTTGAAGAAGTGCTATTTTGGCTGGCCGGCTCGGTATCCGGACGGAAGCTGGAAATGTTGACAGCAGTTCTTCCATACTTTATTGTTGGCTGGCTTGGATCGCTGGTGCTTGCACAAAAAGTGAACATTTTAATGATGGGGGATGATGTGGCGAAAGGTTTAGGACAGCGCACGAATGCGGTGAAAGCAGGAGCAGCGCTCCTTGTCGTATTGCTTGCCGGCAGTTCGGTCGCCATTGCCGGACCGATTGGATTTATCGGCATCATCGTTCCTCATATTGCGCGTGCGCTAGTTGGCGTGGACCATCGCTGGGTATTGCCGTATTGTTCCTTAATCGGAGCGATTTTATTAATTGCGGCCGATATCGGGGCGCGCTATATTTTAATGCCGCGCGAAGTTCCGGTTGGAATTGTGACAGCGTTCCTCGGCGTTCCGTTTTTTGTTTATATTGCCCGCAGGGGGATTATAGCGAAATGAAGAAGTATACATCGTTGCGATTCGGGAAATCGATCTCATTTTTAGTTGATAAAAAAGCAATAATCATTAGTTTGATATTATTAGCGGTTAGCGTAGCTGTGTTTCTGGTAAGCGCTGGAAGGGGCGAAATGTATATTTCCCCGTTGGAAGTAGCGAAAACGCTGTTTGGAAATGGTTCGGACATGAACGAAATCGTTATTTATACGTTTCGCTTGCCGCGCATTTTTGTCGCATTGTTCGCGGGGATGTCGCTTGCGGTGGCAGGAGCGATTTTACAAGGGATGATTCGCAATCCGCTCGCCTCGCCAGATGTGCTCGGTATTACAGGAGGTGCCGCTGCGGCAGTAGTAACGTTTTTGACGTTGTTTAGCGATGAAAACCATTCCTTGACTATTAGTATTCATTGGCTGCCGTTCGCTGCTTTTCTTGGCGCAACGGTAACGGCGCTTCTTGTCTATGTCCTTTCATGGAAAAATGGAATAGCGCCGCTAAGGCTTGTATTAATCGGAGTTGGAATATCGGCGCTCATGCAGGCGTGCACTACGTTATTGATGATTACCGGACCGATTTATCGGGCGAGCCAGTCGAATGTCTGGATTACCGGAAGCGTCTACGGCGCTTCGTGGAAACATGTCACACTGCTTGCGCCATGGGCTTTGGTTTTGTTAACCATCAGTTTTTTATCAGCGCGAAAAATGAACATTCAAGAATTAGGAGATGAACTGGCAATCGGCGCAGGAGTTTCCCTGCAAAAGCAACGTTTTTTCCTTCTTTTATTAAGCACTGCCTTAACGGGAGGAGCGGTCGCTTTTGCGGGGGGCATTGGGTTTGTCGGATTAATGGCGCCGCATATGGCAAGAAGGCTTGTCGGTTCTTCGTTTGGCGCACTTCTTCCTGCATCCGCGTTATTAGGAGCCATTTTAGTGATGGCGGCTGACCTTGCCGGACGCACATTGTTTGCGCCGATGGAAGTTCCTGCCGGGGTATTTACGGCGGCAGTTGGGGCACCGTATTTTATCTACTTATTATATAAAAACCGATAATATAAAGGGGTGGAAGAAATGAACGCCTTACAAGCGAAACAACTTACGCTATCTTATGGAAACGCGATTATTATTGATGAGCTAGATTTAACGATTCCAAAAGGAGAAATTACTGTATTTATTGGTGGAAATGGCAGCGGCAAATCGACGTTATTGCGCGCTTTAGCACGGCTTTTGAAACCGGCGGGCGGTGCGGTTTTGCTGGAAGGAAAGGAAATCGCGAAATTGCCGACCAAAGACGTGGCGAAAAAGCTAGCGATATTGCCGCAATCACCAACTGCTCCGGAAGGGTTGACGGTGCTGCAGCTTGTTAAGCAAGGGAGATATCCGTACCAAACGTGGCTGAAACAATGGAGCGAAGAAGATGAAAAAGCGGTGCGGCGTGCGCTCGAAGCAACGAGGATGACAGAATTAGCGGAGCGTCCGGTCGATTCGCTTTCAGGGGGACAGCGGCAGCGGGCTTGGATTGCGATGACGCTGGCGCAGGATACGGACATTATTTTATTGGACGAACCGACGACGTATTTGGATATGACGCACCAAATTGAAATTCTTGATTTATTGTTTGAGTTAAACGAGAAGGAAAAGCGCACGATTGTCATGGTGCTTCACGACTTAAACTTGGCTTGCCGCTACGCTCACCATATTGTGGCGATTCGCGATAAAAAAATATATGCGCAAGGAAAACCGGAAGAAATCATTTCCTGTCAATTGGTGAAAGACGTATTTCAAATGGATTGTCAAGTGACATATGATCCGCTATTTGGAACTCCACTTTGCATTCCATATGGAAAAGGAAGATGCATTCTACAGAAAGAAGGCGTTTCATCATGATTCTTTCCGCGGAGGAAATAAAGGTATTAGAAACATATCGGATTTCAACCGTTCAAACCAATTCGCCGCTATCGATTCGCTTGGATCGTCTGTCTGAGGATAGCGTGCTCATCGATTATGTAGCAAAAGTGCGCGACAGGCTTGGCGCTGCCAATGACGCTGTCGCGGCATCGATGTTGATCAAACGATATAGCTTCCTTGTCGCGATGTCGCTTTATGCGATGTCCGTTTGGAATAAACGGCTTGTGCTGTCACCAGAGCGGATTTGGATGGAAACGGACGATCATGATGATAGGTGGCTGCCGACTTTTCGTTTTGAGGAGCCCAAGACAGAAATATGCACGGGCTGTCGTGATCAATGGCGGGAAGAGACGGTGAGACAGCTATTTGCGGTGCACCTTTTCCCGCTGATAGAAAAATTGCGGAAAATCACAAAAATATCTGCCCATATATTATGGGAGAATATCGCGATTTACATTTATTGGCTGTATGAAACGCTTATGAATGATGAAACCCTTGCCCATGTCCACGAACAGCTTTGCGATGATTTTCATTATCTCGTTCACGACGCAGATGGAGCGTTATTCGGCACTCCTCGACAAAATCCGTTAAAACGATTTTGGAAAGGAAACGCTCATCCGAGACAGCGGTCAACATGTTGCCTTTATTACCAAACAGATGGAGGAACACATTGTCAGACATGTCCTTGTATAGCTAGTCAGCGCTGTCAGGCGATCAGCTGATAACCTGATGAAGCAACATCGCAAAAGCGGTGTTGTTTCTTTTTTTTCAAGAAATTTTCGCGAATTTTGTTGATTTTTGTATATGTTTTCGTAAAAATGAAAGTATACAAGGCAGCTTTTCTTAAAAACTATCATTGAGAGGTAATTGCTTCATGACAGGTAAGTATGCTGCTTTTTTCCATCACTTTACCGAGGCAGTCGCGATTTTAAATACAGAAGGATATGTCATTTATACGAATCCTGCGTTTCAAGCACTGTTAGGTACAAATGGCAGCGGCGCGGTACGACACGCCCATTTTGAAACCATTGCTGAGATGGAAACCATCGTAGTAGAACCGTTATTGCAATCGGTTAGAAACGGGAAATCCATACATAATGTAGAATGGACGATTAAAAAAGCGGATGACCGTATCGTTCCAGTAAGTGCTGTTTTTTCGCCGATTGTAAATGAACAAGGAGAAATCGATTCGATTTTGTGCGTATGCCGCGATGTGACGAAGGAAAAGAAACTAGAACGAGCATTGGAAGAAAGCAAACAACATTGAACATTCTACGGATTATATTCTTATTTTTTCCAATAAACGTGAGTTATTATACATACCATCATCTCTTGAGAAAGTAGGCACGGCAATTCACCAATATTCGTATGAAGATATCTTACAATTTGTGCATCCTGATGATTTGCCGAACATTGTGAGAAAGTTTGATGAGCTATATCGTACATATGACACTCAAATCGCTGAATTTCGCAAGCGCGATAACGAAGGAAAATGGATATGGATGGAAGCGCAAGGGAAAGCGATTGTGAATGAACAAAATGAACTTGATTATGTGATTGTGACGGTGAAAAACATTGGCGAACGGAAAAAATACGAGGAAAAGTTACGGCAGCTTGCCTACTTTGATTCGTTAACAGGCATTGCGAACCGCAGCTATTTTGAGAGATACATAAAGCAACTGATCGAAAGCCAAACCGATTTTGCGTTATGTTATTTGGATTTTGATAAATTTAAATGGATTAACGATCACTTTTCCCATCAAGCGGGCGACTATTTTTTGCAGGAAGCGGTAAGAAGGGTGCAAAGCGTGCTGCGCTCCGAAGATTTTTTTGCGCGCATTGGCGGAGATGAATTTGTGCTTTTGCTTCCGAACATAGCAAAAGAAGAAGTGACGAAACTCGCCGATGAGCTTGTTCAAACGTTTCATAAGCCGTTTTATTATGAAAAACAGCTTATTCAGTCTACGCTATCGATGGGAATTGCTTTTTTTCCAAAAGATAGCGACCGAATCGAGCAGGTCATGAAATACGCCGATCAAGCTCTATATAATGTGAAAAAAAGAGGAAAAAATGGTTATGAGTTTTATCGACCGACGCAAAATCGGAAAGCGATCATTGAACAAGATTTGCCGTTTGCGATTTTGCGTGAGCAATTTTATTTATGCTACCAGCCGAAAATTAAGCTTGGCAGCGGCACGACGATGGGAGTGGAAACACTGTTGCGTTGGCGCCACCCATCGCTTGGAGAAATTCCCCCGCTCGACTTTATTCCACTTGCCGAACAGAGCGGATTCATTTTTGAAATTACGCTATGGGTGCTTGAACATGCGTGCCGCCAAGTGAAAGAATGGCAGACGCAGTTCCCGGGGCTGAAATTAGCTGTCAACTTATCGCCGTTTTTATTAAATCGAACGGAATTGGTTCAGCATATTGTCCATATTTTACGGGATACGCATTTTGCGCCAGAGCATTTAATTTTGGAAGTGACAGAAAGCGGCTTGATGGAAAACTTTGAAACGGGCAAGCATATTTTAACTCAGTTAAAAAATATCGGCGTGCAAGTAGCCATTGATGATTTCGGCACAGGATTTTCTTCGTTGGCGTACATTCGGAATCTGCCGGTGTCTTTATTAAAAATTGACCGCAGCTTTATTCAAGGAATTGCGGAGAACTCGAAAGATGCAACGATTGTCGATACGATTATTCATTTAGCGAAAAGCTTGGATATTCAAGTATTGGCGGAAGGCGTCGAGACGTATCATCAAGTAGCGCTTCTCCAACAGATGGATTGCGACTTTGCCCAAGGATTTTACTTTAGCAAGTCGTTAGAAGCCGAGAAGTTGCAAAAATGGCTAGAAGAGTATATGGTATTTGATTCTCATCCCTTCTAATGAATACATTAGAAGGGATTTCCTATTATTTCCGTCCGTTTTTCATTATAAATGTCGCACACTAATAGTAACAAACAGCGATGGGGGAGTTCCATGATTCAAGAGTTTTTACCGCTTAATCAACCGATGAAAGAGCAAATAATTCGTTCACTGCGCGACATTACGGAGGAGGCGGAAGCAATCCGCCAATCGTTAATGATGGATGAGTGCTGTATATTGTCGCGTTTAGAAACATTGCAAAAGCATATCTTGGATGTACAAACAGCGGCCGCTTCTTTTTATTTGCATTCTTATTTAGCGGAATATACGCCGCATTATGACGATTTGTCCCTTGCGGCAAAACATTTGGCGGAACGCCGTCATGGTGCTCTCATCGTTATTGAGCGAAAGGATTCGCTGGATCATTTATTGAATCATGGTGTTCCTATTGGGGCAAAGGTTTCACATACGTTGTTAGAAACGATTTTTTATCCAGGCAATCCGCTTCATGATGGGGGAGCGTTAATCCGTTATGACGAAATTGTATCGGCAGGCAATATTTTGCCGCTTGCCGAGCATGTGACACCGAAGCGGAAATTAGGTACCCGCCATCGCGCCGCAATTGGGTTAACAGAGCGAAGTGATGCGCTTGTAATCGTCGTCTCCGAAGAAACCGGCGCCATCTCGTTTGCCATTAACGGACGATTATACGTACTCCGTCGATGAGAGGAGGGAGAAAGATGGAATTTGCGCCAAGAAGCGTGATTATCCATGAGTTTATTGACACGCTGCAGCCGTTGATGGATGTTTATCATTTGGACCAAGTCGGCATTTTCGAAGAAGAAGGCACAGGAAACAAGTATTACATCGGCTATACGATCAACAAGGATGATGATATGATTGTCCTTCATATGCCATTTGTCAAAAATGAACGCGGTGAGCTGGCATTGGAAAAACAAGAATGGACGATACGAAAAGATGGACGGGAACAAAAAGGATATCAATTTCTGCAAGAAGCGATGGATGAAATTACTGATAGACGATAACGAAGACGATTGATGCCCTCAGGCAAGATCGTCTTTTTTCGTGAAGCAAAAAGGAAAACAAAGCGATCATCGAGAAGTAAAAATGGATGGCGCATGATGAAACAGAAAGGAAGGCATGATTCAGGAAATAAACATAGAGGCAGGCGAATGGGCGGAGGCGGTGCTGCTCCTTCAATTCCGTTCTTACGCTGTCGAGGCGCGGCTGATCGGATTTCCCGACCTTCCGCCATTGCAAGATACAGTCGCAACGTTACGACGGTGCGGAGAACGGTTTTTTGGATATATGAAGCTGGGACAACTGGCAGGAGCGATTTCCTATGAGCGGACAGAAAAGACTATTCATATTTGCCGCTTGATGGTGGATCCTGACTTTTTCCGGCAAGGGATTGCAAGTGCGCTGATCGAGTTTGTCTGTCGTAAAGAGCGGGATGCTCACGAAATCATCGTGATGACAGGAAGCGCGAACACACCGGCGCTTCGTCTATATGAACGTCACGGTTTTTGTGAAGTCGAACAAATGAGGATGCCGGAAGGAGTTTCTCTTACGAAGCTTATGAAACGGCTGGCATGTGGGGGATAGGATAATAAGGCAAATCATCATGCTTGCGGGCGGCAGATTTTCGATGGAGTCGGGAAATCCGCTGTTAGGCAAGAAAACATTTTTGCAAGGAGCTGCCATAATGGAAAATGGCCGGCGGGTGTGGAAGACATTTATCGATGTCGAAACCGATGAAGAGCGTTTTGTGCAAATTGGCAAGCACTTTGAAAAGACACATCGGCTATGTTGGCAATGCCGAATGCCGCCTGATGAAACAACGGGAGTTGGTCGATTTTACGTTAGACTGGTTAAAAAGGAATGAGGCAAGATGAACACAAACGTATATTTGGTGAGGCACGCCCACTCGATTTTTACGCCTGATGAACGGCACCGGCCGTTATCGGAGCGGGGAAAACAAGATGCTAAGCGCGTCGCGCAAATCTTGAACAAAGAACAAATCGATGTCGTCATTTCCAGTCCGTATGCGCGGGCGATCGAAACGGTGGAAGAGGTTGCGATATATCATCAGCTTCCTGTTATTCTTGTAGACGGATTTAAAGAACGGAAGCTTGCGGCCCAGCCAGTGGCCGATTTTGAGGCGGCGATGGATCAGCTTTGGCATAATGAAGACTTTTCTTTTCAGGGAGGAGAGTCGAATAAAGAAGCGCAGCGGCGGGGAGTAAAGGCGTTTCAAGATGTGCTCGATACATATAGCGGAAAAAACATTGTCATTGGCACACATGGCAATATCATGACATTAATCATGAATTATTACGACTCTTCTTATCATTTTGCCTTTTGGCAGCAGCTGTCGATGCCCGATATTTATCGCCTCACGTTTGATCAGGCGCAGCGTCTCATGGAAGTAAAACGGTTATGGGAGGAGCAGGAGCAGCGATGATAATACGTCCAAAAAGGCTGCAGCGGGGAGATACGATTGGCATCGTTTCTCCTTCGGCAGGGATTGCGGCATTATGCCCAAGACGATTACAAAGGGGCATCAGCGAGTTAGAACGCTTAGGATTTAAAGTCGTCGTTGGAAAGAACGCATGCAAGCGGAATGAGTATATGGCAGGAACGATCGAGGAGAGGCTCGAAGATTTGTATGAAATGTTTGCCAATCCCGAGATTAACGCCATCATTACGACGATCGGCGGAACGTGTTCGCACCAGCTGCTCGAGGAATTAGATTATGAGCTAATCAAAAACAACCCGAAAATATTGATGGGCTACAGCGACATTACGGCGCTTCATGCCGCGATTTATCAGCAGACAGGGTTGGTAACGTTTTTAGGACCGGCCGTGCTGCCGCAGTTTGGCGAATATGGCGGATTGCTTCCCTATACGAAAACATATTTTGAGGCAGTTTTAGTAGAGGCCAAAGCTGTTGAAATCAATAGCTCCGACTGCTGGGTGTTTGAACATTTGAAATGGGACATAGAAGACAATCGTCCGCGGAGCTCTCTTCCAAACAGCGGGATGAAGGTGTTAAAATCGGGATGTGCTACCGGGCGCATTATTGCAGGAAATATGGGAACACTGCTTTTGCTTGCGGGGACGCCGTATTTTCCGAATATGGACGGGGCGATTTTATGCATCGAGGATGACGAGGAAGAAACGCCGGCGTCCATTGACCGCTATTTGACACAGTTGCGCCAAATCGGTGTTTTTCGGCAAATTCATGGTCTTGTCGTCGGAAGATTTCATCCGTCTGTAGGGTTTCAACACCAGCCGGAACTGTTGCGGGACATGTTGTTGCGCTCGACGCGCGGATACGATTTTCCGATTGTGTATGATGCAGATTTTGGACATACCGACCCGATGGCGATTTTGCCAAACGGCATCCACGCCGAATTGAAAGCAACCGATGAAGGGAGCATAGCATTCCGCTTGCTTGTGCCAGCGGTAGAACAATAAGAAACAATATGAACGGGGGAACGATGAGAATGGCAACGTTATATTTAACTAGACATGGAGAAACGCGATGGAATGTCGAAAAGCGGATGCAAGGGTGGCAAGATTCGCCGCTTACGGAAAAGGGGCGGCAAGACGCGATGCGGCTTGGAAAAAGATTAGAAGAGGTTGACTTGACCGCGATTTATGCCAGCACAAGCGGACGAGCGCTCGAAACCGCCCAGTTAATTCGAGGCGAGCGGCTGATTCCGATTTATACCGAAGAACAGCTGCGGGAGATTCACCTTGGCGACTGGGAAGGAAAGACCCATGAGGAAATCAAAGAATTGGATCCTATTATGTTCGACCACTTTTGGAATCATCCGCATTTATACACACCACGGCGCGGCGAGCGGTTCATCGATGTCCAAAACCGGGCGTTTGCCGCCATTGAGCGAATTATCAAACGCCACCCTGAAGGAAACATTTTAATTGTTACGCATGGGGTGGTGTTAAAGACGGTTATCGCTCGTTTCAAAAACATGCCGTTAAAAGAGCTTTGGGCTCCTCCGTATATGTATGGAACCAGCGTTACGACCGTGCAGGTAAACGATGGGAAGTTTGAATTGATTACTGAAGGCGATGTGTCGCATTTGGAAGAAGTAAGGGAAGTATGATTGACCATATCCCGCTCCTTTGTTTTCGAAAAGGAGCGGGTGTATGGTTAAATGCAGCGAAAAGACATTTTTTATCCAGCAAAATGTAATTGGAAGCGTAGTTTCCTCAGGAATAAGCAATATATTTGTTTCCGAATTGGTTCATTTATTAGGCACGATGGAAGATTATATGGAAAAAATGATTCTTTCTCTTAAACAATTAATGGCTTCTTCAGCGTTTAAAATGACCGATTGGAAACAAAACGGCCTATTTTCTGTAATTAAATTGCTTTTGAATGGTAAATTTCGTTCATTGGCCTCGACGGCAAAGAAATATATTGAGGTCAGCAAAAAAGGTGGGCGTTTACTTGATCCAATCTGGACAGATTTAGCTGAAAATTTTGTTACGTTCAAACGTTTTCTGCATTTTCTATGCGATCACGACGTGTGGAAAATACATAATTCATCATCTAACCCACGAGTATTTACAAGTACAATCGGAGAAAGCCCATGCAGGGTGTAGCCCGTCTTTAGACATGGGATGAACCGATTGCTTTGACGTAGTCAAAGATGGTATACTACTCTTATAGAGAAGAAAAATCCAACGTCTTGAATCGGGCGCACAGGGCGATAAGCACCAGTGAGGTGTTTGCCCATGAAAGTCTTGTGGAATTAGAGTCAGTATCCATGCGAAGGTATGGAAGAAGCTCTATAGTACACAAGAACCCCGTGGCTTTAGCCATCGGGAGGTTCAGGTCGGAAACTGATTGAATGGAAGCGATTATCGTATTTAACGGCGAGGGGAAATTTGACAGGACGATGGGTAAACTAACTTGATTAATAGAAAACCATAAAGTTACAATCACACGCAAAAATCCCCGTTTCCTCTAAACAAGGAAACGGGGATTTTTCATACAAAGCCAAACCATTTGGCAAGTTGCGCGGTGAAAAACGTGACAGCAATAGCGATGCTTGTCGGAAGCGCAAAAGCGACAAACGTCCATTTTTTGCTTTTCGTTTCTTTGTAAATATTAACGAGCGTGGTGCCACACGGATAATGAAGCAAGGAAAACAGCATCATATTGAGCGCGGTCAGCCATGTCCAGCCGTGGTCGACGAAAATTTGTTTGAGTGAGTGCAGACCATCGACTTCCGTCAAGGAACCAGTCGATAAATACCCCATTAATAAAATCGGCAAGACGATTTCATTGGCGGGCAATCCTAAAATAAACGCCATTAAAATATAGCCATCAAGTCCAAGCGCTCTAGCAAAAGGATCGAGCCAATCAGCGATATAGGCGAGGACGGTCGTATCCCCGATATGAATGTTTCCTAGTATCCATGTTAATACTCCAGCTGGAGCGGCAACCACAATGGCTCGCTTTAGCACATAAATGGATTTGTCTAATGTGGCGCGAACAATCGTATCCCATATTTTCGGGCGCCGATATGGCGGCAGTTCTAATGTGTAATGGGTGGGGATGCCGCGGAGCGCCGTTTTTGATAGCACCCATGAGACGGTAAGCGTAACGACGATGCCAAACAGCACCATCGCGACGACGACACTAGCAGTGACCAATGTTTTCCATCCGCCAGTGTAGCCTGCCGCCATAAATAAGGAAGACAGCAAGATCAATGTCGGCCACCGTCCATTGCAAGGGACGAAATTGTTCGTCAAAATCGCCAACATTCGTTCGCGCGGCGACTCAATGATGCGCGTTGACATAATAGCCGCGGCGTTGCACCCAAATCCCATCGCCATCGTGAGCGATTGTTTTCCGTGCGCCCCCGCTTTTTTAAACAAGCGATCCATATTGAAAGCAACACGCGGGAGATATCCATAGTTTTCTAGCAATGCAAAAATTGGAAAGAAAATCGCCATCGGCGGAAGCATCACGCTGACGACCCAAGCAGTGCCTCGATATAACCCTAACACAAGCAACCCGTGCAGCCAGTCAGGGGCGTGCAGTGCTTGAAAGAAAAGGGTAAGATATCCTTCAAGCCATCCGAAAAAGCTTGCCAGCATGTCAGATGGAATATTCGCGCCGGCAATCGTTATATAAATAACGACCGCAAGCATCGCAAGCATGATCGGAAATCCCCATAATTTTGAAGTAAAAATGCGGTCTAGCTTTTCCGTTTCGTATTGTTTTGCTTGATTCGTATAGGTAACCGTTTCATTGCAAATCGCTTGGGAGGTGCGAAAAATAGCCGATACGATTTGTTCGCGCGTATCCGCAGGCGCCAGTGCTCGCGCTTCATTCATCAGCTCTTCAAACGGACTTTGCGGTATCGTGGCATGCATATATAGACACCTCCTTTACGGATGGAAGCGGTTGTTGTTGGAGAGCGTGAAGCAAAGACATATCTCCGTCAAGCAATCGAAGCGCGACCCAGCGGGCAGGGTACGCATCGCCAATAACCTCTTTCACGCGTGGAATGAGCTTTTCGATGCATTGTTCAATTTCTGGACTGTACCGGACGGCAATCGGGTTTGTTTTGATTTTTCCACGCACCATCGAATCGATTGTCTTTAATAACGTGTCGATTCCTTCTTTATTGCGCGCGGAAATCGGAACGACCGGCACTCCTAATGTTGCCGCTAGTTTCTCGGTATCGATGCGGATTCCTTTCTTTTTCGCTTCGTCCATTAGGTTCACACAGACGATGACGCTGCTTGTCATCTCCAACACTTGCAAAGCAAGATTTAAATTTCGTTCCAAAGCGGTAGCATCGAGTACCACTATCGTAACATCGGGTTTTTCAAAAATAATAAAATCTCGCGCCACTTCTTCATCCGCCGAATTCGAATAAAGCGAATAGGTTCCGGGCAAATCGATCATTTTATAGCGGTTGTTATTGTACGTAAAAAATCCTTCCGCATGAACGACCGTTTTTCCCGGCCAATTTCCGGTATGCTGACGCAATCCGGTCAAAACGTTAAACAATGTGCTTTTTCCTGTGTTCGGATTTCCCGCAAGTGCGATTGTATATTCATTTGTGGACATCGCGTATCCTCTCCCCATAAATATGGTCACTTTCTTCTTTCCGCAATGCAATCGTTGTGTTGCTGACACGATATGCGGTTGGGTCTCCCAGTGGGCTTTTTTGCAGAACGCTTATTTCGCATCCTGGGACAAATCCTAAGTCAAGCAATCTTCGTTTCATTGTTCCATCTTGTATGTCAAGCTTCACAATACGGAAACGTTCTCCTTCTTCTGCCTCGGATAAACGTTGCAATTTTACTGAAGGCATAATAGTTTCCTCCTTATCAATAAATTGCGTTAAGGTTATAATTTTGCACCAAACCAAACTTTATTTTTTATCTTATTCCGCCTTCTTTGTTTTGTCAATCATTTTGTTTTTTGGTTTTACGACGAATTTTTTCATTATCTTCACGAGAACATCCGCTGGAAGCCCACTGCTTTAGCTGTGGGAGGAAGGCGGGGTTTATATTTTTAGTATATATTGAATTTTTCGTTCA